>NZ_JBIRJY010000011.1:0-180871 GCF_044329785.1 Streptomyces sp. NPDC017529
TGCAGGGGGGACCCTGTGGGAGAGTAGGACGCCGCCGAACAAATTGTGAGTGGGAAGCCCCGCACCGTATGGTGCGGGGCTTTCCGCATTTCCGGTCCCTGTTTCAGGGGCGGTCTGCGTTCGGTGGGTGCAGGGTGAGTGTGGCGACGGCGCCGCCGTCGGGGGCGTTGGCGAAGTGGAGAGTGGCGCCGAGGACGCGGGCCTGGCCTTGGGCGATGGTGAGGCCGAGGCCGTGTCCGCCGGTTGCCTTGTTGCGCTGGGGGCGGGTGCGGAAGCGTTGGGGGCCTTCGGTGAGGAGTTCGTCGGGGTAGCCGTCGCCGTGGTCGCGGATGGTGATGCGAGGGCCGTCGATGGTGAGGGTGACCGGGGGGCGGCCGTGTTTGTGGGCGTTGGCGATGAGGTTGGCGAGGACCCGTTGGAGCCGGCGTTGGTCGGTTTCGATGTGGCAGTCGTTGAGGATGTGGATGGTGGTGGGCAGGGCGGTGGTGTGGACGGTGCGGTGGGCGAGGGGGCCCAGTTGGTGGGTGTCGAGCTCGGCGTGTTCGACTTCGGCGTCGAGGCGGGAGATTTCGAGGAGGTCTTCGGTCAGGCGGCGCATGGCGTGGACGCGTTCTTGGACCATTTCGGTGGGGCGTCCGGGCGGGAGGAGTTCGGCGGCGGTGTGCAGGCCGGTGAGGGGGGTGCGGAGTTCGTGGGCGACGTCGGCGGTGAAGCGTTGTTCGCTGTGGAGTTTGCTTTGGAGGCTGGCGGCCATGGCGTCGAGGGCTGCGGCGACGGCGGCGGTCTCGTCACGGGTGTAGGCGGGGTGGTGGGCGCGGGGGTCGTCGACGCGGGCGTCGAGGTCGCCGGTGCTGATGCGGCGGGCGATGTGGGCGGTGCGGTCGAGGCGCCGGGTGACGTTTTGGGTGGCGTAGAGGCCGATGAGGAGAGTGAGGGTGATGGCGACGGCGGCAGAGCCGATGATGGCCTGGTCGAGGCCGCGGATGACGGCGGCGCGAGGGGTGTAGTCCTCGTGGACGGCGAGGGCCTTGCCGTCGGCGGGGGTGGCGGCCCACATGACGGGGGTCCCGTCGTGGTCGGCGAGCTGCGTGGCGCGTTGGCCGTGTTGGGTCAGGGTGCGTAGCGCGGGCGGGAGATCGGGTGGGTCGAGGCGGGCGTTGGGGCCGAGGGGTTCGCCGGTGGTGTAGGCCTTGACAGTGGTGTCGAGTTGGGTGAGGGCGGCGTTGCGGGCCTGGTTCTCGCTTTGGCGGCTGACCAGGACGTGGACGAGTACGCCGAGGACGGTGGCCAGCAGGCAGCACATCACGGTGATGAACAGGGCGGCTTTCCAGCGCAGCGTCGCGGTGAAGGAGGGCAGGCGCAGCCGTCGGCGGGTGCCGGTTCGTGGGGTGCGGGCGCTCATCGCGCGGCCTCCGGGGAGGAGGAACCGGAAGAGGTCGGGCGGAGCGCGTCGTACTCCGTGATCCGCAGTGCCATGGACTGCTCCCGTTCGTTCCAGGAGTAGACCGTACGCTGCTCGTAGCCGGCCGATCCGCTGGGCTCGCGCAGGATCACGTCCCGGCCCGTCACCTCCACCGACAGTGGCCGGGCGAAGGTGTCCAGGATCCGTACCACCTGCCCGTCCTTGACCATGAAGGCCCAGACGGTCAGCTCGCCCTGCCCCTTGACGCCGACGATCAGCTCGTCCTTCCCGTCACCGTTGAGGTCCCGGTAACGGGGAGCCCGTACCGGACACTCGTTGTCGTGCCGCGGCTCCGCCGTACACCGCTTGATCTTCTGCGTGGTCTCCTCGTCGAACGGCAGTGCGTTGTTCATCGTGACGCCGACGGTGGCCTGTGCTTGGACGATGCCGAGCCACGATGCCTGGTGAATGTCGCCGGACGGCACCTTCGGCACCCCGCGCAGCGGAGTGGGCCGGGCGTCGGACCCCTTCTGACTGGGGGAGGGCGCCTGCGTGGGCTCCTGCCACAGCCGCGCCGGCGCGGAGGCGGCCTGCGTCTGCCTGGCGCTCTTGGGCGCCTCGGTCTGCGTACAGCCGCTCAGCAGCGCGGCAGCCGTCCCCGCGGCAAGGAGCGTCGGCCCGGTCCGTGCGTGGCCGGTGGGTGGCCGGAGGTGGGGGAGGAGCACATCGTTTCCCGTCGGTGGTGCGCAGGCGCGGGCCGGAGGACCCACGTCGTCACGATGCTGGCTGTCCTCTGTTGCGGCAATCCGGCAGCTGTGTAACGCCTACCCATAAGGGTTCGAACGGTGCCGTTACCGCGGCGCCTCGCGGCCGACGCCGCCTTGCCAGGCACCAGGGATCAGAAGCCCGGCGGGGTTTCCGACCAGGCACAGACCGCTGGGACCGTGCCCGGGTTGCGGTAGCGGTGCGGAGTGGAGGACTCGAAGCTGACGCTGTCGCCGGGGCGCAGGTGGTAGTGGACTCCGTCGACCCAGTAGTCGAGCTCGCCGCTGAGGAGGAGCTCCACCTCTTCGCCCGAGTGGGTGTGCGGCTGGTCTCCGGACGACGCGCCCGGAGTCACCTCAAGGATCATCATTTCGAGCCGGCCGACGGGGTTGGGGTTGAGGAGGGTGTAGGTGATCCCCTCCACTCCCGCGCCGGCGGGGCTGCCCGGGGCGTGCAGCCGCAGTCGGCGGCCCTGCCAGCATGCGCACAGCCACCGGTCGTGGCTGGCCAGGACGATCGCGCCAGGACCGGCACCGAGGGCGTCTTCCAGCTCGTCGCACGGGCGCGGGGACAGGTGGTTCGTGGGCTCGTCGAGCAGCAGAAGCTGCGGCGGGCGCGCCATCAGGAGGGCCAGTGCGTGCGTGTAGGCGTCGCGCACCGTGCGGTCCGGGTGCTCGAACACTGTGTCCTGCGTCAGCAGCCCCACGGAAAGGCCCGGCCGCCTGCGTATCTCGCCCTCGGCGCGGAGCAGCCCGGCCAGCAGGGACAGCAGCGTCGACTTTCCGGAGCCGTTGTCTCCCGTGTCCAGGAGGCGGTCCCCCGGCGGGGTGTCCAGGTGCGCGATGCTCAGCCGACCGGGTGTACGTGCGTCGCGCAGCGCGACGAGACTGCTGTCCACGAGGGCACAGGCCGGCCCTTCCGTGGGTTCCTGCGCCGGCTCGACGGCCGGCGCGGTGGCGTGCAGACGCAAGGGCCGGGGCGGTTCGCCGACCTGGGTCCGCTCCAGTTCGCCGAGCCGGCGGGTGGCGTTGCGTACCCGCCGGCAGACCTGCTGCACCCGGCCGGCCCGGTGGCCGTAGCCCATTTCCGGCGCGTCACCCCTCGGGGGCCGCCGTCTCCCGCAGTGTGCCGTCGGCCAGCCGAAGCCAGCGGCCGATGCCGACGCGGGCGAGGAAGTGTTCGTCATGGCTGACGACGACGAACGCCCCCTGATAGGAGGCCAGCGCGCTCTCCAACTGCCCGGCGCTGACCAGGTCGAGGTTGTTCGTCGGCTCGTCCAGGAGCAAGAGCTGCGGGGCCGGTTCGGCGCACAGCACGCAGGCGAGAGTGGCGCGCAGCCGCTCGCCACCGGACAGCACACGCACCGGCAGGTGGGCCCGAGGTCCCCGGAAGAGGAAGCGGGCGAGCAGGTTCATCCGCTCCGCCTCCGTACGGTGCGGGGCGGACACGGCGAAGTTCTCGGCCACGGTCCGGTCGAGGTCGAGTACGTCAAGGCGCTGCGAGAGGTAGGCGATCCGGCTGCCGGCCCGCTTGATCTGCCCCGCGTCGGGTTCGAGGTCGCCGTACAGCAGGCGCAGCAGCGTGGTCTTTCCGGCGCCGTTGGGGCCGGTCAGCGCGATGCGTTCGGGGCCCCGGATCGTCAGGTCGACTCCGTCGGCCGCGAACAGGGGCCGCTCGCCGTGGCTGACGCGGAGGCCCTCGCCGAGGAACAGGTTGCGGCCCGCCGGCACATTGGTGTCGGGCAGGTCCAGCGTGATGCGCTGCTCGTCGCGCACGGCACGCCCCGCCTCGTCCAGGCGGGCCTTGGCCTCGCTGACCCGGGAGGCGTGCATCTGGCCCGCCCGGCCGGCCGACTCCTGGGCCCCGCGCTTCATGTTCCCGGCGAAGATGCGGGGCAGGCCCGCGTTCTTCAGGTTGCGGGAGGCGTTGCTCGCCCGGCGGTCGGCGCGCTCGCGGGCCTGCTGCAACTCGCGTTTCTCGCGCTTGAGTTCCTGCTCGGCGTTGCGCACGTTCTTCTCGGCGGCCTCCTGCTCGGCCTGTACGGCTTCCTCGTACGCGGTGAAGTTGCCGCCGTACAGACGCAGCGCGCCGCGGTCGAGTTCGGCGATGCGGTCCATCCGGTCGAGCAGCGCGCGGTCGTGGCTGACGAGGAGCAGACAGCCGTGCCAGTCCTCCAGTACGCCGTAGAGCTTGTGGCGCGCGTCGAGGTCGAGGTTGTTCGTCGGCTCGTCGAGCAGCAGGACGTCGGGCCGCTTGAGCAGCTGCGCCGCCAGGCCGAGCGAGACGACCTGGCCGCCGCTGAGCGTGCTCAGGCCGCGATCGAGGGACAGCTCCGTGAGACCGAGCCGGTCGAGCTGGGCCCGCGTGCGTTCCTCGATGTCCCAGTCGTCGCCGATGGTCGCGAAGTGCTCCTCGCTCACGTCGCCGGACTCCACGGCGTCCAGGGCCCGGATCACCTCGGCGACGCCCAGTACCTCGGCGACGGTGAGGCCGGCGGCGAGGGGGAGGCTCTGGGGGAGGTAGCCGAGGACGCCGGAGACGGACACGGACCCGCCGGCGGGCCGCAGCTCGCCGGCGACGAGCTTGAGCAGGGTGCTCTTGCCGGACCCGTTGGGCGCGACCAGGCCCGTACGGCCGGGACCCACGGTGAAGGACAGGTCCTGGAAGACGGGGGTGTCGTCGGGCCAGGAGAAGGACAGGTTCGAGCAGACGACGGAAGCGTCGGACATGGGGTACCTCGGAGAAACACCACGGGCCCGGCGGACACCGGTTCCCGGGAGGGCGGGCTGGAGGGCACGACGAGGCGGCCACCACGGCGGTGCTTCCACGCACCGGCCGGCGGCCGTCAGGTCCGGGTATCACCCGGAGATGTCGTCGTCACCCGCCACAGCTGCATCTCCTCGATCCGAGATCACGTCCTCGCCAGGCTAACAGCAACACGTGATCGCCGTGCGGAATATTTTCCCGGTCCGAAACGGTGCGGCGTACGGCCCGCGGACCCGGCTCCCGAGCGCGTCGCACCGCGGGTTGCGGGCCGGGTGCGCGAGCACTTCTCTAAGAGACGGAAACGGAGTACAAGAATCTTTCGCCGGTCGTGTCGAGAACTCCCCATGCGCTCCGACGTCTCGTCCGAGAGGCGCCGACGCGGGCGCCCACCCCGAAGGAGAGGTAGCGCAATGAAGTACATGATGATGGTCCTCGCCAGCCAGGCCGACTACGACGCACAGAGCGGCAAGGGGGCCGAGGGCATCCCCGAATGGTCCCAGAAGGATCTCCAGGCGATGTTCGACCACATGGGCGCCATCAACAACGACCTCGCCGAGTCCGGTGAACTGATCGACGCCCAGGGCCTGGCCGAGCCCGCGCAGACCCGGCTGATCTCCCGCGGCAAGAACGGTGTCGAGATCACCGACGGGCCGTACGGCGAGACCAAGGAGATGCTGGCCGGTTACTGGCTCCTGGACTGTGCCAGCTTCGAGCGGGTCACCGAGATCGCCGCCCGTGTCCTGGAATGCCCGACCCCCGCGAACTCCCCCGACTACCCGATCGTCGTGCGCCCCATCGGCGAGGTGCCGGACACGGTCGAGAGCTGAACGGGCCGGGACCGGACGGGAGAGACGGTGGGACACCCCCGCCGGGACGACTCCGAGGACCTGCGCCGCCTGGCGCCGCAGGTCCTCGGCGCGCTCGTACGGCGCTACGGACACTTCGACACCGCCGAGGACGCCGTACAGGAAGCCCTGCTGGCGGCGTCCGAGCAGTGGCCGCGCGAGGGCCGCCCCGCCAACCCGCGCGGCTGGCTGATCAAGGTCGCGGCCCGCCGCCTGACCGACCTGCTGCGCAGCGAGGAGGCCCGGCGCCGCCGCGAGGAGAACGCCGCCCGGCTCACCCCGCGCGACGCCTGGCACGCGCCGCCACCCGGCGAAAGCCGCCTCCCCACCGAGGACGACACGCTGACCCTGCTGTTCCTGTGCTGCCACCCGGCGCTGAGCGAAACCTTGCAGACCGCGCTCACCCTGCGCGCCGTCGGCGGGCTGACCACCGCCGAGATCGCCCGCGCCCACCTGGTCCCGGAGGCGACGATGGCTCAGCGGATCAGCCGGGCCAAGCAGCGCATCAGGACGGCCGGCGGCCACTTCCGCTTCGAGCAGCCCGCAGGACAGGAACGCGCGACCCGGCTGACCGCCGTCCTCAAGATCCTGTACCTGATCTTCAACGAGGGGTACACGGCGACCTCCGGCCCCAGTCTCCAGCGCGCCGACCTGGCCGCCGAGGCCATCCGCCTGACCCGCGCGGCCGTGCGGCTGCTGCCCGACGACGGCGAGACGACCGGGCTGCTGGCCCTGATGCTGCTGACCGACGCGCGCCGCGCCGCCCGCACCGGTGCCGACGGCTCACTGGTTCCGCTGGCCGAGCAGGACCGCGGGCGCTGGGACAAGGCGGCCATCGACGAGGGCGTGGCCCTGATCACCGGCGCGCTGCGGTCCCCGGCCCCCGTCGGCCCGTACCAGATCCAGGCCGCCATCGCGGCCGTACACGACGAGGCCCCCAGCACCGGGGAAACCGACTGGCCGCAGATCTGCGCCCTCTACAGCGTCCTGCAACGCCTCGCACCGAGCCCCGTGGTCACCCTCAACCACGCCGTCGCGACCGCGATGGCACACGGCCCGCAGGCCGGCCTGGACATGCTGCGCACCCTGGAGGAGGACGACCGGCTGCACGGCCACCACCGGCTGGAAGCAGTGCGCGGCCACCTGCTGGAGGTGGCCGGACGGCACGAAGCAGCGCGCAGAGCCTACGAGTTGGCGGCCGACCGAACTCTCAGCCTCCCCGAAAAGCGCTACCTGCGCTCCCGAGCGGCCCGCCTGGGATGACGGGGCGCCCGCCCACCCGGCGGCTCCGCCCGCCCTACGGGAACCGGCGCCAGAAGCCGAGGGCATGCTCACGGGCGTAGTCGACGGGGCCGATCCGGTCCGGTGCCAGCGACTGGGTGTACGGTCGCGCGCCCGCGCCCCGGTACGGACGCCAGACCGGAAGGCGGGGCCCATTGGGCGTGCCGGTGCGGGCGAAGGCGGCCCACTGGTCCGTCATGGTGTCCGACAGCCACCGCTGCGCCGCCGTGAAGCGCTTGCCGGCCTCGGGCTCCTCGAACAGGTACGGCGTGTCGCCCGCGTGATAGGCGCCGAAGTCGAAGCGGCCCGGCAGCGGGAGGTACAGGGGAGCGTTGCGGTCGGCGAACTCGTAGGCGTACGTCGGAACGCGCCGCGAGAGTGCCGCGTGCTGCGCGTGGATGCCCCGGGCCCACATCCGGTCGGTGACGACGGCCGACCAGGCGATGGCCGGTGACGGGAACTGCGTCAACGGGTACTGCGCGCGCACCGCGCCCGCGCGGCTGCCGAACGCCTTCGTGAGCGCCCGTTGGTAGTCCTCCTCGGTGAACCGCTTGCCGACGGCGTCGTACAACAGCCCCACGAACGTGCGGTGTTCGTCGCGGGTCGCGCCCGACAGCACCGGCACCCGGTGGAAGCGCCCCTCGCGCAGGGACCGGGCCGGCAGCCGAGGCAGCGTCTCGTTGCCGTAGGCGAAGATCTGGAAGGCGTTCATGATGTACGGCACCCGGAGGATCTTCTTGACCGGCAGGGCTCGCAGACACCGCAGCGTGCGTGCGGGGTCGGGCGCCGCGCACCCGAGCGACGAGGTCATCTCCGCGCTGATCTCCGCCGCCTCCCGGGCCGTGCGCCAGACGAACCACGGGTAGCCGGGCACGTCCGGGCCCATCGCCCCGGCCGGCATGTCCATCATGCCCTCGCCACTCGCCAGCACGGCCCGATGGAAGAGCCCGCGCGCCCCGGGGGAGGTGAGGTGCCCCGCGATGGCCGAGGCGCCGAACGAGGAGCCCGCCACGGTCACGCGCGTGGCGTCGCCCCCGAAGGCCGCCGCGTTGCGCCGCACCCAGCGCAACGCGGCCTGCTGGTCCTGGAGCCCGAAGGTCCCCGAGCCCCGCAGCCCCGGGTGCGCGAAGCCGCCGAAGACCCCCAGCCGGTAGTTGACGGTGACGACCACGACGCCGCGGCCGGCCAGTCGGCGCGCGTCGAAGAAGCTGCCCGCGCCGACCGTTCCGTCACCGTGGATCCACACCAGTACGGGGGCGGGGCGGTGCCGTACGGCGGCGGGCGCGGTGACGTTCAGGACCAGGCAGTCCTCCTCCTCGCTGGACACCTGCGCGTACTGGGACGGCACCTGCGGACACAGCGGTCCCGGCTTGGCCGCGTCCCTGACCCCCTGCCACGGCCGCACCGGCCGGGGCGCCGCCCACCGGTACGCACCCTTGGGCGCTCCGGCATACGGGATGCCCTGGAAGAGCCGGTGCCGCGCGGATCGCACGCCCCGTACCAGACCGGCATCGGTCCGTACGGTCACCCGCTCCTCCACCGCCCCGCCTCCCGGCCGTACCCCGCAGGGCACCGCCGACGCGACGGCTCCCGCACTCAGGAAAACCGCCGCCACCGCGGCTCCGGCCAGTCTCCTCGGCCCGCTCCGAACCCTCATGGCACGCTCCCCTCTCACCCACCGATCGACCGGCCAACCGTCCGAACGACACGGCAACGCCGGCGACGACCGCCCGGACACGTAAGCCCCTGGACACACGCCACGCAGTCACCCCTTCAGGGGCCAGGTCGCACATGCGTCCGGCGAAAACGCCGTTTTCCCTGAAGGCGCGCGATCGCATCTGGCAACTGCCACGAGCGATCACGCGCCTCAAGGGCAGAGCCGCCTCACAGGGAGGCGGCCGACCTTCGGGAGTCCCCATGGCGCCGACCGCACCCGACTTCGGACCACGCATCGACCCGTACGCGCCGTACGACCCGCAGCGCGACTGCGACCCCGCCGCCAAGCCCGGCGTCGCCGGCTTCCGCGACCTCGTCCTCGCCGCCTACGCGGGCACCCGGGACCTGGGCATCAGCCGGTCCTGCGGCAGCGGCGGCCAGAGCGAACACAAGGAAGGCCGGGCCTGGGACTGGGGCGTCGAGGTCAACGGCCAGGCCCACCTGGCGGACGACTTGATCAACTGGTTGCACGCCACCGACCGGCACGGCAACCACCACGCACTGGCCCGCCGCTTCGGCGTGATGTACATGATCTGGAACCGGCGCATCTGGATGGCGAACCGCCCCGACGCAGGCTGGCAGCCGTACCGGGGCAGCAACCCGCACACCAACCACATCCACTTCAGCTTCTCCTGGCCCGGCGCCCGCAAGGAAACCACCTGGTGGACGGACGCGGCTCCCCGGACAAGCTCCCGGGTGAGTGTGGGGGTGCCGTCGGTGGTGGATTCCGGTTCGGGGATGGTCGTTTTTGGTGTTGGTGGGTCGGGTGAGGTGGTGCATCGTTGGCAGGGTGTGGCTGGTGGTGCTTGGTCGGGGTGGACGTCGTTGGGGCGGCCTGTGGGGGGTGTGGTGGGGCGGCCGTGGGCTTTGGTGGGGCGGTACGGGAAGTTGGTGGTGTTTGTGCGTGGTGGTGATGGGGTGTTGTGGCATACGTGGCAGTCGGAGGCTGGTGAGTGGGCGCCGAATTGGGTGTCGTTGGGTGGTCGTGTGGCGAGTGATCCGGCGGTGGTGCTGAGTCCGAATGGTGCGTTGTCGGTGTTCGCGCGGGATCCGGGTGGGCGGGTGACGCATACGTGGCAGCGGGGGCCGGAGCAGGGTTATGCGTGGAATGACTCGTGGGCGGATATGGAGGGTTCCGTGCAGGGGCGGCCCACTGTTCTTGTCGGGCGTGATGGCGGGATGGTGTTGTTCGCGCGTGGCACCGATGAGGGTCTGCATCACCGCTGGCAGTCCGGGACGGGTGGGCCGTGGTCGGCTTGGACGCCGTTGGGTGGGCGTGTGGCCAGTGATCCGGCGGTGGTGCTGAGTCCGAATGGTGCGTTGTCGGTCTTTGCGCGGGATCCGGCGGGGCGGGTGACGCATACGTGGCAGCGGGGACCCGAGCAGGGTTACGCCTGGAATGACACGTGGGCGGACATGGAGGGTTCCGTACAGGGTCGGCCCACCGTTCTCGTCGGGCGTGATGGCGGGATGGTGCTGTTCGCGCGTGGCACCGATGAGGGTCTGCATCACCGCTGGCAGACCGGGACGGGCGGACCGTGGTCGGCTTGGACGCCGTTGCATGGTCGTCTCACCAGCGATCCGGCGGTGGTGCTGAACCCGCATGGTTCCCTGTCCGCTTTCGGGCGGCAGCCCAACGGGCACGTCACTCATACCTGGCAGCACGGGCCCGAGCACGGCCACGCCTGGAACGACACCTGGGTCGATATGGAAGGCGACCTGATCAACGACCCACCCGAGGCCGCTGCCAACGACACGCCCCCCGCCCAGACCCCCGCCGCGACACCCGCGTAGACAGGAGAATCGTCATGGCACCCTGCCCCGTTCCACCCAACCGTGACCTGGAAGTCACCAAGGCCGTCTACATCGTCGGACGCGGCCTCGGTGTCTCCGACAAGGTGATGCTCGCCGGCTTCGAGGCCGGCTGGGTCGAGTCACACATGAACAACCTCCAGTGCGGCGACCGCGACTCGCTCGGGGTCTTCCAGCAACGCCCTAGCCAGGGGTGGGGCACACCGCAAGAGATCATGCAGGTGCCTTACGCGGCCACCCAGTTCTTCACCCGGGCCGTCCGCGTCGAGCAGCAGAACCCCCAACTGACCCCAGGCCAGACGGCACAGCGAGTACAGCGCTCCGCGTTTCCCGACCGCTACGACGAGGCCGAGGCCAAGGCGCGGGCGCTCCTCGAAGAGGCGCGGAACGCGGTGGGCGCTCCGCAGACAACGGCCCGGGTGAGTGTGGGGGTGCCGTCGGTGGTGGATTCCGGTTCGGGGATGGTCGTTTTTGGTGTTGGTGGGTCGGGTGAGGTGGTGCATCGTTGGCAGGGTGTGGCTGGTGGTGCGTGGTCGGGGTGGGCGTCGTTGGGGCGGCCTGTGGGGGGTGTGGTGGGGCGGCCGTGGGCTTTGGTGGGGCGGTACGGGAAGTTGGTGGTGTTTGTGCGTGGTGGTGATGGGGCGTTGTGGCATACGTGGCAGTCGGAGGCTGGTGAGTGGGCGCCGAATTGGGTGTCGTTGGGTGGTCGTGTGGCGAGTGATCCGGCGGTGGTGCTGAGTCCGAATGGTGCGTTGTCGGTCTTTGCGCGGGATCCGGGTGGGCGGGTGACGCATACCTGGCAGCGTGGACCCGAGCAGGGTTTCGCCTGGAACGAGACTTGGGCGGATATGGAGGGTTCCGTGCAGGGGCGGCCCACTGTTCTTGTCGGGCGTGATGGCGGGATGGTGTTGTTCGCGCGTGGTGCCGATGAGGGTTTGCATCACCGCTGGCAGTCTGGGACGGGTGGGCCGTGGTCGGCTTGGACGCCGTTGGGTGGGCGTGTGGCCAGTGATCCGGCGGTGGTGCTGAGTCCGAATGGTGCGTTGTCGGTCTTCGCCCGGGACCCGGCGGGGCGGGTGACGCATACGTGGCAGCGGGGGCCGGAGCAGGGTTTCGCCTGGAATGACTCGTGGGCGGATATGGAGGGTTCCGTGCAGGGGCGGCCCACTGTTCTTGTCGGGCGTGATGGCGGGATGGTGTTGTTCGCGCGTGGTGCCGATGAGGGTTTGCATCATCGTTGGCAGTCCGGGACGGGTGGGCCGTGGTCGGCTTGGACGCCGTTGGGTGGTCGTCTCACCAGTGATCCGGCGGTGGTGCTGAACCCGCATGGTTCCCTGTCCGCTTTCGGGCGGGAGTCCAACGGGCACGTCACTCATACCTGGCAGCGAGGGCCCGAGCAGGGCCACGCCTGGAACGACACCTGGGTCGATATGGAAGGCGACCTGGCCAACGACCCACCCGAGGCCGCTGCCGCCCCGGCCTCTGCCCCGACGTTGGCTTAGACGCCGACGGCGCCGCTGGACGGCCGCCCCGCGCGCACGGGGGTGCGGGGCGGCCGTCCTGCGGTCTTTTCCCACGTGTTCACAGGCGCCACCGCACCTCGTGGTCCGGCGCATAACGGCACATCCCGCCGGTCGACACGGCCGCTCGGAGGTGGGCCGCGAGTTCGGGGTGGTGTTCTCCCAGGCGGCGCAGGGTGTCCCGGATGCGGGCGGTGACGTTCTTACGGGCGCGGTCGGTCTCGTCGCCCAGGCGGCGGGAGCGGCCGGCCAGGCCCGCGGCCTTGCGGAGTTCGGCGAGCAGAGCCTCGCGCTCGTGGTCGTACGCTGCGGCCACGCGGTCGTCGCCGCGGGCGGCTGCGCTGTCGATCTCCTCGTCCAACTGGTCCAGGCGCCGCCGGTAGCGGGCCTTCGCTTCGTCGTCCAGGACCGCGTCGCTTCCTAGGGTGCCCGCCGCCGCTGCCATGGGCGCGCTGTCCGGGTACAGCAGGCGAACGGCCGGGACGTTCTGGCCGGGGCAGCTGAGCAGCGTGTGCAGGTCAGCCAGTCCTTTGGCGTCGGGGACGTGGACGGTGCGGCCCGCGTAGCGAAGGCGCCACACGGCGCCGTTGCGTACGAACTCCCGCTCCGGTTGGTGGGTATGGGGGGTGATGGGCGGGGCGGGTGCGGGGAGGAGGGCGCGGGTCCGGTTGACGATGTGGGGCATGCCCAGCTCGCGGGCTTCGGCCTCGGCGTCACGCAACAGGGCGGTGGCCCGTTCCTTGTCGCCGTGGTCCGCGCGGGCGAGCAGGGCGCAGGCCAGTTCCGTACGGGCGCGAACCGACCAGGGGCGGCCGAGGAGCCGGTCGGCCGACTGCCGGGCGGAGGTGAGGTCGCGTACCGCTGCCGCCCATCGCTCCTCGGCAGCGTGCAGCATGCCCGTCCACAGGGCTGCCGGTCCGCTGATGTCCCAGCCGAACAGGGAGACCAGCCACTGCCCTCGGTACGGCGCCAAGGCGGCGTGTGCCTGTTCGCAGCGTGCCGGGTCACGGGACGCCGCCGCGCTCTGCGCCTGTAGTCGGATCCGCAGTGGAGCGATGCCGCGTTCCAGCACGCTGTCCCCGGGCGGGCCGTCTCCGGGCCACGGCACCGGACCGCACCAGGAGCCATCCTGCTCCAATGCGGTGATGCCCGCGAGGACTTGGGCGTACAGGTGGTCCCGCCCGGACATCGTCCGGTGGGCCTGCTCCGCCTCGGGGAAGCTGCCTTGGAGGAGGGACAGTGCCCAGCGGTGGTGGCCGATGAAGTACTGGTAGTAGTTGGCGTGGGTGCCGCTGAGGGCCAGTGTCTGTGCGAGCAGGTCGCCGGCCTCGGGGAACCGGCCCATGAACGCGTACACGACGCTGCGGTCGATGACCGAGATCATGCTGGTCCGAGGCAGTCCGCAGGCGTCGGCGCCGGCGACCATGGCGTAGAACTGCCGCAGGAAGCCGGGGTCGTCCTGTTCGAGCAGGGCGACCCAGCGCATCGACGCCGCCAGGTGTTCCATCCACACATCGGCCCGGCGGCGGGACACCTCCATCAGCTCCCCGGCCACTCGGACCCGCTGTGCGGCCGTGCCCGGTTCCCATACGGCGTGCAGGCGCGCCCACAGCCCCAGGTGCAGCGCGTCGTCGTCGGCGGCGGCGCGGGCGGCCGCCACGACGCGGCGGGCCACCCCCTCCGCCGGGCCCATTTCGGGGGCACCGGGCTCGTCGTCCGTGGCGCGGGGGCCGGGCACCAGTACGCGGTGTGCTTCACGCATCGCCCGGGTCTTGAGCCCCGTCCGGTCGCCCCGGCCGTCCGCGCTGTGCAGTGTGAGGGCCACCCGGCCCACGAGTTCGGCGTCGCCCGTGCCGGACGCCAGCGTGGCGGCGTCCTCGTACACCAGCCAGGAGCGTTCGTGCTCGCCGAGGAGCTGGAGTTCGGCGCCGAGGTCGAGGGCGAGCAGGACGTGGCGGCGCGGGTCACCGGTGCCGAGCCGTTCCAGCGCATGCCGGTAGTGCACCACGGCCTCCTCGCTCGCCAGCCTGCTCACGGCGTGCCGGGCCGCCGCCACCAGGATGTCCACCGCCTCGCCCGCGTCGAGGTCCGGGCCGGCGAAGTAGGCGTGCCGGGCGAGGTCGGTGGGCCGCGCCCGGTCCCCGGCGCCGGCCGTGTCCCGCAGGGCGCGTACGGCCGCGGCGTGCAGATGGCGGCGCCGGTCCGCCGTCAGCCCGTCGTACAGAGTCTCCCGTACCAGGTCGTGGGTGAAGACGTACGCGTCGGCCGCCGAGGGTTCCAGCAGCCCGGCTGCGGCCGCCTCCCCGAGCAGACTGGTGGCGAGCGGCTCAGGCGACCCGGCAGTGCGGGCCAGTGTGCCCCGCTCGAACCGGCGGCCCAGCACGGCGGCGGCGCCGAGCAGCCGCACGGCGGGCTCGCCGAGCAGCGACAGCCGCCGGTGCACCACGGCGCGCACCCCGGGCGCGACGGCGGCGACGGGCTGGCCCGTGGACCACAGGCGGGCCGTCTCCTCCACGAAGTACGGGTTGCCGCCGGTGCGTTCGCACACCTCGGCGGTCGTGGCGGCGTCGGGCCGGGTGCCGACCGTGCGCGTGACCAGTTCCTCGACCTGCGGCGGGGTCAGGCCCGTCAACGTGATCGTGGTGGCTTTGGCCGCGAGCCGCGGCAGCAACGGCCGCAGGGGGTGGTCGGGCCGCTGCACCTCGACGTCCCGGTACGTGCCGATCACGAGCAGCCGCTCGAACCAGGCGTGCTGTGCCGTGAACTCCAGCAGGCTCAGCGACGCGGCGTCCGCCCAGTGCAGGTCCTCCAGCACCACGGCCACGGGGCGGCTCTGCGACATGACGGACAGCAGGGTGGTCACCGCGTCGAACAGCTCGAAGCGCACCGCGTCCCCGGTGCCCGCGCCCTCGCCCAGCAGGACGGAAAGCGCTCCACCGGCGGCCGTCGCCGCCCCCTCCCACTCCCCGGCGGTCGCACCGCGCCGCAGGCTCCGCACGGCCTGCGTCCACGGCCAGAAGCCGGGGGTGCCGTCGGCGTCCCAGCAGGCGCCGTGCACCACCAGCATGCCGCCGCGCTCCCGCGCCTCGTCCACCGCGCCGCGTACCAAGGACGTCTTGCCGATGCCGGCCTCGCCCGTGACCATCACCAGCCCGCCGTGACTGGCGCGCGCCCGCTCCAGGCGGGACCGCAACACCCCTGCGCTGTGCTCCCGCCCGATCAGCGTGGTCTCCATGCGTACGTCCTCCCGGGCGCGGGTCCGCGGCTTGTGGCACCTCAGCGTCCCGGCCGCGCGCCGCGTCGGCGGTACGTCACCGTGTGCCGTCGCTGCCTTGATAGCCGCAGCCCGGGAGGCCGCGCGGAGTTACGTACCGAAGTCACCTTCCCGAGTGCACGGGTTTGCCGGGGGTTGGGTCGCTCCCGTCGGCCAGGTTCTTGGCGACGTTCCTGTTCAAGTGCTCGCGCCACCGGTCGCGGTGGTTCCGGGCCCCTTCTTCACCGGCCAGTGCCGCGCAGAAGCGCTCAATGTCGTCCCCGAGCACCTCGTGGACGCTCTGCCCCCTGCCTGCCGGCAGACGGGTCGCCGCCCCTGGGGGAGTTTTCCGGTGGGCCGCCTTATCGGGTTTCCGGCTCCTCGAACTGCTCGAACAGCACCTCGTAGCCGTCCGGGTCCAGGCCCATGAACACCCGCGCCCACCCGGCCTCTGCCGGCTCGAACGTCACGGGCAGCCCCTCCTGTCGCCACAAGGCGTACACGGCGTCCAGGTCGCGCGTCGGTATGGCCAGTACGAAGCCGAGACCCAGCGGACCGGCCTTGACCGCCTGCTCCCGTTCCGCGTCGGGATACCCGTGCGCATCGAGGTCCGACAGGATCAACCACGTGTGCCCGTACGTCAGATACCGCAAATGTGGCTGCTCCTGGTTCGGCAACTCCCGGAATCCCAGCCGCAGGTACAAGTCGCCGGACGCACTGAGATCACGGACCCGCAAGCCCACCTTGAGCTGCTTGCTCCCCATCATGAACCGCTCCTCTCCCGGGTTCTGCGTCAGCGGCCGTCCGTACGCGCAGGTGGTGTGGGCTACCGGTGCAGCAGGAACACGTCCTCGGCATTGTTGGTGTCGCCGGTCACCAGGTCAGGGGCCCAGGAGGAGACGGCGATCCGCCGGGCGTGCGCGTCGGGTGCGGCCGTTCCGTGCCGCCCTGTCCCCGGGGCCAGCACGTGTCGCCTGTCCCCGGTTTCGAGGTTTTGTACGCTCAGCCCCGTCCCGTCGTGGAAGACGAGGTGCCGGCCGTCGGCGCTGATGGTGCCCGCCGAGGTGCTCTCCCCGGGGGCGGTGGCGTCCAGCCGCCAGGTCGTGGCGCCGTGCAGATCGCGGACGAAGACGTTGCGCTCCCGGTTGGTGTCACCGGGGGTGATCTTGTCGGACGCGGTCTCGAAGAGGACGTAGCGGCCGTCGGGGCTGATGCCGGCCGGCGAGGACATCCGGTCCGAGGGCCCCGCTCCGTCGTACGGCACGTCGACCTGCTGCGTCCGCCCGGTCGCCCGGTCGGTGACGTACACGTCCTGCACCGGCGGCCCGGACACCTTCGACACGTACATCCCGTACGCGACGAAGCGGCCGTCCGCGCTGATTCTCGGGCCGGCGGCGGCACGGGCCCAGTCGGCGGGCGGGGCGCTCACCCGCTGTGTGACGCCTTTGACCAGGTCCCTGACGTAGATGCGCACCTCGCCCCGCACGCCGAGCGGGTACCACGGCGCGTCGTCCGCCACGAAGGCGACGTAACGGCCGTCGGCGCTGAGGGAGGGGGACCGGGAGACGATGCCGTAGCCCTCGTCCAGGCCGACGTTCGCCTTGACGGTGCGGCCGGTGCGCACGTCCCGTACGTACACGTCGGCGACCTCACCCGGCGGGCCGGGCCGTCCGTCGTCGTAGCGGGAGATGGAGGCGAAGGCCAGGTGGCGGCCGTCGGCGCTCAGCGCGGGCTCGTCCGTCCAGGCCTTCGCGGGCGCGCCGGCGTCCTGTGCGTCGACCCGGGTCAGGGAACCGGTGCGCAGGTACTTCAAGAAGACGTGGGGTTGGTATTGCACGCCGCCCGGAGGGAAGTTGGTGGCCTGGGAGGAGAACGCGGCGATGCCACCATCGGCGCTGAGGGATGGGGCGTAGGAGATGCCGTCTCCCTGAGCGCCCTCCTCGGTGACGCTGATCCGCTCGACACGTGGCGGCCTGTCGCCGGACCGCGGACCGGCCATGCCCGCCGGGGCTGCCGCGACGGGCGCGGCACCGACCGCCACCACGACCGCCACCAAGACCGCCGCCAGTGCCGAGACCAGCGCGCTTCCAGGGCTCACGCGTTCATGAGCACTCATGGTCCCCCCCCCGAGTGAAGGGTCCCCGGGCAAGCCCGCACCGGGGTACATCAGGACACCCTCGCACCGCCGACTCCGGCGCGCCGCTCCTCTTTCCGGACATCCCATCCGCCGCTCTGGCCCGTCGCTCTGGCCCTCTGATCCTCTGGCCTGAAAGGTGGGGTGGCATGGCCGCGAAAACCGGTCACCCGCCAGGGAGTGTGGACGTCCTGGTGGGTGACCGGGGCGGGACGTGAGAGCGGTGGCTCCGGGTGGATCAGTGCTGCTGGTGGTGGGCGTGCGCTTCGGCGGTGGTCTTCAGGTCGCGCAGCCACTGTTCGAGGCCCTCGCGGAGGATCCTGGTCGCGGTGGGAACGTCCGATTCGACCTGCTCGCCGGTGTGGGTCTCCTCGGTGCTCACCCGGACGCCGCCTTTGACCTTGGTGAAGTTCCATACGTGAACGCCGTTGTCGATACGCAGTCCGTCACCGACCGCAGGGCCGGTCCAGCGGATGCAGGAGTGGTGCTTGAGCTGCTCGACGGTCGAGGTGATTTCCAGGGTGGTGGCGGGAGTGGTGGGGGTTGGGGGCGCCGGGGTCGTCCACCGGAAGACCGAACCCCTGCGGAGGGGGCCGTGGTCGAGGCGTTCCGCGGTCGTGACGGGGGCTTGCCAGGACGGCCAGCGCTCCACGTCGGTATGCAGTTTCCAAATGGTTTGCAGCGGCGCGTGGATGACGGTCTCGGTCTGGTGCCGAATGAGCGCGTCGGGGTCGACACCCTGCCCGCGGCATGTCAGCGGCGACGTGTCGGGACGGGGGGCGGTGGCACCGGCGGGGGTGACGGTGGTGGCGAGGACACCGACGACGAGCGGGACGGTGGACAGGGCGGCGCGGATGCTGGTGTGGCGGATGCCGGGCATGACGGGTTCCTTGTCGGTTGCTGGGCGGGCGTGGTGTGTCGCGTGCGAGTCAGCGTGCGGGGAGGGGCCGGCGGCGGGCCCGGTGAAGGGTGACGAGGAGGGCGGCGGACGCGGCGACGATCAGTCCGGTGAACGCGGGATGCATGTCCTTGGACAGGCTCTGCGCGCCGTCGGGCCGCGTCAGCCACAGGGCGAGCGGGACGGCGTAGCCGACGGCGAGCAGGGCGGCCGCCCTGCGCACGGCCCGGTCGCGGACGTGGCGGAGCACGCCGGCCGACGCGATCGCGAGCGGGAGGATCGCGATCAGGGCGAACTGGCCGACCACCAGGACGGGAACCGCCCAGGAGGCAAGGGTCACCGGCAGTGGGACGCGCCGGCGTGTGGGGGTGGGAGGTGACTCGATTGTGGTGGTCATGGCGTTGTCCTTCAGCGATGATTGAAGTTATTACTTCAGTTATAGGCTATAACTCCAGGGTCGGTCGGAGGGCAATGGGTGCGCGAAAGAGCCCGCGAAGGCCCCGGCGCCCCTTCGGGCGTGACGCGTGCCACAGACGTCGTCCCTGGACGTGGCCGCCCGCATGCCGATTCGATGGGCCTCACAAGATCGTGGATCTTGGTTTGGGTTGACGGGGATTCCCGGGCCTTGCCGTTGGGCAAGGCGGCTGAACGAGAACGGTAGGAACAGCCCTATGGGGGAGGACTCGGCCGCTTCGGCGTGCCGCGGGGAGGGTGCGACGCCCGTCGCCGTCACGTCGGCCGGGGTGCGGGCATGGAGGCGGTAGACGCGCTCGAAAAGATGGCGCCGGTGCTCCTCGCCTTCGGGTGCGGGACCGTCCTCGCGAGACGCAAGGTGGTGCCGGCCGAGAGCTCCAAGGTCTTCGCCGACTACACCTTCCTCTTCGCGGTCCCGTGCTTCCTGTTCGGCAACATCTACCGGAGTGACCTGGAAGCCCTGTTCGACTGGCGGGCCATCGCGGGTTACGCGGCCGCCGCGGGCCTCGCCGTCGTGCTGGCCGGTGCGCTCAGCCGGGCCTTCGGTGTGCGTGACCCGCGCGGCCTGGCGCTGCGCATCATGGCCGCCGTCCAGGTGAACACCGCGTACTTCGCCGTACCGGTGTTCATCATGCTGTTCGGCAACGCCGCGCCGATCTTCCCCGTGCTGCTCTTGCAGGTCTGCGTACTGTCCCTGGTCATCATCTCGATCATGGAGCTGGGGCGCCCCGACCGTGGCGGCTCTCTGCGTACGCGGCTCTTCGCGGCCCTCGCCGCCTCGCTGACGACGCCCGTCGTACTCGCCTGCAACGCGGGCATCGCGCTCAACCTCCTGTCGGTGCCGCTTCCCGGATTCGTCCTCGACAGCTTCGCGTTCGTCGGCGACAGTTCCTCTCCCGTGGCGCTGTTCGCCCTCGGGCTGCACCTCGGCGGCATGGGGCTGACGCTGCGTGGCACCACCGTGGAGGAGATGTGGATCGTCGCCTTCAAATGTGTGGGCTTTCCCCTCATGACTCTGGGCGTGGCCCGTTACGGCTTCGGTGTCGAGGGTGACTGGCTGCACTACCTCGTCCTGCTCGCCGCGATGCCGGCCCCGCAGAATCTGTTCATCTTCGCCCAGCGCTACGACGTGGCGGTCGACATGTCCGCGGCCCTTGTCGTCAAGAGCTCGGTCGTCACGCTGCTGCTGTTACCCCTGTGGGCGCAGTGGGCCACGGCCTGAGGACCGCGGACTGCGGACCGCGCGCCGGAGCCGCCGGAGGCCGGCAGGGGAGGGCCCGCGCCCGGTGACGCGCCCGAACACCGGCTCGTCGAAGGGTAATTCGCCGCTTCGAAATTCAGCCATCATCCCTTATGGCCTGAACGCAGTCGAACAAGCCTTCCGCAATTGACGGCGCCACATGCCGCGAGCAACCTTGCGGTGAGCGAAACAGCGACGAGATGGGGATGCGAGTGACTGTCAACGGAAATGGCAAGTCCGCCGACGAACCGTACGTCATCACCGGCCGGGGGAAGGACGCCGCCCCCAAGAACGCCTTCTCCTTGTTCGCCGACGTCAATTTCAACGTGGGAGGACCGCGCACCAAAATCCTCGTCATTCCGGCCAATGGCACGGCGAACAACTTCAGCGACTACGGGTTCGACCAGAGCGACGACGGAGTGAGCAGCGTCGTCAACAACACCGGTCGGGACAACATCCTCTTCACGAGGGTCAACCAGGGCGGCTCACAGCTGCCCGTCCCCGCCGACTCCTCGATCGCCGACCTGACGCGGACCCCGCTCTCCGGGAGCTCCACCGGAACCTGGAACGACCAGGCCCAGTCCGCACTCGCCTTCAACAAGCCGGTGCCGCTCCCGGTGTTCACCGCCCCGGCCCCCAGCGCGCAGACCCAGGACCGCCGGCAGGCGGTCCAGGGCAACGCGGCCCCCGACGTCCAGCAGGTACTGCTCTACGAGGGGACCAAACTGCTGGGCACCTGCCCGGTCAAGGACAGCAAGTGGGAGTACGCCCCGGACGCCGACTGGCCGCTCGGGCAGCACGACCTCTCCGCCATCGCCGTGCGCGACGACGTGCTCTCCGGCAAGGCGCCGCTGCGCTTCTACGTCACCCTGCCGACGCCCGTCGTGGACATCAGGTCTCCCATGGAGGGCGCCGAGGTGGACAGCGGCGCCACCGTGGACGGCGTCGCGTTCAACGCCGACACGGTGACGCTCGCCGAGGGCGGCACCCAGCTCGGCACCGCCAGGGTGATCAGCAACCTGTGGAGTCACGCCCCCGAGGGCGGCTGGCCGCTCGGAAAGCACAGCGTGACGGCGAAGGCCGTGCGCGGCGGTCAGGAATCCGAGCCGGACACCGTGAATTTCACGGCGGCCAACAAGAACCTCAAGGTCGATTTCACGTTCAACTCCTCCTGGCAGGACTGGCAGACCCACAAGTACATCTACTCCTACGACGTCACCATGTACGCCGGGGAAACCGATGTGAAGCACTGGAATGTCGGATTCGGCCAGCTCCCGGACGGTTCGGTACTGGCGCCGGAATTCGAGGCCAGCTTCTGGGGGTTGATCGTCGGTGACGGATCCGACGGAAACGTCGTTCTCGGCTCGCCTCCCGAGGGCGTGCACATCGTCCCGGCCAAGGGCAAACTGACCATTCGCGTACTGGTGCTCATCCCGGCGCAGGACGAGGTGTACCAGAAGCTCTACGGTCTTTACGCCAAGTCGCTGACGGAGTAGCGGACTCCGGGCCGCAAGACGCATATGACCGCGGGGTCCCGGACGGTTCGGTCCGGGACCCCGCGGTTCGGACCTGCCGCCCGGGGGCGGGCACCGGGCCGGCTCAGTAGTCGGGGCACTCCAGCTCCGCTATCTCCACGAACCCGCTGGGGATGTCGCCGGGGAGGTCCAACGCCCGCACGGCCGCCACCGCGTCGTCCACCTTGGACGACGCCAGCTCGCGGTCCGGTCGCGGCCACCACCCTGCTCGACCAGCTTCGTGGCCCGCGCGACATCGTCGTCGCCCGGCTCCGGGCGGGCCGGCAGCTCGCGCAGCTCGTCCGCGGTCTCGCCGCCCTCGTGCAGCGCGCACGCCACGGGAAGAGTGGCCTTGCGGGCTCGCAGGTCGAAGCCCGGTGGCCGGCCTCCCGTCCGGTCCGGCTCTCCCCAGATGCCCAGCAGGTCGTCCCGCGCCTGGAACGCGACGCCCAGGCACTCCCCGTACGTCCGCAGCCCGGACAGGACCCGGGCCGACGCGCCGGCGAGCACCGCGCCCATCGTCGCGCCGCAATGCATGAGAGAGACGGTCTTCCAATCGGTCATCTGCAGGCAGCGCTCGACGGTCACCTCGCTCGCGCCCTCCATCTGAAGGTCGATGGCCTGGTCGGCGAGCATGCCCTTCCCGAACACCACCCAGGCCGTCTCGCGCTGCCTGCGGTAGCGGTCGCCGTCCATCACGTCGTCCAGCAGGAACGCGCAGTTGTGGAGTGCCTCCACCGCAATGGCGCCCGGGATGGCGGCCTCGGCCGATGCGCGGTCGGCGGCAGCGGCGGCCAGCAGTGCCAGCGTCGGCCGCTCGTATGGCTTCTGAGCCCGCCACCGCTACACCCGCAGCCGCCTGTTCCCGACCCTACACGTCGTCCTGACCGGCCTGCCCGAACACCTCCTCCAGCGCCGCCTGGAAGCTCTCGCCCGCGACGTCGAGGGCATCACCATCGCGGTGCTGGCGACCACGCTGCCGCGCCTGAAGCGCGGCGAGCCGTGGTACGAGCTCGCCGTCGACGACTACCACCGCCGGCGCACCCGCTACCCACAGGTGTTCAGCCGCTGACCGCCGCCCGAAGCCGACGAGCCGGTCCACCATTCGCTGACCGGAGTGAAGGGCGCCTGCGTTGTCGGTGGGTGCTGAGAGTCTGGCTGCTATGGACAGGGGCAGGGACGAGGGGCTGCTGCGTGGCCGAGTCTACGGAACGGACTTCGACGACCCGCACCCGGGGCCGCGGCCGGGCCGTACGTACGCGGAGTTGATCGGCGGGCCGCTGGACGGACTGCTGCTCGACATCACCGGCTGGACGCCGCAGGAGATCGCCACCGGGACCGCGCTGATGACGGAGATCGGACAGTTCGGCGCGGGCGGCCGGGCACTGTACGAGCCCCGGCCGACAGATACGGGCCGGTGGGACTGGGACGGCGACGTCCCATGAGATCCGGGTTACCGCCGGGACGGACGCAGCGGCCGCGGCGCGGCTCTGTCCAACGCGCCGTGGCGCTGAGCGGTGTAGCGCGGTACATGTCCTACGTCGACGTCGTACGGGCCCGCGCGGCCCACGACGTCCGGGAACACCGGCTGCTGTTCGTCGACTCACGTACGTAGCCACTTGGACCACTTCCGAGATGCCGCCATCCCGGTCCAGCACGGTCAAAGCCGGACGAGCGGTCAGCGCCAGCGGTTGTTGCTGGTGTGGTCGCCGGCGAGCCAGCGGGAGAGGTCGTCGTGTGCTGTGGCTCGCCGCTCGGCGTCGATCTTTTCCACGTCGGGGTGGTCGACAGCAAACTCCAGTATCAGCCCGTTGGGATCCGTGATGTACAGCGAGACGCAGTACCCGTGGTCGACCACATGGGCGTTCGTCTCCGCATGGCCGGCCGCGGTGACGCGCTCGC
Source organism: Streptomyces sp. NPDC017529 (assembly GCF_044329785.1). NCBI lineage: Bacteria > Bacillati > Actinomycetota > Actinomycetes > Kitasatosporales > Streptomycetaceae > Streptomyces > Streptomyces sp. NPDC017529. Next base: position 23,523 of record NZ_JBIRJY010000011.1, read on the forward strand.
GCATGGCTTCCTGGGCCTCCGCCTCGACCTTGAAGGCGATGTGGCGCACGGGGGTGGAATTGATGTCGGTCTTGAACTCCTCCTGGTCCTTGGGGTTCGCGAACTGGAAGAAGGCGAGCGCACTGCCGTCGGCCAGGCCGTAGAGGGTGTGACTGTAGACGCGCTCGGTTCCGAACAGCACCTCGCGCTCGGTCCACGTGGCGACCAGGGGCAGGCCGATCACATCCTCGTAGAAGCGCCGGTTGGCTTCCTGGTCGTCAGTGATCCAGGCGTGGTGGTGGAGGCGGAGCGGCAGGATTTCGCTCATGTCAAGTCATCTCCCGTGAGGGATTGGGGTGTTGGGCTGGTGACCTGGGTGGTCGCCGACCTAGTGGTCAGCATGCCGCTCAATTAGGTTGAATGCTAAATCAATTCGGGCCATTGTGTGCCCCGGGGTGGCGATCCTTCGGCGCCCCGGGCACCGAGGTCCGCCCGCCCGACGGAGAGCCCGTCGGGCGGTCGACCGTGGCGAGCGCGTCGCGCAGCTCACGGACGTCGACGGCGACCTGGACGTCGCCGAGACAGGGGCCATCGCCCGAGTCGCTCCACTGTGGTGAGGATCCTCCGGGCTGGCTCAGCCAGACGGATGCGAGCGAGCCGTCCCGCCCCTGTGCGGGCGCCAGGAGCCAGCAGCCGCGCGAGAGCACCCGTACGCCGGCCACACCCTCCCAAACCTTGGCTCGGCCGCCGGCCAGGAGCACGATGAGCTCCTGGCGCAGGTGGTCGGCGAGCACGGCGTGCCCGTCCGCGACCGGCAGGTCCATCGCATCACGAGCGACCAGCCCGCGCTTCATCGGCACGGTGACCACCGTCTCCCGGCCGCCACCGCACTGCACGAACTGGGTCGCCCTCAGGCCGACGGTGCGCAGCCGCTTGTACGTCTGGCGTCAGGGGCGAGCCGGTGGCCAACCTCGTCCTGCGGCCTGGCGATGTGCTGTACCTGCCGCGTGGGTGATGGCACGCGGTCCGTTGCGGGACATGGAGCTCCTGGCCGGGAAGGTGGCACCGGGCCTGGTCCTCGTCGTGGCGCAGTGCTCCGTCCTGTTCGGGCTCGGCTGGGGTGGTCATGGGCCTGGAGGTGCGCGGGAACCCGCTCGCGCTGCCGGTCGTGATGGTGTCCCTGGCCGCCTGCGTGGTCGCCTTCGCCTTGGCGCTGTGCGCGGTCGCCCGTACCCGTCGGCAGGCTTTCGCCTACGAGCGGATCACCACCCTGGTCTGGGTGATGTTCGGCGGCGCCTTGGTGCCGACGGAGCTGATGGCCCAATGGCTGGGCTGGGTCGCCCGGGCCACCCCCGTGTACTGGGCGGGCCGCGGTTTTCGTGAGGCGATCCTGAACGGTGGAGGTGTGGCGGCGGTGCTTCCCTGCGCGGGGGCACTGTGCGCCTTCGCGGTGCTGTTCACCGCCCTCGCGGCGTGGCGGTTCAAGGGAGAGGCGGTCAAACAGCACTGGGACTGACGCCCGCCCGCCGGCGACTGCGGCAGTTCACAAAGCAGTTCATGTAATTGTGCATGTCGGCAGTAGGCCGAGGCTGGTTCGCCGGACGGCCAGGCTCCCGGCAGCCGCGTGATCACGCGTCCGGGATACTGGGCCGGTGGGGATGTGCATAGCGGTGCTCGGGCCGGTCACGGCCTTCGACGGAGACGGGACGGCGGTCGGCATCGGGGGCGCGCGACTGCGCATGCTGCTGGGCCGGCTGGCATTGGCGGCGGGTGACCTGGTGTCGCCCGCCGCGCTCATCGACGGCCTGTGGGGTACGCGCCCTCCCTCGGACGCGCTCAACTCGCTGCACGCGCTGGTGTACCGGTTGCGCAAGGCACTGCCGGACGACGTGCTGCTGGAGTCGGCACCGGCGGGCTACCGGCTCGCGGTGCCGAAGGAGCACGTGGATGCCGCCCGTTTCGAGGCGCTGGCGGCGCGGGGTGCGCGTGCGCTCGCCGCGGGGGCGTCCCAGGAGGCGGCTTCCCTGCTCGGCGAGGCGCTCGCGCTGTGGCGCGGCCCCGCGCTGGCCGACGTACGGGAGGCCCCGTACGCCGGTACGGCCGGGGCGCGGCTGGAGGAGCTGCGGACCACGGCACTTGAGGACCGCTGCGAGGCGGAGCTGCGGCTCGGCCGTCATGCCGAGATCCTGGCCGATCTCCAGGCCGCGTCGGCGGACCACCCGCTGCGGGAACGGCTGGCCGCGCTGCGCATGCGCGCCCTGCATGCGGCGGGCCGGCAGTCCGACGCACTGGCCGTGTTCGAGGACGTACGCGCCAGGCTCGCCGACGAGTTGGGCGTCGATCCCTCGGCCGCGCTCCGGGAAGCCCACCTCGCCGTGCTGCGCGGCGAGGAGAAGCCGCCCGCCGCGCGGTCCGGACCGGCCCCCGGTCGCCTGCCCGCGCGGTTGACCTCGTTCGTCGGCAGGGACAGCGAAATGGCGCTGCTCGTCGGGCTGATGGAGACCTCCCGGCTGGTGACGGTCGTCGGACCCGGCGGCGTGGGCAAGACCAGGCTGGCCGTGGAGGCGGCGTCCAGGCACCGGGCCCACCGGCAGGGCCGGCTGTGGCTCGTCCCGCTGGCCGGGGCGCACGGCCCTGACGGGGTGGCCGACGCGGCGCTGGGCACGCTCAGCGCCCCGAACACCTCCCGGCCCCTCAGCGGCGGCCGGACGGGGCCGCTGGACCAGGTGGCCGACCTGCTCGGCGGGGACGAGGCCGTGCTCGTCCTGGACAACTGCGAGCATCTCGTCGAGGCCGTCGCCGAGTTCGCGCAGGGCGTGCTCGAACGGCGCCCGCGGCTGACCGTGCTGGCCACCAGCAGGGAACCGCTGGAAATCATGGGCGAAGCGCTCTGCCGCATCGGCCCGCTGCCCCTTCCCCGCCGGGAAGCGGACCCCGCCGAGGCCGGCGCGTCGGCTGCCGTGCGGCTCTTCGCCGACCGGGCGGCGGCCGTACGGCCCGGCTTCGCGCTCGACGCGTCCACCGTGCGGGCGGTGGGCGAGGTGGTGCGCAGGCTGGACGGGCTGCCGCTCGCCCTGGAACTGGCCGCGGCCCGGCTGCGGTCGATGAGCGCCGAGCAGATCGCGCGGCGGCTCGACGACCGGTTCCGGCTGCTGTCCACGGGCAACAGGGCGGCGCAGCCGCGCCAGCGCACCCTGTACGCGGTGATCGAGTGGAGCTGGGGGCTGCTGACCGGCCAGGAGCGGGTGCTGGCGCGGCGGCTGGCGGTCTTCCCCGCGCCGACCGGGGCCGAGGCGGTCGAGGCGGTCTGCTCGGACGGCGCGCTGCCCGCCGGGGACGTCCCCTACGTGCTCGGTTCGCTGGTCGACAAATCCCTCGTGGAGCGGGCCGGGGACGGCTACCGGATGCTGGAGACCGTCCGGGCGTACGCGACCGGCCAACTCCTCCAGGCGGGCGAGCGCGACACGGTACGGGACCGCCTCGTCAGCCACTTCGCCGGCGTCGCCGAGGAACACGGGCCGCTGCTGCGCTCCGCCCGGCAGCAGGACTCGTTCACGCTCTTCGCAGCCGAGTACGACAACTTCGTGTTCGCGTTGCGGGCGGCGGTTGACGGGCGGGACGCGGACGCGGCGGCCCGGCTCCTCGGCCCGCTGTACTGGTACTGGAACACACTGCGCTACGACGCACGGGCGGAGGCCCTGGTGGCCGGGGTGTGCGAGCTGGGCGACGCGCTGCCCGAGGACGCCAGGGCCGCCTTCACCGCGATCCTGCTGACCGGAACGGGCGAGCCCGCACCCGACGCCGAGCGGGTGCGTGCCGTGATCGAGGACTGCGCGCGCACCGGCGCGCTGGAGCGCTACCCGACGGTCCTGCCGGCGACGTTGGGGCTGGGTCACCTGCTCGGCCTGGACGAACTGGTCGAGCGCCGGATGCGGGAGGTACGCGGATGCCCGGACCGGTGGGCCGTCGCCTGCACGTTCCTCGTGGAGGCCTTCATATGCCACGACCGCGGCGACTGGGAGGGACTCGCGAACGCGACGGCCGGCGCCCTGCGCGAGTTCGAGGCGTCGGGTGACCGCTTGTGCACGGCGATGGCGCTGGCGGGCGTGGCGCAGGTGCACTCCGTCCGCGGTGATCACGACGAGGCGGTCGCCGCCTACCGACGCGGGCTCGCACTCGTACCCCAGGACGAGGTCCAGTACCGGCTGGGGATTGCCGCCGAACGGATGCGTGGCGGCGACCTGGAGGGCGCCCGGCACGACATCGACAGGGCCGAACAGGCAGCCGGGGAACGCGGCGACGTCCTCCAGCGCATCGGTGCCCTGGCCTGCCGGGCCGACCTGCACCGCCGCGCCGGGGAGCCGGAGCGCGCCGAGCGGCAGCTGAGCCGGATGGAGGCGCTCGGCCGTGAGACGGCCCTGCCCGACGAAGCGGTGGGGGACTGGATCGCACCGGTGCGGATGGCGGTCCTCCTGACGGCCGGCGACACCGTACGGGCACGCGAACTGCTGCCCCGGGCCGTCCGGGCGGCCTTCGCCCACCGGAACATCGCGCCGGCCGCCCAGTACCTGGCCAGGCTGCTGCTGGCGGAGGGAGACCCGGCAGGCGCGGCCACCGCGCTCGGCACGAGCCAGGCCATCCGCGGCGCCCTCGACGACGGCGATCCGGAGCTGCGCGAACTCGCCGCCGGACTCGCGCGACGGCTCGGCCGGGCGGAGTACGAGCAGGCGTACGGCCGGGGCGCCGCCATGCCGCGGCAGGAGGCCCTCGACCGCCTCCTCCAGGCAGCCGGCGGCGGATGACGGCCTCTGACAGCGGCCCACCCGGTCTGTCAGCGCCTGATCAGAACCCTGTCATCACCGGTCGGCAAGGTCGTTCCCGTACCGAAGCAGCGGGCGGACCGCCGGGCCCCAGCAGGGGACCCCGCGGCGCCCGCAAGGGAAGGAACCGACATGACGAACTCCGTAAGCACCGGGCGCGAAAAGCTCCGGCAGATGCTCGAATGGGCGGTGGCCGAGGTGGCCGTGCCCGGCATCGTCGCCGAGGTCAGGGACGCCGAAGGGACCTGGTTCGGCTCCGCGGGAGTGGCCGACATCGAGTCCGGACGCCCGCGCCAGGAGGGCGAACACCTGCACGTCGGCAGCGCCGGCAAGGCGTTCACGGCCGCCACGGTGCTGCAATTGGAGGCCGAGGGCAGGCTGAGCATCGAGGACACGGTGGAGCGGTGGCTGCCCGGGGCGCTGAACGTCAACGGTTACGACGGCAACAAGATCACCATCAGGCAGCTGCTCAGCAACACCAGCGGGCTGTTCGTCACCGGCCTCGCGCCGGAACTGTCCAGCCGCTACGCCACCCGCTCCGCGTTCGCCGAGCACCGCTTCGACGCCTGGAGCACGGACGAGCTGCTGAAGCTCACGGTGTCCCAGCCGCCCATCCACGAGCCGGGCACGGCCTTCGCCTACTCCAACGGCGGCTTCTACCTCGCCGGCATGATCATCGAGAAGGTCACCGGCAACACCTACGCGGAGGAGGTCGCGCGCACCATCACCGAGCCCCTCGGCCTGACCCGCACCTACATACGCCCCGCCGACGAGACCGGCTACCCCGAGCCGCACCCGAGGGCGTACTCGGGCCTGTTCCTGAAGGACGGCGCCAACCCCGAGGACGTCACCGCCGACAACTGGTGGTCGATGTTCGAGGAGCCCGGCCTCCCGCCCCTCGACACCACCGAGTACAACAGCTCGTGGGCCTGGTCGGCCGGCAATGTCATCTCCACGACCGGCGAGATGATCCGGGTGTTCAACGCGTTCGCGTCCGGCAGCCTCCTGCCCCCGGCCCAGCACCGCGCGATGTGGTCCCTGGTCTCCACCGAGGGCGGCAACTGGATACCCCACGCCGCGTACGGTCTCGGCGTCTTCGAGCTGGACCCGGCGGTGACCGGCGGGCTGACGCTTCGCGGCATGGGCGGCAGCATGCAGGGGTCGCACTTCGCCGCCGTCGGCACTCCCGACGGCGAGCGGACGATCGCGGTGCACACCAACACCGAGTTCAAGACCTGGAAGGTACTGTTCAACGCCCTGGAGGCGGAGTTCGGCATCCCGCCCGTCCAGGGGCTGTAAGCAGAAAAACGACGTGCGGTCCGCCCGGAGCGCGTGGTACTCAGCATCACTATGGAAGATCTGGTGACGAAGAGGCTCGTGCTGCATCGGCTGAGCGTCGGCGAGGCCGAGGAACTGATGGCCGGCGCCCGGAACGAGAGCGCCCGGTGGGCTCCCGAATACCCCATGGACGACGACCTGGCGGCGGCCAGGCGCTTTCTGCGGGCGTGCACGGAGGGGGACGGCGCCCGGCACCCCGGTGCGTTCGAGATCCGGCGCCGTACCGATGGGTTGGCGATCGGCGGGGCGGACTTCCACGGCCCCGCCGGCGCGGACGGCAGCGTCACGATCGGCTACGGCCTGGTGCCGTCGGTCCGGGGCCAGGGGTACGCCTCAGAGACCCTTCGGGCGCTCCTGGCCTACGCACGGGAGACCGGCATCACCTGTGTGAAAGGCGACGCCGACCTCGACAACGTGGCATCTCAGCACGTCATGGCCGCGGCCGGCATGCGCCTGGTCGGCGAGGACGAACGCGTGCGGTACTACGAGTCGGTGCCGGGCCGCACGCTCTGAGGGCCTGGGCGCTGGAGGGAGGCGCCCAGGCCGCTGAACCGGCAGGACCGCCGGTCGAACTGAGCTTTACGGGGCAGCGGACGCCCCGCCGAGGCGCGTCATGCAGAAGCTCACGACCTCGAAGTGGTGTTTGTCGGTCATCCGGTAGAGGCCCTGCCCGGGTTCGCACCCGTCCTGCGGCCTCATCTCGACCACCTTGAACTGCGCCCCCGATGCGCCGCAGCCGAGGATTTCGAGCTCCGGCTCGGCGTCCGTGCCACCCGTCTTGCGCAGACAGTCGCCCACCTTGGCGTTCGTCACGCTGTGCGGGTCGGCCTTGGGCTTCTTCCTGCTCTCGGCGTTGTACTCGTCCTGGTGCAGCACCACCCACGCCGCCACCCCGCCGAAGACCAGCAGTACGACGAGGGCGCGGACGATACCGGGAATGCGTACCCGCCGCGGGGGCCGCTGTCCCGGGTTCGGACCCGTGGGCGCGGGGCCGGCGGGCAGGGGACCAGGCGGATAGTTGCCTTGCTGCGGGATCCCGGGCTGACCGTGGGCGGCTTGCGGATGCGGCGCCTGACCGTACGGATTCTGCCCGTACGGGTTCTGCCCGTACGCAGGCTGGCCGTACGGGGGTTGGCCGTACGGGGGTTGGCCGGGCTGTCCGTAGGGCGGGTAGCCGCCGTTCTGCGGCGGGGGAGGCGTGGTCATGAAGGGTTCCCTCGTTGTGGTGCGCCCGCGCGTCGAGCACGCCGCGCGAAAGTGGATCACCGCAGGGTAGCCCGTGATCACCCGCTTCTTGGCATGACCCTGGCATTCACCCGGCCTCCTCGGCGGCTGCCTTTGCGATGCCGGCTCAAGAGAGGCACCTCCGGGCGGGCGGGAGCGCTGTCTCGCGTCCGCTGTGCAGCACGGTCAAGGTGCCCTCGGCGGGAGCCTCGGGAGCGGGTGGCAGGCTGATCCTTCGCAGTGTCTGGGCGGCGACCGCGCCTGCCGAGCCGTGCAGGACGGGCGCCGGCCGGCCGGGGCGCCGTACGGCCGCGCGGATGTGGGCGGCGACGAGTTCGTAATGGGTGCAGCCGAGGACCACGGCCGCGACGTCGTCCGGGGTGCGCCGCGCCGCCTCGGCGACCGTGAGGGCGACGGCCGCTTCGTCCGCGCGCTCGACGGCGTCGGAGAGTCCGGGGCACGGCACTTCGGTGACGGTCACGCCGCCGGCGTACCTTCGGATCAGTGCGCGCTGGTACGGGCTGCCGGTGGTGGCGGGAGTGGCCCAGACGGCGATGGGTCCGCCACCCGCCGAGGCCGGTTTGATCGCCGGAACCGTGCCGATGACCGGCAGGCCGGGTTCGAAGCGGGCGCGCAGGGCGGACAGGGCGTGCACGGTGGCGGTGTTACAGGCGACGATCAGCGCGTCCGGCCGGTGCGCGGCGGCTGCCTCCGCGGTGGCCAGGGCGCGGGCGGTGATGTCCTGAGGGGGGCGCGAGCCCCATGGCATGCCGTCGGGGTCCGAGGAGAGGACGAGATCGGCGTCGGGACGGAGGCGGCGCACCGCGGACGCCGCTGCCAGCAGCCCGATGCCCACGTCCATGATCGCTATCTTCACTCGGCCGCCGTCCTCGTAGCGGTGCCTGGGGCCTTGCGCCATGCCTGGTGCCTCCGGTGTGTCGGTGCTTCGGTGCCACTGGTGGCGAGTCTGCGCGACGCGGGGCCCGGGCGACCTGGCCAATCCGGGAAGAATGGCATGGTCGGCGCTCCGCAGGACAAGCGGCGGACCGGCCGGGGGGCCGCGGGAACGGGAAGAGCCCCCGTCCGGCGAGGCGATCGCCGGGCGGGGGCTCGTTCACTTCCGGGGCCGTCTGCGGGCCTGCCCCGGAGTGAACCAGTGGTTGGGACTCAGCCGCCGATGGGGCCGGGGTTGTTGTTGTCCGCGTCCTGGCACTGCTTGATCCGCTTTTCGATGGCCCGCGCCTTCGCGCGCTCCTTCTTGGCCGCCGCGTGCTGGCCGCGGGCGTCCAGCTTGGCGGCCTTGCTCTTGTGTTCGTTGACTTGCTGCTGCATCTGGGAGATGTGGCAGGTGATCTGGCCACGGGCCGACACGGGGGCGGCCTGCGCGGCGGGGACGGCCGAGAACAGGACGCCGCCCGCTATGGCAGCGGAAACGGCGAGTGTGGTGAAACGTCGACGCATGGGGTTTTTACTCCAAGTGGCGGGCCGCGTGGGCCCGTTGGTGGTGGCTGATAACAGTCGATCACTGTATATGAAGAGATCGAAGTGCCCAGGCACACATTGCTGGTCCGCCCCGTCGCCTGAGGTTTTCGCGCCTGTCCGGCGCTCCACCGGAAAAGCCGCCTTGGGTGCTTTTGAGCCAGTGGGATCGGTTGGCGTGAGTCCGCGTCAGCTTCCGCCCGTGCAACCGCAGCTGCGCCGTACCACCAAGGAGGCGCGGGGCGCGGGCGGAGGAGGGGTGCCGTCGAGGAGGAGGGCTACGGCCTGTTCGGCCATGGTGTGCAGGGGCTGTTCGGTGGCGGTGAGCGCGGGGGACGTGTAAGCGCTGTCGGGGGAGCCGTCGAGGCTGACGACGGCCAGGTCGCCCGGTACCGAGAGCCCGGCGGCCGACGCGCCGGCCAGGACGCCGATGGCCTGTTCGTCGGTGGCGGTGACCAGGGCCGGTGGCAGCGTGCCTTCGGCGGCGAGGCGCCGGGTCAGCTCGGCGGACGCGGCGCGCGCGTAGTCCGAGCGCAGGAGTGTGCCGTCGGTGCCGGCGGCGCGCTGCCAGGCGGCGAGGCGCTGGGCCACCGGGCCGGTGTCGTGCAGGCCGGCGAGGAAGGCCGGGCGGGCGTGCCCGTGGGTACGCAGGTGGGCGACGGCCTCTTGGACGGCGGTGTCGTTGTCCGCGGCCACGACCGGGGCGCGTCCGCCGCCGGGGCGGTTGTGGACGTAGACGGCGGGGACGCCGAGGGTCCCGGCCTCGGCGGCGACGTCGGTGCCGCCGTCCGCCGAGACGACCACGAGGCCGTCGACCTGCGCGGCGAGGAAGCGCTCGACGAAGTGTCTCTGGCGGTCGGCGGAGTACCCGGCGTTGCCGGTGAGGGTGAGCTTGTCGCGCTTGCCGAGGGCCTGCTCGATGTGCCGGGCCAGGGCGCCGAAGTACGGGTTGGAGGCGTCGGCCAGCACCAGGCCGACCACGCCGGTGGTCCGTGAGCGCAGGGCGCGGGCGATGCGGTTGGGGCGGTAGTTCAGTTCGGCCGCCGCGGCCAGGACCCGTTCGCGGGTCGCCGGGGCGACCGGGCGGGGTCCGTCGTTCATCACATAGCTGACCACCGCCGTCGAGGTCCCGGACCTGCGGGCCACGTCCGTCAGGGTTGCTGCCTTGTTCGCTCGCTTCGTCATCGTGCTTGCATTCTGGCATCTAAACGTTTAGACATGCGGGGTGAGCGCGATCTCCGGGGCCGGGCCGCGGCCCGGCCGGCGCCGGTGACGGCGGTGGCCCCGCCCCCGGGGCGCGTCGATTCCGTACGAAAGGAGCCTGGCCGTGCCGCCTCTCCCGCTGATCATCGACACCGACACCGGATCCGACGACGCGGTGGCGCTGCTGCTGGCCGCGGCCAGCGGCCTCGGCGACGTCCGCGCCGTCACCACGGTGGCCGGGAACGTGCCGTTGGAGACCGGTACGCGCAACGCGCTCATCTCGCTGGAGACGGCGCGGCGGACGGACATCCCCGTGTACCCGGGCTGCGCACGCCCGATGGCGCGGCCCCTGTCCAGCGCCCAGCACGTGCACGGCGAAGACGGCATGGGCGACATCGGCCTGCCCGACCCCGGACGGCTCCCCGAGAGCGAGCACGCGATCGACGTCCTGCTCTCCAGCCCCCGGGAGCGCCCCGGGGAACTGACCCTGGTCACCCTCGCCCCGCTCACCAACATCGCCGCCGCGCTGCTGCGCGACCCGGAACTCCTCACCCGGTACCGGCACGTGTACTGCATGGCCGGCGCCGCCGACCTGCGCGGCAACGTCGCGCCCACCGCCGAGTTCAACGTCTGGGCGGACCCCGAGGCCGCGCGGATCGTCGCGCAGGCCGCGACCCCGGACAAGGTGACCTGGATCGGCTGGGACGTCTCCCGCAAGGACGCCGTCATGACCCCCGCCGACCAGCGGCACCTGGAAGGGATCGGCACCCCTCTCGCCGCCTTCGCCCACCGCATCAACCGCACGGTCGCCGACTGGGTGCACGACGTCACCGGCCTGCCCGGCTACGACCTGCCCGACCCCGTCGCCATGGCCGTCGCGCTCCGCCCGGACCTGGTCACCGAAGCGGAACGGGCGTACGTCGAGATAGCGGTCGGCGACGAAGCGCGCGGCCAGATGATCATCGACCGCCGGGTGTGCGCCCCCGCCCCCAACCTGACCCTCGTACGCCGCGTCGACGAGTCCGGATTCAAGCGGCTCCTCTTCGACACCGTCGCCACCCCGGCCACCCCCGCCCCTCTCTCGCCCCGCCCTGGAAACAGCCGATGACCACCCCTGACCACGCACCCGCTCCCGTACCGCGCTACGAACTCCACTGCCACCTCGACGGCTCGGTCCGCCCCGGCACCGTCGCCGACCTCGCCGCGGAACAGGGCATCGCCCTCGGAGCGCCGGCCGCCGAACTGGTCGTCGCCCCCGCCGACTGCGGCAGCCTGACCACGTTCCTCACCTATCTCGACGTGCCGCTCCAGGTGTTGCAGACCCCCGGCGCCCTCACCCGCGCCGCGCGCGAACTCGTCGAGGACTGGAGCGCCGACGGCGTCGTGTACGGCGAGGTCCGCTTCGCGCCGCAGCTGCACGGCCGCCGGGGCATGACCCTCGACGACGCGATCCGGGCCGTGGCGGAGGGGCTGGCAGCGGGAAGCGAGGCGACCGGCGTACGCACCGGGCTGCTGCTGTGCTGCCTGCGGCACCAGACACCCGACGAGAGCCTCGCCGTCGCCGAGGCCGCCCTGCGCCACCGCGGGCTCGTCGCCGGGCTCGACCTCGCCGGCGACGAGCGGCGCTTCACCGCACGGCCGCACCGCCCGGCCTTCGAACTCGCCCACGGCGCCGGGCTCGCCTGCACGGTCCACGCGGGCGAGGCCGCCGGGCCCCGCAGCATGTGGGAGGCGATCGACGACCTCGGCGCCCGCCGGATCGGCCACGGGGTCCGCTGCACCGGTGACGGCGCCCTGCTCGACCGCCTGCGGACCGACCGCATCGCCCTGGAGACGTGCCCGACGAGCAATGTGCAGACCGGCGCGGTGCCCGGCCTCGCCGCGCATCCCGCGACGCGCCTGCTGGCCTCCGGGCTGACCGTCACCGTCAGCACCGACACCCGCACCACCTCGGCCACCACCCTGGGCCGCGAGTTCGCCGCCCTTCGGGAGAGTGCCGGATGGACCGTGGAGCAGGAGACGCGCGTACAGGAGCACGCGGCGAGCGCGGCGTTCGGTCCGGCGGCGCTCCGGTAGGAGGCGGGCCGGGGCGGCACCACCGGTCCCGGGGCCCGGGACTGCCGCGGAGCCGCCGGATGCTCCTTCCCGCGGGACTGGTGATCTGTTGTGCGGGCAGTTCGTGCGAAGATTCCCTGCCCGGCCCGGGTGGGCCGGGAAGAACAAGGGGAAAATTCGTGAAATCAACGACCCTCAGATCCGCTGTCGGCACGGTGCTCTCCGTGGCCGTGGCGGCCGTGTTCCTGCCTGCCTCGCCCGCGGGCGCGACGCCGCGTACCGCCGGCGTGGACCAGGCGACGGCTGAAACGTTCAGCCGCACCGCCGACGCCGTACTGACGCAGCGTACGGCGGCGCTGCTCGACAACCGCTCGGGGCGAATAGCCCCGCTGCCCCGCAAGCAGGTGCGCCTGTCGGCCGGCCTGGTGCGGGCCGAGGACGCCGGGGTGTCCTCGCTGCGGGCGCGCAAGAAGCGGCTCGCCGCCCTGGGCGAGGCGTACACCGCCGCCGACACCCGGGTCTCCGTGGACGGCACGCGGGTCACCGGCGCGCGCGCCACGGTGCAGGTCACCGAGAGCACCACGCTCACGTACAAGAAGATCCGCGGCGACGAGCCCGCCACGACCGGCTTCAAGGCCCGCCACGAGCTGGACTTCACCGCCGTGCCCGGCGGGAAGTGGGAGCTGACGGGCATCCGGTCCAAGGACGAAGGGCCCGGCGCGATCAACGCTCCGACGCTGCGGGCGGCGACGGCTACGGCCGACGCGAACCCGATGCCCGACGCGCCCGTCGCCGCCACCTCTTACCCCGCGCGCTCGGCGCCCAAGAAGCAGGGCACCTCCGGTTACGACTACGCGGCGATGGCCGCGTACTCGGAGAAGTACTGGCGGAACTACAACCCCGAGTACCGGAAGTTCAACGCGGCCGGCGGCGACTGCACGAACTTCTTGAGCCAGGCCCTCAAGGCGGGCGGCTGGAAGGCCGAGACCGGCTCGGCGGGGGACTACCGGAAGTGGTGGTACGGCGCCACGGGCCAGTCCGACAGCTGGGTGGGCGTCAACGAGTGGTCGTGGTACGCGCTGAACTCCAAGCGGGTGACCAGCCTGGCGAACGTATACCAGATGGACGTCGGCGACGTCATGCAGATGGACTTCGACGGTGACGGGTCCAAGGACCACTCCATGATGACGACGTACCGCAGCAGGAACGGCGTCCCGTACCTGACGTACCACTCGACCAACACGTACCGGAAGTCGGTGGCGAGCATCATCGCGTCCTACCCGGACGCGGTCTACTACGCCTACCGCACCTGACGGCCCGGCCGGGCGGACCCATGGCGCCGCCCGGCCACCGGTCGGTCCCGGCACCGGACGCACTATGGCGCAACAGGGGCTGATGATCCGCATGATGCTTCTGTGATACTTGGGCCCGAACACGTGCTTTGGTGCCAGGGGGTAGGAAAATGTCGAAGAGGAACGTGCTCGGCGCGCCGGCTCTGGTCACCGTGGCGGCTCTCGCCTTCGGCCTGACGGCCTGCGGTTCCGGCGCCCAGGAGGGCGACCGGGAGACGGCCTCGCCGTCGCCGGACTCCGCGCAGCAGCGGCCGGCCCCGCCCGAAGGGGGCTCGGGGAAGCCCACCGGGAAGCCCGAGGAGAAGTGGGACGGCAAGGTCAAGGTGCTCGGGGACGGTTCGACGTCCTACACCGGGCCGCAGCCCAAGCAGCCCAAGCCCGCGAAGCTGAAGCCGGGCGAGAAGCCCCCGCAGTTCGTGGTGTTCTCCTGGGACGGCGCGCTGGAGGGCGACGACCACCTCTTCTCCCATTTCCGGGAGGTCGCCAAGCAGAACAACGCCAAGATGACCTTCTTCCTCACCGGCACCTACCTGCTGCCGAAATCGAAGGCGTCGATGTACAAGCCGCCGCAGCACAAGCCCGGCGAATCGGCGATCTCCTATGCCACCGACGAGCACATCAAGGACACCCTGCGGCAGGTGCGGGGGGCCTGGCTGGACGGCAACGAAATCGGCACCCACTTCAACGGCCATTTCTGCGGGCCCAAGGGCGGCGGCGACTGGAGCGTCGAGGAGTGGAAGAGCGAGATCCGGCAGTCGTACTCCTTCGTCGAGAACTGGAAGACGAACACCGGCTACAAGAGCCTGCCCCCACTGCCCTTCGACTACAAGAAGGAACTGGTCGGCGGGCGCGCCCCCTGCCTGGAAGGCCAGCAGAACCTGCTGACGGCCGCCAAGGACTTCAAGTGGCGCTACGACGCCAGCTCGCCCGGCGACTTCCAGATATGGCCGTCGCAGAAGAACGGGATCTGGAATTTCCCGCTACAGCTGCTGCCGTACCCGCAGAGCGAGAAGCAGGTCCTGTCCATGGACTTCAACTTCCTCTACAACCAGTCCGGTGACAACACGAAGGGCGACCCGGCGAAGTACGCGCAGTGGCGCAAGCTGACCCGGGACGGCTACCTCAACGGCTTCAACCGCGTGTACCACGGGAGCCGGGCGCCGCTCTTCATCGGCAACCACTTCGAGGACTGGAACGGTGGCATTTACATGAAGGCCATCGAGGACGTCATGAAGGCGGTGTGCAAGAAGGACGGCGTGCGCTGTGTGTCCTTCAAGCAGCTCGCCGACTGGCTGGACGCCCAGGACCCCAAGGTCTTGGCCCGGATGCGCGACCTGGACCCGGCACAGGTCACGGACTGGTCCTCGGTGGTGAAGTAGGACCGGCCGGCCTTCGGGCCCGCGAGGCCGCCGAGGGGCCTCGCGGACCTGGTGCCCTCATCGGGCGGTCATGTAGCGCGTCCAGATGTCGATCGGGTACGCGCTGCCGACCGCGCCCTTGGGCAGGCCGCCGATGCCGTCCAGGGGCAGCAGCTCCTGGCTCTCCGGATCGATCCGCGCGAGCGAGACGGCGGTCGACAGCGTCCCGCTGTAGCCGACGAACCAGGCGGACTTGTTGTCCTGCGCGGTGCCCGTCTTGCCGGCCGCGCCCGGCCCCGCGGCCTTGGCCGGGGTGGCCGAGCCCCGGCGGACGGCGTCCCGCAGTGCGTCGTCGACGGCGCCCGCCACGGCCCCCGGCAGGACCTGCTCCGGGACCGGCTTCTCCACGGGCACGTCGGCGCCGTTGCGCGTGAGCCTGGCGACCGAGTACGGCTCGCTGTGCTTGCCCCGGCCCGCGAACGTGGCGTACGCGTCGGCCATCCGGATGGCGCTGGGGGTGGCGGTGCCGAGGGCGAAGGACGGCAGCTTCTCGCCGAGGCTGCTCTCCAGCAGCCCGGTCTGCACGCCCACCTTGCCGACGCGCTCCAGGCCCACGTCCATGCCCAGCTGCATGATCGCGGTGTTGACGGAGTGGGCGACCGCGCTCCTGAGCGGGATCTTGCCCCAGGACCTGCCGCCGTCGTTCTCCGCCTTGGCGATCTTGCCGGCGCGGTCCCAGTAGGGCCCCTCCGGAGTGCGCAGCGTGATCTTGTTGTTGCCGTCGTAGACCGTGGCCGGGGTGACGGGGGTACGGGGCTTGCCGCGCTCGCGCTCGACACCGTCGCGCAGGGCCGCCGCGTAGACGAACGGCGTGAAGGCGCTGCCCGCCGGCACGACGGAGGAGTTGGCGTCGTTGAAGCCCTGCTTGAGGTAGTCGGGGCCGCCGTACATGGCCACGATGCGCCCGTCGGTGGTCACGGAGGCCGCGCCGATGCGCACGTTGCGGTCGGCTTCCCGGCGGTCCGGGGCCAGCTTGGCCCGTACGTCGCCGACGGCCTTGGTCAGCGCCTTCATCCGGGGCTTCTCGAAGGTGGTGCGGATCTGGTAGCCGCCGAGCGCGAAGTCCTTCTCGGAGATCTTGGTGTGCGCGCCGACATAGGCCCGTGCCGTCTCCACGAGGTAGCCGTTCTGCCCGGTCAGCCCGGCGGGCTTGGGCGGGGCCTGCGGCTCGGGGAAGCGGGTGTACCGGTCCCGCTCCTGCTGGGAGAGCTTGCCGATGGCCACCATCCGGTCCAGCACCCAGCTCCAGCGCTCCACCGCGCGCTCGCGGCTCTCCGGGCCGACCGCCGGGTCGTAGAGCGCGGCGCCCTTGAGCAGGGAGGCGAGGAACGCGCCCTCGCTCGCGTTCAGCTGGGAGGCGTCCTTGCCGTAGTAGGCGTGGGCGGCCCGCTGGATGCCGTAGGTGCCGCGCCCGTACCAGCTCGTGTTCAGGTACCGCTCAAGGATCTCGTCCTTGGACATCTTGTTGTCGAGCTTGATCGCGATGAACATCTCGCTGAGCTTGCGGGTGAACGTCTGGTCCTGGTTGAGGTAGGCGTTCTTGACGTACTGCTGCGTGATGGTGGAGCCGCCCTGTTTGCTGCCGCCGGTGACCATCTTGGAGACGGCCCGGATCATGCCGCTGGGGGAGACGCCGCTGTCGGAGTAGAACGTCTCGTTCTCGGCGGCCAGCGCGGCCCAGCGGACGTGCTCGGGCACCTTGTCGAGGGGGGTGTCCTGCCGGTTGATGTCGCCGGTGCGGGCCATCTCGGTGCCGTCGGCCCAGTAGTAGACGTTGTCCTGCTGGGTGGCGAAGGCGTTGAGGTCGGCGGGTATCTCGGTACGCGCGTACATGATCACCAGGAGGCCGGCCAGCACGCCGACGAACGAGCCGGTGAGCCCCAGTGTCTGGCGCCACGACGGCACCCAGCGCCTGAAGCCCGACCGCCCCGGGCGCGGGTAGGCAGGGCGGCGGAGCCGGAGTCTGCGGCGGTTCGCGGCCCACCACCGGGCGAGGACGGACCATCGGCCGCTCGCGGCGGCTGCGGTGGGCCGGGCGTGTGCCCCTTTTCGACGTTCGATCACCGCTCGACCCTATGGGATGACGCACCGTACTTATGTTCCGCTCTGCCACGGAACCGTTACGTTTCCGGTCAGACGGGCCGCGGGCGGTGCCGGGCCGAAGGCGGAACCGCGCCGGCGGGCGCCGCCGACACGCGGCGCCCGGCCGCCCGCCCGGGGTGATATCCGCCCCGCCGAGGCGCCGTCCCGTAAAATCGGCCGGGGAAATCACGGGACGATTCAGCGCACATCCTGGCGCGTCAGGTGAATTCACGCCTGTGGGGAACCGGCTGAAAGTTCACGCCCGGGTTACCGGACGGATTTCCCGAATGCCGGCGGGACCATAATGTCCAACCGCCCGGTCGAGGCGGTTGGACGTGGTGCGGGCAGGTCAGAAATCAGCGGGCCGACGCGGCGCCCTGGGTATCGCCGGGCACTCCTTGGTACAGGTGAAACCGAGCGCCGGCGTTTTGGGCGCCGACGCTGCGGGAGCCTGCGGCAGGCTGCTGTTCTTCGGGAGCTTCGACGTACACGCCTTGACCGCGGACCTGTACTCCTCGGAGACCGGGTTGACATGGCCGCCGGGTTTCAGCTGAATCTGCCCGTTCGCCTTGACGGTGATTCCGGGGAAGTCCCGCACCCCGTGGTCGCGCACGCACCGCGTGAACGCCTCGGCCTGGTGCTCCCGCGTCGCGGAGTCGCTCCGGTCGGCCGACGCGGGGGACGCGGCCTGCGACGCCCGGCCGCCGAGCGGGGCGGAGGCCGAGGCCGGGCTCGCGGCGGCGGGGCCGCCCTGGACCGTCAGGACGGCCGCGCCGGCCACCAGGGCCGCGGCGACCAGCGGAACGGCGAACAGCCTGCGCTTCGTGCGGAGTGTCCGTGGTGTTTCCTCTTCGGACGGTGCCGTCATGTCGTCTCCTCTGGAACGCTGGACGTCTGGGAGCCAGTTCACCAACAGGGCGGTTACCGCGACGGAACACCGGACGCCGGCCGTCCCCCACGGGCGGGGCTTACGCCGCTGTTACCGCACCGGAGGGAACATCGGGCTCAAGGGCGTCCAGCCGGTGGTGGGGGTATGCGGATTCTGGTGGTGGAGGATCATCGCGATCTCGCGGAGACGCTGGCCGTCGGCCTGCGCCGCGAAGGCATGGCGGTCGACGTCGTACTCGACGGCTTGACCGCGCTGGAGCGCACCTCGGTCAACCGGTACGCAGTGGTCGTCCTCGACCGCGACCTGCCCGGCCTGCACGGCGACGAGGTGTGCCAGACCCTGATCACGCAGGGCTACCCGGCCCGGGTCCTGATGCTGACCGCCGCCGCGACCATCGAGGACCGGGTCGAGGGCCTGACCAGCGGCGCCGACGACTACCTGCCCAAACCCTTCGCCTTCGCCGAACTGGTCGCCAGGATCCGCGCCCTCGGCCGGCGCAGCCAGCCCGCGGTGCCCCCGGTGCTCTGCCACGCCGACCTCACACTGGACCCCGGCCGGCGCACCGCGCTGCGGGCGGGCGCACGGCTCGACCTCAGCCCCAAGGAATTCGCGGTCCTCGAACTGCTGCTGGCGGCGGACGGCCGGGTGGTCTCCGCCGAGGAACTGCTGGAACGGGCCTGGGACGAGGCCGCCGACCCCTTCACCAACACCGTCAAGGTCACCGTGAGCAGGCTGCGGCGCAAGCTGGGCGGACCGCCGGTCATCGAGACCGTCGCCCAGGCCGGTTACCGGATCTGAGGGTGCCGGGGATGCG
Source organism: Streptomyces sp. NPDC017529 (assembly GCF_044329785.1). Classification (NCBI taxonomy): domain Bacteria; kingdom Bacillati; phylum Actinomycetota; class Actinomycetes; order Kitasatosporales; family Streptomycetaceae; genus Streptomyces; species Streptomyces sp. NPDC017529. The sequence continues at coordinate 42,176 of NZ_JBIRJY010000011.1, forward strand.
CCGTCCGCGCCGCTCGGCCCGCTCCGGGCCCGGCCGCCCCTCCGGGATCCGCTGGACCATCAGGCTGCGGCTCACCCTGCTGTACGGGGTGCTCTTCCTGGTCACCGGGGTACTGCTGCTCACCGCGGTCTACCTGCTGGTGGCCGGCCGGCCACCGTGGGCCGGTGCCGGCCTGCCCACCCCGCCGGCCGAGTCCGGCGGCCTCGGCGCCGGCGTACCGGACCCGGCGGCCGGCCTGGAGGAACGGCTGCGGCAGCAGCGCAGCGGCTATCTGAAGGAGCTGCTCACCGCCTCCGGCATCGCGCTGGCGCTGCTGACCTTCCTGTCGGTGTGGCTGGGCTGGCTGATGGCCGGCCGGACGCTGCGGCCCCTGCGGACCATGGCCCACACCGCGAAGGCGATCTCGGCGAACGACCTGCACCGGCGGCTCGGCGCCCCGGGTCCGGCCGACGAGATCAAGGAACTGGCCGACGCGTTCGACGCGCTCCTCGACCACCTGGAGGGCGCGTTCGAGGCGCAGCGCAGGTTCGTCACCAACGCCTCGCACGAACTGCGCACCCCGCTCACCTTCGAACGCAGCCTGCTGGAGATCACCCTCGCCGACCCGGACGCGAGCGCGGCCGAACTGCGGGAGACCTGTGTCCGTGTGCTGGGCGGCAACGCCCGCCAGGAGAAGCTGATCGAGGCGCTGCTGACCCTCGCCCGCAGCCAGCGGGGCCTCGACCGGCGGGTACCGGTGGACCTGGCTGCGCCGGCCGCCGAGTCCCTCGCCCGGCCGCACACCGCGGACGGCCCGCCGGGCGTACGGCTCCGCGGCGACCTGGCACCGGCCGCCGTGCTGGGCGACCCGCCGCTGGTGGAGCGGCTGATCGCCAACCTCGTCGACAACGCGGTACGGCACAACGTGCCCGACGGCGAGGTCCGGGTGTGGACGGGCCTGCACGAGGGCCGGCCCGCCCTGCGCGTGCGCAACACCGGGCCGAAGGTGCTCCCGGCCCAAGTCGACTTGATCTTCCAGCCGTTCCAGCGGCTGCACGCGACCCGCCTCGGCGGCCACGACGGGCAGGGCATCGGCCTGTCGATCGTCGCCGCCATCGCCGCTGCCCACGACGCGGACCTGCACGCCGAGCCGCTGCCGGAAGGAGGGCTCGAAATCCGCGTGGATTTCCCCGCCGTCGCGCGCTGGTGAATCCCGGATTCCCTTTTCCGGACGTCAAAGTCGTGCGCGCTTGGACAGTGCGCGGTTGCGATGCCGTACGGGTACCTTCGGCCGCAGAGTTGCCGTCGCGGGGCCGGGGAAGCGGTGCGGGCGCGCGGCGTTGCGCAGTCAAGGGGGAGAACCCGGCGTGCTCGGAAACCGGAATCGCCGCGGTGTCCGGACGGAACCGACGGTGCTTCCGCCGTCGTCCGGCCAGCAGCGGATGTGGTTCGTCAACAGGCTGGAGAACGCGGGCGCGGCCTACATCATGGCCGCGGCCGTGCGGCTGCCCGGGGTGCTCGCGCGCGACCCGTCACGGAACTCACCACCGCCCTGCAGGCCGTCCCCGACGACCATGGCGCCCTGCGGATCTGCTGGGACCGCGACGCCCCTGACATCGCACGTCAGGCCGTCGGGTGCGGCACCGGCGACGGCCACCCACCGGAGGGCGTGCCGGCCGATCTGACTGGAGGTAAGCCGTGGACCACCGCATAGAGGACGTGTGGCCGCTGACGCCGCTACAGGAGGGGATGCTGTTCCACTCCCGGTACGACGAGCGGGCCGAGGACACCTACGTGGTCCAGGACGTCGTGGACATCGGAGGAAACCTCGACACGGCCGCGCTCAAGGCGGCGTGGGAGGCCCTGGTGGCCCGCCACGCCACCCTGCGGGCCTGCTTCCGGCTGCCCCCAGGGCTCGAACACCCCGTCCAGGTCATCCCGGCGCGGGTGACACTGCCCTGGCGGTCCGCCGATCTGACCGGCATGCCGCCGCAAGCCGCCCTCGCGGAAGCGGAACGGCTGACGGAGGAGGAGCGCACCCGGCGGTTCGACCTGGCCGTACCGCCGCTGCTCCGGCTGGCGCTGCTCCGCCTCGCACCGGACCGGCACCGGCTGGTCCTCACCAACCACCACATCCTGATGGACGGCTGGTCGCTGCCGACCCTCCACGGCGAGCTGTGGCACCTCTACGAGGCGGGTGGCGACCCGTCCGGGCTGCCGCCCGTCACGCCCTACCGGGACTACCTCGGCTGGCTGAACGCCCAGGACAAGGAGACGGCACGGGCCGCGTGGCGCGCCGACCTCGCGGGGCTGCGCGAGCCGACGCTGCTCGCACCGTCGGCGGCGGGCCGCCCGGTGACCGCCGCCGGTCACGGCCGGCTGCACGGGAAGCTCGACCGGCGGGCCACCGAGGCGCTCACCGCGCTGGCCCGCCGGCACGGCCTCACCACCGCCACCCTCGTGCAGGGAGCCTGGGCCATCCTGCTCGGCCGCCTGCTGGGCCGGGACGACGTGGTGTTCGGCGCGACGGTGGCGGCCCGCCCCGCCGAACTCCGCGGCGTCGAGAGCATGCTCGGCCTCTTCATCAACACGGTCCCGGTGCGGGTGCTCCTGCCGCCCTCCCTGCCGGTGTGCGAGCTGCTCACCCGCTTGCAGGCCCGGCAGGCCACGCTCATCTCCCACCACTACCTGGGGCTGACCGAGATCCAGCGGGCCGCCGGCCCCGGCGCCGAGTTCGACACGCTGATGGTGTACGAGAGCTACCCGCGCGGCCCCCGCGAAGACGGCGCCGGCGGGCCCCCGCTCACGTTCACTCCCGTACACGCGTACTACGTCAGCCACTACCCGGTCACCCTGGCCGCCTTCCCCGGGCCCGAGCTGCTCTTCGACCTGACGCACCGTCCGGAACTGGTCGGCCGGCGGAGCGCGGACCTCCTGGTCGCGCGGTTCGTCACCATCCTCGAACAGCTGACGGACGACCCTGGTCTCCGGGCCGGTGACGTCGACGTCCTCGTCGGCGGCGAACGGGACCGGCTGCTGCACGGCGTGAACACCGGTGCCACCGGACCCGCGCCGGCGACGGTTCCGGACCTCTTCGCGCGGACCGTCCGGCAGCACGCGGACACGGTGGCGGTGGTGTCCGGGGAGACGGTGCTGACGTACGGGGACCTGGACGCGCAGGCCGACCGGGTCGCCCACCACTTGCACGCCGCGGGCGCCCGGCCGGGGGACCGGGTGGTGGTCACGCTCGCCCGCTCGGCCGGACTCGTCGTGGCGCTGCTGGGCATCGCCAAGGCGGGAGGGGTGGCCGTGCCGGTGGACACGGCGCAACCGGCCAGGCGCGTACGAGCGCTGCTCGACGACGCCGTGCCCGCCGTCGTCCTCACGGAGGCCGATGTCGAAGCGGCCCTCCGGCGCCGCCCCGCCACCGCGTTCGCGGCACACGTGTCACCGGAGTCGGGCCTGTACGTGATGTACACCTCCGGTTCGACCGGAGCGCCCAAGGGCGTCGTCACCACCCACGGCAACGTCGCCGCCCTCGCCCGCGACACCTGCTGGGACGGCGTCGCCACCGGACGCGTCCTCTTCCACGCCCCGCACACCTTCGACGCCGCCACCCTCGAACTGTGGGTCCCGCTCCTGAACGGCGGCCGCGTGGTGGTCGCACCGCCCGGCGACATCACCGGCAAGGCACTGTCCCGCCTGGTCACCGCCCACGGGCTGACGGCCGTGCACCTGACGGCCGGCCTCTTCCGCGTCCTGGCGCAGGAGAGCCCCGAGTGCTTCGCCGGCCTGCGGCACGTCCTGACGGGCGGGGACGCGGTACCGGCCGAGGCCGTCGCGCACGTCAGGGCCGCCTGCCCCGGCGTCACCGTCGACCACCTCTACGGGCCCACGGAGACCACCCTCTGCGCGACCGTCTTCACCGTCGGGCCCGGCACACCGGCCCCGCGCGTCCTCCCGATCGGCGGCCCGCGCGACGACGTCAGGACGTATGTGCTGGACGCCGCGCTCCGCCCGGTCCCGCCCGAGGCCACCGGCGAGTTGTACGTGGCGGGGCGGGGAGTCGCGCGCGGCTACCTGGGGCGTCCGGCGTCGACCGCGGAGCGGTTCGTGGCCTGCCCGTTCGGTGGCGGGCGGATGTACCGTACCGGCGACCTGGCGCGCTGGGACCACGACGGTGACCTGGTCTTCCTGGGCCGGGCCGACGACCAGGTGAAGGTCAGGGGCTTCCGGGTGGAGCCGGCCGAGACCGAGGCCGTGCTGGCCCGGTGCCCGGGTGTGGAGCAGGTGGCGGTGCTCGCGCGGGAGGACCGGCCCGGCGACAAGCGTCTGGTGGCGTACGTGGTCGGGGACGCGGCGGGGGTGCGGGACTTCGCGGCCGCCCGGCTGCCGGAGTACATGCTGCCGTCGGCCACCGTCCCTTTGGCCGGCCTGCCGCTGACGGCCAACGGCAAGGTCGACCGGACCGCCCTGCCCGCCCCCGGCCAACCGGCGGGCTTCGGCGGACGCGGACCGAACTCGCCCGTCGAGGAGATCCTCTGCTCCCTGTTCGCCGAAATCCTGGGCGTGGCGCGGGTCGGCGCCGAGGACGACTTCTTCGACCTCGGCGGCGACTCACTGCTGGCGACCCGCCTGGCAGGCCGCATCCAGGCCGTCCTCGGCAAGGACCTGGCAGTGCGGGCACTGTTCGAGGCGCCGTCCCCGGCCGTCCTCGCCGTACGGCTGGCCGGCACCGCCGACCGGACCGCGCCCGCGGCCGGGCCGCGCCCCGCCGTCGTACCCCTGACGCCCGGCCAACGGGCAATGGCCTCCGGTGAGGGCCACTACAACATCCCCCTTGAGGTCCGGCTCGGCGGCCCGCTGCGTCCGGACGCCCTCGAAGCGGCCTGGTACGACGTCGTCGCCCGCCACGAGGCACTGCGCACCCGCTTCTCGGAGACCGAGGGCCAAGTGGTGCTCGACCCCGCGCGGTCGCCGTTCACCGTCGTCCCCGTATCCGAGAAGGAACTGGCCACGGCGATGCCGCAGACGCACGCCCGCGCCTTCGACCTCGCCGCCGGCCCGGTCGGCCGGGCCACGCTCTTCACCCTCGGCCCCGAGGACCACGTGCTCCAGATCGTGGTCCACCACATCGCGGCGGACGGCTGGTCGACCGGTCTGATCGCCCGCGACCTGTCCGTCGCGTACGCGGCGCGGGCCGGCGGGCGTGCACCCGGCTGGGCCCCGCTGCCTCTCCAGTTCGCGGACTTCGCCCTGCGGCAGCACGAGCAGCTGGCGCGCCTGGACGATCCGGACAGCCCGTTCGGCCGCCGCCTGGCGTACTGGACCGGCGTCCTCTCCGACCTGCCGGAGCGGTCCCTGATCCCCCGGGACCGGCCGGCACCGGAGAAGCCCACGGGGCGCGGCGGCAAGGTCCTCTTCGAAGTGGACGCGGCCGGGCACCTGGCACTGCTGGAGACCGCCAGGCGCGAGCGGGCGACCCTGTTCATGGTGCTGCGGGCCGCCGCCGCGGCCCTGTTCGCGCGGCAGGGCGCCGAGAACGTACCGATGGGCACGGTCTCCGCCGGCCGGGCCGACGAGGCGACGAGCGACGTGGTCGGCCTGTTCGCCAACCACCTGGTGCTGCGCGCGGACGCGGGCGGCGACCCGGTCTTCGCCGAGCTCGTCCGCCGGGTGCGCGCCGCCGACCTCGCCGCTTACGCCCACCAGGACCTGCCGTCTCAGATCGTCGAAGAGCGCGTCGGCCGCACCCCGTTCCAGATGATCATCGGCATGGAGAACCTGCCGGAGCCGCCCTGGGAGCTGCCGGGACTGACGGCCCGCTCACTGCGACCCGAGCACCGCAACCGTGGCGGCGGCAGGAGCGAACTGGCCGTCACGCTGCGGGAGTTGCGAGCAGCCGGGGGAGGGCTGGCGGGGATCGAAGGGGCCATCTGGTACAGCGCCGACGTGTTCGAGCGGGAGACCGTCCAGCAGCTGGCCGCGCGGCTGACCGGCGTACTGCGGCAGGTCGCGGCGGAGCCCGGGGCCAGGCTCAGCGGCCTCCGGACCGATCCCTCCCCGCCCGCTCGGCGGCTCTGAATGGGACAGCGCGTTCCGGGCACCCGGCGGGCCATGGGAATGCTCACGCGCATGGAGAAGACAGTGGAGCACTGGGAAAGCGCCCTTGTCGACAAGGTGCTCGGCAACGACCCGGTGGAGTTGTGCGACGACCTGCGGCGCGAGTGCGACACCCACGCCGTGGTGTGCGCCAAGGACCGCGTACTGGTCCCCAACGCCTACAAGGTCGAACTCGCCCCCGCCGTACACGAACAGCTCGACGGGCGGGCGGCGCACGTCGGGCAGGTGCTGACCGACGTACTGGCACGGCACGCGGCGAAGCACTCGTACGAATGGGCCGGCCCCCTCACCGTTCACGTCACCGAGTCCGAAGGGACGCTCGACGGGCGCTACCGGATATCGAGCCAAGCCATGCCCAACATCCCGGCTGACGCGTTCAGCGAGACGCCGCCGGTGGTCCCGCCCCCTGCGGCACCCGGACCGTGACCGGTGCGGCCGACGGCCCAGTCCGGCTGAATCGAGTCGGAGTTGGCGCATTGCCATCGCTGTTTTGACCTGCGAAGACTGTTTTGGATCTGGGATGAATGAGTCGAGATGATCTGGGAACCCGGAGTCACACATCGTCGTCGACACAGGAAGGGCCAGTCATGACAACGGCAGCAGTGCAGGCTGTGGATCTGGAGCAGGCGACCGGCACGGACCGGTCGCCGAAGGGTGCACGGGGCGTTGCCGAGGAACTGCCGTGGGTCGAGGACGCGGGAAAGATCGCTCCGAAGGACGCGCGTGAGCTGTCGAAGCTGTTCTTCGACCGGCTCCGCGTCCTCGAAGAGGGCACGCACGCATACCAGTACGCGCGGAACACGCTCATCGAGATGAACCTGTCCCTCGTGCGGTTCGCCGCCAGCCGGTTCCGCAACCGCGGCAGCGGCGAGATGGAGGACATCGTCCAGGTCGGCACGATCGGCCTGATCAAGGCGATCGACCGCTTCGACCTGTCCCGCGAGGTCGAGTTCACCTCTTTCGCGGTGCCCTACATCGTCGGCGAGATCAAGCGCTTCTTCCGCGACACCAGCTGGGCGGTGCACGTGCCGCGCCGGCTCCAGGAACTGCGGGTCGACATAGCCAAGGCCAAGGAACACCTCGCCGGGACCCTCGACCGCGACCCGACGGTCAAGGACCTGGCCGCGCATCTGCAGATCAGCGAAGAAGAGGTGCTCGACGGCCTCGTCGCCGCCAACGGCTACGCCGCGGGCTCCCTGGACTCGCCCAACGAGCAGGCGGACGACGGCCAGGCAGCCGGCAAGGGCCGTACGGTGGCCGACACCATGGGCGACACCGATCCCGCCATGGAGACCGTGGAGAACCTGCACGCACTCGCCCCGCTCCTGAAGGAACTGGACGACCGCGAGCGCCAGATCATCGAAATGCGCTTCGGCCGTGAAATGACCCAGTCGAAGATCGGCGAAGAACTCGGCATATCCCAGATGCACGTGTCCCGGCTGCTGGCACGCACCCTCGGCAAGCTCCGTACGGGAATGTGCGCCGAAGCCTGATTCCGGCGTGTGTGAGGCCCTACGACACAAGTGAGTTCCGTACGACAATGGAGGGAACACCCGTGCTGATGGCGCACCCCGCGATCCTGCGGGACCTTGTCGAGCAGTACGAGACGCTGCGGGTTCTCGACGCGGAGCAGGGCACGCACGCGTCCCGGCAGCGGCTGGAGGACGTCTCCTACACCCTGTGCGTCTCCACCGGGACCCGGAAGGTCGCGGACGCCCTCGCGGTCGCGACGCGGCAGCTCGCGGCCCCTCGGGCGAAGGACGCCACGATCCGGGTGCGGGACGAGGCGAACGCCGTACCCCCGGCCGGCTCCGACGTGCGGCTGACCGCTTGAGGCGTCCGCGCCTCAGTGCCCCCTCCCGGGCTGTCGCCGGGAGGGGGCACCGCCGCGTTCAGACCCGTACCAGCATCTTGCCGGTGTTGCGGCCGTCCATCATCCCGAGGAAGGCGTCCACCGCACCGGCGATGCCGTCCTCGACCGTCTCCCGGAAGACGAGCCGGCCGTCGGCCAGCCACCGGCCCGCCTCGCGCTCGAAGGCCGGCCGGAGCGCGTCGTGGTCGCCGACCTCGAAACCGCGCAGGGTGAGCCGCTTCTTCACCAGCTCCGTCATGTTGCGCGGCCCGGCAGGCGGCGTGGTCGCGTCGTATGCGGAGATCGCCCCGCACAGCGCGGCCCGGCCGTCGCGGTTCAACGCGTCGATGGCGGCCTCCAGATGCTCGCCGCCCACGTTGTCGAAGTAGACGTCGATACCGTCCGGCGCGGCCCGCGCGAGCTGGCCGCGGAGGTCCCCGTCCTTGTAGTCGAAGGCGGCGGTGAAGCCGAGTTCGCCGGTGAGATACGCCACCTTCGCCGGTGACCCGGCGCTGCCGATCACCGCCTTCGCCCCGCGCAGCCGGGCGATCTGACCGGCCAGGCCGCCCACCGCGCCGGCCGCCCCGGACACGAAGACGGTGTCGCCCGCGCGCAGCCCGGCGATCTCGGTGAGCCCCACGTAGGCGCTCAGTCCCGGCATGCCGAGCACTCCCAGGAACGCGGAGTCCGGTACGCCCGCGATCCGTGTCAGCTTCGTGAAGCGCGCGGCCGGTGCGACCGCGGCCGTCCGCCAGCCGAGAGAGCTGAGCACCAGGTCCCCCGGGGCGAAACCGGCCGCCCGGGATTCCACCACCTCGCCGACGGCCCCGCCGGTCATCGGCCGGCCCGGCTCGTACGCCGGCGAGCCGGAGAGTTCCGTGCCCATCAGGGCCCGCATGTAGGGGTCCACCGAGAGGAAGCTGTTGCGTACCCGTACCTCGCCTTCGGCGGGTGCCGGCAACTCCCGCTCGACCAGCCGGAAGTCCCCGGGCGACGGCCGCCCGACGGGTCGAGCGGCCAACTGCCATTCCTGCACCGTGCTCGGCATGTGCGTGGTGCTCCCTCCAGCCGGAGTGCGCCACCGGTGGCGCCGTACGTCGCCTCAGGCGGCGGGTGCCGCGGGCCGCACGGCCCGCCGCTGGGCGCCTTCCTTGAGCACGAGGGCCAGCAGCCCGGGGAAGCGGCGGTCCAGTTCTTCCGCGCGCAGGGAGTTGACCCGGCGGGTGCCCTCGTCCCGTTGGCTGATGACGCCCGCCTCGCGCAGCACCCGCAGGTGCCGGCTGAGGGCGGACTTGGCGATCGGGAGGTCGAAGGTGCCGCAGGGCACCGCCGACTCGGCGGCGAGCTGCAGCACGATGCTGAGCCGGACCGGGTCGGTGAGCGCGCTCATGACGGCGAACAGGTCGAATTCCCGCTCGTGGGGGTGGAGCAGGGGCGAAGAGGTACGGCTGGCCATGCCCCCAGTATCCACCATGCGGCCTCATGTTCACACCGGTGCGAACATGAGTTACGGTCATGATCACCGCTCGACCGGGCGCACCGTCCGCATCTTCGGCGAAAGGAAACCGCCATGCCCTCCCACGCCTCCGCCGCCACGCCGATCGGCGTCGGCGTCATCGGCCTCAGCGCCTCCGGCGGCTGGGCCGCCCGTGCCCATCTGCCCGCGCTCGCCGCCGTACCGGGTTACGAGGTGCGCGCCCTGTCCGCCAGCACCCCCGAATCCGCCAGGGCCGCGGGGGAGAAGTACGGCATCCCGCTCGCCTTCGGCAGTGCCGAGGAACTCGTACGGCGACCCGAGGTCGACCTCGTGGTCGTCACCGTCAAGATCCCGCACCACCGCGAACTGGTCTTGGCCGCCCTCGAAGCCGGGAAGATGGTGCTGAGCGAATGGCCGCTCGGCAACGGGCTCGCGGAGACCGAGGAACTGGCCGCGGCCGCGGAGGCCAGGGGCCTGCGCACCTTCGTCGGGCTACAGGCCCGCTCCGCGCCCCCGGTCCGTTATGTGAGCGACCTGATCGCCGACGGGTACGTGGGCGAGGTCCTGTCGACCAGCCTCATCGCCTCCGGCCGCCGCTGGGGGGCGGAGTTCGAGCCGGGCGGCGCGTACCTCCTCGACCGCGGCAACGGCGGTTCCCTTCTCACCATCCCCTTCGGCCACACCGTAGACGCCGTCACCATGGCCCTCGGGGAGTTCACCGACCTCGACGCCACCATGGCCACCCGCCGCGCCAAGGTCCGCAACGAGGTGACCGGCGAGACCGCACGGATGACGGTCGAGGACCAGATCGCCGTCAGCGGCGTCCTCGAAGGCGGCGCGGTCGCCTCGCTGCACTTCCGCGGCGGTCTGTCCCGCGCCACCAACTTCCACTGGGAGATCAACGGGACCGCCGGCGACCTGCTGGTCACCGGCGACTCGGGGCACCTCCAGTTCGGGCAGGTCGCCGTCCACGGCGCCCGGGGCGAGGACACCGCACTCGCGGAACTCCCGGTTCCGGCCGCGTACTCCACGCTCCCCGCGCTCGCCGGCCGCACCACCGAGGTGGCGTACACCGTGGCCCACGCCTACGAGCAGATCCGGACCGACCTGGTGGCCGGCACCCACCGCGCGCCGGACTTCGCCCACGCCGTACGTCGCCACCGCCTGCTCGACCGCATCGCGCGCGCCGCCGCCTTCTGAGCCGGCGGCAGCTCGCGCAGGCGTCAGCGGCTTTCCAGCGTCCACCACTGGCCGGGGCGGTCCCGGTCCTCCCACTGCTGGACGTTGGCCCCGTGCTCCGCGCTGTCGCCGGCGACCTCCAGTAGCAGGCCGCTGGCGTAATTGGCCAGCGTGTAGGTGCCGGGCGCGTCCACGTGCTGTTCCAGCAGCCATTCCTGCGCGCCGTAGTTGTTGGCCTTCCACTGCTGGACGTTGGCGCCGTTCTCGGTGGAGGCACCGGTGACGTCCAGGCGCTTGCCGCTGCCCGCGTTGGTCAGATGCCGCAGCCCGCTGCCGGGGTGGACCTCGGTGATCCGCCACAACTGGGCCGGCGAACCGTCCTCCTTGCCCTGCCGGACGTTCGCCCCGCTGCCCTTGCGGCCGTCCTCGACCTCCAGCAGCAGGCCGCTGCCCACGTTGCGCAGCACATAGGTCCCCTCGCCGACCGCCGCCAGGCCACCCGCACCACTCACGTCCCGCCCCTTTGCGCGTAGTCGCGGCGCACCGCCGCGAAGTCGCTCAAGTGTACGAAAACGGGTGTGGTCGCGGTGCACTTCGGTGGCGGAAGGCGCTTCGCGTGACGGGCCGCGTCGCGGTCACCGGGGCCGAAAAGAGAGGCACTCGAAAATGGTCATGGTGTAGCCGCTGCGTTGACTGGCTCCGAGCCAATATACTCGGCATGGCTTCGGACGCCCGTTCCGACGGGGAGCGGGCTCCGATCGAGGCTGCCTGGGTTGGGTGATGCGGGGGATCGCCCGACTCGGGTCCAGCCGCTGCCCGGCCGCTCCTCCCGGCCCGCGTAAGCGGGTGGTGGGGGGAAGGGAGGAGCGGCGGGCAGAAACGGCCGCCCGGCGAAGGCCACACCACCCACTGTCCGAATCGTCGGCCCGTGGCGGATCAGGCCGTGCGGAGTCCCGCCACGCAGGCGGCGCCCTCCAGAACCAGGAGACGCCGCTTGCGTTCCAGGCCGCCTGCGTAACCGGTGAGGGTGCCGTTGGCGCCGATGACGCGGTGGCAGGGGCGGACCACCAGGAGGGGGTTGCGCCCGATCGCGGTGCCGACCGCGCGCACCGCCGCGCGGGGAGCACCGATGCGGGCGGCGATGTCGCCGTAGGTGAAGGTCTCGCCGTACGGGATGGCGTCCAGTGCCTGCCAGACGCGCCGTTGGAAGTCGGTGCCGCCGGGGACGTACGCGAGGTCGAAGCGGGTGCGCCGGCCCTCGAAATAGGCGGTGAGCTGCGCGGCGATCTCCGCGAAGGCCGCCGGGGCGCGGGTGTGCGCCGGCGGTACCGCGGCGCCGCCCTTCTGGTCCGGTACGGACAGGGAGGCCAGCGCGGTGCCGCCCGGTGCGGTGGCGGACGTCTCGCCCACCAGGAGCAGCTCGCCGAGCGGGCTGTCGAGCGTCGTGTGGACCGTCGTGGCCGACATCGTCCGGCCCCTTTCTCTTGCTCGCGCGCCGTTCACCGGCGCATCCGTCACCTCCACTGTGCCGCCGCCTCCCCACGGTGGCTGGCGGAAATCAGACGTCGCATTCCTGCCGGATGCCGTGCAAAACACCAGGTGCCGGAGATACCGGGAATGCGGCGGGCGCTGCCGGGAAACCGCGCCGGTGAACCGAGGGCCGGTCCCGTGCGGCGGGCCCGGCTCCGTAGCGTATCGCGGGCCCGTTCCGGGCCTGCCGCCCGCGCCCGGGCGCTGTTCGTTCCCGCCGCCCGCGAGCGCCATGACCGACCACCGCGCTGGGCATGATGAGCAGGTGGGGACCCGGCCGGCCGCGGCGCGGCGAGGCGGGGGAGCCGGGGCGCGACCGGGGCCGGGGACCGTGTCGAGGGCCCTGGGCGTACCCGTTACGATCGGCGGCATCGCGGCCGTCGTCCGTGGCCGTCGCCGGGAGGAAGAGATGGGCCTGTTCCGCCGTGGACCGAAGCGCGATCCGCGCGAAGCGCCGCGCGACGGGGAGTTCTCCTTCTTTTCCGAGCGGGAGGGCGGCGTTTTCCGGTCGCAGGTCCGGCAGGCGTTCGCCGAACGCGGCCTGGAGGTGACCGTCTACGCGGGCGTGGTCGCCGATTCCGCCGGCCGGCAGTTCGGACTCGGCAACCTGGCCGCGGTCTGCCACCGGGACCGGCGCGGCGAGCGCGCCTGGCCCGCGATGATCCGCGACCACGTCGGCAAGGTGCTGCGCACGATGGACGGCCCGCAGCCGATGGAAACCCTCTCGGAGGACGAGATCCGGGCCCGCCTGTACCCCCGGGTGGTCGCCGAGGAGGCGCTGCCGCCCTCGGACTCCTTCCGGTACGGGCGCGCCCCGGGACCCGGGCTGCGCGAGGTACTCGCCCTGGACCTGCCCGAAGCCGTACAGATGCTGAGCGAGGACTCGCTGACGGACCTCGGCGAGGTGGCCGAGCTGCGGATCAGGGCGCTGAACAATCTGCGGGCGCTGCCGGTCGAGGGCCACGAGACGGTGCGGCGCGGTGACGGCTCGGCCTTCGAGGTGGTGCTGGGCGACTCCTTCTTCACCGCCAGCAGGGTGCTGGTCCTGGAGGACCTGGTCCAGCGGATCATGGGGACGCCGCTGACCGCGGACGGCGCCCTGGTCGCGGTGCCCTTCCGCCACCAGCTGGCCTTCCATCCCATCCACGACGCGCAGGTCGTCCCGGCGCTGCAGGCCATGGCGCAGTTCGCCGCCGCGGGCCACGAGGACGCGGCGGGGGCGATCAGCCCCAACGTCTTCTGGTGGCGGCAGGGCGTGATGACCCGGCTGAGCGAGCCGGACGGCGACGGGCTGCGGGTGGTCGTGGACGTCGACTTCCAGGACATGCTGGAGCGGCTGGTGCAGGACGAGGCGTAAGGGGGACCGGAGCCCCGGAGGCGGCCCGGGTAAAGACTTTCCCCGGAATCTTCACCAGTGGGGAACCGTCTTCCCCATCCGGTCGTTGAACCCGACGAGGCCCCGCGTCATCCCCCGTGCGCGGGGCCTCACCATGTCCGGGGCTCACTACGTCTGGTCCGCGGCAGCGCCGTACGCCGTGCCTCAGCCGCCCGGCAGCGCCTGCTCCTCCTCGGTGAGCAGCCGCGAGCGGATGAGGAACCGGACGCCCTCGGGGGCTTCCAGGGAGAAGCCCCCGCCGCGGCCCGGCACGACGTCCACCGTCAGATGGGTGTGCCGCCAGCGGGCGAACTGGTCCGCCGACATCCAGAAGTCCACCGCCTCGCCGACGCCGGGCACGGACAGCCGGCCGAGCAGGACGTCCGAGGCGCCGGTGCGGAATTCGCCGGCCAGGTAGCACATCGGCGAGCTGCCGTCGCAGCACCCGCCCGACTGGTGGAACATCAACGGGCCGTGTTCCGCGCGCAGGCGGCGGATGAGGTCCTCGGCCGCCGTGGTGAGCGCGACGCGCTCCGTGGTGTGCTCCGTGGTGTGCTTCATGGGCCACTCCTTCGCCTGGTCGGCAACCGCTGTCCGCGCCGGCGCTGCGTGCAGTGTAGGGGCGACCGGCCCCGCGCCGTAGGGTCGCGCCCCGACCGTCCCGGATCAGTGGACGGACAGGCCGCCGTCGACGAAGAGCGACTGACCGGTGACGTAGGCCGAGGCGCGGCTCGCCAGGAAGACCGCGGCCCCCGCGAAGTCCTCTGGCAGACCGTTGCGTCCGGCCATGGTGCGGGCGGCCAGGTCCGCCACCTTCTCGGGGTCGGACGACAGACGGGCGTTCAGCGGCGTGGGGACGAAGCCCGGCACGAGCGTGTTGCAGGTGACGCCGTGCGGTGACCAGGCCTCGGCCTGGGAGCGGGCCAGCGACTCCAGCGCCCCCTTGGACACGCCGTACGCGCCGCTCCGGACGAACGCCCGGTGCGCCTGCTGGGACGAGATGTGGATGATCCGCCCGTAACCCCGTTCGGCCATACCGGGTCCGAAGCGCTGTCCCAGAAGGTAGGGCGCCTCCAGGTTCACCGCCATCGTGGCGTCCCACACCTCGTCGTCCAGCTCGTCCATCGGCGGACGCAGGTTGATCCCGGCGGAGTTGACGAGGATGTCGGGCTCGCCGAATATCCCGGCCGCCTCGTCGGCCGCCGCGCGCACGGCCGCGCGGGTGCCGAGGTCGGCGCTCACCCAGGCCGCCCGGCAGCCCTCGGCCGTGAGTTCGCCGGCCGTGGCGGCGAGCCCGGCCTCCTTGCGCGCCACGACCACGACGCTCGCGCCGGCGCGGGCGAGGGACCCGGTGACGGCCCGCCCGATGCCGGAGCTGCCGCCGGTCACCATGGCGACCAGCCCGTCGAGCGAGAACAGTTGGGAGAGATAGCTGTGGGAGGTCATTGCCGCACCTTAGACGGCAGGTGACCGGCACGGGCGTCCGGGGCGGCGAGCCCGGGGTAGGGCTGAACCGGTCGTTCGACTTCCTGGAGTCGCCGTCTCGGCAGTTCCGAACCGGCCGTCCGGGGTAGCGAACCGGCCGTTCTTGGCCCGGTCGGCAGTAGTCGTCCTGGTGCGGTGCGTATCAGGATGAAAGATGGACGAACCTGTCGGGTGTAAGTACGTCCCGACATATACATGTCTTGGGGAGGGCTGTCGATGCCGTTAACCGGTCGTGAATCGGAGCTGGCTCGGCTGAACGGGCTGATGGGGCGGGCCGGCGGCGGCGCACCGGTGATCGTCGCGGTGCGCGGCGAGCGGGGCATCGGCAAGTCGGCGCTGCTGGCCGAGGCCGCCGCCCGCGCCGAGGAGGCGGGTTTCCGGGTCGCGACCGCCACCGGCGGCCGGGTGCCGGGGGAGAGCACGTTCGCGGTGGCCCGCCAGGCACTCGGCGCCCCGGGAAGCGGGCCGGAGACCCTGGACGGATACGTCGGACGCGGCCGGGCGGTCCTGGCGCTGTCGCCCCTCGCGATCTTCGTCGACGACCTCGCCGGAACGGACCCCTCGTCGGCGCGCTGGCTGGCGGCCATGGCCTCGCTCGACCGTCCCGTACCGCTGCTGATCGTGGGCGCGGTCGGCGACGGCGAGGAGGGCGGCCGGCCGGACGAGGTGGCCGAACTCCTCGCGCGCGCCGAGCATATCGAGCTGGCCGGCCTGCCGGAGGACGAGATCGCGGGGTTCGCCGCCGACCGGTGCGGCGTCACGCTCGACGCCGCCGCGGCCGCCGTGTGCCTGGAGCAGACCGGCGGCAACCCGGGCCTGCTGCTGGCCCAGCTGGCCGGCCGCCCGGGTACGGCCGTCACGGCCCGGGAACTGCGCGGCGCGGCCGGGCCCGAGGTGCTGCGATGTACGCGGCGGTGGCTCGACGACCTGCCCCGACCAGCCCTGGCCATGGCCAGGGCTGTCGCGGTGCTGGGCGACAGCGCGGAGGTCGCCTACGCCGCCGTGCTGGCCGAGCTGCCGATGCCCGACGCGCTCCGGGCGATCGACACCCTCGTCGAACGGCAGGTCCTCGCCAACCGGGTGCCGCCGGCCTTCCGGTACCCGCTGCTGGGCGGCGCCGTGCTCGCCGGCATGCCGGTCGGCTCCCGGATCGGCGCGCACCTGCGGGTGGCCGGGATCCTGCGCGACGAGCAGCGGGGGGCGGAACGGATAGCCCAGCAGCTCGCGGCCGCGGGCCCGACCGGGCTGGACTGGGCGGTCGAGCCGCTGCGGACGGCGGCACGCAAACTGCTGCACGAGGGGAAGGCCGACGAGGCGAGCCGCTACCTGCGGTGCGTGCTGCGCGACCGGCTGCCCGCCGACGTACGGTCGGTGGTGCGCCGCGAACTCGCCGAGGCCGAGACGTTCGTCGACCCGGACCTCGCGCTGAGCGAACTGGACGCCGTGCTGCGCGAGACCGAGGACCTTGAGGTCTGCGCCGAACTGGCCCTGGACGTGGCCGCCATGCTGGTCGACCGGGCCAGGCCGGCGGACGCCGTGTCCGTGCTGGACGAGACGGCGGGCCGCATGGGCAGCGGCCACCCGGCGGCCGTCCGCAAGCTGACGCTCAGGAGGGCGACGGTCTCCCTGCTGGACCCGGCGGGCCCCTCCGAGGCGGCCCGCCGGCTGGCGGACGAGCCGGCCGCGGAGCCGTGCAGGGAACTGGCCAATCTGCGGGCCGCGCTCGCCTCCGACCGGGGAACGGACCGGGCAGCGGCCCTCGCCCACGCCCGGGAGGCGCTGACCGGCATGGGAAGTGATCTCGGGCGCAGCTGGCAGAGCTGCGCGACCCTGATCCGCGCCGACGAGCTGACCGAGGCCCGCGCCCACTGCCGGCGGTCCGGCAGGCTCAGCCGCGCGGTCTCCAGTCGGCGGTCCTGCCTGACGGCGGACATCTTCCGCGCCAAGATCTGCCGGGTCACCGGGGACCTGCCGGGCGCCGTCGCGATTCTGCGGCCGGTGGTCGAGGAGATGCATCCCAGCACCACCGCGCTGCCCATCATCGCCGGCTTCGCGGTGGCCGCGCTGGTGGAGGCGCTGGCGCTGTCCGGCGCCGGTGGCGAGGCGGCGGCGCTGCTGGCCGAATTCGGCCCCGCGGAACACGGGCCGGACGGCGACCTGGGGGAACGCTACGAGGAACCGTATCTGCTCGCGGCCCGGGCGGCCCTGCGGCAGCAGTGCGGCGCACCGGACCTGGCGGCCGAGGACCTGCTCGCCGCGGGGCGGCAGCTGACCCGCAGGGGCGTCGTCAGCCCGGCGGTCCTGCCCTGGCGGTCCCGCGCCGCGCTCGCGCTGGCCGCCGGGGGCGCGGCCGACCGGGCCGAGCCCCTGGCCCGCGAGGAGCTGGAGGCCGCCCGCCGCTGGGGGACGCCGCGCGCGATCGGCACCGCCCGGCACGCGCTGGCCATGACCCGGCAGGGCGAGACCCGGCTGACGATGCTGACCGAGGCGGTGCGGCACCTCGAAGCCTCGCCCGCCCGGCTGGAACTGGCGGCGGCCAGGGCCGATCTGGGCGCGGCGCTACAGGACGCGGGGCGGCCGGCCGACGCGCACCGGGCGTTCGCGGCGGCGCTCGCCCTGGCCGGGGAGTGCGGTGCCGGGCCGCTGGTCCAGCGGCTGCGGGAGGTGCCGGAGCCCGCACCGGTCCACGAGGCGCCGGTACGCGCGCACCCGCTGCTGACACCGCAGGAGGTGAAGATCGCCGGGCTGGCCCGGAGCGGCCACACCAATCGGCAGATCTCCCAGATGCTGTTCCTCACCATGCGGACGGTGGAGTTCCACCTCTCCGGCGTCTACCGGAAACTGGGCATTTCCGGCCGCCAGGAACTGGCCGCGGCGATCCCGGCGTCACCGTCCGAGCAGCCGCCCGACAGCCGGGCGGCGCCGGGAGGGCTCGCCTTGGAGCGGGCCCGCGCACACCACGCGGTACCGCTCAGGAGGCCGACGTCCGCGACAGGTCGGTGACCACCCGCCCCGCCAGGAAGCGCAGCTGGTTCTCCTGGTCCAGCGTCAGGCCGAGGCGGTTGTTGGCCAGGTGGACGCAGCGCAGCAGCGTCAGCGTGGTCGCGGGGTGCGGCAGCACGGCCAGATCGGGGCCCTGGGTCAGGGGAGTACGCGCCCGTTCGGAAGTGAAGGCGCCGGAATCCTCCCAGCCGCTGAGCCGGTCCCGCAGCTTGCGTACCGAGCGCAGCCAGTGTGCTTGCGGGGTCGCGCCGGCCGGTTCGGGGGCGAGCCGCCACACCCGCAGCGCCCGTTCCCGCAACTGCTCCCGGCGTGCCCGGTAGTGCGCTTCGGTGTCGGCGGGTTCGGCGCCGCGGGCGAAGGGGATGAGCGGCTGTCCGCTGTCCACCCACTGCGTGCGCAGGTCGTCGCAGAGGGCCAGTACGCCCAGCATCAAGTCCAGGGCGATCAGGGCCCGTTGCTGACTTGTGGTCCCGGCCGCCACGAGCGCCAGGGCCAGTTCGCTGGACTCCTGGAAGTGCTCCTCGGTGGCAGCCATGGCGGTGCCGTGGCCGTACACCTCGTGCTCGCGCCGGTACGGCAGGAACTCGACCGTGTTGTTCGAGCGCAGTACCCGGTCGTGCGCCGGCATGCCTTCCATGGCGGCCAGTTCGCCGGCCAGCTCGCGGTAGCGCGCGCGGTCCACCGTGTCCGGTGCCGGGCTGCTTTCGAGGAAGGCGCCGACCGACGCGGCGGTGCGCCGCCGTAGCTCGGCCGCGGCCTCCGTACCGGTGGGCAGGAGGCGCAGCCGCACGTGCGGGCCGCCCTCCCAGTACCGCAGGAAGAAGTAGCGGTGCAGCAGCCCGTCGGCGAAGAGCCCGGCGACCAGCGGCTGTACGCAGCCGGCCAGCAGGGCGTCGTGTCCGGTGTCGTAGAAGACGTGGGCGCACACCCAGTCGGACGCGCCGGCGGTGACCGGGTCCACCGTGCCGTCAGCGGCGGGCATGCTCTCCGACCTCCACGAGGTATTCGGTGACGCGGGCCCCCGCGTCGCCGTAGTGCGGCGCGGCGGCCGGGTCGGGCAGCGCCTCCTGGAGGAACAGCAGATTGCCCTCCTCGGCGAGCATCCGCTCGAACAGCCCGACCAGCAGCAGGTTGGCGAAGTCGATGTAGAGCGGCTTGCGCGACTTGAGCTGCCACACGTTGCCGCCGGTCAGCGCGGACGGGTCCAGCGCGCGGACGAAGCAGCGGTCGGGTACGCCGTGTTCGCGGAGCCACGAGGCCAGCCGCAGCAGGTAGCGGCCGTCCGCCTCGCCCCTGGCCCGCACCGGCGCGTCGCCGGTGCGGAAGACCCACTGGCGGCGGCTGACCGTGACCGTGCCGATGGTGATCCTGGGCTCGCGCAGCACACCGTGCGCCGTGGCGGGGGAGATGTCGCCGAACATCCGGCGGCCGGGGATGAGCAGCGTCGGCGTGTCGCCGAACGCCTGGATCAGCAGCCGCATCGCCGGCGGCAGCCAGAACTCCGCGATCAGGCTGGGGTGCACGGGGCGGACCTGGCAGTCCCGGGTACGCGACCACAGCACGAGCAGGTCGGGCCCGGGGTCGTGCCGCACTTCGAGGTCGTGCAGCGCGATGCGCCGGCCCGCGGGACGCGGGCCCGCCGCGCCCGGGTAGTCGATCTCGTCGGGTACGGCCAGCTCGCGCAGGCCCACATTGCTGCCGTAATGGCGGCAGGTGTCCGCGAGCACCACGCCCTCGGGCGAGCGGACCGGTTCGCCGGCCACGGTGACGCCCGCCTGGCCCAGCAGCCGGCGGATCCGGTCGCGGCCCCGCCCGTGACCGGCGTTGACCGCGTTGACCACGAACCCGGACGGGTCGCCGTACTCGCCGGTGACCTGCCCGTAGAACGCGACCGACCCGGGCGCGCGCAGCCACTCCGGCCAGCCGTCGGCCAGTGCGGCCAGCCGGCCGGGATCGACCCGTACCACCCCGTCGGCGTCCGGCTGCCCGTCCAGCGCGGCGCCGGTCAGCTCGTCCCGTATGCGCAGCAGCTCCTTGATGCGCGGCAACGGGCTGTCGGTGAGCGGCGCATAGCCGTGCTGCGAGACCGACAGCAGTCCTGACAGCCGCTCGTCCGCCCGCAGCTCTTCCTGCACGGCACGGTGGAACGCGAGGAACGGTACGCCCGCGCCCGTCCCGAAGCGGTCGGTGAACAGCCGGGCCAGGGCCACGCGGCCGGGCAGCGCGGGGTCGAGCGCCGCATAGCAGCGGCGGACGGTGTCCAGGTCCCGCAGCACCGGCTCCCACTCCTGCCGGTCCTGGCCGGCGGGCGGCCCGACGAGCAGGGCGTTCTCGATGATGTGGTTCTTGGGCGGCACGGCGATGCGCCCCGGCGCGAGGTGTTCGGCGAGTCCGCCCAGCGCCCGGTGGATCTCGCGGTTGCGCCGGGCGCGGTCGTCCGGACCGGCCAGCTCCGGATAGCCCGCCAGCAGCGTGGCCACCTCCTTGAGCCGGGCGGACACCTCCGCCAGCGCCGGCCCGCCGGTGTCCACCCACGCCCGCAGCGCGGCGAGCGGATCCGCCGCCTGTTCGGAGAACGGCGCCACGACCTCCAGCAGGCCGAGGTCGGTCAGCCGCTCGACGTAACGCGCGGCCTGCTCGGGTCCGGCACCGCTGCGCTCCACCAGGTGCGCCACCACGTCGCGCCGCAGCCGGCCGCCGTCGACGGCGACGAAGTCCAGGCAGGCCCGGACCGGCGCGGACATCGGCAGGGTGCGCAGCGGCTCCTCCTCGCCCGGCCCCAGGAACTCCCAGTGCCCGTCGGCCGGCCGTGCGCTCGGGTTGACCCGCAGCCGTGCGGTGGCCGCCAGGGCGGGGTGTTCGCGCAACTGCCGGACGAGCTGCTGGACGACCCACAGGTTGATCTCGACGGTGTCGCGCACCGCGAGGCCGCCGGCGTCCGCGCGCGGCCCGTCCCAGCGGCCGAGCCCGCTGATGGTGAAGGTGCTGAACGGGCTGGTCTTGGCCGCCACCCGGGACAGGTACTTGGCCAGCCGCAGGGCGAGTTTCCGGTCCGGCGGGCTGTCCTCGGGACGTCCCAGCCACTTGCCGAGCTGCTCGTGGAGCACCGGGCTGCCCTGGATCAGCCCGTGCCGGAACACCGGGTGGCCGGCCGCCTGCCGCAGCGCCGCGTGCCGGGCGGGCGCGTCCTGGGAGAGCAGGACGTCCAGCCACGCGAGGTCCTGGCGGTGGGTCGCCAGCAGGTCCGCCCACCGCTTGACGTCCGCCGCCAGTTCGGCGGGCAGCGCGGCGCGCACCTCGTCGTTCCAGCAGCGCGCGGCGGGCAGCCGCTGGTTGTGGACGGAACGGCGCAGCGCGACCAGCGCCGGTTTGGCGACCGGGTCGCGCCCGATCAGCTCGTACAGCGCGTCGGACAGTTTCCCGCCCCGCTCGGCCAGTTCCCGCTCGCCGTCGAGCAGCGCGCCGATCCGGCGCCACACCTCGGTCGACCGCAGCCCGTCCAGTACCGACACCGGCAGACCGCCGATGCGTACGCCGAACGTGTCCGCGACCTGGAAGCCACTCATCACTGTTCCTGCCTTCACGTACGGGTTCACGGGAACGGGTGCGGATGCGGATTGACGTCCGCCGGCTCCAGCGGCCGGTCCCGGTACCCGAGCCTGACCGGCACGTCGCGCAGCCGGGGCAGGCCGTGGGTACGGCGCATCCGGTGCCCGAAGGTCATCGGCAGCAGCCCTGGAATGATCACCTTCGCGCAGGCGAACCCGGCGGCGCGGTGCTCGTCGGTGCTCTGGTCGACCACGATGACGTCCAGACCACGGCTGGTGAAACGTTCGACCACCTCGGCCAGATCCTCACGCAGGTCGTCGCCGCGCGGCCGGCACGTCGCACGGGCGAATGCCTCGGCCACCGGCTGCTCCGCGTCTTCGCCCGGCAGGAAGGCGAACCGGTCGTACGCGTCCGGATGGCAGTACAGCAGCGCGTGGTCGCGCATCTCGCGCACCGTGTACGGATCGGCGACCATGCCCGCGATCCTGCGCAGCTCCTCGCGGTAGGCGGCGCGGTTCCAGCCCAGGTTCGCGGTGAGTTCCAGCAGGCCGTTGAGCAGCGCCTGTTCGGGATCGAAGTGGGCACCGGCGGCACAGATAGCGGCGGGCTCCGGACCCCCGCCGGGATGTACGGCCATCACCCACGAGGTCGCGATGCCGTGCTCGGGCGTGGTGGCGAAGGCGGCGACCCGGTGCCCGCTCTCCTGCCGTATCCGCTCGGCCAGCAGCCTGACCGCCGGATCGGAGACGGTGGACAGGTCCACGCGCGGCACCGGCAACCGGGCGTACCAGGTGAGCAGGAACGCGTCACGCTCGGCCAGCTCCAGGATGCCGTGCAGCGCGGCCTCCTCCAGGCAGCCGCCCAGGGCGCAGCCGTTGGACACCTCGTAGGCCAGCGGGCGCGCCGAGGAACTTCCGTGCCGGGTGCGGTAGTAGGCGTAGTCCTCGGGCACGAGCACGGGCTCGCCGCGGCCGAAGGAGTGCCCCCACACCCAGTTGATCTCCAGGTCCGGGGTGAAGACGGGATAGGGGAACTCCGGGTCCTCGTACCGGTCCGGCGGGTACAGGCCCAGGTCGGTCGGGCAGACCGCACGGTCGGCGACCTCCCGGTAGCCCGCGCGCACCGTCGTGCGCCGGCCGCCGGGTCGCGCGCCGCCCAGCCGCTCCAACGCCTCGGCCAGCGCGGTACGTTCGCAGCCTCCGTAGTCCAGGCCGCGGCCGAAACCCGCTTCCTGGATGCCGTCGGGCAGCCGCAGCGGCGCGGACACCATGGGGTACGCGTAGTCCGTCCGGACGTCCAGCTGCCGGACGATGCCGGTGTGCCCGTCCACGTAGGTACGGAGCAGGCCGTCCCAGTCCGTGTCCAGGCTGCGGACGCGGTAGACGTCCGGGGCGAGCTTGGGGCGCGGCGTGTCCATCAGCACCGGCGGCCGGTCGTCGGGCAGCCGGCCGCACCGGGAACAGCAGGGGTCGGGCAGGAACGGGTGCCGGTCGGCGGTGAGCGCGGCCAGCCCGATCATCGTGACCGCGTTGCGGGTGCCGGCGTGTTCCGGGTCGTCGAGGACGGCGGCGGCCTCGGCCGCCACGACCGCGGCGACCGTGTCGCGGGTCCAGGCCGACAGCAGTGGCGACGGCCGGGCGGCCAGCCGGTCGCCGTGGCGGCGCAGCAGTTCGGCGCGCGGGCTGGCCGGCCCCAGTGCGCGGTCCCTGCGGGTACGGGCGCACTGCGCGCACCCCGGCTGCCCCGGCAGCACCAGCGGCCCGATGACGACGTTGCCCAGCTCCACCCGGACCGGCAGCCACGGCAGCGCCGGGTTGCCCGCCGTCACGGTGTCCCGCCAGCCGTCGTCGACGCTGAGCACCCCGGCGCAGCGGCCGCCGTTCTCGCCTGCCAGCAGCTGACGGCGGGAGAGCTCGGTGCGGACCGCGTGCGCGAGCAGGCCCTCGCCGCGTACCGCGAGACCGGTCGGCCGATCCGGCACGTTCGCCTCCTTGGTTCTTCGGGTCGGTCGTGGTGGCACAGGCTGTCCAGCGGTACCGGGCCGCGCCCGGCGCCGAAGCGCCGGACACGGCCCGGCCGTATCACCGGATCAGCAGCAGCAACAAGAGCAGCAGCTCGCCGGCGAGCCCTGCGAGGTGCAGTTGGATGCGCCGATCTCGACCATCGCGTGACCGACGTTGATCGACTCCAGGGTGGAGCCGGGGGCGGTCGGCAGGATGTCGAGCTGGTCCACGCTCAGGTCGTCGAGGTCCAGCACCAGGTTCGCGTCCATGTCGTGTCCCTCCTTCCTCTGTGGGTGACGGTTGCGGACGGCGGTCGCCCGCTGTCCGAGCCGATTGTGTGATCCGCGGAGGCCCCGGGTCTCTACGGACGACCCGTAGGATCTGCGGGCACCGGGCGCCCTACGGTGCCTGTGGTCACCAGTCCAGCGGGGGCTCGTACTGGGACGTGGCCTGCCGCCGGCCCAGCACGATGGCGAAGACCGGCACGTGCGCGTCGCCGCCGCTGCCGGTCAGCTCCCGGACGACGCGGTCGTCGTACCCGTTGGTGATCCGGGCCGACAGCCCTTCGGCGGCGGCCAGCACACTGATCCGCTGGGCCGCGATACCGGCCTCGTGGTGCAGGATGCGGTAGCCGCGGTCCCCGAACCGGCGGGCGCCCTCGTACCGGTCCACCGAGAGGAAGACGACCGCGTTCGCGCGCGCCGTGTTCACCGAGGGCGTGCGGTCGCACAGCATGGCCACCGTGCGCCGCCCGTCGCGTCCGGGCACGGGCACGAGCGCGGGCGAGGGGTCCAGCCGGTACAGCCCGGCGGCCGGGCCCGTGGTGTTGAGGGCGAGTACGTGGCAGTCCAGCAGCGGGGGCAGCGGCGCTTCGTGATGGTCGGAGGGCACCGGCTCCAGCGCGTACCTGAGGAGGTCCGCGAGCTGCCGCTCGGGCAGCGGGGCGCGGGCCGGCTGGAACATCCGCCCGCCCGAGTCCCGCCGGCGCAGCGCGTCGCCCAACTCGACGCTCTCCGGCGGCCGGACGTCCTCCGCGAACGGCACGGCCCGGCCGGCCACGGGCAGGTGGAACGGTGCCGCGTCGACCGGCGCCGGCCGCGCGTCGCCGGTGAGCCGGGCGGCGCGGTCCAGCGCGGACAGCCGCGACCAGCGCGCCGCGTCCTCCCCGCAGGTACGCACGTGCTCCGTGACGAGGGGCGGCAGACCCGGCGCCGGCCGGGCGCCCACGGCATCCCGCGCCCCGACCTCCAGCACGGCGAACGCGGTCTCCTCCGCGCCGTCGACGCCCAGCGCCCGGTTCACCGGCTCGTCAGGGAACCGGTGGTGCACGCGGGCGTCCAGGCCGAGCGCCCCGGCCACCAGCAGCGCGTTGCCGATGACCATGCCGCACTCCTGCGCGCACAGTCGGTAGGCGTAGTCGCGGTACCGGAACGCGGTCTTGCGGAAGTACGCGGTCAGCACGACCAGCGCGGCCGTGTCCCGTCCCGCGCCCGCCACCGCAGCCCGCAGTTCGTCCGGCACCCCGCCGGACCGCAGCGCGGTCAGCGCGTGGTGGACCGGGTCGTAGTGGTAGCACCCCGCCGGTACGCCACCGGTGTCGCCGTTCAGCCACACGTACAGTTCCACCGGGTAGAAGCAGCGCGCGGAGGCGACCAGCCGGTGGTAGGGCCAGGCCGACTGCGGACCCAGCTCGATCCGGCCGAAGCCGTAGGTGTGGTGCAGCAGCGCGGACAGCGTGCTCCCGTCCCAGGGCCTGCGCGGCGGGCCCTTAGGATGCCGGTCGCGGAAGCCGGGGAACGACCAGCGCGCGTCGCCGACGCGCCGGGGCGGCGGCGCCAGCACATGGCGGGGCAGCCCGCGGTACGTCTTGCTCGGCAGCGGATCGTCAGGACCGCCCTCGGAACCGTGCCCCTCGGCGAAGAGTTCCTGCACGCCTTCGAAGGTGTCGTACCAGAACCGCAGCCCCAGCGTGCCGGCCCGGCCGTCGGAGACCTCGGTCATCCGAGCACCACCCGCACGATGTACGGCAGCACCTCGTGCACCGCCGGATCGTGGTCGAGCGGCACCACGACCGGGGGCTTTCCCCGGGACGCCAGCGCCTCGACCAGCGCGGGCAGTTCGGCGCCCGCCGGTACGGCCGCACCGGCCGGCGCCCCGGGCGGCGCGCCGAGGCCGGAATCCGGCGCCGGAGCGTACACGGACTCGCCGGTCAGCACGGACTGCCGGTCCAGCAGGGCCAGTTCGAGCCCGTCGGTCACCGCGCCGGGGCCGCAGGTCACCCCGATCGGCCGGCCCCCCTGCCACCAGGCCAGCACCGGCACGCCGAGCCCGGCGCCGATGTCGGCGGCCACCACCTCGCCGTCCGCCGTACGCAGCATGTCCAGATGACGGCGGCCGGCCTCCTCCAGCGGGGCACCCGCCACGTCCAGCGGGACCGCCTCCACGACGCCCCTGCGTACGTCCTCGACCGCCAGCCGCGCACACTGCTGCGCGACCGCCGCGGTGACCGCCTCCGTCCAGTCCAAGGCGGCGGCCACGCCGGGACCGGGAACGAACACGTCGCCGGCCGGCACCGCCGTGACCTCCTTGCCGACGAGGTCCCAGCCCCGCACCGAGCCGCCGTCGGCGAACCGTCGCGGGTCGGGCGCCGTCACCGCGTACCGCGCCAGCCCGCGCAGCGCCGCCCGCTGCCGGGCCTCGGCGAAGCCGGTGCCCCAGCCGAAGACCCGCTCGCCGGTCCCCTCGGGGCGCACCGCCTCGGTCACGTTCAGCGGCAGCTGCGTGAGATCGCCTTCCTCCAGCGCCCGCAGCACCCCCGTGTACCGGTCGAAGCAGGTCGCGGCGCGCGCGGAGAACTCCGTCCCGCTCAACGGAGCGGCCGAGCCGAGCCGTTCAATGCGCTGCCCGAATTCCTCGGCGCTCTCCTCCGGCGCATCAACGGCGGACGGGTGCGGGAGGAAGGAATGCGCCGAGGTGCGCAGTGTCTCCAGGTCGATCCGGGTCAGCGCCGCCCGCTCGTCCTCCCGCGCGCCCGTCAGCGCGGTGAAGCACGCCAGGCCCAGGTGACCGGCGACCACGGCGGCGGCCGGCCCGGTGAGAAAGGCGTTGGGCCGGGACGGCTCCGGCGCCGCCAAGCGCTGCCAGGCCGACGCCCAGGCGGCGCCGGACGGGCCCAGCCACGCGACGTCGTCCAGGACGACGCCTTGCACGAGCAGCCGGCCCGCCTCTTCGCACAGCCGGTGCAGCCGTACGGCCCGGTCCGCCACCGGCGCGGAGGACACGTGGACGACGGCATCGGCACCGTCCAGCGCCTTCACGAGTTCCTCGTCGGAGTCGCCGGACAGGACCGTCCGGATCAACTCCTGGTCCGGATCGCGCCGTACGGCCTCACCGGTCAGCTCGGCCAGCCGGTCCTCGTCGGTGGGGAACTCCGGAGTGCACACCGCGCGCAGCCTGCGGACGCCCGAGTGCAGCGCCGAGGAGATCAGCGCCGTGAACGCGGGCCCGGCGCCCAGCACCACCACCGAGCTGTTCCGGTACGTCTCGAAGCGCCGGGCCGCCGAGCCGCGGTAGTACTCGACGAAGGCGATCTCGGCCGCGTACGTCCGCAGTTCGCCGGGCGTCAGGCCGTGCGGCTCGTCCTCTTCCGCGTCGGTCAGGCAGCCGCCGTCCTCCAGGCGCCGCAGCAGTGCCGCGACCACGGCACGCTTGTCGTCCGGCAGCCCGTTCAGCAGGCCGTCCAGGGTGGTGGTGCCGTTCAGGTGCGGCGCCAGCCGGTCCACCCACTGGTAGATGGCGCCGCCCCGCAGTTCGAGGTTGGCGCCGGCACCGAACAGGTGCACCCCGTCTGCGGTGGGCACGTACAGCACGTCGGGCTTGAGTTTCGGTCGCATCGTCTGTCCTCGGGGTCGGCGGCTCGCCCCGAGTGTCACCACCGCCCGCGACACACGTCTCTACGGGCGCACCGTAGAACGACCACAGTGCTGCTCACGCCAGGGCGTCAGGGCGGACCGGGTTTCGTGTGCAGGACCTCCCGGGCCTGCTCCGCGGCGCGGGTGAGGCTCTCGGTGACGAAGTCGAGGAACCGGGCGATGTTTTCGAGGCGGACGCCGGCCGGGGTGCCGGGACCGAGGATGCCGACACCCTGCCGGGCGGTCTCGACGACCTGGGCGCTGGCGCGGGCGCTGGCCATCATCGACTGGTACCAGACGTCGTTGTCGACGACGTAGCGGTCGCGGCGGCGTTCGTCGCGTTCCCGGCGGACGAGGCCCTGGCCTTCGAGGAACGCGATCGCCTTGGAGACGGACGCCGGGCTGACCTGGAGGCGCCGCACGAGTTCGGACGCGGTGAGGCTGCCGGAGTCGGTGACGGACAGGCAGGCCAGCACCCGGGCCATCATCTTGGGCAGGCCCGAGGCCATGAGGACGGTGGTGAACACCTCCTCGTACTCGCGCACGGCCTCGGCGTCGCGCCCGTGGGCCTGCGGCCGCGCCTCCGGCTCCTGGGGCGCGGCCTGCCTGCGCCGGTGGGCGCGGCGTTCGGTGGCGCGGTGGGCCAGGTCGGCGCGGTAGGCGGTGGGGCCGCCGTTCCGCATCACCTCACGAGTGATCGTCGAGGTGGGGCGGCCGACACGTCTGGCGATCTCCGCGTAGGCGAGGCCGTCGGCCAGCCCCAGCGCGATCTGCTGGCGTTCCTGCTGAGTGAGTCTGCCTCCCGGCATCACGGTCTCCTTCGTGCTCTTCGATGCCCCCAGGGTAGCGTTCACCCTCAATTCATTGCAACGAACAGAGTGCTGACATTGCGTTACCTTCATGCCCATTGCAACGAAATAGAGGCTCCGAGCTGGGCTAACGTCGTTTCATCGCAACGAACTTATTGCCCGCTCTGGAAACGCAACGTAGCGTTTCCAATGACAGAAACGACGAGTCGCTGGAGCGCACGATGCAGAAGTTCGACACCCCCGCCCCGATCTCCGCCGTCCTCGACATCCCCGCGGGCGCGTCCGGCTCAACGCCGCCGACCGGGCTGACACCGCGGTCGAGGTGCTGCCCGCCGACGTCTCGAAGAGCCGCGACGTGGAGGCGGCGGAGCAGACCGAGGTCGCATACGGCGACGGCGTCCTGCGGATCGCGGCCCCGGCGAAGAGCCGGCTCCTCGGCTCGTCCGGAGCCATCGAGGTGACGGTTCGGCTGCCCGCCGGTTCCCGGGTCCGGGCGAAGGCGGCCAGCGCCGAATTCCGGGGCGTCGGGCGGCTCGGCGACGTCACCTTCGAGGGCGCGCACGGCCCGACCAAGATCGACGAGGCCGCGAGCCTCCGCCTCGCCACCACCGCCGGCGACGTCTCGGTCGGCCGCCTCGGCGGCCCCGCGGAAATCAGCACGGGCCAGGGCGACATCCGCATCGCGGAAGCCGTGCGCGGCACGGTCGTACTGCGTACCGAGGCCGGCGAGGTATCGGTCGGTGCCGCCGCCGGAGTCTCGGCCACCCTCGACGCCGGCACCTCCTACGGCCGGATCCGCAACGCGCTCAAGAACGCCGAAGGCGCCGCCGCCCAGCTCGACATCCGCGCGACCACCGCTTACGGCGACATCGTCGCCCGCAGCCTCTGAGAGCCACCCCGCCGGAACCGTCACACCCTTCACCACCCGAGAAAGGGCGAAGACAATGAGCACCACTGAGAACTACCAGGCCGCCGAGCAGCTCCTCCGCCGGTCCGCACGCCCCGGCGAGCTCGTCGTCGGCGACAAGGTCAGACCGCGGTGGACCGACGGAGGCGCCCGCTTCTGGTACGCGGTGAACAACGGCGCCGGCCGGCGCTTCGTACTGGTGGACCCGGCGGCGGGCACCCGCGAGCCCGCCTTCGACCACGCCCTGCTCGCCGCCGCGCTCGCCACCGCCTCCGGGCAGCCGGTCGACCCCGGGGCCTTGCCGTTCATGGCCATCGAACGCGTCGAGGGCGCCGTGGAGTTCGACGCGTTCGGCGAGCACTGGCGCTGCCGCCTGGACGACTACGCCTGCGAGCGGGCCGAGTCCAGCCCGCCGGGCAACCCGCTGGAGGTACCGTCACCCGACAAGAAGGTCGCGGTCTTCCTGCGGGAGCACGACCTGTGGGCGCGCTCGCTGTCCGACGGCCGCGAGTGGGCGCTGACCACCGACGGCGAGCCCCACCACCGGTACGGCTCCGGCCCGGACTGCACGAGCAACGGCACCCTGCTGCGCAAGTTCGGCCTGCCGCACCTGCCGCCGGTGGTGGCCTGGTCGCCCGACTCGACGAAGGTGCTGGCGCACCAGACCGACGAGCGCGACGTCCGGCAGACCCACCTCGTGGAGGCCAGGCCCGCCGACGGCGGCGCGCCCCTCCTGCACACCCAGCGGTACGCCTACGCCGGGGACGAACACGTACCGCAGGCCCGGCTGGTCGTACTGGACGTCGCCGCGGGCACGGTGGTCCGCGCGCAGGCCGAGCCGCTGCTCATGCCGGCGGTGTCGCCGATCGCGGCCAAATGGGCGTGGTGGGCGGCGGACGGCTCGGCGGTGTACTACCTCAGCCGGCCCCGCGACCTGCACACGCTCACCCTGCACCGGCTGGACCCGGCCACCGGCGAGGTCACCACCGTGCTCAGCGAGACCGGGGACACCCGCGTCGAGCCCAACCAGTGGATGTTCGAGCCGCCCATCGTGCAGGTGCTGGCCGACGAGGTGCTGTGGTACTCGCAGCGGGACGGCTGGGGCCACCTCTACCGCTACGACCTGCACACCGGCGCGCTGCTCGGGCAGGTCACCTCCGGGCAGTGGGTGGTACGGCAGATCCTGCGCGTCGACGAGGCCGAGCGGGTGGTGTACTTCACCGCCTCCGGGCTGGTGGACGCCGACCCGTACCGGCGCACGGTGTGCCGGGCCGGCCTGGACGGCTCCTGCTTCGCCAAGGTCACGGACGACGAGCTGGACCACATCGTCACCCTGCCGGACCACCAGGAGTACTTCGTCGACTCCGCGTCCACGGTCGGCACCCCGCCGGTGACCCGCGTCCGCGACTGGGCCGGGCGGGAGCTGGTCGAGCTGGAGCGCGCCGACACCGGCAAGCTCGCCGTCACCGGCTGGACGCCGCCGGAACGGTTCTGCGCCAAGGCGGCCGACGGGGTGACGGACATCTACGGAGTGCTGTACCGGCCGCGGGGCTTCGACCCCGCCCTGCGCTACCCGGTGGTGGACACCCTCTACCCCGGCCCGCAGGTCAACCGGGTCGCCCCGTGCTTCGACCCCGGCGGGACGGGCCTCGACGCGGAACCCCTCGCGGCGCTGGGCTTCGTGGTGGTGGCGATGGACGGGCGAGGCACCCCGGGCCGGAGCAAGTCCTTCCACGACGCCTCCTACGGGCGTATGGCCGACGCGGGCTGCCTGGCCGACCATGCCGCGGTGCTGCGGCAACTGGCCCGGACCCGGCCGTGGATGGACCTGGACAGGGTGGGCGCGTTCGGCCACTCCGGAGGAGGCTTCGCCGCGGCGCGGGCGATGCTGGACTTCCCCGAGGTCTACAAGGCGGGTGTCGCCCTCTCCGGCTCGCACGACGCCCGCTACTTCAACCCGGGCTTCGTGGAGACCTACGACGGTGCCGACCGGCCCGAGGCCTGGGCCCGCGCCTCCAACGTGGAACTCGCGGACCGGCTGGCGGGCAGGCTGCTGCTCGTCCACGGCGAAATGGACGACCAGGTCCACCCGCACCACACACTGCGGCTGGCCGACCGGCTCATCGCCGCCGGCAAGGACTTCGAGCTGCTCATCGTGCCCGGGGCCGAGCACGTCTTCATCGACTGCCTGGCCTATGTCCGCACGCGCTGCTGGGACTTCCTGGTCCGCGAGCTGATGGGCACCCAGCCCCCCGCCTACCGCCCCGCCCCCATCACCATCGACCCGGAGATGCTCGGCGAACTGTTCGCCTGAACGTTCCGAGGGCGCATTCGGCGAGGCCGGTGCGCGCCTGGTGCTGCGCGAGGGCCGCCCCGCGTGGCTGCGGCGACTCCCAAGGGACACCCGCCCACGTGCCCTCCGTTCCGTACCCCGTATTTGAGTACACCATATTTGAGTACGCCGTACGCGGAAAGTGTGGCAGAGTACGGCCACGCGACGGGGGGCCCGCGGCCGCTGCCCGCCCTCGGTCGTGCCGACCGTTCGAGGCGCCACCGTCCGGCCGCCGCACCGAAGGAGAGGGAACCCGTCATGCCTGCTGCCCCCGCCGACCCCCAGCCGGCCGCCGCCGACCTGCACCACGTGATCCAGGTTCGCGGGGCGCGGGAGAACAACCTGGCCGACGTGTCGCTGGACCTGCCCAAGCGGCGGCTCACCGTCTTCACCGGAGTCTCCGGATCGGGCAAGTCGTCGCTGGTCTTCGGCACCATCGCCGCCGAGGCCCAGCGGCTGATCAACGAGACGTACACCGCCTTCGTCCAGTCCTTCATGCCGAGTGCGGGCCGCCCGGACGTGGACGAGCTGCGCAACCTGAGCGCCGCGATCATCGTCGACCAGGAGCGGATGGGCGCCAACTCCCGCTCCACCGTGGGCACCGCCACCGACGCGTACACCATGCTGCGGATCGTCTTCAGCCGCCTCGGCACTCCCCGCATCGGCACCTCCAGCGCCTTCGGCTTCAACAGCTCCGAGGGCATGTGCCCCGAGTGCGAGGGCATCGGCCAGGTCTCGACGATCGACGTCGACCAGCTCGTGGACCGGGAGCTCTCCCTCGACGAGGGCGCCGTCACGGTGCCCAACTTCGCCGTCGGCTCCTGGTACTGGCAGGTCATGGCGGGCTCCGGCTTCTTCCCGCCGGACAAGAAGCTCAAGGACTACACCGAGCAGGAGTGGCAGGACTTCCTCCACAAGCCCGCGACCAAGGTGAAGGCCGCCGCCCTCAACACGACGTACGAGGGGCTCGTCACCAAGGTCCGGCGGCTCTTCCTGTCCAAGGACCGCGACGCGCTGCAACCCCACATCCGGGCCTTCGTGGACCGGGCGGTGGCCTTCACCGAGTGCCCTGCCTGCGGTGGCGCCCGGCTGAACGCCGCCGCGCTGTCCTCCACCGTCAACGGCGTCAACATCGCGCGGTGCTCGGCGATGCAGATCAGCGATCTCGCCGCGTTCCTGCGCTCGGTCGACGACCCGTCCGTGGCGCCGCTCCTCGCCAACCTGCGGCACCTGCTCGACTCCCTGGTGGAGATCGGCCTCGGCTACCTGAGCCTGGACCGGCCCGCGGGCACCCTCTCCGGCGGCGAGGCGCAGCGCGTCAAGATGGTGCGGCACCTCGGCTCCAGCCTGACCGACGTCACGTACGTCTTCGACGAACCCACCGTCGGACTGCACCCGCACGACATCCAGCGCATGAACGGCCTGCTGCTGCGCCTGCGGGACAAGGGCAACACGGTGCTGGTCGTCGAGCACAAACCGGAGGTCGTCACGATCGCCGACCACGTGGTGGACCTCGGACCGGGCGCGGGCACCGACGGCGGACGGATCTGCTACTCAGGGGACGTGGCGGGACTGCGCGCCTCCGGGACGCTGACCGGGCGGTACCTGGAGCACCGGGCCGGGCTGCGCGAGCCGGTGCGCACGCCCCGCGGCACCCTCGCGATCGAGGGCGCCGACCGGCACAACCTGCGCGACGTCAGTGTGGGGATACCCCTGGGAGTGCTGACCGTCGTCACCGGGGTCGCGGGCTCCGGCAAGAGTTCGCTCATCCACGGGTACGTCGCGGGGCGCGAGGGCGTCGCCGTCGCCGACCAGTCGCCGATCCGCGGTTCGCGCCGCTCCAACCCGGCCACGTACACCGGCCTGCTGAACCCGATCCGTACCGCCTTCGCCAAGGCCAACGGCGTCAAGGCGGCACTGTTCAGCGCCAACTCCGAGGGCGCCTGCCCGCACTGCAACGGCATCGGGCTCGTCTACACCGACCTCGCCATGATGGCGGGCGTGGCGTCCGTGTGCGAAGAATGCGAGGGCAAGCGCTTCACGGCGAAGGTGCTGACGTACAAGCTGCGGGGCAAGGACATCAGCGAGGTGCTGGCGATGTCCGTCGCGGAGGCGCACACGTTCTTCCCCTCCGGGCAGGCGCACGCCATCCTCGGGCGGCTCGCGGACGTGGGGCTGGGCTACCTGCGGCTCGGCCAGCCGCTCAACACCCTCTCCGGCGGCGAGCGGCAGCGCATCAAGCTGGCCATCCACATGAACGAGAAGGCGACGACGTACGTCCTGGACGAGCCCACCACCGGCCTGCACATGGCCGATGTCGACCAGTTGCTCGCGCTGCTCGACCGCTTGGTGGACGACGGCAACTCGGTCGTCGTCATCGAGCACCACCAGGCGGTGATGGCCCACGCGGACTGGATCGTGGACCTCGGCCCCGGTGCCGGCCACGACGGCGGCCGTGTCGTCTTCGAGGGCACCCCCGCCGACCTCGTCGCCACCGGCGACACACTGACGGCCCGGCACCTGCGGGAGTACGTCGGACGGTAAAAGCGCCGCCGGTACGCGAAATCGGGCCGGCCGCCCGTCCAACCGGTCGCGGTTGACCGGGTTCGGCGGGGGCCGGAAAGTGGGGGAGAACGGTCGCGGAATCCCGGTGTTTTCCGGATTCGATTCCTGGCGCTCGCCGAAACAGAACCGCTATCCGGCGAAAGCCGCCCACCAGACTCGGCGCCGGCCTCCGGTCCCCCTCCACCGGGGCCGGCGCCGACCTCCGGAAAGGGTGCCAGGATGCTGCCGTGATATCTCCGGAGAACGCGTACCACGGCAGACTGGGCGACTACTTCGCACGGATGGCCGGCACCAGCCCCTACAACGCCTGCGTCGACCGGCCCGCGGTGCTGGACCTCGCGGGCGACGTCGCCGGGTTACGGCTCCTGGACGCCGGGTGCGGTGCCGGGCACTACACGGCGGACCTGCTGCACCGGGGAGCCCGTGTCACCGGGATCGACGGCAGCGCGACGCTGCTGCGGCACGCCCGTGAGCGCGTGGGCGACCGGGCCGAGCTGCGGCTGCACGACCTGGAGGCACCGCTCGACTTCGCCGGTGACGCCGCCTTCGACGGAGCCGTGTGCGCGCTCGTCTACCACCACGTCGCGGCGCGGGCCCGGCTGCTGTCCGAGTTCCGGCGCGTGCTGCGGCCCGGCGGGTGGCTGGTGCTGTCCACCACCCATCCCACGGCCGAGTGGCTGTACCACGGCGGCTCCTACTTCGACGGGACCTGGGTGGACGCCAAGCTCCCCGATCCCTCGATGACCATCCGCTACCAGCGCATGACCCTGCAGGCCCTCGTGGACGAATGGCTGTCCGCCGGTTTCGTCCTGGAACGCCTCGTCGAGCCGCGCCCGCTGCCCCGGCTGCGGGAAACCGACGAAGCCCGGTACGAGAAGCTGTGCCGCGAGCCCAGCTTTCTGGCCGTACGGCTCCGGGCCCCGGCCTGACCAGGGGCGGACGCCGCCCCCTCCTGCCCGGGCACCGCGGGTGACCCGCGTCTCACCTGCCCGTAGCCGCTTGTCTATGCAACTCGTTGCATAGCAGGATCGGGGCATGGCGCTCGAACACGCGATTCTCGTCTCCCTGCTGGAGAAGCCGGGCTCCGGCTACGAGCTGGCCCGGCGCTTCGAGCGGTCCATCGGCTACTTCTGGACCGCCACCCACCAGCAGATCTACCGCGTGCTCAAGCGCATGGAGGGCGACGGCTGGGTCGATGTCCGCGAGGTGCCGCAGCAGGCCCGGCCGGACAAGAAGGAGTACTCCGTCGCCGCCCTCGGCCGGACCGCCCTGTCCCGGTGGCTGCACGAACCGATCGAGCCCGAGAGCGTACGGCACGACCTCGCGGTGAAGATCCGCGGCGCGGCCTTCGACGACCCGGCGGCACTGATCCGCGAGGTCGAGCGGCACCACCAGGCGCACACCGACCGGCTCACGCACTACCTCGCGGGGGAGCTGCGCGACTTCACGGGGCCCGAGGCTCCCGCGGCGCCCGATGCCGGGCAGCAGCTCCAGCACGTCGTGCTGCGCGGCGGCATCGCGTACGAGCGCATGACGATCGCCTGGCTGGAGGACGTACTAGCCACCCTCCACGCCTTGCGGCCCGAGCGGTCCTGAACCGCAGCGCCGCCCTGTCTCTCTTCCCACCCACCCTCGTCCCGAAAGGCGGACCCCATGGCCGACCCGCTGCTCTTCAACCCGCGCACTTACGACCCGGCGCACTTCGACCCCGAGACGCGCAGGCTGCTGCGCGCCACCGTCGACTGGTTCGAGGACCGCGGGAAGCGCCGGCTGATCGAGGACTACCGCTCGCGTGCCTGGCTGGCGGACTTCCTCGCGTTCTCGGCGAAGGAGGGGCTGTTCGCGACCTTCCTCACCCCGGCGGCCGCCGCCGACGGGCAGCAGGACAAGCGCTGGGACACCGCCCGGATCGCCGCCCTCAACGAGATCTTCGGCTTCTACGGGCTGGACTACTGGTACGCGTGGCAGGTCACCATCCTCGGCCTCGGCCCGGTCTGGCAGAGCGACAACGCCGCCGCCCGCGCCCGCGCGGCCGAACTCCTCGCCCAGGGAGAGGTGTTCGCCTTCGGCCTGTCCGAGAAGACGCACGGCGCCGACATCTACTCCACCGACATGCTGCTGGAGCCCGACGGCAACGGCGGCTTCCGCGCCAGTGGCTCCAAGTACTACATCGGCAACGGCAACGCCGCCGGTCTCGTCTCCGTCTTCGGCCGCCGCACCGACGTCGAAGGCCCGGACGGGTACGTGTTCTTCGCCGCCGACAGCCGCCACGAGGCGTACCACCTCGTCAAGAATGTGGTCGACTCCTCGAAGTACGTCAGCGAGTTCCGCCTCGACGCCTACCCGGTCGGCCCCGACGACGTCCTGCACACCGGCCGCGCCGCCTTCGACGCCGCCCTCAACACCGTCAACGTCGGCAAGTTCAACCTGTGCACCGCCTCCATCGGCATCTGCGAGCACGCGATGTACGAGGCCGTCACCCACGCCCACAACCGCATCCTCTACGGCCGCCCCGTCACCGCCTTCCCGCACGTACGCCGCGAGCTGACCGACGCCTACGTCCGCCTCGTCGGCATGAAGCTGTTCAGCGACCGCGCCGTCGACTACTTCCGCACCGCGGGCCCCGACGACCGCCGTTACCTCCTCTTCAATCCGATGACGAAGATGAAGGTGACCACCGAGGGCGAGAAGGTCATCGACCTGATGTGGGACGTCATCGCCGCCAAGGGCTTCGAGAAGGACACCTACTTCGCGCAGGCCGCCACCGAGATCCGCGGCCTGCCGAAGCTGGAGGGCACCGTCCACGTCAACCTCGCGCTGATCCTCAAGTTCATGGGCAACCACCTGCTGAACCCGGCCGAGTACGCACCCGTGCCGACCCGCCTCGACGCGGCCGACGACGCCTTCCTGTTCCGCCAGGGCCCGGCCCGCGGCCTCGGCTCCGTACGCTTCCACGACTGGCGTGCCGCCTACGACGCCTACGCCGAGGTGTCCAACGTCGCCCGCTTCCGTGAGCAGGCGGACGCCCTGTGCGAGTTCGTCACGACCGCCGCACCCGACGAGGCGCAGAGCCGCGACCTCGACCTGCTGCTCGCCGTCGGCCAGCTCTTCGCGCTGGTCGTCCACGGCCAGCTCATCCTGGAGCAGGCCCGCCTGACGGACCTCGACACGGACGTCCTCGACGAGCTGTTCGCCGTCCTCGTCCGCGACTTCTCCGCGCACGCCGTCGAACTCCACGGCAAGGATTCCGCCACCGAGGCCCAGCAGCGCTGGGCCCTGGGCGCGGTCCGCCGCCCGGTCGTCGGCGACGCCCGCTCCGCGCGGGTGTGGGAGCGCGTCGAGGGGCTGGCCGGTACGTACGAGATGCAGGCGTAAAGGAAGCTGCTTTCGGACATCCGGCTCCGGAGCCCCGTGCTTCACGCCTTTGCACGGCATTCTCTGAACCACCAGGGCAGCCAGCCGAGTTGTCTGCCCACGAGCAAGGGGGATGTCGATGAGTGCTCTGACGAAGCGGGCCAGATGGATATCGGCCGTCGCCGCGCCGCTGCTCCTCTCGGGCGCCGCGCTCACCGCCACGGCACCGGCGGCCAACGCCGCGCCCACCGGCGCTGACGCGTGTACCCACCCCAGCTGGTCCAACAAGTCTCCCGGCAAGGGCACCGCCAAGGGTGACACCGCCAAGGTCCGCACGGGCCCCAGCAAGGACTGCGGAGTGACCGCCACGGTCGGTACCGCGGTGGTGCTCCAGTACCACTGCTGGGTGCAGAACTCCGCGGGCAACAAGTGGACGCACGTACGGATCGACGGCAGCGAGATCAACGGCTGGGTCTACAACGGGAACCTGGACGACGGCGGTTCCGTGCACCCGGACAACAAGTGCTGACCTGACCGGCACCGCCGCGGCACGCCGCACGAACTCAGGAGCGAGTCCGTCACGGGCTCGCTCCTGAGGTGCGTCTCGACCCGTGAACGCCCCGGCCACGGCGTCTCCGAGCCGGTCGAGGACATCGCGGGCGAGCTGCACCGGCCCGGTGGACGAGAGGAGCGCGTGGATGGCGTCCCGCAGCCGACCGCCGTCGTCAAGCGATCGATCCAATGGTCGTCAAGAAGACGGTGTGAGCATCGGATCCACCTGTCGGACACGCCAAGGAGGAGCACAAGGTGACGACCAGCACGAACCGCACCCTCCCCAAGGATGAACAGGGAAAACTCGTCGGTGCCGACCGCCACGTCATGCATTCCAACGTGCGCGGTGACGATACGCGCCGCACCGTGATCGTGCAGGCCCAGGGGTGTCAGCTGTGGGA
Source organism: Streptomyces sp. NPDC017529 (assembly GCF_044329785.1). Taxonomy (NCBI): domain Bacteria; kingdom Bacillati; phylum Actinomycetota; class Actinomycetes; order Kitasatosporales; family Streptomycetaceae; genus Streptomyces; species Streptomyces sp. NPDC017529. The sequence continues at coordinate 80,562 of NZ_JBIRJY010000011.1, forward strand.
CACCGAGGGCCGCCGCTACCTGGACGCCACCGCCGGCCTCGCGTTGACGCAGGTCGGACACGGCAGGCGGGAACTCGGGGAAGCGGCTGCCGCGCAGATGGCCAAGCTGGAGTACTACCACACCCGTTGGGGGTTCACCAACGACCGCGCCATCGAGCTCGCCGCCCGCCTGACGGAGCTGGCCCCCGACGGCCTGGACCACGTGTACTTCACCAGCGGTGGTGCGGAGGGCAACGAGATCGCGCTGCGCATGGCCCGGTTCTACCGCCACCGCACCGGCCAGCCGGACCGGACGTGGATCCTCGCGCTGGACAAGGGGTTCCACGGCATCAGCTACGGCGCGAGCAGCATGTCGGGGGGCTCCGAGGCGCACATCGGCTTCGGCCCCATGTTGCCGCACATCCGGTTCCTGACCACCCCGGACACCTTCCACCGCGCGGCGTTCGACGGCGAGGACGTGACCGAGTTCTGCCTGCGCGAACTGCGGGAGACCATCGAGGAGATCGGGCCCGAGCGGATCACCGCCATGATCGGCGAGCCGGTCCTCGGGCCGGGCGGAATGATCGTCCCGCCGGACGACTACTGGCCCCGCGTGGCCGCGCTGCTCCGCTCGTACGGCATCCTGCTGATCTCCGACGAGATCGTCACGGCCTTCGGCCGCCTCGGGCACTGGTTCGCGGCCGAGCGCACCGGGGTCACGCCGGACATCCTGGTCACCGCCAAGGGCATCACCTCGGGGTACATCCCGCACGGCGCGGTGATGGTCAGCGGGGAGATCGCCGAGGCGGTCGGCAAGGACGACGGCTTCCCGGTCGGCTTCACCTACAGCGGGCACGCCACCGCGTGTGCCGTCGCCCTCGCCAACCTCGACATCATCGCGAGGGAAGACCTGCTCGGCAACGCCGTCAAGGTGGGCTCGCACCTCGCGGACCGGCTGCGCGAACTGCTGGACCTGCCCACGGTCGCGGACGTACGGCAGATCGGGCTGATGGTGTGCGTCCAGCTGGTGTCCGACAAGGAGACGCGGGCGCCGCTGCCCAACGGGACCGGGGCCCTGACCGACGAACTGCGGGACGGGTTCGGCGTGCTGGTACGCGGCATGCCGAGCGGGGTGATGCTGGTGCCGCCGCTGGTGCTCAGCCGGGAGGAGGCCGACGAGGCGGCCGGGGCACTGCGCGAGGTACTGAGCCGTATGACGCCCGACGGCCTGCTCATGTAGGCACGACCTCGCCCCGCTCCCGCACCGTACGGCAACGGTGCGGGAGCGGGGCGGACTGCACGACCGGCCGGCGGTCCGTCCGGCAGGCCGGTGATATTCGGAAGGTGTCACACGCCGCCGCAGCACACGGAGATGGCCATGGCCGACGAGCTGATTCTTTGTTACCGGATTCACACTCCTGCGAACCCGATCGGCGCATGGCTCTCCGAAGCCATCGACCGGATCCGGTTGATCACCAGTGACGACACACACGACGCCTACGCCCCGGACTTCCCGAACCTGGAGTCCGTGCCGGACTACGTCACTTCGCCCGAGGTCGAGCGCCGCATGGACGCGATCTGCGAGCGAGGCGGCACCAAGGCGATCATCCACGTGACGGAGGACGACATCCTCCGCTGCGCCCGGGTACGGGACCGGTACGGCATCCCGGGGCTCGGCCTGGCCGACGCGCTGCCCTGGCGCGACAAGTACCACATGAAGCAGTGGATGAGGGAGGCCGGCGTGCCCACGGCGGATTTCCTGGTACCCACGGACGCCCGGGACGCGCAGGAGTTCGCCGAGCGGGTCGGCTACCCCCTGGTGGCCAAACCCCGCCTCGGCTTCGCCTCCCGCGGGGTCGAGCTGCTGTCCGGGCCGGACGAGGTGAAGCGCGCGGCGGCGGACTGGGACTTCGACGACCTGCTCCTGGAGTCCTACGTCGAGGGCGGCACGATGTACCACGTCGACGGGTTCACGGACTCGGCCGGTGTGACGTACGCCCAGGTGTCCCGCTACGTGAACGGTTGCCTGTCCTTCGCGGAAGCGCTTCCGCTGGGCAGCGTCCAACTCGACCCCGGGTCCCCGGAGTCCGCCGAACTGACCGCGTACACCGAGCGGGTCGTGGCCGCTCTGCCGGACGTCGGCTTCTGCCCCTTCCACCTGGAGGTATTCCGTACTCCGGACGGCGAGCTGGTCTTCTGCGAGATCGCCTGCCGGCTCGGCGGGGCCCACGTCGTGGAGACCCTCACGCTCGCGACGGGTGTCAACCCCCTGCGGCTGTGGGTCCGCCACCAGGCCGGTCTGGAGGACGGCCGGCAGACCGTCCTCGCCGACCGGGGCAGACGGTACGGATGGCTGTTCGTGCCGCCGAAGGCGGGGCGGCTGCTGTCGATCCGGGAACCCGGGGAAACCGCCTACATACGCCAGTACTCGATCAGGACCACCACACCCCGGACGTTCGACGGAGCGCATTCGAGCTCGGACTGCATAGCGACCTTCGTGGTCGACGGGGCGGACAGCGCGGAGGTGGAGCGGAACCTGCGTGCGTGCGTCGACCTGATGGGGTCCCTGGCGACATGGGAGGACGAGCGCGAACAGGCTGCGGCGGGCTCGCCCGGATGACGGTGTGGGAAGGCCTCCTCGGCGCCCGCGTCACTCCGCCGGTGCGCATGCTGCTGATCCTGGCCTCGCTCGGCTACGCGGGCCAGTGGACGATGACCGCCTACCTGACGATCTACGTCGTCACCACCCTGCCCGTCACCCAGGCGACGGCGGGTCTCCTGCTGGCCGCGGCGTCGGCGGCCGGGCTGGTCGCCGGGCCGACCGGCGGACGGCTCGCGGACGCCACGAGCCGGCGGACCGTACTGCTGCTCGGTACCACGGTCCAGGCCGCCGCGGCACTGCTGCTCCTCCTGGTGCCGCGCGAACCCGCGGCCGGCATCGGGGCCGCCGCCCTGCTGACCACCGGCGCCACACTGCGCACCACGGCGCTGAACGCCCTGGCGGCCGATGTCTCCACGGAGACCGACCGCGACACGACGTTCGCGCTGATGCGCATGGTGATGAACATCGCGGCCGTCGTCGGCACCGCGCTCGGGGCCGTCCTGGTCCCCGCCGGCTGGCAGGCGGTCTGGGCGACCTCACTGGCGGCCACCCTGCTCGGCCTGGTGCTCTGCCGGTGGTTGCAGGCCCCCGGCCCCGGCGGTCCCGCGCCGACCGGCGGCGCCCCGGCGGACACCGTGTCGTACGGGGCGGAGCCCTCGCCCGCGCCGGGCCGGAAGCGGGCCGTGCGGGTCGCCGCGGCAGCGAGCCTCCTGGCCTGCACCGTCTACAACTGCTTCGAGATCGTGTTCCCGGTCGCCGCGGTCCGGGAGTACGGCCTGTCACCGTCAGTGTGGGGACTGCTCTTCCTCCTCAACCCCGTCATCGTGCTGCTGTTCCAGGTGCGGCTGGTCGCCTGGACCGGAGCGCTGAACCGGGGCAGGAGGCTCATGCTGGCGACCTGCCTGATGGGGGCGAGCTTCATGATCCTCACCGTGACGCGCGGCGTAGCGGCGATCGCCGCCGTGGTCGTGGTGTTCACGGTCGGGGAAATTCTTCTGGGACCGACGATGCAGGGGCTGCTCATCGCGCTGGCGCCCGCGGACAAGCGGGCCGGCGCGATGGGACTGCTGTCCGCCGCGACCACCGGGGGCGTCATCCTGACCACGGCCGGCGGCATTCCGCTGCTCGCCGCCGCGGGCGGGAACCTCACCTGGACGGTGGTGACCGTCGTCGCCGTGGCGAGCGGCCTGCTGTTCGGCCGGGCCCACCGCGCGGCGGTCCGGACGACGCGCGGCGCGCCGCAGCGCGCCTGACACCCGCACCCCGTCTCACAGCTGTTGCCGGACTCCGGCCACACCACCCACCGGAATCACAGGTAGAGCGCCCGGTTGACCGGGATGCCCTGCTCCTGGCAGCCGCGCTCGTAGTGGTCGATGAACCAGAAGACGTCGATCACCTCGGTCACCCTGTCCCGCTCGTCGAGGAACTCCACCGGCCCGTTCAGCCAGAAGACGGTCTTCATGCCCTCGTCGGAGGCCAGGGTGTGGGTGCGGCCCGGACTCTCCCGGATGAAGTCGCCCGGCCGGCCGACCCAGTCGTACTCCAGGTACCGCCAGCTCCCGTCGAGCACATAGCCCGAGACCGGGCCGCGGTGGCGATGGCGGCCCAGCGTGCCGCCGGCCTGCACCCACAGGACGTTCGCGGCCGAACCGCCGCGGACATCGAACGTCAAGTGCTTGATCATCACCTGCGGTACGAACGGGAGCCACGGCGAGGCCGCCTCCGCGATATGGCCTTCGGGCAGCGCATACTGGTCCCGGCGCTGATCGATCCTCGCTTCGATCGCGGCCAGGCTCTCCGCACTCGGATCCGAGCTGATCGTCATGGCTGACGTCCTTCCTGTTGAAGCTGGAACGGACTCGCACGTACACCCATGTTCAACTCCTCCCGCCCGGTGCAACAGTGCCTTCCAGGACGGCCGGCCACAGCCGTGGAGAGACGGATAAGGCGCCGCGGCTCACTTCTCGCGCGCGCCGTCGGCCGTGGCCAGCACTGCGGAAGCGATGCCACGGGCCGTCCGGGCGGCGTTCGCTCCCAGGAGGGAGGACGTCACCATGGTTGACAAAGGCACACTCCCGGAACCCGGGCAGGCCGGCGGTTTCCTGTATGCAGTCGAAGGCCGCGTGCGAGCGAGACCTCCGCGCGGTCCCGGACCTGGGTCATCCGCACCGCGTGGACGCCAGGGCAGCCGGCGGGTTCAGCAGCTGGCGAATCCCGGCTCCGGCCTCCATCGGGAACCCGGAGTAGACGGCCAGCGAAACGCGGGCAGACCGAGCTCCGCGACGCGGTAAGGAAGTGCCGCGGACCAGACCACCACCGCCCGCACCGCCGTCCGGGCGCCGGGCGCCAGCTGTGCCGTCCTGACCGGTCGCGGTGTGTCGTCACCGGTTGCCGTCCATTCGAACCTCCGCGCGGAACGCCGAGGCCATGGCCCGGGTTTTTCGGTCGAGTGGTGTCAATATTCTTGCGAGATCGGTCGCTGAGCGGTCGAAGCACGTCATTCGTGAATGTTTCATTGATTCATGAACCTTCTGCTTCGTCTGCGCGCAAGGTGTCCGTAAGCTGCCAGCAGTCCTGCCGCAGGCCCCGCGACGCAGGCCGCATCACGCAGCTTCCGAGGAGTTGGCCGCCATGAACACCCGGTGTCCCGAGCTGAGGCAGGGCTGCCGGGTCGTATGCCCGGTCGGCGAACTCGACTTGGCGGCAGCCCCGGCGCTCCGGGACCAGCTCAGGGGGAACGACGCCACGCTCCCCGCGTTCGTGGTCGCCGACCTGCGCCGGGTGACGTTCATCGACAGCAGCGGGCTGCACGAACTGAAGGCCGCCGGCGCGCGCTGCGAGGCGGCCGGCGGCTGGTTGCGCCTGGTCTACGAGCACGAGGCCATCGCCCTGCTGCTCGACCTGACCGGCCTCCAGCAACGGTTTCCCCGCTACGCCACCGTCGAGGACGCCCGGCGAGACCGCCCGTTCGCCGATCGGCGGCCCCACAACTGACGGCCTCGCAGGGCGCCGCCTCGTAGGAGACGCCGCCGACGAGACGTCGTAACGGGTCAGATGCCGGGTTCCGCGCTCACCGGGTGCGGGGGCGGCCAAGCGGGGCGGACGGCCACGGGCAGGCTGGCCAGCGCCCGGCTGACGGTGGGGAAGACGGCCAGTACCTCCCTGCTGCCGGTATGGTCCAGCATCCACTGCACGCGGCGGCCCACACAGGCGAGCAGGAGGCGGCCGCGGCGCCTGCCGAGCAGCCAGTGCAACCCGAGCAGGCAGTTCAGCCCGCGCGAGTTGCAGTAGACCAGCGCCGAGCAGTCCAGGACCACGAAGCGGTACCCCGTGTCGACATAGCCGCCCATCGTCGTACGGAAGAACTGCTCTCCAACGTGATCGAGGGCGCCGCTGACGCGCACGACCACACACGCGTCGCAGTCGGCGACCAGGTTGACCGCCAACCCGTTAGCGTGCGTCATATCGCACCTCCGAGCGGGACTCGCACCCAATACCCCAAGGGCCGGGCAGCCCACGCTATCCGTAGGCGGGCAAGGGAACCAGGTGGGCGCGTCAGGGAGGCAGGCCCTTGCGCCACCGGCCGTCCGGGCGCGGACCGGCGGATCACGACGCGGCGACCGGCCACCGCCGCGCCACCGCGCGCAGGCCGCCCGGCCGTCCTCAGCCGCCGTACGGCCGCGGATTTCCGTACGCGGTGCTGCGCCGGCGGGTGGCGAGGCGCCGGCCGCCACCCGTCGAGCGGCCACTGCCCGTACCGGTCCCCGGCGCCGGGAGCAGCGCGAACGGGCGGGAGAGCGACACCAGTTGCAGCAAGCGGTACACGCACCGGGGCGGCTGGCGCAGATAGGTTTCTCCGCCGTGCGCGGCCGCCCGGGCACGTACCTCGCACAGCCACTGCAACCCGCTGCAGTCGAAGAAGGTGACCTGACTCAGATCCAACACCACCGTGCGTACGGAGGGCGACGACACCTGGGACAGAGCCGGGCGCAGGCGCTGGGCGAGTTCCAGGTCGAGGTCGCCGCGGATCGACAGCAGCAGCGTCTGCCCCTCCCGCCGCGCCCGCCAGCACGGCCCGTCGCTCCGGAGGTACACGGCGGCCGCCCGCCGGCGCGGCATCCGTTCGGACCGCCACCAGCGGACACCGGTACGCGCGAGGCGGCGCGCGGGAGCGCCGCGACCGCGGAAGTAGCGTGCGCACAGTCCAGACACAGGCGGCTCCTCCGTCGGTGGACGGCCCCGGCCCGCCGGGAGCGGCCGGGTGGCGAGGGTGAGCGCGGCAGGCGGTCCGACGTCGGCCAGGGCGTCGCGCCGGCCCCGTCCGTTCGGCTCCAATCGATGTGATGCCCCCGAAAGCGCGGGGACAAGCACGGGTTGCCGAGCCGTCCCACCGTGTTGCCAGCGCCACGTCCGGACCGTGCGTGGCCGCCACCCGAACGGGGCATGGATGGTACAGACCAGTCATCGCGATCCGGCCACCGAGGCTCGCCTCAAGAAGCCGGCCGGCCCTTGGGGGAGTGAGCCGATCATTGCGTACCCGTCGTCGCGCCCGTGTCCGGACGGCGCGGGCCGAATACCTCTTACCGCACGCCCACGAATCCGTCTTCTGGGCCCGGTTTCTCACCGCCGCCTTCCTGGCCAGGGACGAGATCGACGGCTTCGGCCCCGCCGACCCGGCCGACGCCTCCCTGGTCGTCACCGAACTCGTCGCCAACGTCACCCGCCACACCAGCAGCAGCTGCCGGCTGCGGCTGTGCGTCCAGGCCGACACCCTGACCGTCGAGGTACGCGACGACAGCCCGAAGTGGCCCAGCCTCCGCCCGTCCGGCGCGAGCGACGAGAGCGGCCGCGGCCTGACCATCGTGTGCGCCCTGACCCACACCCTGGACGTCCTCGGCGAGCCCGGCGGCGGAAAGACGATCCGCGCCACCCTGGGCACCGGCTGACCGGAGTACGCGGACGGGGGCCCGCCGGGCGGCACTGCGAACAGTGCATGCCCGCCGGTGGCCGTGGTGCCGCACCACTGAACCGGCGGCCGAAACCCGCGTACCGCCAGCGTCCTGCTCGTGCACCGGGCTCCCCGCGCTGTCGTCCACCCGCCTAGGCTGCCCCACAACGGGCAGGGCGGGAGAAAAACGGCGCACTGGGCGCGGCCCCGCTCCAGAAGGAGGGATCCATATGACGACCCGCTCCCTTCAAGCACCCGAAGTCCGCACGGTGGCCGGTACCGTCCGGGGCCGGTGGCAGGGCGGCGTGGCGGTCTTCCGGGGCATTCCGTATGCCCGGCCGCCCGTCGGTGATCTGCACCTGGCGGCGCCGGTGCCCGCGCTGCCCTGGAACGGTGTACGCGAGGCCGACGCTTTCGGGCCCCCGCCGCCGCAATCCCTCGCACTCGGGTACGGCGTCGGGCCGCAGCGGACCGAGGGCGGCGACGACTGGCTGACCGTCAACGTCTACAGCCCCGACCCCGGAGGAGCCCAACTGGCCGTGATGGTATGGCTCTACGGCGGCGTCTACCTGATCGGTTCGTCCGGCGGAACCGGCTATGACGGAACGGCCCTGGCCCGGCGCGGCACCGTCGTCGTGACGTTCAACCACCGCGTGGGCGCGGAAGGGTACGGGCAGTTCGAGGGCGCGCCGCCCAACCGGGCGCTGCTGGACCAGGTCGCCGCGCTGGAGTGGGTACGTGACAACATCGCGGCCTTCGGCGGCGATCCAGGCCGGGTGACCGTCTTCGGCGAGTCGGCCGGCGCGGGCGCGGTGGCCGCGTTGCTGGCGATGCCCCGCGCGGCCGGACTCTTCCACCGGGCCGTGGCGCAGAGCGTGCCGGGCCCCTTCTACAGCGTGCCGCTGGCCGCGGACATCGGTACGGCCGTCGCCGCCGAACTCGGGGCGCCCCCTACGCTCGCCGGTCTCGCGCCGGTGGCGCCCGACGCCCTGCGGGACGCGGCGGACTCCGTACTGAACAAGATGGCGGGCCACGAGTCGCGGTGGGGCCGGGCGGCCCGTGCCCGGATGCCGTTCGCGCCCGTGGTCGACGGCGACGTGCTGCCGCGAACTCCCTGGGAGGCGCTGCGCGCGGGGCAGAGCGCCGGCATCGACCTCGTCGTGGGGCACACGCGGGACGAATGCCGTCTGTTCACCGTGCTGTCGGGACGGCTCGGGAAAGTCACCGAAGAGGAAGCCGCCGCCACCGTCGAATGGTTCGCCCCCGGCGCCGGGGCGCGTGCCTACCGAACGGGTTATCCGGACGCGAGCCCCACCGACTTGCACGACCTGGTGATGTCCGACTGGCTGTTCCGCATGCCGAGCCTCCACCTGGCCGAGGCCCATATCAGCGGCGGCGGTACCTCGTACCTGTACGAACTGGCCTGGCCGAGCCCGGCCATGGGCGGTGTGCTCGGCTCCTGCCACGGGCTCGACGTTCCGCTGGTCTTCGGTGCCTTCAGCGGTGAGATCGCGGAACTGCTCCTGGGGGAGGAGCCCCCTCCCGAGGCCGGTGTGCTTTCGGAAACGATGATGGCGGCCTGGACCGCCTTCGCCGGAACCGGTTCCCCCGGTTGGGCCCCGTACCGGTCGGAGGACCGGCTGACCCGGGTGTTCACCGCGGCGTCCGCCACGGTGCCGTACCCGGAGGAGACGTCGCGTCTGATCTGGGCCGACTGGGATCTCGCCGCCCTGGAAATGATGAATGGCGCGTAACGGGTGACAGCAAGGATGCCGGGATCGCCCGCCACTTCGATGTCCGGTTCGCCGTCGAGCAGTTCGCGTACGCCCCGGCGTATCCACGGGGCACGATGGTTTGTCCGTTGTTGCAGGCGTGCGCTCAGGGGAGGGACGCCGTGGAATCACCGATCACGGCAAGCCGCCGCAGGTCGACCGGACGCAGTGGGCGTGTGACCGGCCGGCCGGTGCCTGCGGTGCTGCCCCCGTCGCCGCGCGCGTGGCTCGGGCTGATCGCGGTCCTCGCCGCGCTGGCGGTCGTCGTGCTCGGGGTTCTGTACGCCGGCCACAGCCAGTCCGGCACGGTGGACAGGTGGTTCGTCCAGCCGACGGCGGACAGCGTGCGGCCGCCGTGGCGGCGCGTCGCCCTGGCCATCGACTTCCTGGGGGAGCCCGCCGGAGCGGCGACGCTGGTGGTGATCGCCGCGACGGGCTGTCTGCTGCTCCGGTGTCCTCGCGCGGCGGTGTTCGTCGTCGCCGGGGCCGGCGCGGCCGTGGGGACGGCGACACTGCTCAAGTCGCTGGTGGGACGCACCATCCACGGCGACGGCAACCTGTCCTACCCGAGCGGGCACACCGCCTTCGTCACCGCGCTCGCCCTTGTGGTGGCGCTGCTCGCGGCCGGCCGGTTCGGTCTTGGCAGGACGGCCGGCACGTTGCTCGTACTCGCCGCGGCGCTGGTGGCCGGAGCCGCCATGGGCTGGGCGCAGGTCGCTCTGGGCGCGCACTACCCGACCGACGTCCTCGGCGGCTGGTGCACCGCGCTGGTGGTGATACCGGCGATCGGGTGGCTGGTCGACCGGGTGGGTGGCCCGTTGGCCGAGCGGAGGGCCGACGCCGGCCGGCGGGAGCGCCGCTGACCGGCGTGGCGCGTCACGCCAAGCGGCGGAACACCGGTTTCACGGGCCGCCCGGCCAGCCACGGGGTGGGGCCACCGGCGTCCAGCGCCTTCCGGTACACCCCACATGCCTGGGCCACCACGTTGACGGTGCGGTCGATGTCGGCGTCGTCGAGTGCGCTGCTCACCACGAACGACGGGGCCAGCACCCCGCCCGCGAGGAGCTGCCGCAGGAACAGGGTGCGGTACCGCTGCGACGGCTGCCGGTTCTCGCCGAGGGTGGCGTAGACCAGGTTGCTGGCCCGGCCCCGGACGACGAGGTGGTCGCCCACGCCCATGCCGGCCGCGGCTTCGCGGACTCCGGCGGCCAACCGCTCGCCGAGGGCGTGCAGCCGCGCGGTGATGCCCTCCTCCACGTAGGTGGCCTGTACGGCCATCGCGGCTGCCAGGGAGTGCGTTTCCGCGCCGTGCGTGGTGGACAGCAGGAACACCCGGTCACGGTCGTGGCGCAGCCCGCCCCGCTCCATGAGATCGCGGCGCCCGGCCAGCGCGGCGACGGCGAACCCGTTGCCCAGCGCCTTGCCGAACGTGGAGAGGTCGGGGACGACGCCGTACAGGCCCTGGGCGCCCGCAGCGGACCAGCGCAGGCCGGTGATCATCTCGTCGAAGACCAGTACGCAGCCGTGCCGGTCGGCCAGCTCGCGCAGCCCTGCGAGGTACCCGGGCGGAGGCTCGGTGTGGGTGGCGGGTTCGAGGATCAGGCAGGCGACCTCGTCCTGGTACCGGGTGAGCAGCTCCTCCGTGGCGGTCAGGTCTCCGTACGGGAACGCCACGGTGAGGCCGGTGGTCGCCGCCGGAACGCCGGCGGACATGGGCGTGGTGCCGATGAACCAGTCGTCCGTGGAGAAGAAGGGGTGGTCGGCGCAGATGGCGACCCGCGGGCGGCCGGTGACGGCGCGGGCGAGGCGCACCGCGGCGGTGGTGACGTCGGAGCCGTTCTTCGCGAACTTCACCATCTCCGCGGTCGGCACGGTGGCCAGGAAACGTTCCGCGGCCTCGACCTCCAGGATGGACGGGCGGACGAAGTTGCTGCCGCGGCCGAGTTCGCGGCGTACCGCCTCGGTCACGCGCGGGTGAGCGTGGCCGAGGCTGACCGACCGCAGGCCGGAGCCGTACTCGATGTAGCGGTTGCCGTCGATGTCCCACACGTGGGCGCCGTGGCCGTGGCTGATGACCGGGGCCAGGTTCTCGGGGTACTGGTCGTCGCCCTTGGCGTACGTGTGCGCGCCCCCGGGGATCATGGCGTGCAGCCGCTCGTTCGCCAGCCGCGACCGGGGCAGGAGGAACTCTTCGCCGTCCATGCCGGCCTCAGCTCTCATGGTGGTGCAGGGCCTCGGCGAGGCTCGGCGCCTCCCGGTCCCGCTGTGACATCAAGGTGACCGGGAGCGGCCAGGGAATGGCGAGTTCCGGGTCGTCGAAGGCGATCGCCACGTCCTCGGCCGGATCGTGCGGGCGGTCGATCCGGTACGAGGTGTCGGCGGCCTCGGTCAGCGCCTGGAAGCCGTGCGCGCACCCCGCCGGGACGTAGAGGGTCGTCTGCGTCTCGCCGGACAGTTCGAAGAAGGCCCGGTTGCGGTACGTCGGCGAGTCCGGCCGCAGGTCCACGACGACGTCGAAGATCTTCCCGTACGAGCACCGCACCAGCTTGGCCTCGCCCGCCCCCGAGCGCAGGTGCAGGCCGCGCAGCACACCCCGGGCCGAGCGGGACACGCTGTCCTGGACGAAGGCGGACGGGTCGAGGCCGACCGAGCGGACCACGTCGGCGTCGAAGGTGCGGCAGAAGAAGCCGCGTTCGTCGGCGCACGGGGTCGGCTCGAACAGGTACGCACCGGTGACAGTAGGGACTTCGGTCGCTTTCATCGGGTCTCCTGCGAGGCGGTCGACGGAAACAGCTTTGCGGTCAAGTCGGCGAATTGGCGGGAGAGTTCACGGGATGCGGCCTCGTTGTGTTCGGTGAGGGTCCGGCGTGCCTCCGCCGCGTGTTTCTCCAAGGACCGGAACTGTTCGAGGAGGCGGTCGGCGTCGACCTCACGGGCCGGGTGGCAGTACGCGCCGAGGCCCATCCGTTCCATGAGCGCGTCGCTCTTCGCCGCGTAGCTGAGCGCGAGCGTCGGCGTGCCGGCCTTCAGCGCGCCGACCAGGTTGTGGTAGCGGGTCGCGACCACGATGTCGGCAGCCGCCGTCTCCTTCATCACGTCGGCCGGCGATGCCGCCTCGGCGGCGGTCACCAGCGGCGAGTCCACCGCGTCGAGCATCGCGGCGACCACCGGTGCGTCGCACTCGTCGCCGGTGAGCAGCCGGACGGTCCTGCCGTCCTCGACCAGCGCGCGGACGAAGCGCGTCGTCCCGTCGAGGTAGCGGCGGTGGATCTCCTCGGCCCTGGCGCGGTCGTCGTTGCCGCCGTGGAAGTCCATGACGCCGACGCAGACCGCGCCCGAGGGCGGGGCGGCCGAAGGCGCCGGCAGGGCGAAGGCGAGGTCGGGGTAGACCTCGTCGCGCGCGGTGTCCACGCCCATCGCCCGCATCGCGTCGCGGGACGGGGCGTCCCGGTACGACCGGTACGCGGCGAGCCGTGCCGACCAGCGCACCAGGGCCCGGGTCGGCCGGTCGCCGATCGCGGCGGCGCCGACGCCGACCAGGGCGACCCGGGTGCCGAACAGCCGGCCGCTCGCGCAGAGCAGGAACAGCGCGTACGGGAAGCCCCACGGCCGCAGCGGCAGGGTGGCCTCCAGGACGCCCATGCCCGGCACGATCACCACGTCGTGCCGGCGCACCCAGGCGGCGGTGCGGAAGGCGTCGACGAGCTTGCCCAGGCCCTTCGCCGCGATCGCACCCGCACGCGAGGCGGTCCGGTACTCCCCGCGGTACCAGTGCAGCCGTGTCGCGGGGATCCGGTACCGGGTCGCGACGGCCTCGGGTCCGCCGCACAGCGCGTCCACGACCGCCTCGGGGTGCTCGGCGCGGAGGTAGCCGAGCACGGCTTCGAGCGACCCGTCGTTGCCGAGGTTGCCGGAGCCGAGCAGGCCGAACACCCCCACCCGCGTCGCAGCCTTCATACCTGCCGCCCCGCACGGCCCGCGACGAGGGCGTCGACGGAGACGGCGAGCCGGGCCGGGTCGGCCGGGACGCGGTCCTCGACCCGCTCGCCCGCGCCGCCCGGCCGGGCCCGGCTGGTCATCCATGCGGCCAGGTGGCGGTAGCAGGCGCGTCGGTCGGCCGACGACAACGGCGCGCGCCGGATCGCCGCGACGAAGCCCCATACGTACTCGGCGAGCAGCCGGGGCGTCGGGTGCAGCGGGCCTGCCCGGCGCGGGTCCAGGTTGACGCACCGGGAGCGTTTGCCCGGGTTCGCCCGCTCGGCGCGGGTGGGGTGGTCGCGGCGGAAGTACAGCAGCTCCGGCACCTGGTGGAAGGGCCCGTGCAGGGTGATCTCGGCGACGAAGGTGCGGTCCGCGTGGTGGTAGCTGTCGTGCGGCTTCACCCGGCGCAGTACGTCCGCCCGTATCACCCCGTAGAAGTCGTCGCCCCCGGGCTCGAACAGCAGACTGCGGAAGCGCTCCGGCGCGCGCGGCGAGTCGGTGGCGAGCCCGTACTCGTACGGGACCTTCACCTTGCCGTCGCCGTCGATGACCGCCTGGCCGGTGTGCGCGAGGACCACATTCGGCCGCTCGTCCAGCGCTTCCACGCAGCGCAGCAGCAGGTCCCGGGCGTACAGGTCGTCGTGCGAGGCCCATTTGAACAGCTCGCCGCGGCACTCGGTGAACACGTAATTGTGGTTCGGCGCGGCGCCGATGTTCCGGGGCAGCCGGAGGTAGCGGACGCGTGGGTCCTGCGCGGCGTACCGGCGGCAGATGTCCCGGGTCCCGTCGGTCGAGGCGTTGTCGGAAATGACCAGCTCGAAGTCCTCGTACGTCTGGCCGAGCAGGGCGTCGAGCGACTCGGCGAGGTACTCCTCGCCGTTGTACACGGGCAGGCCGATGCTCAACCTGGGCTGGGCGGTCATGGCGTCCTCACTTCGGGGATGGGGATCTGGTGGCGCTCGCGCAGGGCGGACCGCAGTTGCAGCCACCACACGGCCGAGCCGCACACGGTCGCGGCGGCGACGCCCCAGGCCGAGCCGACCGTGCCGCCCGCGGCCGCCCCGCCGAGCCCGCCGCCGACGTAGCAGGCGGAGGCGAACAGCTGGCAGCGCAGACTGCGCCGGGCCGCGGCGAGCGCGCGCAGCCCGGCCGCCGCGCCGGTGCCGAGGCCGGCGCCCGCGACGCCGAGCGCGGCCGGCACGATGAGCTGGGCGGCGGAGTGCCAGACGTCGCCGAGTACGAGTTCGCCGAGCCGGTCCGGCATCAGCAGCAGTGCCGCGCCCCAGAGCAGTGCGGCGGCTGCCTGCCCGCCGCCGAGCAGGAAACAGAACCTGCCGAGCCGGTCCGGGGCCTGCCGCAGCACCCGTGCCGCCTCCGCGACGGTCACCAGCGAAAGCCCCATCAGTACGGCGAGGAACGGGCCGAGCAGGAGTTCGGCGCCCCGGACCGCGCCCACCGCGCCGACTCCGACGATCGCGCCGAGCCCGTACGCCCGCAGCTGGCTCGCGCCGCTGAGGCTGACGTTCTCGACCAGGTACCGGTAGCCGAGGTCGCGGTGCTCGCGAAGCCACGCGCGCGCTCCGGCCAACTGGGGCCTGACGCCGGATTGGAGGCAGCCGTAGACCGCGGCCACCGCGGCGGACGCGCCCCAGGCGAGCACGAAAGCGGCCACGCTGCCCACGCCGGCTGCCACGACCATGGCCGGGACGAGCGCGACGCCCCACACGAGGTCGTTGACGAACGCCTTCCGCCCGGTGCCGGCAGCGAAGAACGCGTACCGCCAGGCGTCCTGCAGCAGCAGCCCCGGCAGTACGACGCCGAGACAGACGAACGCGGGCCCCACGCGGTCGCCGAGACCGAGGCCGACCACCAGACACGCCGCGCCGATGACGGCACCGACGCCGAGCGCGGTACCCGAGGACCGGGCCGCCCCCGCGCGCCAGGACGCGTCCGGCACGCCGCTGAAGCGCACCACGAGCGGATCGGTGGCCAGCCCGCGGGCGACGTTGAGCACCACGCCGTAGGTCAGCCAGGCCAGGCTGAACACGCCGAACGCGGTCACTCCCAGCGTGCGTGCCACGTAGATGCCCACCGCGAAGTTGGTCATGCTGGAGGCCGCCTGGTCGGCCAGCCCCCAGGACAGCCGGCCGACGACGGCCCGCTTGGCGGTGCGCTGCTCCCTCGCGGTGGTCATCGGCGTCATGCCTTGATCAGCCCGGCGCCGTGCAGGGCGTCGGCCGCGACGGCGACGGTGCCGAACGGCAGCCCGGACCGTTCGGCCACGTCCAGCAGACTGTGCTCGCCGTCGGAGAGGCTGAGCACCCAGAGCATGGCCGTCTGGGCCTGCTTCGCGTCGCTGCGGCCGCCGAGCGTGTCGTACAACCCCCGCCGGCCGAGCTGCGGTTCGCCGCAGGGGCTGAGGTTGACGTACCGGCGGTTGCGGTCGAGGACGGCGAATGCCTCGCGGCAGACGGCAAGGGTGTCCGCCATCGCCTCCGGGGAGACGAAGTCCGGGTTGTCCGCCGAGGTGTGGTATTCGGGGTAGCCGGCATACGGGGTACGGCTGAGCGAGCCCACGCCGAGGTTGAAACCGGGCGAGCAGTACTGCCGCTCGTCGTAGCCGTACGGCGTGAACTCGACGACGCGGTGCGGGCGTTCGGAGGCGGCGAGCACGTGCCGCAGCACCCGGTCGATCTCCGCGTCGCCGCGCCTGCTCTGCTTGTACGTCAGCTGACCCGAGTCGCCCGCGCAGGCCAGTACCAGGCCGTGCTTGACCCGGTCGATCCGCTCCGTGTTGCGCGCCAACCAGGTGATCGCCCCGATGGTGCCGGGCGCGAAGATGAACCGGTAGGTGTAGTACGGGGTTTCCCGCGCCAGCGCCCGGGTCAGGAACGTCGCCACCGCGATGCCGGCCAGGTTGTCGTTGGCCAGCGACGGGTGGCAGACGTGGCAGGAGACGATCACCTCGTCCGGGACCTGCCCGGGGACCACGTGCTCGGCGTAGGTGAGGTGGCCGTCCGTGAGGCTGGAGTCGATACGCACCTCGTACTCGCCGTCCGGCAGCGCGTCCAGGGTCTCCTGGGCCAGGCAGAACCCCCATTCCGGCTTGTAGTAGCTGGTGCGGTACGGCACCCAGGCCGGGTGCTCCGGCAGGGTGTGCAGGTGTCCGCGCAGTTCGGCCAGCGGCATGGTCCGCGACACCGGCACGCTGTAGCCGAGCACGTGCAGGCTGGACGCGGCGAAGTCGACGACCCGGTTGCCCGCGGCGTCGGCGACGTGAGCGTCCCGGATGTTCCACTCCTGCGGCACCGTCCAGTCGAGCACTTGCGTCCCGGTCGGTACCTCGTACACCTGTAGCGGGACGTACTCCCCGACGATCTCCAGGGTGGCGCGCACCCCGTCGCCGGTGATGCTCCGGCACAGCGGGTACAGCCGCTCCACCAGCGCGTGCATCTCCTCCCCGACAGCGGTCATCGGCGCCACCGCAGGGTGTCGTCGACGGTGCCGGCGTCGGACGCCGCGCGCAGCACGGCGAGGCGGGTGAAGCGACGCTCGAAGTCCTCCCGGGTCAGTCCGTGTTCCCGGTAGGCGTCGGCGAGTTCGAGCGCGCCCTGCTTGACCGTCCACGCGCAGTCGAAGCCGGGGATCGCGGCGCGGAAGCGGGAGAAGTCCACCCGGTACGACCGCGGATCGGCGCCGGTCTCCCCGGTGATCACCACCTTGGCGCCGGACACCGCCTCGGCGACCTGTCCGGCGATCTCGGCGACCGTGACGTTGTTGACCTCGCTGCCGATGTTGAACGCCCGGTCGTGCACCGCTTCCCGGGGCGCGGTCAGCGCGGCCGTGAAGGCCCGTGCGATGTCGGCGGCGTGCACCAGCGGGCGCCAGGGGGTGCCGTCGGAGAGCACCAGCACCTCACCGGAGAGCAGCGCGTGGCCCACCAGGTTGTTCAGTACGATGTCGGCGCGCAGCCGGGGGGAGTAGCCGAAGGCGGTGGCGTTGCGCATGAACACCGGGCTGAAGTCGCCGTCGGACAGCGCGTGCAGGTCGTCCTCCACCCGCACCTTGGACTCCGCGTACGGCGTCACCGGGCGCAGCGGGGCGTCCTCGGTCACCAGGCCGGTGCTGCCCGCGGCACCGTAGACCGAGCAGGTCGACGCGTACAGGAAGCGCCGCACCCCGGCATCGCGGGCCAGCCGGGCCAGCCGCACGGACGCGTGGTGGTTGATGTCGTAGGTGAGTTGCGGAGCCAGTGATCCCAGCGGGTCGTTGGAGAGTGCGGCCAGGTGGATCACGGCGTCCACGCCGATCACGTGTTCCGCTGTGACGTCGCGCAGATCCACCCGGTGCCCCGCCGGGTCCACGGGCGGCGTGCCCAGCACGCAGTCGGCGAACAGGCCGGCGTCGAGACCGACGACCTCGTGTCCGGCGGCGGCGAGCACCGGGGCCATCACCGTGCCCAGGTAGCCCTGGTGTCCGGTCAGCAACACGCGCAAATTTCAGTCCCCCAGATCGAGAGTGAGTTTGGTGACGGCGAACGCCTCGGCGTAGCGCGCGTGGCATTCGATGCCGCGGATCCGCGCCAGCCCGAGGAAGGCTTCCCGGTCGTACCAGGGCCGGTGCCACTGCGACGGGTAGTGCTCCTCCAGCAGCCGCACCTTCTGTTCGGCGATCTCCGGCGACAGCGGCTGGTACGCCGCCGGACGGCCGAGGTCGCCGTCCCACTTGACGATCTCGTAGCCGAGGACGAGGTGGTCGCGGAACGCGGTGGTCACCAGCTTCGCCAGACCGCGGTGGTCCTGGTGCGCGTCCTCGGTACGCGGGGCGAGGACCAGGCCGGGATCGGTCCGCTCGCGCAGTTCCCCGACCGCGGCCTTGGCCTCGTCCCAGTGCGCGGGCATCCGGCCGTCCGGCAGCTTGAGCACGGTGAGGCGCAGGTCGCCGCCCGGGCAGAAGGCCGTGAGCGCGGCCTGCTCCTCCTGCTCGCGCTCGCTGCCACCGCCGGAGAGCACCAGCGCGTCGACGCGCAGACCCGGCCGCGCGAGACACAGCGTCAGCAGCGTGCCGCCGGCGCCGATGGCGATGTCGTCGCAGTGCGCGCCCACCGCGACGACCCGGTCCAGGCGCCCGGCTCCGAGCCGGATCACGCCCGCGCTCCGGCGGCGTCCCGTTCCCACACGGCCCACGGGCGATCGCCCCTGGCGTAGGCGGCGTCGAGCGCGGCCCGTTCCTTCACCGTGTCGGTCGGCTTCCAGAAACCGCGGTGCCGGTGCGCCACGAGACGGCCGCGCTTGGCCAGCTGGGCGCAGCCGTCGGCGACCAGGTCCCCGTTCTCCGGGATGTGGTCGAAGACCTCCTGGCGGAGCACGAAGTAGCCGCCGTTCTCCCACAGCGGCAGTCGGCTCACCTCGGTGATGCCCCCCACCAGGCCGTCCTCGCCCAGGTCCACGCAGTGGAACGAGGACTGCGGTGGCACCACCATCATCGACGCACCGGCGTCGCGCCGGGCGAACCGGTCGATCATCTCCGGCAGCGGCGCGTCGGTGAGCACGTCGGCGTAGTTGGCGAGGAACATCTCGTCGCCGTCCAGGTGGTGCCGCACCCGGCGCAGCCGTTCCCCGATCGGTGACTCGACGCCGGTCTGCGCGAACGTGATCGTCCAGTCCGCGATGTCGGTGGACAGCAGCTCGGTCCGCCCGTTGCGCAGGACGAAGTCGTTGGACGCCGTCTCCTCGTAGCTGAGGAAGAAGTTCTTGATGTGATGAGCCCCGTAACCGAGGCACAGGATGAACTCCGTGTGCCCGAAGTACGCGTAGTAGCGCATGACATGCCAGATCAGCGGCCGCGGTCCGACCATCGCCATCGGCTTGGGTATGTCGTCGGACGCTCCGGCGCGCATACGCAGTCCGTAACCGCCGCAGAAAAGTACGACCTTCATGAGGTGCCCTCGACAATGCTCAGTTCCGGGATGGGGAAGACCAGCCGGCCGCCCCAGGCGTGCACGAAGGACAGCTGCTCGACCAGCTCGGCCCGCAGGTTCCACGGGAGGACGAGCACGTAGTCCGGCCGGTCGGTGCCGATCTGCTCGGGTGGCAGGATCGGGATGCGGGTGCCCGGGGTGAACCTGCCGTGCTTGTAGGGGTTGCGGTCGACGGTGTACGGGAGCAGGTCGGGCCGGATGCCGCAGTGGTTGAGCAGGGTGTTGCCCTTGCCGGGGGCGCCGTAGCCGACGACCGTCTCGCCGCGCTCGGCCGCCTCGATGAGGAACCGCAGAAGGTCCCGGCGCACCTTGGCCACCCGGGCGGAGAACTCGGTGTACCCGGACAGCTCCTGCAGCCCGGCGGCCTTCTCCCGTTCCAGCGCGTCGGCCACCCGGCGGGACGGCTCGCCGGCCACCTCGGCCGGACGGGCCCACAGCCGGATGGAGCCGCCGTGTGTGGGCAGCAGCTCGACGTCCACGAGCGCGAGACCGCCGCTCGCCAGCGCCCGGGCCGCGGACGCGACCGTGTAGTACTGGAAGTGCTCGTGGTAGATCGTGTCGTACTGGTTCCGCTCGATCAGCGTCAGCAGGTGCTGCACCTCGATGGAGACCCAGCCGTCGTCCGCGACCAGGGCGCGCAGGCCCTCGGTGAACCCGACCACGTCGGGGATGTGCGCGTACACGTTGTTGGCCACGACCAGGTCCGCCGGGCCCTGCTCGGCGCGGACCGCCGAGCCGGTGGCCGGGTCCAGGAACGCCGTGAGCGTCGGCACACCCGCGTCCCGCGCCGCGGCGCCGACGTTCACCGACGGCTCGATGCCGAGGCAGCGGATCCCCCGGTCCACCACGTGCCGCAACAGGTACCCGTCGTTGCTCGCGACCTCGACGACGAAGGCGTCGGGGCCGAGAGCGAGACGCCGTTCGGCGTCGGCGACGAAGGCGCGCGCGTGCTCCACCCAGGACGTCGAGTAGGAGGAGAAGTACGCGTACTGCGTGAACGTCTCCTCCGGGGTGATCAGCGGAGGGATCTGCGCGAGCCAGCAGTCGGTGCAGACCCGCAGGTGCAGCGGGTACGTCGGCTCCGGCCGGTCCAGTTGGTCCGCGGCGAGCACACTCTCGCACGGCGGAGTCGCTCCGAGATCGACGACGCTGGCCATCGCCGCCGAGCCGCAGAGTCGGCATCGTGTCATCTACTGCCCCCCATTGATTCCGTCCGCCCCGCGATCGCGGAGCGGTACCCGTCCACCAGGCGCTCAAGACCGACGGCCGGGCTGAAACCCTGCTCGTAACGGCGCCGGGCCGCCTGGCCCATCTCCCGGTTGCGGGCCGGCTCGGCCGTGACCCGGCGCAGGCAGGACGCGAGCGAGGCGGCCTCGCCCGGCCGGTGCAGCAGCCCGGTCACCCCGTTCTCGACGAGTTCGACGAAGGCGCCGTGACCGGCGGCGACGGCCGGCACCCCCGCTGCCATCGCCTCCACGACCACCAGGCCGAACGCCTCCAGCCACGTCGAGGGGGCCACCACGGCGACCGACCGCGCGACGGCCTCCCGGCACTGGGCCGGGTCGTACAGGCCGACGTACCGCACGTCGTCCCGGCCCGCCGCCCAGGCGCTCACCTCTCGCTCCAGCGGCCCCGCGCCGGCGACCACGAGCGGCACGCCCACACCGCCGTCGGCGGCGATCTCGTCCCACGCGGCCATGAGCAGCCGTACGCCCTTGGCCTCCGCGAGCCGGCCGAGATAGAGCAGATGCTCGCCGGCGCCCGACCGGCGGGCGTCCGGGTCGGGCACGAAGTTGTGCTTGACCGCCAGCCGCTCGGCCGGCATGCCGGCCCGTACCAGGACGTCGCGCTGCGCCGCGGAGATGCAGAAGAACCGCGTGACGCCCGACCACCACCGCCGCCGGTTGACCGACAGGCCGACCGCGAGGGGCACCGTCGCCAGCCGGGAGTTCCGGTAGCAGCCGTGCCGGACGGCGGGCAGCGGCGCGGACCCGACGCACTCGGTGCACGGCCGGCCGTCCCGTTGCAGGGTGCCGGGCGGGCAGACCTGGGAGTAGTTGTGCAGTGTGGCCACGGCGGGCACGCCGGCGTCGGCGCAGGCGGCCAGCACCGCGGGCGACAGGAGCGGGAAGACGTTGTGGACGTGCACCACGTCAGGGCGTGAGGTACGGAGCCGGGCGGCCAGTTCCGCGCGGACCGCCGGGTTCCACGGCACCAGCAGCGGCACCATGGCCTTGCCCGGCAGGGACCGGGCGGCGATGTCGTCGCTGCGCCGCTCGAACACCTCGACCCGGTGGCCGGCCGCGCGCAGCAGCGCCACCTCCTGGTCGACGACCTTGTTCTCCCCGCTCGGCTGCGCCGAGGAGTAGCGGTTGTGCACCACGAGCACGTGCATGTTTGAGGTCACCTCCGATCCCGGGCCCATCGCGGGATGCGCCGTCGGGGGATTGCGGGCGTCGCGAGGGGCGTGGCCGCGGCAGGTGCCGCCAGGAGCGAGGCGGCCACGGCCAGGTGCAACAGGTACGGCGAGGCGTCACCCAACCCGGCCTCGGTGTACGACGCGATGGCGCAGTAGCTGATCAGGAAGAGCGCACAGGCCCTCGGCAGTGACGGTGGCCGCAGCAACGCGACGCCGCCCAGCACGAGGATGACGGCCGCCACCAAGGCGATACCGGTCAGGCCCTGCTCGTGGTAGACGGCCAGCCAGCTGTTGTCGATCGGCAGCCCGCCGAACGACTTGTCGCCCAGGCCCACGCCGAACAACGTCTCCACGGCCGACCGGGGCGCCGCCAGCAGGGCGTCCCAGACCGTGGCCCTGCCGGTGAGGCTGGTGAGGTACTCCTGGCTCTGGCCGCGCAGGAACCACGCCCGTAGCGCGGCGGCGAACCCCACCGCCGCCACCGCGCCGCACAGCACCGCCCAGGTGACGAACCGGCGGGCGGCGACGCTGGTCGGCAAGAGCGAGCCGACCGCCAATGCCAGCCCGATGAGCAGGCCGAGGGTGGCCGTACGGGTATGGGTCAGCGCGAGCAGGACGAGCGAGGGCACGATGACGACCGCCGCGCCGGCCCGGTCGGTGCGGCGGCCCAGTACGAGCAGCACGGTGAGCCCGATGATCACTGCGGCGTACTGTCCGATCTGCGGCGGGGTGAGCGGCCACAACGCGCCGACCAGCCGCCCGCCGTACAGCTCGGGCATGGCCGCGCCCGGCGAGACGACCAGGCCGGCGGCGACCGACCCGAGCACCGCGAAGTACATCCGGATGTGGTGCCGTACGAACGTCGTACCGCCGTCCCACCAGCGGCTGAGCAGCCACAGCGTGCCGACGAAGAGAGCCAGCCGGGCGCAGCGGAACAGCGCGCCGAGCCCGGACTCCAGTTGCAGGCTGGAGATCACGCTCGGCACGAGGAGCAGGGTGAGCAGGAGCAGGTAGGCGCTGGCCCGGATGCGCAGCCGGAGGTTGAGCGCGAGTGCCAGCGTGAACGCGGCGACCAGCGCGCCCATGGTGACGACCTGGATGAAGGAGCGGGGCAGCGGGATGATGGTCTTCGCCCCGGCGGAGCCGAGCGTGTTGAGGACCAGCAGCCCCCAGACGATCCCCACGGTCTTCGGCACACCGGCCGGGCGCGCCTCGGCGCCGGGCCGGGCGCCCTCCGTGTCCGCTCCGCCCGGCAGCCCAGCGCGTCGCAGATCCCCGCCCATCTCAATCACCGGCCCGTGGGTCGAGGGTGCTGCCGGCGTCTTGCTGGTAGGGCGGGTTCTGCCACTGGCCGAAGTCGAGCACCCGGCTGGGATCGTGCGCGACGAAGGTCCAGGGGCCGAGGTAGACGTTGTCGTGCCAGCGGTTGAGCTGCTTGTGGGTGATCGCCTCGGCCACCCGCTCACCCTGGTACGGCGACCAGTCGGGGTAGGTGCCGTAGTTGGCGAGCACCGCCATCCGGTCGCACTTCACCGTGCACTCCACGACGGACTTGTCCAGCACGAAGCGGTTGTCGTGAATGTCCACCCGCTGGGTCTTCCACCGGCAGTCGGCGTAGAGCGGGGCTTCGGCGATCGCCGGCCGCGCGCAGCGGTCGGCGCGCCGCACCAGCAACGTGCAGTCACCGGAGGAGGTGTTGGCCGGGCTGTTGCAGAACCGGTCGGCGTTTTCCCACAGGGTGATGCCGGACCAGTTGTTCTCCAGCACGTTCCGGTAGATCTCGATCTTGTCCGTGCGGGCCTTGACCCGTGGTTCGCCGCCGGACTCGGACAGGTAGACGGTCGCGAACGGGAAGCTGTCGCCACGGTCGGCGTACCGACGGCCCTCGACCCAGTTGTTGCGCCGGACCGTGTTGTTCCGGATGACCGCGTTGTAGCTGGTCTCGTAGATCAGCGCGGCACCGTCGTTGGCTTCGAGCACGTTGTTCTCGATGCGGAAGTCGTTGTTGTTGGTGTCCGCCCACAACCCGGTTCCGCGGTTGTCGTGCACCCAGTTGCCGCGTATGTCGGCGCCGTCGACGGCCCAGAACTTCACCCCACCGGTGCAGCCGCAGCCCTCGCGCCGCCGCTCCCAGTCGCCGGTGTTGTTGCCCGCGATCTCGTTGCCCTCGACCACCAGGCCGCTGATGCGGCCGCCGCCCTTGTACGCGTTCATGCCGTACTGCCCGTTGCCGCGCAGGCAGCTGGCGCGGACCCGCTGCCGGGCACCGGCCATCAGCCCGGCGCCGGAGTTGTGCTGGATCGTCGCGTGCTCGATCACCCACCCGTCGGCCGAGTCGTGGTTGACCACGCCCTCGTCGTGCGGCGCGACGAAACCCTGCACGGTCAGGTGGCGGATGGTGACGTCGGGGGCGCTCCCGCTGAAGGCGTACTGGTTCTTCTTCCGGCCGTCGAGCACCGCGCCCGGCGCGCCGAGGTAGCGGTTTCCCTTCTTGGGGACGACCTGTGCGTAGCGGTCCGGATCGAGCCGGTGCGTGCCCGGTCGGAGCCAGAACGTGGTGTTCGGGGGGCTGCTCTTGGTCTTCGCGGCCAGATCACCGACCACCGCGGGATCGACCGTCACCGCGCCCGCCGGCGCCTTCGCCGGACCGGTTCCGGGCTTGGCGCACACCTTGGCCACGGGCGACCGGGCCCCGGACGTGGAGGGCGCGGCGGTCGGCTCCGGCCGCGCGCTCGGCGTGCTCACACAGCCGACCGCCCCCAGCACGACCAGCGCCTGCGCCGCCACCGGCAACGACCAGTTCCGCCACTTGATCCCCACGCGCCCCCCTAGCCGCGGAACTTGAGTACGGTGGTGAACCCCTGCCCGCCGTCGGCGCACCCGGTGCCGAGCAGCGTCGTGGTGGGTTCCTTGCGCCCGAAGCCGGGGGAGTACCAGCCCAGCATCGGGTACCCCCTGCTCGAAGAGCCGGGGGAAGGGCCGGTCTCGCCGCGATGCGCCCGCCAGCTCAGCTGCCCGGGCAGGTCGAGCACCGCGGACCGGTCCTCGCCGTCCCGGGCCCAGGTGAGCACCGCCCGGCTCCCCACCAGGTCCGCGGCGATCGCCGGGCCGAGGTGGAACGCCAGCCGCACGGTCCGGCGCGGGCCGCTCACCTCGTCGACCACGCGCAACTCCGCGCTCGCGACGGCCAGTTCGACCCGGCGGCGGTGCACGGAGGGCCGGTAGCCGTTGTGCTCGGCGCACCAGCGGGCCACACCGTCACCGGGCGCGTCCGCGGCCAGGACGCGGCTGCGGGCATGCCGGGTCCACAGGAACGGGCCGCCGGAGACGGACTGGTCACCGCCGTCCAGCTCCAGGGTGTTGTGGCCGAGGGTCGACCGGAAGTACCGCCGCCACTCCGGCTGCCCGTGGTAGCAGAACGTCCCCGGGTCGGCGAGCACGTCGACCCCGTCGTGCCGGACCTCCACGGACAGCGCGTCCGCGTGGGCGTGCGCGGCGATGGACAGGAAGCCGTGCGGGCCGCCGTCGCAGCGGCACCAGATCTCTCCCGGCCCGCGCAGGATGGTGAGCCCCGCGTCGGCGAAGTGGCCTGGCCGGCTCGCCGGGCGGGGCACGGCCGGGGCGGTTCCGCTCTTCGCGTACGGCCGGATGAGCGCGGCCAGCAGCGAGGTACGCACATCGGTGCCGGTCACTTCCGGCCACCAGGCGAGCCGGCCGAACACGGCGTCCCCAGTGGCCAGCAACGAGCCCCAGCGGTCGGTGCCCGCGCCGTCCAGGACCAGACCGTGACCGTCGTCCGCGTCCCCCTGGCGCGGCGGCCGCAGCCGGCAGTCGACGATGGCCGCGAGCGCGTCGGTCATCCGCAGCAGCACCAGCCGGACGGACGCGGGGACCGGCACGCCGGCGGCATCGGCCTCGGCCACCGCGGCCAGGCCGAGTTCAAGGACGAGTCCGTGGTACTCGGTGGCCAGTTCGCGGTTGAGGCCGGAGGGGAAGGTGTTGCTCTTCAAGTGCCGCTCCAGCGACCGCAGCGCGCCGGCCCGCCAGCGCGCCGAGGCGGGGAACCACCCGAACGCGCAGGCCGCCGCGAACTGCCCGGCGGCCTCGGCGATGGCGTGATTGTTCGCCGAAGACCCCCGGCTGGGGAAGGCGGCCAGCCAGCGCTGGTGATGCCAGATCTGGTTGAGCGCCACCGGGTTGTCCTCGAAGAGACCGGCCGCGCCTGGCCAGCCTTCGAGCAGCCGGCGGATCCACACCCAGGACAGCAGCCGGATGCCCAGCTCGATGCCGCTGATCCAGTGCACGCCGCGCAGCGGCGGGTTGGCCTTCCACCACGACCGCAGGAGCGCGGCCACCCGCTCGGCGTACCGCTCGTTGCCGGTGATCGCGTAGGCGGCGGCGAGCACGGTGAGGAACTGGTGCCGGGACGGCTCCCAGATCTGCTTGACGTCACCGACCGCGTCCTCGTTCCGGTACGGCACGTCGAAGGCGTAGCCCCACGGCGCCCGGCGCCCGGTCTTCGGGTCGCACCACCAGTCCGGGTCGGTCAGGTCGTCGCGGACCACCCCGAAGTACTCGGCGTGCCCGTACATCAGCCGGTCCGCCTCGGCGACGAGACGTTTCGCGGCGTCCGGCGGCACCGCGGCGATCGTCCCGGCGGGCAGTACCGCGGTGAACCGGGCGCCGGCCACCCTCGGGCAGTCGGGGCGCGCCGACCGCCACCGCCGTCTGCGCACCGCGTCGCCCACCCGGCCGCCGACCTCCCGCGGCCCCATCCGGGACAGCCGCCGCAGGTACCACCCCGCACTCCCCGGACTCACGGTCATTGCGCCCTCACCAACGTCACCGGCCCGCCGCCGGCCAGGCTTGCCTGCACGGCGAGGGTGGCCGCCGTGGTGGCGGCCGGCGACTCCAGCGGCACCGGCATCGGCCCGCCGGTCCGTACGGCCTTCACGAACGCGGCCAGTTCGGCTTCCTGGCCTTTGTCCCTGGCCTTGGACAGCCGCGAACTGACCCACCGTTTGCGCCCGACCGATCCGTCCGCATACACCGAGGCGCGGACGAAGTCGTCGAGCCGCAGCGCACGGCCGTCCGCGACCAGGTCCAGCGTCTCCTTGGGGAAGCCGGGCGGGCCGGTGGTGACGTAGCTGATGGTGGCGGTGGATCCGTCCGGGTAGCGCAGTACGACCTGGAGGTCCTCGTTGCCGGACGTGCCGACCGCGTACACCGAGACCGGGTCGGCTCCGAGCAGCCAGCTCGCCGTGTCGATGAAGTGCCCGCCCTCGCCGGCGAACCGCGAGCCCTCGGTGCCCTGTCGCAGGTACCAGCTGCCGTGCTCCAGCCGGCCCGCGTTGACCAGGTAGCGGAGGCTCGCCGGACCGCTCCGGGCGCCGAACCGCTGCCGGGCCTCCCGCAGCAGCGGCGCGAACCGGCGGTTGAAGCCCACCTGCAGCCGGTCGTTGCCGGACTCCTCCACCGCCGCGAGCACGGAGGCCAGCTCGTCCTCGGTGAGGGCCAGCGGCTTCTCCACGAACACCGTCTTGCCGGCCAGCAGCGCCTTCCGGGTCAGTTCGGCGTGGGAGCTGTGCCGGGTGACCACGAACACCGCGTCGATCGACGCGTCGCCGAGCACGGCGTCGAGATCGGTGGTCGCCTCGGCGAAGCCGAACTTCCGCTGCGCGTTGGCAGCGGACAGCGCCGTGGTGGTGACGACGGTCGACAGCGTGACGCCGTCGCGCTGTGCCAGGTGGGGCAGCAGCATCGACGTCGCGTAATTCCCCGCGCCGACGAATGCCAGCCGCACCGGCGACCTGGCAGGCCGCACCGGACCCGCCTTCCTGTTCACCGCGGGCACGGCCACCGCCGGGACCTGCGTTCCCCCCGCTTCCCCCGTGTGTCCGGGGTAGCGGAACAGCACAGCCACGGCCTTCAGATCGCCGTCCTTCAGACTCCGGTACGTCTCGACGGCGTCATCGAAGTCGGCGGTGTGGGAGACCAGGGGCTCCACGTCGACGCGGCCGCGGGCGAGGAGGTCGAGGAAGCAGGCCAGGTTGCGGCGCTCGGTCCAGCGCACGTAGCCGACCGGGTAGTCGCGGCCTTCGAGCTCGTACTCCGGGTCGTAGCGCCCGGGGCCGTACGAGCGGGAGAACCGTACGTCGAGTTCCTTCTCGTAGTACGCGTTCCACGGCAGGTCCAGGCGGCACTTGCCGATGTCGACGACCCGGCCGCGGTCCCGGCTCAACCGCGCGGCCAGCTCGACGGGCTGGTTGCTGCCGCCGCCCGCGGCCAGGTACACCTGATCCACGCCGTGACCGCCGGTCAGCTCGGCGACAGCGGCCTCCACGGCCGCGGACGCGGGATCGCCGCAGGCCGCGGCGCCCAGGCGCGCGGCCAGCTCGCAGCGCACCGGGTCGGGATCGGCCCCGACGACGCGGACTCCCGAGGCGGCCAGCAGCTGCACCACCAGCTGTCCGATCAGCCCGAGGCCGATGACCAGCGCCACGTCGCCGAGCTGCGGCTCGCCGCGGCGGACGCCCTGCATCGCGATCGACCCGACGGTGCCGAAGGCCGCGTGCCGCGGCGCGAGGCCGTCCGGAACCCGGGCGTAGAGGTTCTTCGGCACCCAGTTCAGCTCGGCGTGCAGCGCGTGCTCATTGCCGGCGCAGGCCACCAGGTCGCCGACCGCCACATCGTCGGTCCCGGTGCCGACCTGCTCGACCACGCCGCACAGCGAATAGCCCAGCGGCGTGTAGGAGTCCAGCTTGCCCATCACCTTGCGGTAGGTGGCGGGCACTCCGTTGGTGGCCACGCTCTGCATGACCTTGGCCACCTGGTCGGGGCGGGAGCGGGCCTTGCCCACCATCGACAGGCCGGCCTCGGACACCTTCATGAGTTCGGTCCCGGTGGAGATCAGCGAGTAGGCGCTGCGGACCAGCACACCGCCCGGCTTGCACCCCGGAACCGGCACGTCGAGCACCGTCAGCTCGCCGCTCTTGTAGTTCTGCACGACCTGTTTCACCCGAGCTCCTCTTGTTTCCACGCCGTCAAGCCGCCCGGCTCCGGCCGCAGCCGGAGGTCGCGCCGCGATACCAGTACTCCAGGGTCAGCACGTGCCACAGATGCTTGGAGAAGTCCCGCTGCCCGGCGGCGTCCTCGGCGACCATGCGCGCCAGCGCGTCGCGGCGCAGGATCCCGGAACCGACGAGCGCGCCGTCGTGCACCACCTCGCGCACCAGCGGTGCCAGGTCCCGGCTCATCCAGGCGCGCAGCGGGGCGCTGAACAGGCCCTTGGGCCGGTACACGATCTCCCGGGGCAGGACCGAGGCGGCCGCCTCCTTGAGGACGGCCTTGCCCTGCCGCCCGACGATCTTGCGGTCACCGGGCACGGCGAACGCCGCCTTGACCACCTCGACGTCCACGTACGGCACCCGCACCTCGGTCGACGCGGCCATGCTGGAGCGGTCCGTGTACGCGAGGTTCAGGCCCGGCAGGAACATCCGGGCGTCGCCCAGGCACATGCGGTTGACGAAGTCGTCGAGGTCGTTGTCCCGGTAGACGTCCGCGTGCTCGGTCAGCACGTCCTCCACCGTCCCGGCCAGGTCCGGATCGACCAGGGCGAGCAGCTCGTCCTGGTCGTACATGGTGTAGCTGCGCCGGAACGCGGTCTCCTCCGGCAGCTCGGCGAAGGACAGGAACCGCTTCGCGAAGCGCACCGACCGGTACCCCCGGCGGGACGTGGCGACCGGCAGCCGGTCCACGGTCGCGGACAGGCCGCTCCGCAGGGGCCGCGGGATGCGCTGGTAGCGCAGCGCGAGCAGGTTGGCCAGGTGCTTGCGGTACCCGGCGAACAGCTCGTCGGCACCCATGCCCGAGAGCATCACCTTGACCCCGGCCTCCCGGGCCGCCGAGCAGATCAGGAACGTGTTGATCGCGGCGGGGTCGCCGATCGGCTCGTCCAGGTGGTAGGTCATCCGCGGCAGCAGGTCGAGCACGTTCGGGGCGATCTCGATCTCGTGCAGGTCGACACCGAACCGCTCGGCCACCTGCCGGGCGTAGCGCAGGTCGTCCGGCATCGCCTCGAACCTGGCGTCCTCGGCGCGGAACCCGATCGTGTAAGCGGAGATCCCGGGCCGGTCGCGGGCCGCCAGCGCGGTCAGGTAGCTGGAGTCGAGGCCGCCGGAGAGGAAGGTCGCCACGGGTACGTCGGAGAGCAGGTGGCGCCGGGCCGACTCCTCGACGACGGCGGCGACATCCGGCTGCTCGCCGCTCCGGGCCCGCTCCTGGCCCTCGGCCGCGACGTCCCTGAGGTTCCAGTACCGGCCGCTCTCGGTCAGGCCGTCGGGCCGGCACCGCAGCCAGCTGCCCGGCGGCAGCTTCTCCGCCTCGCGGAACGCGCAGCGCGAGTCCGGTACCCAGTAGTACAGCAGCGACGCCACCAGCGCCGCGTGGTCCACTTGCAGCGTCCCGCCGGTCACGGCGGCGAGCGCCTTGAGCTCGGAGGCGAACAGCAGGCCCGCACCGCGCCGGAGCAGGAACAGCGGCTTGATGCCGAGCTGGTCGCGGGCGAGCACCAGCTCACCGGTCCGCTCGTCGAAGACCGCGAACGCGAACATGCCGCGCAGCCGGGGCAAGCAGTCGGTGCCCCAGCGCCGCCAGGCCTCCAACAGCACCTCGGTGTCGGAGGTACCGCGGAAGCGCACCCCGGCTGCCGACAGCTCGGCGCGCAGTTCGGGCGCGTTGTACAGCTCGCCGTTGTACGTCAGGGCCAGTCCGCCCGAAACCATCGGCTGGGCGCCGGTCTCGGACAGATCGATGACGGCCAGCCGACGGTGCCCGAGATGCACTTCGCCGTCACCGGCGGGGTGGCCGTAGCGGCCCGCCCCGTCGGGGCCGCGGTGGGCGAGGACACCGGTGAGCCGGTCGGTCACGGCCTTCCCATCCGGCCAGTGGTACGTACCTGCGATTCCACACATGTCCTACCGCGCCTCCTGGTTGCCGCCCGGGGCCCGTGCGGCCGGCACCGAAGGCCGCTCCGCCCGCAACCGGGCTGTTCCGTGCTGCCGGGCCAGCCGTTCCGTCCGCGGCTGGCCCGTCCCGTGCTGCCAGGCCAGCCGCTCATGAGGGCCGGGTAGCGCCGTGCCCGGTCTGTCCCACAGCGTGCCGTCGGTCCGGTCACGCGGATCGGGGTCGATCAGCACCACACCGATCACCGCGACGCGCTGGTCCGCGAGCTGCCGCGCCACGGTGTGCAGCCAGGCGGCGCTGCCGTGCCCGGCCCGCACGACGAGCACGGTCCGGGTGCCGAGGTACTGGAGGTCGGTCCACGCCGTGCCGGGCGCGACCGAGCCGACGCCGAGCCGGCACACGTGCGCCGGCACGGCCGCGGCACGCTCGCCGCTGACGACGGTCGTACCCCCGGGCGTCTGGCGGCTGTTGAAGAGTTCCGGACCGGGCAGGCCGTCGATGACGACGACCGGCCCCTCCGCCGCCAGCACCCCGGCGACGTTCAGGGCGATCACGCTCGTGCTGCGCGCGCAGCCCAGTTCCAGCAGCGACACCGGTTCCGTGGAGCCGCGCACGGTCCGGGCCAGGGACACGGTGAGCCGTTCATACGCCGTACGGGTCCGGCGGCGCCGCCACCACCCGGCCGGCCGGCGGGGCGCGGGGCGCAGCTCCGCGATGACCGAGGCACCCAGGTTCGCCGCGATCTCCCGGCGCAGCACGGGGCGGTCCGCCACCACCGTGCCGACCGCGGCCAGCGCGAGCCCCAGCGCCAGCCCGAGGACGAGCCCGATCCCGGCCTTGGTGGCAGCGGCCTTGGGCAGGGAGTGCCGCACCGCGCGCGGTGCGTCCACGATCTGCGTGCCGACGACGAGCCGGGGCGTGCCGGTGCGCGCCTCCGCGGCGCGCTGGTCGAAATCGGTGATCCGTGAGGTGAGCTCGGCCCGGCGGGCGAAGAGCGACTCCAGGCTCGCCGACGCTGTCGGGTCGCTTCCCGGCGACCGGTCCCCGATCGCCTTGTTGACCTGGGCCAGCTCGTCCCGCATGCGGTCACGCTGGTCGAGCAGGGCCTTGGCCTCGGCCTGCGCGGTTTCCCGCATCCGCCGCACATGGTCCGCGACGAACGTGTCGGCCAGCGCCTTGGCCCGGGCCACCGCTTCCGCTTCGCTGTCGCCTGTCACGTCGATCTGCAGGAGGTTGTTGGTCAAGCCGGTGCCCCGGTAGTCCTGTATGAAGTCCTCCGGTTTCTCCGCGGACTTGAGGGCCTTCAGTGCCTGGGTGGCGATCCGTGTGGTTCCCAGCAGCGCGACGTCGGTGCGGATCAGCGTTCCGGTGTCGTTCGGTTGGTCCTCCTTGTGCGCGACCAGCACCTTGGTCACCGCGGTCGGCGGCGGTGGCATCAGGACCGCCACCGCCGCGCCGATCAGCAGCCCCAGCAGTGCCATGGAGCACCAGAGGCGGCGGCGCCTGCGCACCGCCACGACCAGCGCCTGGAGGTCCAGCAGCGGAGCGGTCGCCGACGACTCAGGAGCCGTGCTCGTCGTCACGCCGGACCTCCCGTCGCGTGGCCGCGGACCGCGAGCGGCGCAGTGGCGTTCTCCGGAGGACGACGGGCGGACCGCGGCGGACGGGTACGGACCGCGCCGGCGACGACGGCGCCGACGACCTCGTGCCCGGCGTCCGCACACGCCTCGGCGATGCCGGCAAGCTCCCCCGCGGTCCAGCTGCCCGCGCTGAGCACGACCAGGGCACCGGACTCGGTGTCGCGGTCCGGCACCATCGGCTCGGACGCCGAAACCTCCACCACCCGCAGCACGGGGTCTCCGCCGCTCGAAGCGCCCGGGGAGGAATGGCTCCCGGCCTCGGCGACGAGCTGCCCGGCGGCCCGGCGGGCGATCTCGTCACCGTCCGGTACGACGACCAGCAGCCGCCGGGGGGCCGGCAGTTGGGCCCGGAGGCGGGCGCACACCCGCCGGTAGCGGATCCGCCTGCCGGCCTCGTCGCCGGACCTCTGCTGGGCCGGTACGTCCCACCGGGTGTCGACGCCCAGCAGCCGGCGGACCAAGGCCCGCGGGTCACCGCCTGCGGGCCGGTGAGAACGCCGCTCACCGGGCACATCGACGGTGCCCAGCAGCGGCGAGCCCAGCGCCGCGGCGATCTCCGGTTCGGTGCGCAACCGGCGGTTGACCCGGGCGGCGGCGAGGTGGCCGACGACCGCGGCCAGGAAGAACAGCAGCGCCCCGGCGAGGACGAGCTGCACCCTCGTCGGCGGCACCTCGCCGGTCGGCCGGGCCGCCGGTCCCATGACGACCATGCCGGCCTTCCCGGCCATCGGGTCGGTCTCGTCCAGCTTCTTCATGGCCTCCTGCAGCGCGGTGCGCAGCTTTTCGAGCGCGGTACGGGCCTGCACGCTCTCCACGGTCCGCCCCGGATCGGCCGCATTGGCCAACTCGGTGATACGGCGGTTGGTCTCCGCGACCTTCTTCCGCAGCGCCTCCGGTCCCGTGTCCGCTTCGGGGGCGCCGCCGTCGCCCGCGATCCGCGCGGCGAAGGCGACGAACTCCTGTGCCACCCGGTCGGAGAGCTGCTGCGCGCGCTCCGGGGTGTCGGCCGTACCCGAGATCTTGATGATGTTCCCGTCGGCGGCCTTGGCGCTCACCCGGTCCCGTAACTCGCCGCCGCTGACGCCCGCCCAGCCGAGCCTGGCAGCCGCGCGGTCGACCACCGCCGAACTGGCCGCGATCTGCACCTGGGTCAGCAGCTCGCGCTCCTCCCACTGCCCCGGCAGTAGCACCGATGCCGACGCCGTGTACCGCGGCGGGAACAGCAGCGCCGAGGTGCCGTAGCCGACGAGCGCGCCCAGCACGGCGAGGACGGCGATCAGCCGCCGGCGCCGGCGGAGCACCCGCCCGATCGTGACCAGGCGTATCGTGTCATCGCTCAACGGCGCGGCCACCTCCTTGGCCGGCCCCGGGCCGGTCCGCTCGCCGGCACCGGAGTGTGGTCACGGCAGGCGGCGGCGTAGGCGGCGAGCAGCGCCGCCTGCGAGTTCCGCCAGGAAAGCCGCCCGCCGATCCGCTCCTGGCCGATCTTGCCCATCCGGGCCCGCTTCTCCGGATCGTCCAGCAGCAGCGCGACAAGTTCGGCGAAGGCGGCCTCGTCGTTGGCGGGCGCGTACACGGCGGCGTCACCGGCGGAGACGCGCGCCTCCCGGAGGTCGAACGAGACGATCGGCCGGCCCATCGCCATGTACTCCAGGACCTTGTTCATGGTCGACACGTCGTTGAGCGGATTGCGCGGGTCGGGGGAGAGGCACACGTCCGCGGTGGACAGGTAGCGCACCAGGTCGGCGTCCGGAATGCGCCCGGTGAACTGCACCTGCTCACCGAGCCCGAGCCGCCGGGACAGCTCCACCATCGCGTCGAAGGCGTCGCCGGAGCCGACGAACACCGCGTGCCAGTCGGTCCGCCCGAGGTCGTCGCGCAGCGTGGCGAGGGCCCGCAAGGCGTAGTCGACGCCGTCCTGCGGACCCATGACGCCTAAATAGCACAACAGGTGAGGCTTACCACGCTTCAACTCGGCCTCAACCGGCGCCGGTTGGAACCGGTCCGTCTGGGGCGCACTGCGTACCACGAAGACGTCCTCCGGCCGCCGGCCGCCACGGCGCACCGCGACGTCCCGGTAGCTCTCGTTCGTGGCCAGTACGACGTCGGCGGCCCGGTAGGTCAGCCGCTCCAGCGCGCACACGGCGCGGTAGAGCAGGTCTTCGCCGCGTCCGAACCGGGAGAGATACAGCTCGGGTACCAGGTCGTGCTGGTCGAAGACGAACCGCGCGCCGCGCCGCTTCAGCCACAGTGCCGGCAGGAACAGCAGGTCGGGCGGGTTGCAGGCATGGACCACGTCGACCGGGCCGACCTTGCGGGCCAGCCGGGCCGTGTGCCACAACGCCGAGCCGTACTCCCGCAGATAGCCGGCAGGCCCTCCGGTGGCCGCGCGCAACGGGTAGCGGTGGATCCGCACCCCGTCGATCACCGCCTCCGGCTCCGTGTCCCGCTTCTCCCCCCGGGGGCAGATGACGTGCACCGTCCAGCCCGCGTCGCGCAGCGTCGTACACTCCTGCCACA
The DNA here is from genome assembly GCF_044329785.1 of Streptomyces sp. NPDC017529. NCBI lineage: Bacteria > Bacillati > Actinomycetota > Actinomycetes > Kitasatosporales > Streptomycetaceae > Streptomyces > Streptomyces sp. NPDC017529. Next base: position 115,367 of record NZ_JBIRJY010000011.1, read on the forward strand.
CCCGCCGGTCGAACGGCACCGAAAGGTTCTCCACCAGGACCAGCGCGCGACGGACGGGCCCGCCGGCGCTCTTTGCGTCACCAAGCAAGGCCCACGTACCCCGGTTCGGCCCGGCGCGCTTCGGCGTCGGGAAGGTGGATGAGGTCGATGATCACCGGGCCGTCGCCGCCATGGGGCAGCGCCGACAGCACGGCCGGGTCCCTGGTGCCGACGAGGCACACCTCGGCGTGTTCGAGCACCTCGCCGACGGAGTCCGCGAGCAGCTGCGCGAGGTGCGGCAGCCGGGTCTCGATGTACTCCCGGTTCGCGCCGATCAGCCGGGACACGCTCACGTTGGCGTCGTAGATCTTCAGGTCGTACCCCTTGCCGAAGAGCCGCTCCGCCAGTTCGACGAGCGGGCTCTCGCGGAGGTCGTCGGTGCCGGGTTTGAAGGACAGCCCGAACAGGCCCACCCGGCGCTTGCCGGTGCGCTCGACCAGGTTCACCGCGCGCTCCAGATGTGCGGAGTTGGAGGGCAGCACGTGGGCGAGGATGGGCACCGAGACGTCGGCCCGCTGCGCCGCGTGGACCAGGCTGCGCAGGTCCTTGGGCAGGCAGGAGCCGCCGAAGGCGAAGCCGGGCCGCAGGTAGGCGGGGCTGATGTTCAGCTTGCGGTCGGCCAGGAACACATCCATCACCTGGTGCGAGTCCACCCCGAGTGCCTGGCACACCGCGCCCAGCTCGTTCGCGAAGCCGATCTTGAGGCCGTGGAACGCGTTGTCCGCGTACTTGATCGCCTCGGCCGTCGGTACCGGCACCCGGAACACCTCGCCGGGCAGGCTCTCGTAGAGCGCCGCCACCACATCGCCGCTCGCCGGATCCAGCTCGCCGATGACGGTCTTGGGCGGGTCGAAGAAGTCCCGCACGCTCGTGCCCTCGCGCAGGAACTCCGGGTTGACCGCGACCCCGAAGTCCACCCCGGCCGTGCCGCCGACGTTCTTCTCCAGGAGCGGCACCAGCAGGTTCAGGCAGGTGCCCGGGAGCATGGTGCTGCGGAAGACGACGGTGTGCCGCCCGCCGCGCTCCGCCAGCGCGGCGCCGATCTGCTCGGTGACCCGCTCCAGGTACGTGGTGCACAGGCTGCCGTTGGGCTCCGACGGCGTGCCCACGCAGACCAGGGACACCTCGCTGCCCGTGACCGCCTCGCGGACGTCGCCGGTGGCGCGCAACGCCCCGGTCCGCACGGCCCCGGCGATGAGCTCGCCGATCCGCTCCTCGACCACCGGGGCCTTGCCGTCGTTGACCAGGTCGACCTTCACCCGGTTCACGTCCACCCCGATGACCTCGTGACCCATGCCGGCCAGGCACGCGGCCGACACACAGCCCACGTAGCCGAGTCCGAAAACGCTGATCCTCATGTCCTGTCCCTCCCCCCAGGCAGACCCTTCGGGCCTGCGGTCCGCGCGCCGGCAGGATCGTTTCGCCGCAGCCCCTCGCGCATCAGTAGGCCCCCTGCCCGTACAGCACCGCACGCAGCGTCTTCCACAAGATCACCGCGTCCAGGGCGAGCGACCAGTCCTCCACGTACCGCAGGTCCAGCCGGACCGCCTCCTCCCACGGCAGGTCGCTGCGCCCGCTGATCTGCCACAGGCCGGTCAGGCCGGGCTTGACCAGCAGCCGCCGCCGGATGTCCGGGCCGTACGCGGCGGACTCCTCGGGTAGCGGAGGCCGCGGGCCGACGAGCGACATCGACCCGGTGAGCACGTTGAACAGCTGCGGAAGCTCGTCGATCGAGTACCGGCGCAGCACCGCTCCCACCCGGGTCACCCGCGGGTCCCGGCGGATCTTGAACAGCAGCCCCGCCCCCTCGTTGCGGTCGGCCAGCCCGGAGCGCGCCGCGTCGGCCCCGGCGACCATGGTGCGGAACTTGAAGATGGTGAACTCGCGGCCGTCCTTGCCGACCCTGCGCTGGCGGTAGACCGGCCCACCAGGACTGTCCGCCAGCACGAGCAGCCCGACGAGCACCATCAGCGGCGCGAACAGCACCAGCAGGAACGCCGCGCCCAACCGGTCGACGACTCCTTTGACCGCCCGGCGGCCCCCGCTGAAGGTCGGCATGCTGACCCGCAGCAGCGGGATCCCGAGCACCGCGTCGACGTGCAGCCGCGGACCGGCCACCTCCATCAGCACGGGGGCCACGACCATCTCGGCATCGCTGCCTTCGAGGTTCCAGGCCAGTCGCTGCAGCCGGTCCGGCGACCAGTGCGGGTCCGGAGTGATCGCGACGACACGGTAACCGTCGCGGCGTACGTGGTTGGCGACGTCCGTCAGCCGGCCGACGACCCGCACTCCGTCCAGTTGGTCGCCGTCGAGCCCGTGACCGTCCGTCGTGCACACGGCGTCCACCCGCCACCCGAGGTGCGGGAACTTACGGGCCCTGGTGATCAGATCGCGCACGGTGTCCGGGCTCCCGGCGGCGAGCACCGGTCTGAGGCACCGCCCTTCCTTGCGCTGTTTGTGCAGCGCGAGGCGCAGCAGATACCGCGCGATCATGGTGACGAGCGCGATCGCGGGGATCGCGACGAAGATCCATAGTTTGATGTTGCGCGAGGTGAGGGCGATTCCGCCGAGCGCCAGTACGACGGCCGCCGTGAACAGTGAACGGCCGAGCCGGCGGAATTCCTCGGCACCCTGGCCGAGCACGGCCGGAGCCCACGCCCGGCTCACCGCAAGCGCTCCCAGCACCAGCAGTTCGGTGCCGAAAGCGAGAATTCCCCACTTCTCGTGCCAGTTGGCCGCGTCGCGGGCCCCGAAGAAGATCCCGATTGCCGCCACCACGAAGGCGGTGGCGACGGAGTCGCTGGTGATCACGGTACGGCGGTACCGCTGTTCCCAGTCGATCGTGGGCTGGCTGCTTGCCCCGTTCGCCAGACGCCCGCGCGCCGACGGAAACGGGTTGACTAATCCCCCCTGTTGCACAGAACCCCCCGGTTCCCAGTGGTTCGACGTGTTCGCCTCACCCTGTTCCTCGCCCCCGGGAGGCCCCCGCCCCCCGCTCCGCGCTGTTCCTCTCCGCGAGAGGCCCCCGCCTCCCGGATGACATCCCGGCTGTTTCAGCGCTACTTGATCTACTTGGTCTATTTGGACAACCCCACCCCGGCCCTGCGGATTCACCCGTCCTGCCGGACCTTTCGGGCGCGCCGGACCCCGTCGAAACCGGCTGTTTGCGGCGCCGGACGTATAGATCATTCTTGGTCGCTTCGTGACCGAACTCCGGAAGCACGGTCAATCTAGAGCATCAGGGCCAATATGAAGAGGGGGGATGTGTGTAATTTGTACTCAAGCTGGGTAGCTGGGTCTACCAATCGGTTACTTCCTCCGGGACGTGACGAAGCAGACGTGCCTTGTGACCTGTGATGACGGGAGTGCGCTGGGCTGCCGACACCGCAAGCCCCCGGACGCCGGCACCAACATCTGGGCTCCATCCAGACCCTGCCGAGGCCTCAGGTGAGGCGGCGTCCGTGGAGTTCCCACCATCGAGGATCGGTGGCCTGCTCGTAGTGAGCCCTTTCCAACCTCAGGTTGAGGCGTGACGAAGGGCGGGGATGGTCTTCACGATGGCAGTGGCTCGGTTGGTGCTACAGCGGAGTTTCCGCGGGAGGCGCCAGCCCTTCAGGGCGGCCATGGCTTGGTCGCCGAGGCAACGGATTCCGGCCTGGCTGCTGTTGTGCCGACGTCGCCGCAGCTTGAGATGCCGACCGCGGACGGGCGCCCGGGTGGTGCCGCCGGCGCCTCGATGCACCTTGTCCGTCCAGCACTTCACCTCCGCGTCGCGGGGGGCGTAGTCACCGGCAGCACCCGTGTCGTGGCGAGCGCCCGGAACGGTGGGTGAGGCCGCCAGCAGCCGACCTGCCGCATCGGTGATGGCCTGCCACGCCGGGCTCGTCGGGCATGGCGGCGCCGACACGGCTGAGAGCTACCGCGGAGCTGCGCACCGACCGGTGACCGGTCGGTGCGGGCCCGGTCTACCGGTTCGCGGCTTCGCGAGAGGCGATCCGGTTCGTGCGACCGACCGTGCGGCCCACCGCGTTGCGCACCGCGAGGCCCGGCCGGGTGCGGGGCACCATGAGCCTGGAGAGCAGACCGACACGTCGCTGCCGCGGGCCTACCTCACGGCGGAGCCGCGACTCGTAGGCGGCGAAGGCGCGGGCGTGATCACCGGGATGGGCGGCGAGCTCTTCTGCGAGGGCGTACGCGCCCGCCATCGCCATGCTGGACCCGTCACCCAGCAGGGCTGTCGCCGCCGCCGCGTCCCCGAGCAGTACGACCCGTCCGCGGGACCACGAGGGCACCCGGACGGTGGTCAGGGGGTCGAAGAACGGAGCCGGGTGGTCGAGGAACGCCGCCACGAGTTCCGGTGCCCGCCACCGCACGTCGGCGTAGGCGTCGGCCACGGTCTGCTTGTGAAGGGCGACGTTCTTGCGGTCGTGGGGCGCCGGCTGTGCGGCCCGGAAGGTGAAGATCGCGAGCGGAGTGGTCCGCGAGGGGTGGAGGACCAGCATCCGGTTCGGCACGGTCAGCATCGTCATCTCGGTCGGGTCCTCGATGGCGTCGGGTTCCAGCGGGACGGTCGCGCCGTACAGGCCCAGGTCGCTCGCGAACTGCCGCTCGGGTCCGAACACCAGGCGCCGTACGGTGGAGTGCATCCCGTCGGCACCGACTACCAAGTCGAAGCGCCGTGGCGCGGACCGCCGGAAGGTGACGTCCACCCCGCCTGCGTCCTGGTCGAGAGCGGTGACCGTGTCGTCGAACAAGAACTCGGCCTCGGTCTGCGCCGACCGATGGAGCACCTCGGACAGGTCGGCTCGGGTCACCTCGACCGTCGGCGCCTTGTCCGAGGTGAGCGGGAGTTGCAGGATCCGCCTGCCGCCGGGGTCGAGCAGGGTCAGCGACCGATTGCGGGTGGCGAGTCCGCGGAGCTGCGGGAGGATGCCCATGCGCTCGGCGACCGGGACCGCGGGCCCCTTCACGACGATCGCACTACCACCGGAGCGCAGCTGCCGGGCATGTTCGACAACCGTCGGCCGGTATCCATTCCGGGAGAGCCAGTAGGCGAGTGCGGGCCCTGCGATTCCGGCACCGACTATCAGCACCTCGGGCTTCTTCATGACGATGACCTCTCGGAGTGTCGATGACCAGGTCCCCGGCGAGTGCCGGCCCTGGTTTCAGGGGGCGGCGGCACGGGGCAGCACAACCGGGACCAAGGTACGAAAATTTTCGTACCTCAGTGGAGCACGTCCTTCAGGTACGATGCAAGTCGTACTTGAAGGAGGTGCGGCGTGGCCGGGAGGAACCTGGTCGGCCCGGAGGCCGATGCGCTCGATCTGGGTGCGGTGTTCCGCGCCCTCGCCGACGAGCACCGTCGTTCGGTGATGACGGAGTTGGCCGCCGACCGCAGCGACAGCGAGCGGGGCTGCAACTCGTTCGATCTTCCGATCTCGAAGCAGACCCAGACCCACCACTTCCGGGTCCTGCGCGAGGCAGGTCTCATTGACGAGGTCGACTACGGCAACCGCAAGGGCATCCGACTACGACGCGCGGACATCGAGAAGAGATTCCCCGGGCTGCTCACGCTCCTGGGCGCAGAGTCCCCGGGCGGGACTGCTCCTCGCTGAACGCAGCTGAGCACACCGGAAGGAGTCCGAGTCGGCCCTGAGCCGCAAACTCGACCGGATCCAGCTCGCGCCCGGCTCGCAGGTAGCCGAGCACGACGCGGACACGAATGGATCGGTGTCGCTTCGACCACCGTCCCGCGCTCGTGATCGGCGCCGAGCACTTCCGCGCGCGCTCCCTCATGCCAACGCCCACCGAGGTGTCCTCAACCTGCGTGCGGAGCAGAGCCACTGGGGGTAAGGGCGGGGTCCGGACGTAGAGAAGCTCCTGGTAGACGGGTGCGTGTCGAGTACAAGCCATCCTGCCAGGAGCTTTCCGCATGCTTGTCTACCCAGCCGGGGTGGATCTGCCCACCTCCGCTCTGCGCTTCCTCGCCCGTGAGTTGACCGCACGCCGTCTTGCGCAAGGGACACGATGGCGCCGGCCGGCCGCCGGACGGCAGGCACTGCTCGTGCTGGCTCATCTGCGATGCGGCCATACTCCCCCAGCCTCCGGCTGGGGGTACCCCCAACGCCCAGCTCGCCGCCGGATTCGGTGTGGGCACCACCACCGCCTACCGGCACATCGCCGAGGCCGTCGACATCCTGGCCGCTCTGGCGCCAACCCTCGCCGAGGCGGTTAAGAAGCACGGCGCATGACCGTGCAGATGATCGCCGACCCGGCAGGACGGCTGCTGTGGGCCTCGCCCGCGCTGCCGGGACCCGTCCACGACATCAAGGCCGCGCGAACCCACGGCACCATCGGAGCCCTGGCGGGGGCCGGGGTGGATTGCTGGGCCGACAAGGACTACCGGGGCGCCGGCGGCACCGTGCGAGTTCCCTACTGGGGGCGCTGGGAGACTCTCTCCCCTGGCCAGCGGGCCGTCAACTGCTCACACGCGAAGATCCGTGCACTCGTCGAACAGGCCATGGTCACCCTCAAAACCTGGGGAGGGCGCCTTCGGCGAGTGCGGCGCGAGGCAGGGACAGGCCGCAGCGTTCCTCGAAGACGGCCAGGCCGCGGCGCTTGCGAGCGTCGTAGTCAGCTATGTCGCGATCGCAGTAGGTCTCGCCGTCGGGACGCAGAATGCCGGCGGCCACGAGGCCGGGCAGGAGCAGATCAGGCTCCCGGCCGTAGCGGTGGCGTTCCTCGCACAGTCCGAATCCGCAGACCGTGTGGCCGTCGCGCGCGTACATGACAGTGGTGGGCGGATGCTCCGAGTTGTAGTGGTAGTGGACAGCTTCCACGCCGTCACGAGAGACCCTTTCCAGCCGGTCGAGACAAGGACCGTAGGTGATGGCGAACGCCCAGCCGGCGTCCTCGCCGACGCGCACCACGGCGCTGCCCGGCCCACGGTCGGGGTAGGCATCGACGTCAAGCGCGCCCACCTCGCCCATCGGTCATCGGCCCGGCCACGGCTCCCCACTGCGCCCCATACGAAGCGCCAGTTCCTCGGCGTCGATGCCCCGGGCGAAGTGCACGTCCAACATCCACCCGGAACTCGTCGTCGCACCGACCATCCACTGGATACCGTCGCTCACGGGCCCTCCCCTCGGCAGCGAACAGGCACTCTGCCTGCTCGTGTTGACCATAGGGCGGGCCTGTGACATCGCCTGGGAGGGTTGGCGCGATGCCGCGCACCTGTATGCCCGATCCTGTCTATGCAGTCGCCGACCTGTGGCCGGGAGCGGCCCCACAGGGTCCGGGCGGAGCGTATTCCGGCAGGGCGATGTTCCCGGCTTTGGCGAACTGCGCGGCGAGCAGCTTCCGCATCGGCCAGCGGGTCATCTGCCGCATGGAGAGGTTCCGCAGCCAGATGCCGAGCCGGCTCGAGGGCGCGAAGCCTGACGCGCCGCCCGGTGGCAACTGCTGGGCCTGGCTCACGTAGGGCCGCATCACCTCGTCGTAGCGGCGGAAGGCGACGCGGTGATCACCCCCGGCGGCGGCGAGTTCACCGGCCAGGACGTAGGCGCCGACCAGGGCGAGACTGGTGCCGAGGCCGGTCAGCGGGGTCGCGCAGTACCCGGCGTCGCCGAGCAGCGCCACCCGGCCGCGCGACCAGCTGTCGAGGCGGACCTGACCCATGGAGTCGAGGAAGAAATCCGGAGCGGTACGCATCGCCCGCAGCAGGCGCGGCGCCTCCCAGCCGACGTGGGCGAAGTGCCGTGCCACGAGTTCTTTCTGCGCGGTGACGTCGTGCCGATCAAAGGCCGGCGGTGGCGAGCGGAAGCTGAATCCGGCCTTGATCTCGCCGGGCAGGCGCCCGGACCGGGCGGTGGCGACGAGGCCGCCGGGCGCGTTGTGCATCAGGAACCAGCCGTCGAGGTCGAGCGGGTCGAGTGCGGTGAACCAGGCCGTGTAGAGGCCGAGCGGACGGACGAAGTCACCCTCTGGTCCGAAGGCCAGCGCGCGTACCTTGGAGTGCGGCCCGTCCGCACCCGCGACCAGCCCGAACCGGCGCCGCGCGGCCTTTTCGAAGGTGACGGTGACTCCGTCCGCATCCTGGTCGATCCCGGTGACGGTGTCGTCGAAGAGGTACCGCGTGTCCGGCAGGGTGGCCTCGTACAGCAGACGGGCGAGATCGCCGCGGAGGATCTCGATCTCGGAGACGATCCCCTCGCCGCCGAAGCTGTCCGCGGACATCCGAGCGGTGACGCGGCCGGAGGCGTCGACGGCCGCGAATCCGCGCTGGTCCAGGCTCTCCGCCCTGACCCGGTCCAGCAGGCCCATCCGCTCGATCACGGCGCGGCCGGCGCCGCGCAGATCCACGGCCTGCCCACCCGGCCGGGGTTCCGGCGCGCGCTCCACGATCGTGACCGCAAAACCTCCCTCGCGTAGCCAGTACGCCAGCGCGGGCCCTGCTATGCCAGCTCCGCTGATGAGTATCTCGTTGGTCGTCATGAGGCGAGCGTACGGCGTACACAGCAAGCGTTCAATCGTGAAAGCCCCTTGGGAAGCGGGTAGTTGCTTCAGTGGAGAACTAGTGCGCTGGTGGGCGAAAGGCGTGCGCGCTCAGGGATCGCCCCGGTCAGTGGCCGGGAGGAGCCCCTTCCTGTGCACTAGTGCAGGGGGCGTGGACAAGCGGGTAAGCGGTCAGGCAGTGCCGCGCGGCCCCTGAAAACCGTTGGCGGACCGCGGCGGACCACTGCTACTTTTCCGGAGGCCGTGCGAGAAAACGAGGAGGTGGTACCCGTGAACGCAGTATCGACATGGGTGCTCCCCTCCGGGGTCACGGTCGGGCGATAGGTCGTCCGGGAGCGCCGTTCACGAGCACTCCCGAAAGGTACGACCATGCAATTCACTTCCGAACAGCGCCTCGGCGACGGCGTCCTGGAGCGCGAATTCACCCTCGGCGAGATCCCCGGCACCCTGTGGACGCCTGAATCCACAGCACCGGCCCCACTGATCCTGATGGCCCACAACAACGGCCTGCCCAAGAGGGAGCCCCGGCTGGTGGCCCGGGCCCGGCAAACCGCGGCGTACGGCTACGCGGTAGCCGCCATCGATGCCCCCGGGTGCGGTGACCGGCCCCGTTCCGCCGCCGACGAGCAGGCTCGCGCCGAACTCCGCCGGGCGATGCAGTCCGGCGAGCCGGTCGACGAGGTCTTCGAGTCCTTCGTCGGCCCGCTGGTCGAAAAGACGGTCCCGGAATGGCGGACCACCCTGGACGCCCTCCTTGCGCTGCCCGAGATCGGCGGCCCGGTCGGGTATTCGGGGTGGACCGCCGTCGGCATCCGGCTCGCGGTGGTCGAACCGCGCATCGCGGCCGCCGGTTTCTTCGCCGGGGGTTACGTGCCCCGCGCCCAGCGCGAGGAAGCCCGGCAGGTCACGATTCCGCTCCTCTTCCTGCTGCAATGGGACGACGAAGGGAATCCCCGGCAGCGGGCCCTGGACCTGTTCGACGCATTCGGCACCAAGGAGAAGACGCTGCACGCCAATATGGGCGGGCACACCGGCACCCCGTGGTTCGAGCTGGAGGACGGGGGCCGGTTCTTCGCCCGGCACCTGAAGTGAGGCCGGGCCGCCGGGCTGGCAGCAGACGCTAGGTGGTGTCAGCCTGGCGTGCCGGGTTCACGGACGGGCAGCAGCGACGGCAACTCCCTCCGGCTTGGGCGCGTGAACTCCTCCCGCAGGAGCTGGGCGAGCATGGTGAGCTGTGGTGTGGTGTGGTCGGTGCGCCAGATCAGCCCCATCTGTGACGGCGCGTCAAGGCCGTCGATCAAGAGGTAACGCACGTCGCTGCGGGTGACACGCTCGGCCAGCGGCCGGCAGACCAGCATGGCGTGGTCGTCGGCGGCCACGAGCGCCAGGCCCTCCTGGACGCTGGTGATACCCCGGGTCGAGCGGATGGGCACTCCGGCGGGGGTGGAACGCGGTACGTGGGCGGCTCTCCAGTAGGCGGGGGCGTCTCCGGTCGGGTGGAGGACGTCCAGGCCGACGAGTTCCTCGACGTGGACGTGTCCGGCGTCGGCCAGCGGGTGGGTGGAGGCGACAGCGAGCAGCCGGTCCTGCGGAGGAAACCGGAACCCGACGGTCAACGCGGCTTCCGCTACGGGCAGTTCGACCACGGCAGCGTCGAGCCGGCCGTCGAGTACGGCGGAGAAGGGCGAGCCCAGGGGGATTTCGCTCAGCGCCATCGTGACCTCATGGTGCGCGCGCAGCCGGCGGAACGCCTCGGTGACCTCTTCGTAGATGCTGCCGTGGAAGCCGATACGCAACTGGCGCAGCGACCCGTGACCGGCACGCTCGCGCGCCCGGGCGAACACGGTGACCAACGCCTCGTACGCCGGACGTACCTCATCGACGAACTGCGCACCGAACCGGGTCAGCTCCACGCGCCGGCTGGTGCGTTCGACGAGCCGTACGCCGACGCGTCGTTCGAGGGCGGCGACGAGCTGGCTGACCCGGCTCTGGGAGTAGCCCAGGCGTCCGGCCGTCCGGCCGAAGTGCAGCTCTTCGGCCAGCGTGAGCAGGCACTCGATTTCTTGGACGTGAACCTGGTCCATGGCCCCCACCGCCCCCTCCCGACGTCCCATCGATCCACCCGCCCACTCGACCGCCCACCCGGCCATCAATCAATCTAGCTGATCGATCCATGAGGAACTCGCCGTTGATCAGGGGGCCGGCGCGCTGTTGGCTGCCGTCATGCGTGTAGATGCGTCGGTGAAGGAAGTCGGGTCCGCTTCAGCTGGTACCACGTTGTGGCAGTGGGTGGCGGTGGCCGTGTTGTCGTTGAGTACGTTCGTGGTCGTGACGTCGGAGATGCTGCCGGTCGGCGTGCTGACACCGATGGCCGACGGCTTGCACATCTCCTCCGGCCGGGCGGGGTTCAGCTTGACGATCACCGGTTTGGTGACCGCCGTCACGGCTCCGCTGGTGGTACGCGTGGTGGGCGCGCTCGACCGGCGCGCGGTTCTGGCGGCGGCGATGGTGGTGCTGGCCGTCGGCAACGCGTTGACCACTGCGGCGGACGGTTTCGGCCTGCTCGTCGTCTCCCGGGTCGTCGTCGGGGTCGGGATGGGGGCGGTGTGGGGCCTGGCCTCCGCGGTCGCAGCGCGGCTCGTCGCTCCCCGCAATGTCGCGCTGGCGGTGTCCTGCACCATCGGCGGGGTCGCGGCAGCCTCGGTGATCGGCGTGCCTCTGGGCACCTTCGTCGGCAACGCCTTCGGATGGCGCGCCGCGTTCGCCGCCCTGTCCGCCGCCGCATTGGTTCTCGCTGCCGGGTTGCTGCCGACGCTGCCCCGGCTGCCCCGCCCGGCCGCGCCGGATGGCGCGCACCACCCCGCCCGCCGCGAGCCCCTTCTGCGTACCGCTCCGGTGACGGTCGGCCTGGTGCTGATCGTGTTCCTCGTCACCGCGCACTTCGCCGCCTATACGTACGTGCGGCCCGTCCTCGAAGAGCGCACCGGATCGACCCCTGGAGCCATCTCTCTGCTCTTGCTGGTCTACGGCCTCTTCGGGCTGATCGGCAACTTCGTGGCGGGCGCATCGGCGGCGCGGCGCGCCCGGGGCACGGTTCTGGGCCTGACGATCGGTATCGGCGCGGGCATCGCGCTCCTCGCGGCCTTCGGCGCCGTCACCGGAGTCGCCGGCGTCAGCATCGCCCTGTGGGGCCTGGCCTACGGCGGGGTGTCGGTGGCCGGTCAGATCTGGATGGCTCAGGCCGCACCGGAACGCATCGAACACGTCACCGGGCTCTATGTGGGTGTCTTCACCGCGGCTATCGCCTTGGGCGCCTTTCTCGGTGGTGTCGTGGTGGAAACGGCCGGCATCACTCCTCTGCTGTGGAGCGCCACCGCGCTGGCGGGCGTGGCCCTCGCCGTGGGGCTGTTCGGCCCCGGTCCGTCCGGGCGGTCCCGCCGGGTCGCCGGTTCCGCGGCCGCGTCGGAAGACCCTCAAGGTACGGGGACTGTCCTTAAGCCTTGAGGAGCCCTGCGAGACAGCGGGTAGCGGTCGGCCGGTTCGTCGAAGCGGGTGGCGATGGCCCGGAACTGTCGGAGCATGAAGGTCGTCGGCCGGACCAGCGCAGCGCGCACCGCTACCGGAAGGTGCCGTTACGGTTCAGTTGGCCGAGGACGCCGTGGCCGGGACCCAGGCGAGGACCTACGCCGGTGCGGGCCAAGGCGCGGTCGACTGTTTCGCTGGCGGCTGTCAGCTCCAGTTGGCCCTGCGCGGCGTGGACGGCGCCCCGTACGCCCAGGAGGGTGTAGAGGCCGGCGTTGTCGCACCAGGTGATGCCGGACAGGTCCAACCGCAGCCGACGGTGGCCGGACTTCAGGTGGGTGACAGTGGCTTCGCGCAGCAGGCTCACCGTGTGTACGTCGAGTTCGCCGGCTAGTTGCAGATCCGTTTCGTCGCCTGCGTCGGTGCGGGAGCGGACGGTCAGCCGGGAATCGGGTGGCTCCTCCAGCGCACGCCGCAGAACAGGGGCCACGGAGGGTGGGGCGTGACGCACGGTCCCTCCAGTGAGCCGCCGGGAGGCCCAAAGGCCATTTCGACGCCGACCAGACTTCCCGGCACACCCTGCGCACCTGGCGCATTGACGTCACCGTAGCGGCAGCCGACCCGGTACGGAAGCGGAGTGGCCGAAAGGGCCCCTGGAGGGGTAACTGGACGAGCGCCTCGGCGCGAGCCCTCACGGGCGCCCGGGTGTCCGCCACGGCCGGCGACGTGATCGCGGAACCGGTCTGCGCTTCTCGGTGAGCAGTTCGGCTCCCCACCGCGCCCGTCAGAGCACGAGCCGGCGGCCGGGCCCGGGCAGGTGGGTTGCCGACACTCGTGCGACGGGGGTGGGGCGCTTCCGTGCTGTAGCCCGCGCACTGACCGACTCCGCCGCGCGCGCCGCCATGCCGCGTCTTGACTGCCAACATGATCACCCCGCTCCAGTGGGCAGCTCTTGAACGGCCCATTCACAGACACGGAAAAGCACCTGCTAACACCGCAGCCGGCATGCTGGAATGAACCAACATGAAGCCCGCGAATCTTCCGTCGCTCAATGACTCCGACCTTTTGCTCGCCATGGAGCTGAACCTCGCCGAGCATGCCTGCCACCTGCACCGAAACCTGAAAGGCGCGTCCGTCACCGAGACCGGCGACCTGCTGATCGCCGACAGCGGTCTCGCCGACGACACCTTCAACATCGTCGCGGCGGCCCGCTTCGACCCGGACACTGCCCCGGACCGCGCCGCGGAGACGGCCCGGACCTTGACCGCCACCGGCCGCCCCTTTTCCTGGTGGGTGGGCCCTGCCTCCACACCGGACAATCTTGCCGAGTACGTAGAGGCCGCCGGCTTGGAGGCGTCGGAGACCGAGGCGGGTATGCGGAAGGACCTGCGCGGCCCTCTCCCCGAGGCCCACGTCGGCGACCTGGAAATCCGCCCGGTAACCACTCCGGAGCAACTCGCCGACTACGCCACGGTCCTCGCTGCGAACTGGAACCCGCCCGCCGCCACAGTGCGCCGGTTCTTCGCCGACGCCGCCGACTTGGCGCTCACTGCTGACTGCCCTGCCCGCTACTTGGTCGGCTACGTAGACGGCCGTCCCGTCTGCTCGGCCGAGGTCTTCCTGCACGCGGGTGTCGCCGGGATCTACAACATCGCCACGCTCGCCACTGACCGCCGTCGTGGTTATGGCGGCGCCATCACCCTGGCCACCCTGCACACCGCACGCGAAGCGGGCTACGAGACCGCGGTGCTACAGGCATCCGCCGACGGAGAACCCGTCTACCGCCGCCTCGGTTTCACCACCTGTGGCCACTTCACCGAATATGCCATCACCCCCTGACTTCAGCCACCACGGCAGGCGCGTCCGCCTAAGTCGGCCACGCTCGCTCCAGCACGGCTGCAAACTCCTCCACCCGCACCGCCGCAGACTGCTTGTTTGCCTCCAGAACCGTCCGCATCGACGGCATCCGCCACCCCACGACTTCCCGGTCGGCAACGAACCAAGATTCCCGCGGAAGCTACGACATCATGACTGAAGTTGGTCATTTCCTATACTGCCGGCCATCAGGAGCAGTGACCGTTTCCTGGCGGCTACAGCGGTGTTATGTGCCTGCATTCCATATTCGCTCCCTCACGGAACAGAGAGGTCGCCATGGCGCTCCTCAATCAGCATTCGCCCAGGCGACAGTTCCGGCCAACCTCCGTGCCTTCGGGTGGGAAGCGGCGAATCGGCTCGAAGGGCGCTTCGTCTTGCCTGGCTGAAATGCGATCGTGCCTGCCCCGGGGCTGAAACTCGTCCATGTGGTGGCCCTCGTCATCGTGTTACCAATGAGGCGGACCACCCTCGCTGGAAAGCCCCCGCGAGGCCCGACGTAGCGGGAGCCGGCAGTACTGCCTGCTCTCGCAAAGAAGGGAACCGCATGGCGCTCGCCTTCCGAACCGTGAAACTGAAGGTGCCTCGGCAGTCGATCTCGAAGCCGGCGACGGATGAGCAACCCTTTGAATTCCACAGTCCCATCTGCCGGGATTACCGCGATCACCGCATCTGGGCCGTTTCCCTCCAGTCCTACGAGTTCACTGCCTACCACGGAGGCAGGGAAGAGGACTGGGAACTCGGCAAGCAGTCGATAAAGCTGCGGTTGGACCCCGACGACTACCAGAGCGGCAAGGTCGTCGCGGAGTTCTACATGACCGGCAGGCCCGACGTGCGGAACGACTCGGCCTACGAGTTCTCGGCGGAGGCCACCGTGCTGATCACCGCGGATCTGGAGATCGGGCGAACGTGATGCCGTAGGGCTGCGCGCTGCCCGCGCCCGTACGGTACGGCCGATTCGAGGACGTACGGTACGGGCGCGAGCTTTTCTCGTGCTGGGTGTCGACGACAACGTGTAAACGCAGGAGGCACCTTACGGGGCTCCGACGGCTCGACGTTCTGCTCGTGAGGGGCTCATGCCGGGGTTTCCTCGCACGACGCAGGGCGGAGTATGACCGGCAGTTCGCGGTGGCCGTTGGAGACGAAGCTCGGCAGGGGGCGCAGTCGGCTGGCGGGGACGGCGAGGGCGAGGGCCGGGAAGCGCTCGAAGAGGCCGCGCAGAGCGATCGCGCCTTCCAGCCGGGCGAGTGGGGCGCCCAGGCAGGCGTGTACCCCGTGTCCGAAGGAGAGGTGGGTTTTGTCCTTTCTCGTGGGGTCGAAGTGGTCGGCGGTGGCGCCGTGCAGGCCGGGGTGCCGGTTCGCAGCCGCGTACGAGGCGAGGATCGCGTCCCCCTTGCGGATCGTCAGGCCGTGGCCGGGCAGTGGAATGTCTTCGACCGCATAGCGCATGGGCAGGTAGGGGATCGGGGCCTCCCAGCGCAGCGTCTCCTCCACGACGTCGTACCAGGTGATGCGGCCGGCCCGCACCTGGGCGAGCCGGTCGGGCCGGGTGAGCAGGGCCGTCGTGGCCTGGTCGATCAGGTCGACGGTGGTCTCATAGCCGGCGTTGATCACGAGGAGGAGGGTGTCGAGCAGTTCCGCCTCGGTCAGGCGAGAGCCGTCCTCCTCGCCGTCCCGCGCTGCGATGAGGTGCGAGGCCAGGTCGTCGCCGGGCGCGGCCCGTTTGGCGGCGACGAGGCCGGCCAGCAACGCGTACATCTCCTTGACGTTGGCGCCTGCCTCGGCCGGGCTCAGGCTGGTGGAGAAGACTTTGTCGACGGTACGGCGGAAGTGCGGTACGTCCACGTCGGCCAGGCCCACCAGGTGGCAGACGACCTGGATCGGAAGCGGATAGGCGAAGTGTTCTCGCAGGTCCACCGGTGTTCCGGGGGGTGTTGTGGCGAGGCCGTCAAGTAGATCGGCGGTGATCCGTTCGATGACCGGTGCCAGGGTGTTGACGCGGCGCGCGGCGAAGGCAGGGCCGATGATGCGGCGCAGGCGGCGGTGCTCGTCGCCGTAGGCGGTGAACATGCTCTCCACCGCCACCCACAGCTCCAGCGGCCAGACACCCGCGATCCGGCCGGGGTAGGCGGGCCAGTGCCGACGGGCGTCCTTCGAGACACGGGGGTCCACGAGGAGCCGCCGCAGCAGTACGGGGTCGGAGACGGCCCAGGCTTCGACGCCGAGCACATCGACCCGTACGAGCGGGCCATGAGCACGCAGCCGGGCGTCCTCGCCGTGCCGGTCGCGGCCTTCGGGGTCCAAGGCGATGGCGGGCCGCTCGGTCATTCGGGGCTCCTCTGTATCCGCGGCCGGAGAAGTCGGGGCCGAGGCCCGGAACCGGCCTGGGCGAGATGGCCGTGCACAGGAGGGCGTACGGCGGCGATGATCGCGAAGTGCCGCGAGACCAGGCGCCGTTGGCGCATGTGGCTCGCGGTGGTTCCAGGCGCTGAGCGTGTCACGACTGAACAGCATGGTGCACCCCAGAGCGTTGCGCCACCGGCGAGGCATCGGCCCGGACTCCGGCGGCGGCTGCGGCCAGAGCCCGCGTCGATCAGCTTTCAGTCAGTGGTCACGCGCAGAGCATTCGGCCTGCGGGCACGGGAGTCAACAGGTGATGGTGCCCTTGCGCAGTGCGTGGCCGTCGTCGTTGCCGTCGTCGGACCAGTAGACGGGCTTGGAGCCGGCGACGCACTCGTCGGCGCCTGCCAGGGTGAAACCTTCGTTGTTGTAGTTGGGCATACCGGTGGGGCGGTTGTAGACGGCGGTGGTGGTGAAGGCGCCGGAGGTGCCGATCTCTAGGGTGCGATGCTGACCGTTGCAGGTGTCGTCGCAGACGGCCCACAGGCGGGCGGCCTGGGGCTCCCACTGCAGTTCCATGACGCCACTCATGCCGCTGTTGACGGACACGACGCGGGTGAAGGCGCCGGAGTCCTGCAGGACGTAGCCGTGGATCATGCCGGTGCCCTCGACGCCGGTGAAGAACACGCCACCGCTGTGAGCGCCGTAGCGTGCCGGGTCGTAGGCGGTGCCGGTGGAGGCGTCCTTGAAGGCGGCGCTGGTCAGGTAGGCGTCGGGGACCCAGGTGATGCCTTCGAAGCCGAGGTTGGAGCCGACGGGCGGCAGGTCCGAGGTGAGGTTCCACTCCTTGGTGGCGGTCAGGGTGGAGCCGGTGCCGGAAACATCGTATTTGAGGACGGACAGGCGGCTGGTGCCGGAGGCGTCTCCGTTGCGTTCGCCGGCAACGAATACACCGGCGGCGGGGCCGCTGCCGGTCACGGTGACGGCCTCGCTGTCGGGGCGGCCGGAGCCACCGGGGAAGCGCAGGGCCTTGCCGGAGGACCAGCCGTTGCCGGTGTCGGGAGACCAGTCGCCGGAGCCGTTGCGGGTCAGGCGCCACAGCCTGCCGCTGTTCTGGGCGGCCCACATGACGCTCCCGTCCTGGTAGAGGCCGCTGAGATCCTGCCCGAAGACGCCGGAGGCGTCAGCGGTCGTCACGTGGCTGCTGCCGGGCCACGCAGCCGGTGTGGTGCCGCCCCCGCCACCACAGTCGTTGGCGGCGCCCAAGGTCACCCTGGCCGCCTTGAAGGCGCCGGTGCCGTCGGGGCAGCGCGACCACGAGGGGGCGGAGTGCTTGCTCCAGGAGAAGTTGTCGACCAGGGTCTTACCGTCCGGTAGATACAGGCGGGCCTTGTCGTCCGAGCCCAGCCCGAACGCGCCGT
This sequence comes from Streptomyces sp. NPDC017529, assembly GCF_044329785.1. Taxonomy (NCBI): domain Bacteria; kingdom Bacillati; phylum Actinomycetota; class Actinomycetes; order Kitasatosporales; family Streptomycetaceae; genus Streptomyces; species Streptomyces sp. NPDC017529. The sequence goes on from NZ_JBIRJY010000011.1 coordinate 133,075, forward strand.
GGACATCGAAGGCGCGGGAAGCGCCCGCGGCCAGCGTGGTCCCTGAAGCGATCTTGTACTTCGAGCCGTCCTTGTCGTCCTTGAGGATCCAGCCCGAGATGTCGGTCGCCGCGGTGCCCTTGTTGTACAGCTCGATCGAGTCCGCTACGTCCCCGGTGGTCACCACTTCGTTGACACGGATGTCACCGGACGGAGCCGCCGCGTGGGCAGGAGCGGTGGCCGACGTGCCGACCAGTGCCGAACCGATGACGAGGAGAAAGAGGACAAGGAGGAGAAGAGCGCGATCACGGTGCCGGCGGCGCGTACGTATTGCGGTCACGGGGTCCGTCCAGAGGTCGCGGGGAAGGGGGCGGCACGACGGTCGCGGCGCAGACCGAACGAGACGACTCCCGCCATGCAGACATCACGTGAACGAAGGCCGAAAAATTCGTGGTGGGCCGGATACCTCAAAACCTCATACGTCGGCGAAGCTTTCGGCCGAACACCTGCCTGCCAGTCAACGTCCTGCGGCGTTGGGGCCGGCGACAGCGGCGGTTGACCTGGGGCGGAGCCCCGGGGTGTCAGGGGGCCTGAGGCGAGCCTGAGATGTATGGGTGGCAGACGCGGTCACCGAGGCAGTTCGGGTGGATGTGCTATGGCTCGATCTGAATAGCAGGATGAGGGAGAGATGAGCCGATACGTGATGGTGGCGTGACACGACCGTAGTGGACTGGCAAGGTGGCGGAGCGAGCTCGAACCGCCGCCGGCCGGCGCCAACCAGACCCATCGACCGCGAGAGGGTGTGGAACGTGGCAGAGCACACCGCTTCACGAGGATCCTTCAACCGGCGCATCGACGCCGTGGTGAGGGCCAAGGGCAACGACCCCATCATGTGGATCCTCAAGGACAACTCCTACGTGCGCTACGACATCCGGGAGAACCACGGCTTCGAGGGATACCCGAAGCTCATCGAGGGCAACTGGCCCGGCCTGGTGGACAGCTTCGGGCGCCGTATCGACGCCGCGCTCAACCGCCGGGACCAGCCGCACATCGTGTACCTCTTCAAGGACAGCCAGTACGTCCGCTACGACCTGGACTCCGACAAGGTGGAGCCGGGCTACCCGCTCGGCATCGCCGAGGCGTGGACGGGGCTGCCGCCGGACTTCCAACTCGGCGTCGACGCGGCCGTCAACCACCAGAGCGACCCCAACGTCAGCTGGTTCTTCAAGGACGACCTGTACGTCCGCTACGACGTCCCCAACGACAAGCTGCTGGGCGGGCCGACACCCATCATGCGCGGCTGGCGCGGGCTGCCGGACAACTTCTCGCGCGGTATCGACGCGGCCGTCAACTCGGTGCTCGACACGGACAAGGTCTACCTCTTCAAGGACGACCAGTACGTCCGGTACGACCTGGTCAGCGACCGGACCGACAGCGGCTACCCGCTGCCGATCGAGGGGAACTGGAACTTCTTCGTGTGAGCCGGGCGGCATGATGCGCGCGGCAGTACGGTGCCCCGTCCGGATCGTTCCGACGCTGTTGGCGAATTCGGGGGTGGCGCTACTCGGCCCCGCTGAGCATCGGCTCGGCGGGGCCGAGTGCTGCGAAGTGGCTGGTGCGCGTGGAGGCTCGTGGTGTGTCTGTGAGGTGAGCGTCGATGCGGGCGAGGTTGATCGCGGCGCCAATGAGCTGGTGCTGGCGGCTGGTCTTGGGCAGACCCCGGTAGCGGGATCTGCGAAGTCCGCAGCGGTTCACGCCCTGGGAGAAGGTGCCTTCGACCCCGGCGCGGATCTTGTAGCGCTCCTTCCACTCTTCGGTCTGCTGTAGGGCGCGGGCCTGCTGGAGTTCCTGGTGGGCCTGCTGCGGCCGCAGGGTGATGGCACGGCCCTTAGCCTTCAGGGCCGGGACGCAGTCGTGCACGACGGGACATGGCCGGCAGTCACGCACGGGGAACTGAGCTCGGACCACCGCGAGACCGTGCTGGGAGCGATCTTCCCGCCAGCTGGTGCTGGTGCGCCCGTTGGGGCAGGTCACACGCTTGTTGTCCCAGTCGACGGTGAAGGCGTCCTGGCCGTAGGCGGCTCTTGTTCGGGCCTGTGAGTTGGTCACCGACTTGAGCGGTCCGTGCAGTGCGACGCCGTGATCACGGGCGTCCGTCATGGCTGCGGCGTTGGCGTATCCGGTGTCGACCCAGTGCTCGCGTGGAAGCAGGCCCCGCTCGGTCAGACCCGCGTGGACGACTGCCGCCATTCGGTCATCGGAGACGGTGGCAGCGGTGGTGACCACGTTCGTGATCAGGTTCGGGGCGTCGGGCTCGCACGTCTCGGTGAGATGGACCTTGTAACCGTGCCAGAGGGTGTCGCGTTTGACGCTGCCACGCGCTTCGATGTCATAGGGAGTGACCAGGCGCATCGCGCCTGGCGGCCGGTCTTTTGGGCCCCGGCGCATCACCTCGCCGTCGACCAGGTGGAAGTCCTGAACCCACATCTGCCGCAGGACCTCGATCTCCGGCAGATCCCGCAGGGCTTCGGGCGCCGCCGGTGAGAGAACGGCCTCAAGCAGCCGCGTCCCGTCCCTGCCGATCCTCAGGCCCACCTCGTCCCGCTTCGTGCGAGCCTGAGGAAACCGGGAGTCCTCAGCCCTCGTCGAGTAGTGCTTGAACCAGTCCGGCTCAGCGATGTCAACCAGCCAGCCGGGGGCCGCCTTGGCCAGCGCGTTCAATGCCGACCGCAGTGTCTCTGCGACCTTCTCCAACCAGCACAGCTCACGGGCCGCGGACAGCACGTGCGTGGAGTCGGTGCGGGCCCGGCCCGCGCTCTTGAGCAGCCGTTTCTCCCGGGCCGCGGCCAGGATGCCATCCAGAACCCGCCGCCCGGCCTCAGCCTCGATCAGACGGTCCCGGAACTCCGACAGGACCGAGAAATCGAAGCCCGGATCATCAAGTTCCAGCCCGAGCGCGTACGTGAAGTCAATCCTTGCCCGCACCGCCTCCGCAGCCTGCCGGTCAGTCAGCCCCTCCACGAACTGCAACACCAGCACGAGTGCCAGCCGGCCCGGCGACCAGGCGGGTTTTCCCCGCGCCGGGAACAGATCCGCGAACTGCGCGTCGGCGAACAGCACACCCAGCTCGTCCCGGACCCGGATCGCCAGGCTCCCCTTCGGGAACGCGGCCCGCGCCACCCGCACTGTCTCCGCCGGGATCTCGCCCGGCCCGCTCGGCTGCATCGACACCCGCACCCACCCCATACGACAACGTCGGCCTTCAAGACCACAACCGGGTCTTGAAGGCCGACGTCACGTGCGCCCCCGAATTCGCCAACAGCGTCGGATCGTTCCGGGCGGGGCGCTGCGGTCGCGGCCGTTGCCGGCGCAACCCCATCACGATCCGTGGTCAGGCGTTCTGCCGAGCTGGACCCGGCGGCGCCTCCTGGATCGCGCCGAACCGGGCTCCGAGTACTAGCTGCTGCCCAGCGCGGATACCAGGCTTGCCACCGTGACGGTGTTGAAGACGAAGGCGATGACCGTGTTCGCCGCCACCGTCCGTCGCATTTCCCGCGAGATCACGTCGACGTCGGTGGTGCCGAACGTCGTCATCGCCGACAAGGCGAAGTAGACGTAGTCGGCCCAGACCGGGGGACTCCCGCCGCCGGGGAAGTCGAGAGCCCGCTCGTTCTCTACGAGGTTGTCGGCTTGGAAGGTGACCGCGAAAGCCACGACCACGCAGATCCAGGCGACGACGACCAGAGCGAGAGCCACCAGCGTGCGCGGCAGGGCGGAGAACGCGGTGCTGGCGTGACCCGGGAGCCACACCACCGCCACCATCAACGCGGCAGCCGCGATGAAAAGTGACACGCCCGGCCCGGGCGCGGTCCCGAGAACGTAGCGCTGCATGAACGTGCCGCGAGCTTCGCGGTGCGCCCAGGAGCGAACCTGTTCCGGAGCGACGTTCATGAAGACGGTCAAGGTAATCGCGAGGTAGGGGATCAGGTAGGCGAAAAGTACGAGCACGCCGACGTCTATCGCCGAGATCCGCACCACGCTGTCGTTGGGAAGGACGACTGCCGCGCACACCGCGATTACCATCCCCACCGCCGTCCGACGGCCTTCGGAAAGCCAACGGTGCACAGGCGATCCTCTCTGGGGGGCATCGTGTGAGGGGGTGGCAGTGAACGGGCGGGCTTCGGCTGATGCCATGAGTGCCCCGATGCTATGAGGGCTCCGACTCCTGGCAGACGGATTTCGGGGCGTGTCTTCGGTTGTGACCGAAGTCGGAATTGCGGATGCATCGCCTGCCTGACCGCCTCTTCTGAAGCCGGCGTCCGATCTAGGGGATCAGGGCTGCCACTGTCTGCGTGTTGGGGTGATCGTCACTCCATCGTAGGAATTACGGACCACTGACGAGGGGTGGGGAGCCGGAACCGCGGCCTTCGTCCGGGCGAATCGGTTCACTGGACGCTCCTGGGCGATCAGACGATCGCATCGGAACGGGAGCAAGGGAGTACCGGAGATGCCGGAGCAGGAAGAGGGAACCGATTCCGCAGGTAGCGACCCCACGGGTACCGACCCCACAAGTAGCGGTCCCACAGGTACCGACCCGTCCGGTCGGCACCCCACCGTCGGACTTGAGCATGCGGCCCTGCTCGCCGTGGGTATCGCGGATCTCGCACTCGAACGGCTGCGTCACGCCGCGGACCGGGGCCAGCAGCTGTTGCGCCGCTCCGATCTGCGAGACCTTCTCGCCGACGGAATGAACGACCTGCGCGCCCGCGGAGAACTCGCCTCCCGCCGTGTCACGCCGGACACCGAGAACTACCTTGAGGTGATGGCGCGCCGCGCGGCGAAGAGGGCAGGGGCGGCCGAAGCGTCCGGACCGACTCATGCATGACGCGACGGGATTCAAGGAGCGCATCGACGCGTACCTGCGCCGGCTGGCCGACGAGGAGGAAGCCGAGCTACTGCACCTGTCCGGTGAGCTCGCACCTCTCTGTGCCCAGCTGCGCAGTTCGCTGACGAGCGGGAAGCGACTGCGGGCCGCCTTCCTGTACTGGGGCTGGCGGGCGTCCGGGCAGCCGGATTGCGACGGCGTGATCAAGGCCGCTGCCGCCATGGAACTGGTGCACGCGGCGGCGTGCACCCACGACGACATCATCGATGACAGTCCGCTGCGACACGGTCTGCCGACGGCGCATGCGGCCTTTGCCGCCGCCGGCGTCGGCACCTGGGGGGCCGCGGCCGAGCAGTCCAGCGGGCGCCGCCAGGACCGCTCCGCCGCGCTCGCGATGATGCTGGGCGATCTGCTGATGGGCTACGCGGGCAAGGTCTTCGCGACCTGCGGCCTGCCCGGCGCCTATGTGGCACGGACGGTCCCGCTGTGGTCCACGCTGCTGCGCGAGACCGTCGCGGGGGAGTGCCTGGAAGTGCTGCGTACCGGCGGCAGCACATCCGGTGTCGCCGAATCCCTGGAGGTCGCCCGGTACAAGACGGCCAAGTACACCGTGGAGCGCCCGTTGCACATGGGAGCCACGCTCGGTGGTGCCTCACGAGAGGTACTCGCCGCTTTCACCGGATACGGGCTGCCGCTGGGTGAAGCGTTCCAGCTCCGCGACGACCTGCTGGGCACCTTCGGTGATCCGGACCGAACGGGAAAGTCGAATCTGGACGACCTGCGGGACAGGAAACCCACCGCGCTGCTCGCGCTCACCCACTCGCTTCTCTCCCCGGTGGAAGGGCGGCTGCTGGCCAAAACCTTGGCCGGCCCGAGCCTGGACGAGGCCGGCGCGGCGCTCGTACGGGAGCTGATGGAGCACAGCGGTGCGCGGCAGCGCGTCGAGGAAATGATCGAGGAGCGGGTCGCGCGGTCCCGTGCGGCGCTGGACTCCGTGGCGCTGCCGGCGGACGCGCGCTCGGTGCTCGGCGCACTGGCGGCTTCGGCGGTCGACCGCTCCCTGTGAGGGCTACGAGAAAGACGAGGAACCCGTGACCACTGAGTTTACGACGGCCGAGACCACGACGACCGAAACCACGGCCACCGCGCGATACACCGAAGCGACGCTGGACGAGCTGCGTACCCAAGGCGACCCGCTCGCCGACGAAACCGTGGCGACCATGTTCGAACGGGGAGAAGTAGCGGACTTCAACACCCTCATGCGCTTCTTCACCACCGCCGGACACAAACTGCCGGAGGGCCTGCCACGGTCGGCGGCGTCCTACCTGGAAGCAACCGGCATGCCCCCGGCAGGGGTGGACTGGGACATCATGGAGCGGGCACGACTGTTCTTCATGGACAACGCCGCGCACATCAACACCGGTCTGTCCTTCGCCGCCATGCCGACCTCTTACGCTGTCCCGCGCGTGGCCAAGCTGCTGGCTTCCACGCACTCCATGGACTACCCGTCGCGCCGGATGGCGAACACCGGGCAGTTCGTCACGTACCTGATGCAGACCAACGCCTTCGAGGAGGGCAGCAAGTTCATCCCGGCCGCCCAGAAAGTGCGCTTGCTGCACGCCGCGGTGCGTCACCATCTGACCAGGTCCGGACGTTGGGACATCGAGCGCGACGGTATGCCGCTCTGCCAGGAAGACATGATCGGCGGGCAGATCTGCTTCTCGATCCTCGTCTTGGACGCGATGCACCGCCTCGGCATCCACATGAGCCAGGAGGGCGCGGAGGCGTACTACTACGCCTGGCGTGTCGTCGGCTCCATCCTGGGCTGCGACATGGAGGCAGCACCGAAGAACCTCACCGAAGCCCGGGCCTACGCCGACCTCTACCTTCTGCGCAACCTGGGACCCTCGGAGGAGGGCGTACGGCTGAACAACCAGCTGATGCGGATGTACGAAGACGTCGTGCCCGGCACACTCTTCGACCCGATCGTCCCGGCCACGATCCGCTACCTCGTGGGCGACACCATCGCCGGCTGGCTGCAGATCCCGCGCGGTCCGTGGGACACGGCGGCCAAGGCCGTGCCGCTGATCCTCGGCGTGCTGGAGACCATCGAGGACAGCAGCCCGCTGGGGGAGTGGGCACTGGACAAGGCGGGCAGCCTGGTCTCCGGCTTCGAACTCGCCTCTCTCACCCGCGGCCGGGTGATGCAGTACGCCATTCCTGAGGAACTTAAATCCGACTATGGCCTGCGGTCCCAGCAGTCACGCAACCAGCGCTGGGTGCCACCCGCTCCGACGTCGGCGGGAGCGAACTGAGCAGGGCGCAGCTCCTTCACCCCACGCTCGGTCTGATCGAGGTCAACTGCCTGAACCTGTTCAGCGAGGACGGCCGGCAGCGGCTCCTCTGGTTCACCCCCGCGGTCGGCACCGACAGCGCCGACCTTCTCGCCCTGCTCGCCGTCCTCGGCACCCAAGAAGTCACCGGTCCGGTCCTAGACGTTGACAGCCGCCGTTGGCAGTCCCCCCCCACGACAGCGTCTGTCACGAGATTGGGTCCGGTGGGCGGTGACGAAGCCCGTGCCGGCTGGCGGTGCGCCGGAACCGAACGTGACGTCGGCGCCTTACGGCAGCGGGGTGACGAGCCGATGGTGCCGCCGTGTGCCGGGGGAGGGGCCGGTCATGGCGGTGGTCTGTTGATGATGGGCGAGTCGCCGGTTTGGCTAACCGGCGACTCGCGCTGTCTTGCTCCGCTCCGAAGCGGCCTGCCTTGTCTTGACCGCGACGCGACGGACGTGCCGATGACACCCGGGTCTCGGCAATCGCGTTCGTCTCCGGACGGGGCGTATACGTCCTGTTAGTCGTAGTGAATCTTGCCGTCCTCATCGAGGCGCGGGTGCATCTGGCACGGAGTTTGGCTGTTGGTGTCGGACGGACGTGGCCCTTCGGGCCCGTCAGGGCCCCAGCGCAGCAGTCGACGAACGCGGCAGATACGGTGCACGGTGCCGCGGACCTCGACCTGGTTGGCACGCTCGGACCGGAGCCGGTCAGCGGCCCGGGCGTACTCGGCCAGCTCGTCGGCTGCGGGGTCGGTGCCCTCGGCAGCCACCGTACGGGCGTCGATGTCCCTGCCGTCGGCATCCATGGGAATGAGACCGCGCATGCGCGGCTGAAGCCACGTCAGGGCGAAGTCCAGCGACCTGCGGGCTCCGTGCGCACTGGCATGCAAGCCCCCGCCGGTCTGCCACCCGTGGCCGCTCTTCTCCACGGTCCTGAAGGTCGTGGGCAGCAGCATGACGTCGGGGTGGGTCTCCAGCGCCTGCTGGGAGTCGCTGCGCACGGATTCGGGGAACCGGTCGCCGCTGTAGGCCAGACTGCGCAATGCCAGCCGCTCCGCTGCCTGGCTCGGTGTGACCGGCGCCTCCGGGTCCAGGACCAGGCCGTCGTCGAATGGTTCCCTGGCGCTGCGGCTCCAGTCGGGCACGGCGGGTTCAGGGTCGGTCGGGCGGGGCTGCTCGATGCCGTCCGGCCCCATGCCCGCGTACTCCTCGGCGCGCACGATCCGGTAGCGGGTGCCGAGTACGGTGAGGTCATCGACGCGTTCGCGCTCCAGCCGGGCGACCGCCGCCAACAGGGCGCGCCGTTCCTCCCGGTCCTGGGCCTCGTCCTTCGCCCGGTACCACAGCAGCGAGTTGAGGCTGTCCCGGGCCTGCTGCGGACAGCCGGCTTCCACCGCGGTCACCACCTGCCACCGCGGTGGCTGCCCGATGTCCTGTGAGGCCACTCCGAACAGCGGGCCTCGTACGAGTATCGTCGCGGTGCCCAGTGCGGCGTCGAGTGCGTCGGCCTCCATGACCGCCTCCACCGGATCTTCCGGATGCCTCACCGCGATCGGCCGCATCCGGCCCCGACTCACATGCTCATGGCCCATGTCCTCATCCTGCCGACTGCCGTAGGTGCTTGACATGGTTTTTCTGATTCCTCACTCCCGTCGCGCGAGGATGACCGCACTCAGCCGGAAGGCGTTCCCGCCAGGCGCCGACAACGACGCCCCTGCTACGGAGACGATCGAGCCCCGATTTTGCGAACGAAAGGTGCACGGGGTGATGGCGGCTCCCGCGGCCAATGCTCTCCCGGGCAAGGAGCCGAAGCGCGCGGGCCGGGCGGAATGTCCGGCCCGTGCTCGTTCTGCTTCGGGCGCGGCATCGGATCGGCGCCTTCAAACCGGTCCGTGGCACGAATGGGGGGCGTGTGGCATTACACCGCGCCAGGGCAACCGGAACACACGCCCCCGGCGCACTGCACATGACCGTGAGCGAATCATTGCGATGATGCTCTGAGCACTCTTACGGTTGCGGCGCGGCGTCAACCGCTCGCGGGAGCGAAGACGCAAATGCTTCCGTATTTCGTCGGTCCGGTCCCGTGATCCGCGTTATTCCCAAGGGAAATGGAGTGCGACCATGACGTACGAGCGTCCCACACTCACCAAGGTCGGCGGCTTCCGCAAGGTGACGGGTGTAAAGAACACCGGCCCCAAGGATGTTCTCGGCGGCAAGCAACTCCTCTGACGCGACCGGTGCGGAGCCGCTGAGCGGATCCGCACCGTGCCCCGGGACGGGCCGGCCCCCGCGCCGGCCCGTCCCGCGGCCGATCGAGTCCGTCCGCCGGTGCCCCCGCCCGCTCCCGAAGATCCTCTCCGACCCGAGGATTCTCTCCGACCGAAGGCCGTAGCCGTGGAAGAGACCCTGTCTTTGTCGGCCCTGTCCAGCTGGTTCGTCGTCCTGCCCGACACCGACGCGGCCACCACGGTCGCCGCGAAAGCGCTTTCTCACGCATCGCACAGCCTGCGCCACGCGTCCGGCAGGCCCTGGCTGGTGGGCCGGTGGGCAGCGCAGTCGGTCGTCGTGGGAGCGCACGGCCAGACCCGCGTCGCCGTGCTCGGGGAGCACTCCGTCACCCCTCGGGAAGCCCGGCGCGCCGCCGAGGCAACAGCCACCGCGTCGCTGACGGCTCTGGACCGACTCAGCACCACGTGGGCGGGCAGCTTCCACCTCGTGGCCAGTTCAGGCGGACGGGTCCGGGCGCAGGGCGGAGTCGTGGACCTGCGGCGGGTGTTCTACGCCGACGCCACGCCTCCGGCGTCCGCCCGGGTGAGCGTCGCGTCCGACCGGGCCGACGTACTGGCCGAGTTGGTCGGTGCGGGGCTGGACGAACGCCGTCTCGCCCTGGAGTTGCTCACCTTGGGCGTACCGCATCCTCTGTCGGGATCACCGCAGTGGCGGGGCGTTCACGCTCTGCGCGGCGGCCACTGTCTGACTCTTGACGCCGACGGACGAGCGCGGTCGCGCCGGTGGTGGTCGCCGCCCGATCCCGACGTCCCGTTGGCGGAGGGGGCGGGGCGCCTGCGCGAGGTGCTGACCGCCGCCGTCGATCTGCGCACGCGGGGACGCGACCTGGTGACGACGGACCTGGGCGGCCTGGACTCGACCGCCGTGTGCTGCGCCGCGGCGCGCGGTGCGGCCAAGGTCGTCGCGTACACCGCCGCTCTCCATGACGAGCTCGGCGACGATGTGCACTGGGCGCGGCAGACCGTCCAGGCCCTGGGAACGGTCGAGCATCACGTCGTACCCGCCGAGGACACGGCCCTGACGTTCGACGGCATCGACACGCTCCAGGACATCCTGGACACGCCCAGCATGCTCACGGTCGACCGCAACCGCCGCATGCACCTGGTGGGCCTGGCGGCCGCCCGGGGGTCCGGACTGCACCTGACCGGGCTGGGAGGCGACGAACTCCTGGCCGGAACACCTGCCCGCCTGCACGCCTCGATATCCGCCCACCCCTTCCACACCCTGCGGGACGTGCGCGGGTACGCGGCCAAATACCAGTGGCCCCGGCGCAAGGTGCTGCGCCAGCTCGTGGACCGCCGCTCCTACCGGGCCTGGCTCGCCCGGGTCGCCCGTGACCTCACCGGGCCGGCGGCCGCCGCGGACGAGCCGCTGCTCGACTGGGCCGTACCGCCCCGGATGCCGCCCTGGGCCACGCCCGAGGCCGTCGCGGCGGCGCGCGAACTGCTGCTCACCTGCCTGCCGGATGCCGAACCGCGAGGCAGGGGCCATGGCGAACACCGGGAGCTGGCCGCCATGGACGGCATCTCCCAGTGGACCCGGCACATCGGGCAGATGGCCGCGCCCCTGGGGATCACCGTGGCGGCCCCGTACTACGACGACCGTGTCGTCGAAGCGTGCCTCGCGGTCCGGGCACCGGACCGGATCACCCCTTGGCGTTACAAACCGCTGATCGTCGAGGCCACGCGCGGCATCGTGCCCGAAGCCGTCCGCACGCGCGGCACCAAGGCCAACGCCACCTTCGAGGAAGAGACCGGGCTGCGGCGCCACCGCGGCCGGCTGCTGGCGCTGTGCGAGGAATCCCGGTTGGGCCGGCTCGGCCTGATCGACGTGGACGCCCTGCGGGAATGGTGCCGCCGCTCGCTGTCCGCGGAGACGGAGAGCTATCTGCTGCATCCGACCGTGGCCTGTGAAGTGTGGTTGCGCTCCCGTGAAATGATGCCGGCACCGCCCGGCTGCTGACCGAACAGGAGAAGGTGACGGCGATGTACGCGCTGAAACCCGGTGTTCTGCTCACCGAGACCGAGTACGGCATGGCGCTGCTCGACCAGAAGAGCGCCGAGTACTGGACGCTCAACCCCACGGCAGCAGACGTCCTCCAGACCCTGCTGGACGGCCGCGGCATCGACCAGGCGGTGGAGGCACTGACCGGGCAGTACGAGGGCGTCGACACCGACCTGGCCACCCAAGACGTCATCCGCATCATCGACGACCTGCGTTCCGCGGGCCTCATCGCACCGTAACCGCCGCGCCAGGCAGGCAGCCGGCCCCAGGGAAGAGGTACGCAATGTCGACGCCGGAAGCCGTCCCTTACCGCCCTCGCTCCATCCCCTTGGCCCGCCGCCTCACGGCTCGGGTGGTGGTGGGCTGTGCCCATGTGCTGGCCACGCTGCCGCCTGGCCGTATCCGCGTCGTACTGGGCTGGTTGCGGCGCGGGGCGAAGCCCGCCACGCTCGCCGAGGCCGCCCGTGCCAGGCAAACGGTGCTGGCCGTGAGCCTGGCCGCCGGGGGGAGCAAGGGGTGCCTGCCCCGGTCCCTGGCCACGGTGCTGCTGTGCCGTCTCCACGGGCAGTGGCCCGCCTGGTGCGTAGGAGTTCGCGCCCGCCCGCCGTTCGCCGCACATGCCTGGGTGGAAGCGGAGGGAGAACTCGTCGGTGAGCACGTGCCGGCCTCCTACTTCCAGCGCTTCTTCGTCGTGGAGTGAGGCCGTGACCTCGGCGCCCCCGACCGAAACCGCCCGTAACGACGACCAGGCGCCCCCACCGGAGCAGCCGGCCGGCCGTCGTGCCGCCCCCAGCCCTGTCTGGCCCGGCCTGCGGGCGCTCGCCGGCCTGCTCCGGCCGCAACGCGGACGCCTGCTCGCCGGGATCGCGCTCGGTCTGCTGGGCAGCCTCCTGGGGCTGGCCCAGCCGATGGCGGCCAAGCACGTGATGGACTCCGTCGGCCAAGGGCAGCCGGCGGTCGGCTCCGTAGTACTCCTCAGCACGCTGGTGCTGGCCGGCGGGCTTCTCGCGGGCCTGGGCCACTACGTGCTCGACTGCTCCGCCGAGTCCGTCGTCTGCACCGCCCGGCGCAGGCTGACCCACCGCCTGCCACGCCTGCGCGTACCAGTGATCGAACACACCGAGCCGGGCGATCTGATCGCGCGCGTCACCTCGGACACCGCACTGTTGCGGCGCACCGCCCCCCAGGCCGCGTCAGCCGCGGTCACCGGCACCCTGATCACCGTGGCGACCGTCGTGATGATGGGGCTGCTGGACGCTGTCCTGCTCTGCGTCACCCTCACCGTGGTCGCCTTCGTCGGCCTCGTCGTCATCCTGGTGACCCCGCACATCGGCCGGGCCACCCGGCACACGCAGGAAGCCGTCGGCCGCATGGGGGCCGGTCTCGAACGGACACTGGGTGCCTTGCGCACCGTCAAGGCGGCGGGCGCCGAACAGCGGGAGACCGCGGCGCTGCACCGTGCGGCCGAGTACGCCCGCCGTGCGGGCGTCCGCGCCGCCGCGTGGGAGGCGGTGTCCACCACTCTGTCGGCCGTCGTCCTCCAAGCCTGTTTCCTGGCGGTGCTCGGCGTCGGCGGCGCGCGCGTGACCTCCGGTTCCATCGGCGTCTCCACCCTTGTCGCCTTCCTGCTCTACCTCTTCGCGCTCGCTCCCAGGGTCGGCCAACTGGTCGAAGGAGTAGGGCAGTTGCAGATCGGTGCAGCCGCCGCCGTACGTCTGCGGGAAGCCGAGGCACTGGAGGTCGAAGAGGCGGAAAGTACGGAACCGGATCGTCCGGAAGGAGACGGCGACGAGACGGCCCCGGCCCCGGAGCAGGCCCCCGGCTCGCACGAACGGCATCGGCACCCTGCCGCCGTGGCCTTCCAACAGGTGCACTTCACCTACCGCCCCGGCCTCCCCCCAGTCCACCGCCATGTCTCCTTCACCGTCCCCGCCGGCGGCATGACCGCGATCGTCGGGCCGTCCGGCGCGGGCAAGACCACCGTCTTCGCCCTCATCGAGCGCTTCTACGAACCGGACGCCGGCCGCGTACTGCTGGACGGCAGGGACGTACGCCGGTGGCCTCTCGCCCGGCTCCGCGCCGCCATCGGCTACGTCGAACAGGACCCGACCGTCCTCGCCGGAACCTTGCGCGACAACCTGACGCTGGGCGCAGCCGACGCCACCGACGAACAGATCGCCCAAGTCCTGCGCCTGGCCCGGCTCGACACCATGACGGGCCGCCTGCCGCACGGCCTGGACACCCAGGTCGGCCACCGCGGCAGCCGGCTCTCCGGCGGCGAGCGGCAGCGGGTGGCGATCGCCCGTGCCTTGCTCCGGCGGCCTCGGCTGCTCCTGCTCGACGAGGCCACCTCTCAGCTCGACGCGGCCAACGAGGCCGCCCTGCGTGAGACCATCACGGACACCGCACGCCGCACCACCGTCCTGGTCGTCGCGCACCGCCTGTCCACCGTGACCACCGCGGACCGCATCCTGGTCATGGAAGCCGGCCGGGTACGGGCACGGGGAACCCACGCCGAACTGATGGCACGCGACTCCCTGTACGCCGAATTGGCGAGCACACAACTGATCGCCTTCCGTTGACGTCACGGCCCTCCGGGTGGTGCCTACGCGAGGCCGCCGTTGCTCGTCAGGAGCCCCCCGCCGGTGATCAAGGCGAGCGGACGGTTGGCCGGAGGGCCTTGGGCGTAGGCGCGTTCGTCATGGTCGGGTCTCGTCGTCACGGCAGGTGATGTGTCAGTCCAGCGTGACGGTTCTGCGCACGGAGCGGATGCGCTGAGGGGCGAGGGGGCGCCCGATCCGTAGGAGGATCTGTGGTCGCCATCCGGGTTCCAGCTCGGCCGCGAGCCGCACTGCCAATGCGGGTATCTCCACTGGCCCGGCCTGGATGTCGTGTGCCAGTCCCTCGGCTGCCGCGCGCAGCAGAACGTGGTAGGCGGCGCGGCCCGCGTCGCACCAGGCCATCGGGTCGTCGGCCCTTGTCGCGACGACCACGACCAGTCCCGGCCCTGTCGCGTAGACGGTGCGTACGGCCTCAGCTGCCCGAGTGGGGTCCGCGTGTTCCAGGAACCACTGGGAGGCGGGCATGTCGTGTCGTTCGGTGCCGGGGAGCAGGGCTTCCGCGGCCATCCCGTTGCGGGCGGGCTCCCCGTGCCAGTGCACCAGCCCGGCGAGCTCGCGGCGGAGGGCGGGCAGGGACAGAGCGGTGGCGAGGCCGGTTCCCGCGAGCACGCCGATCCTCTCCACCGCTTTCGGGTCGGTGATCGGGAAGAGCTGGGTATCGGCTCCGGTGTCCGGCAGGGCAGTGGAGTCCAGCCAGGGGGGCTCGGCCAGCGGCGCGTAGGGCCCCCGTTCGGTGTGTCGTTGCCAGATCGCCCGATACAGGGCGGAGTCCCCGGCCGGGGAGCTTTCGGTGAGATGCAGTACCGCCAAGGTGCGGTCGCCGGGAACCTGTGCCGTGCACGTCACGCGGGCGTGAATGCCCCAGCGGTACGCCGCCACCACGAATGCCTCGACGTACATGGCGAGGGAAAGCGCCGTCTGACGCCGGGTCGGGTCGCCGGCGTCCAGCGCACAGGCGTCATGACGGCCGATGCGGAGCGCGTTCCCGGTGAGCTCGCAGGCCCAGGGCTGCGCGTTGTGGGCCGAAGGCGCGCGGCCCGCGACCTGCGCCAGGAAGCGCACTTTGTCCCGGAGGGACCCGTCCGCGGGATACCGGCCCGGCTCCCGTGTCACGGCGCCTCCCCGAACAGCGCCCGCATACTCACGGTGTACTCGGCGTCGACGCGTTCGCGCTCGGCCACCGCTTGCGGGGCATGGTGGCCGACGTCCAGGGCCGCGTCCAGATCCACCGCGTACCGGCCGGACGGCATCGGGCGGCCGGTGAGGATCCGCCGGGCCGTGTAGGCCAGCGCGGCACCGGCGAGTCCGGCTGCAGTGCCGAGTTGCGGCCAACTGACGAGGCGCGTACCCACTTGCAGCAGCGACAATTTCATCCGTGCGGTCACCTCCGGCCCCACCAGCGCGTCGGCCAGAGTGATGCGTTCGGCATCCGTGAGGTGCTCGGGCAGCCGGCGTAGCCGGGCTTGGTCCACCGCTCCGTGGAACAACGGACGCTCCGGTTCCAGGTCGTAGCGCTCCACGTCCACGAGGACGTTGTCCCCGTTGTCGGTCGCCATGACGACCGGCACCTTCCGGGAGCGGGCGGCGAAGCGGGCGAAGGCTTTCACCCGCAGGTCGTCCGTCTCCTCGATGAGCAGGTCAAGGCTGTCGGCGCCACGGCCGAAGAACTCCTCGAAGGTCCGTTCCGACAGGTCGTTGAACAGCTCGATGTGCTGGAAGGGGTTGAGTTCCCACACGCGCTCGGCACAGACCGCGGTCTTGGGCAGGCCGAGGTGGCATACCGAGGCCGTCACCCTGTTGAGATTCGTGAGCGCGAGGGTGTCCGGATCGGCGATGCGCAGCCGGCCCGCGCCTCCCGTACCGACCAGTGTCATGACCGCAGACATGCCTACGCTCAGTCCGGCCACCCCCACCCGGGCGGCGTGATAGCGCTGTTGTTCCTGGTGTGTGATCAGGTCGCGGTTACGTGCAGTGCGCAGCCGCAAGAACGTCGTCTCGTCCGGCAGATGGACGGCCGTGCGCCGCCACGGGAAGTAGGCCCACACGCCGGCGCGGCGCAGGTCGCCGTCGTTCCACTTGGAGGCCAGGTAGCGCCGGTAGGTGACCTGATACCACGGGGAGTCGACGGAGAGGAAGGGGAACTCGACGCGGAAGAGCTCCTCGATGATGCAGGGGAGGGTGTCCACCTCGTGCATCGGTTCCCCGCAGGCCCGCAACCCCGCAAAGGCCGCGACGTCCTGGCGGCGCGACATGTCGTACAGGCGAACGCCCGCCGGCGACCCCACGGAGCGGCGCCTCACGGGACGACCCGCCGGCCCTTGCCTGTGCGCACGAAGACCGGATCGCCGTGCGGGAGCGCGACCACATCCAGGAGACGCCGGCCAGGCATCGCTTCCTCCAACTTCCGGTATTCCGCGTTGGTCGTCCGCAGCGATTCACCGACAGCCCGCTCGATGCGTTGCCGCAACGGCGGGCTCAGCGCGGTGTCCGGTGCCAGCTCGACCCGCAGGCGCAGGAACTGCCCGCCGCTTTCCGCGGCCTCCTTGCCGAGGACGAACCTTCCGGATGTCCTGGACACCAGGTCGGGCCGCTCCAGCGCGCCTTTGATGTTGTCCGGGTAGATGTTGACCGCGTAGAAGGTGCATACGACATCCATGCGCCCGTACAGCGCGACGAAGTGCCCTGTCGAGCGCTCGGCCAGATGCGCGGGCACGTGGTGACCACACCGGGCCATCGCCTCGGCCAACGTCGTCATCGACAGCACCCGGCCCGCGTCACCGATGCGGTAGCGGACCAACGGCAGACCGCTGCCTGTGCTGAGGACGAGGTCCCCGTGGACGTCCTCGATGTGGCGGTACCGCGGATCGAACTCCACTAGCGTGGGCAGTGCGCCGGCGTCGGGGAACAGTGCCTCGCACAGCTTCGGATCCTTTGCCGCGGCGCGCCGGACGTGCACGGTCAGCGGGGACTCGACGCCGATGATCCCGGTGTCCGCCGAACCGTAGATCCCCAGGGAACTGCTGAGGGGATCGGTGGCTCGTGCCGCCTGGTGGACGCTGTCGCGCCAGCCTTCGGAAAAGCTCTCACCCGAGAACACCAGGCGGAGTCCGAGCGGCTCCAGGGGCACGTTGGCGGCGGAGGCAGCGGCCAGGACATCCTTGACGAGAGGCGGGTAGCCCATGACCACTGTCTGGTCGAAACCGGGAGCGACGTCCCGCAGGACCCGCACATTCTCCTCGACGTCGATGCCCGGACAGATCGCTGTGAGCCGGTAGCCCCGCTGTGCCAGACACAGTGCTGCCTGAAGCTGATAGATGCCTGCCACGTGCGTGCCCATGAAGAAGGAGATGACGCACAGGGTGGACCGGGAACGGCAGTCGAAGGTGTCAAACACACGTGCGTTGAGGTGGGCGGCTTCCCGCAGGCTGTCCTCGTCCTGGGGCCAGTAGAACGGGGTGCCGCTCGATCCCGAACTGGACGCCACCAGGCGGGTACCGCCGAGGCTGCCGTGCCACATCAGATCGGCCAGCGGAGCCGACCGCAGGTAGTTCTCCTTGGACGTGAGCGGGACGCGACCGAAGTCGGCGGCTTCCACCACCATGGCCGGGTCGCAGTCGCGGCTGCGCAGAAAGCTCGCGTACGCCGGTACGGACACCGACGCCCGGCGGAAGAGCTGCAGTGGCCAGTCACTGTCGGCCGTAGTGGTCAGGACAGACATCAAAGCCCCGCTTTTCTTGCTGGCCACGACGTTATGCCCAGACCCAGGGGCCGGCCACATGCGAGGTGCCAGGCGGGTGACGCGCGCGGCCGGCTGCGACACAACGGCCCAGGCCGTGGTCGTCCCGCACAGTCCAGTGGCTGTCGTGTCCGCGGGCAGAGGTGTGGCCGTATTTAACGTAACGGTCGTTGCGTGAATTCATGGTGCTCGGTACGGTGCCGCCATCCTCAGTACTCAGGACAGGAAGCCGTGATCAACGTGTATGACGTCGCAGTGGTCGGAGCCGGCTTCGCCGGTGTGGTCGCAGCCCGGGATCTCAGCGCCGAGGGCCACTCGGTGGTGCTGTGCGAAGCGCGCGACAGGATCGGCGGCCGGACCTACACGGGCGAGGCGTTCGGCCGCCCGGTGGAGTTCGGCGGGGCGTACGCACACTGGACCCAGCCCTACGTCTGGCGCGAACTCAGGCGCTACGGCATCGGCCTGTCCGCACCGATGGAAATCGAGAAGGCCTACTGGCTCGCCGACGGCGCCGTGCACTCGGGAACCGCGGCCGAGTACGCGAGCCTCTGCGGCCCGCTGGTCACCCGTTGCCTGCACGACGCGCGGGCGCGGTTCCCGCAGCCGTTCGACCTCACCGCTGCCGACACCGGCGCGATCGAGAAGGAGACACTCGGGGACCGGCTCGACGCGCTCAACCTCTCCGCGTACGACCGGGACGTACTCGATGGAGCGCTGGCGTCGATGGTCCACTCCTACAGCGAACAGGGCATCGCCCAGTTCCTCCTGTGGGCCGCGACGACCTTCGGCGACTGGGGCGCGTTCTTCGAAACCGCCGGCAGCCGGCCGATCGAGGGCGGGACCAAGCGGCTGCTCGACGCGATCACCGGCGAGTCGAAGGCCGAACTGCGGCTGTCCACACCGGTGGCGGCGGTCGAGGACGACGGTTCCGGGGTCACCGTGACCACCCGGGAGCGCGGCCGCATCCGCGCACGGCACGCTGTCGTCGCACTCCCGCTCAACACCCTGGGCGAGGTGACCGTCACCCCTGCCCTCGCCCGGCCGGTGCGCACCATGATCGAGCAGAAGCACCCGGTGAAGGCGCTCAAGCTCTGGGTGCGGGTCCGGGGCGGGATACCGCCCTTCGCCGCCGGTGCCCCGGTCGGCAAGCACCCCGTCAACGCCGCCAGGACGGAATACCGCCACGACGGCGACACCCTCGTCGTGTGCTTCTGCTCCGACGCCTCGGCAATCGACGGCGATGACCACGCGGCGGTGCAAGACGCCCTGCGGGCCTTCGTCCCCGGCATCGAAGTGGTCGACACCGCTTGCCACGACTGGGTGACCGATCCGTTCTCCCGCGGCGCCTGGGCGCATCACCGGCCGGGGAACCTGACCCGGGCCGCACCCCGCATGCGCGAGCCCCACGGACGCATCCGCTTCGCCGGCGGCGACATCGCCGCTATCGGCGTCGGCGGCATCGACGGCGCCATCGAGACCGGAGTCGAGGCGGCCCGGGACATCGCTCGCGCCCTGGGCGGCGGGGGCGCCTGACCGTGTCCGTTCGCGTGGGCACGGACCGGTCGCGGCCGGCCCGTGCCCGTCCCTTACGAGTCGGAGCTGCGGCGCGCGCCCGGGGGCGGGGCGATCAGGGTGATGGCGGTGTCGAGAAGGGCCTGGACCCGGCTCGCCGTGAACCTCGCGGGCTCGATGGGGAACATCATCATCCAGCCGTCGCCGATGGCGCCGAGCTGGTCGGCGAGCAGGTCGGCGGGAATGTCGTCGCGGATGGTCCCCTGCGTCTGCCCGGCCGCGAGGAGCGTGGCCAGCTCGCCGCGGTGGCGGGCGTAACGCCGCTCGATGACGGCGGCGAAGGCCGGTTCGTAGTGTGCGTGGACGAGCAGTTGGGACATCACGGGCCAGAACTCGGGATCGTCGGTGGTCCGCAACAGCCACCGTTCCAGGAGGGTTCTGATGTCGGGCTGATCCCGGCCGGCCGCGAGCGTGGCGTCGAAGCTGTCGAACCGGCTCTCGGCCAACGCGGTGACCAGCTCCTCCTTGTTCGCGAAGTAGTACGTCACCGCCCCGGTCGTACACCCCGCGCGGTGGGCCACCTTGCGCAGCGAGGTGTTGGCGTAGCCCTCCTGGGCGATCACCGAGGCCGCCGCCTTCAGCAGCTCGGCCCGTTTCGCCGCGCGGTCGCCGGTCGGGCGGCCACGCCGTACGGGCGCGCCGGTGCCGCCGTCGTCGTTCGCTTGTCGGGTCGGGTTGTCGGACACCCTGTGATTCTGCCACACAATTAACGTAACAACTGTTGTGTAAAACGCTGACGGCTCGTTACGGTGCTGCCACCACCTGACCTACGGGAGGGAAAGCCCCATGCAGGAGTCAGCGAGGGAAACATTCCGCAACGACGGCGCCGTCCTCATGAAGGACTGTCTCGACGCGGCGCAGTTGGCGCGGTGCCAAGAGGCGTACCAGTGGGCCGTCGAGCACCCCGGGCCCAACGCGTCGCGGATGTTCAACGGAACCGAGCAGCAGTCCCACGTCGACAACGCCAACCCGCTCGCCAAGTCCCGACTGGACGCGATGGTCCCGTCGCTGCCGTTCGGCCGGCTGTTCGCCGACCTGTGGGACTCCCGGCACGTCTGGTACTTCGCCGAGGAAATATTCCTCAAGGCCGGCGGACGCGGCGCACGCACCGCCTGGCACCAGGACACCGCGTACCTGCCCTGGGCCGGCGAACACTGGGCCAACGCCTGGATCAGCTTCCAGACACTCCCGAAAGCGAACTCGCTGCAGATCGTCCGCGGCTCCCACCACGGCACCCAGTACGACGGAACCACCTTCGCCAACCCCGACGATCCCACCGAACCCCTCCACGGCGGCGGCGCCCTGCCGCGCCTGCCCGACATAGACGCCGAACTCGCGCGCGACCCCGACACCTACGACGTGCTCTCCTGGGCGACCGAGCCCGGCGATGTCGTCGTACTGCACCCCCGCGCGCTGCACGGCGGCGCGCACGTCGACGCCACGTGCCCGGAACGCCACACGCTGGTCCTGCGCTTCTTCGGCGACGACGCGACGTTCCGCCCCCTCCCGGAGGAGAACAGGCACTTCGCCCGCAACGGCGTCCTCTTCATTGAGGAGATGGCGAAGCTGAACGCGGGCGACCCGTTCCGCTCACCCGTCTTCCGGCAGCTCGTCTGACCAGGCCCGCGAGGAGGACCGACGACATGAAGCGCCACACGATCAACCCGCCTCCCGGCGCCGTGTTGGAGGCCGCGGGAGCGAGCCTGGACGACATCGTCGAGCTGACTACGTTCCACACCGACCTCCGAGGTGACGCGGAAGCGTTCAGCCGGGTCAAGGACGAGTACATCACCGCCCCGTACCCGTCGTGGACCGCGGTCGGAGTGACCCAACTGGCCCTGCCCGAACTGCTGGTCGAAATCTGCGCCGTCGCCGTGGCAGGCAGCGGCAACCACACCGGCGCCAGTATCGACACCAGTACCGGCAGCCGCCGCCCCGACCGCTCACCGGTCGACTGACAGACAGACGAGCGCCACCGTGCGGCGCGGGGAGTGGGCCGTCTGCCAGGTTGGCGACCGGGGGCCGAGCTGTGTTGGGGAGGGACGGCTGCTACTCCAGCCACTTCCCGTCGCGCATGATGACCCTCCCGCGGAGTTCCGGCTCGCCGCGCCAAGCGCGCACAGTCCTCGGCATCACGCGTACATACAGAAAAGCATCCCCTTCCACGCGTGGATCCCACCCGAACTTGGCGGCGAACGCCTCCGCTGCGCCTTCGGGCACCTCTTGATCCGGGAAGCACTCCGCCTCTCCCTGGAGGAGCACCACGTCAACGGTGTCCGGTAGCGCCAGGCGCACGCGCGGCTCTTTGCGTACGTTCCGCGCGGTCGCGGAAGTGGCGCTGGTGCACATCCACACTGCTTGCCCATCCCACAAGAACCACAGCGGCACCTGGTGCGGTCCGTGATCAGGGTGAGCCGTCGATACCCATACATCCCGCTCGGTGACGAGCCGCTCCAGAGTGTCGCGCTTACGCTCCGCCGTCTGGCGACGAACGATTGCCGTGGTCTCCATGAGAACCGACCCTAGCCAGGCAGGCGCGAAGCGCGCCTGGGGCGCAGGACCTACTCCCAGCGACCGACGAACCCTTCGGCTCTTGGCTCGGGGCGGCCAACAACAACACGCTCTCCCGCTCGCTTACGTTGTGTCTCGACGAGGCGATCGCCAGACAGCAGCGTGCCGGCCTGCTAGACGTGCTTCAGCACAGGTGAGACCTCCATGCTGTGCAGAGCGGCCAGGGATTCGATGCGGTCCGTCGTGAAACCGGATCGCGGGTGACGACTGGGGCTTCGGGGAAGGGCGGGCCTGCACTGCCCAGCATGGAAGACCTCGTGCCCCCCAACGGGCTGATCGGCGCGATGTCGTCCGGGCAAGGCAGCATCACGAACAACGCGACCGCCGGCCGCGAGGTCTACCGCGGCAGTAAAGCGTCCCTGAACACGTTCATGCGCGGCTTCGCAGCCCGGCAGGCCGAGACACAGCGCGCCTTCGCCCTCCTGGCACCAGGCTGGATTCGCACCGCTCTGGGTGGGCCGGACGCTCCGTACACGCTCACCATGCGGGGCGGCCTGACGAGGACGCCCCAGCCGGCGGTCTACGCCGGTCCGCCGCCCAGGCGTCACCTGATGCCACGTGAAGTGATCGCCTCCGCAGGACACCGGAAGGAAGGCGGCCATGCCGCTCATCGCGATCGAAGAACACTGGATCATGCTGGACGTGACGTCCGCGCTGCGCGCTGTCCACCCTTCCCAGGTCTTCGCCGAAGGACGTCGCGGGAGAGCTTGCACGGACGCGGAACGTGAACAGTTCTCGTGGGCCAACGCGGCTTCCTGCGGGGAGGGCTGCGTCTCAGTCCTCCGCTGAATCTCCGACCTCGGCCACCTTCCCGCCCCCGGCCAGGCGTGCAACCACCCGCACCCGCGCGTCCGCAGGTGCCCGTACCGCGAGGGTCCGGCCCCCGGCCGAAGCGCGTACCGCACCCGTCACCTCGATCCCCGTGACCGCCCCGCCGCCCGCGGCCAGCAGGTAGTGGCGCCCGGACCTCGCCCGCCACCCGGTGCCGGCCAGGACGTGCCGACCGAAGCGGCTGCATGCCGCGGTCGAGCGGGATCGGGCCACGGTCCGCGCCGCGGCTCCTGGTGCGGTGAAGCGTACGCTCACGTCACCGGGGCCACGCCACGTGTCGGCCCGTACGCAGGACCACACGGCGTGTCCGCCGCCCTCGGGCAGGTTCTGTTCGGCGAAGTCCCAGATGCTGACCGTGCGTACGCCGCCGGGCAGTTCCGTGAGACGGCAGGCCGCGCGAGCCCAGCTCAGCCGTGCCGGCGTGCCGGTGACCTCGTGCGGCTGCCACGCCGTGGCGTCCCTGCCGGGCGGTGGGGTGTAGGTGAGGTGGGCCGGCGCGAGCCCGCCGAGGTCGGTGACGACGAAGGTGTGCCGCTCCGCGATGAGGGTGGAAGTATGCAGGTGCAGTGCGGGCCAAGAGCCGCAGAGGCCCGAGGTCGCGGGGGTGCGCGCGGGCTCGGTGACGCCGGCTTTCGACACGCGTAGCGGGTGCGCGGGAACGCCGGGACGCAGCAGGTCGCGTGTCTGTGCCCCGGTGATCCAGGGGGCGGTCAAGTAGCGGGACGTGCCGCGTCCGCGGCTGACGACCAGGGCGGCGGCCGTCGTCACGTCGCTGTCGTCGGCACGGGCGAAGTCGAGGGCTGAACTGCCGTCGGGGGAGAGGGGTTCGCTGTACCGGACGGCGCGCAGGCCGTCGTGGAACAGCGCCACGGCCTTGCCGTCCACCTCGCCCGCGTACAGCAGCCGGGTGCCGTGCCGCGGCGGGTCCGTCGCGGTGTCGGGCGTACGGGTGACACGGGCGCCCGCGGGCGGTGCCGCCCAGGTGGCCAGCGCGCGGGCGAGCAGGCCGCGGTCTCCGGTGCGCTCGCCGCGGGGCGGCCAGGCGGTGAAGTCCACCCGCGCGGTGCCCAACCACTCGTCCCGGGGTGTGCGCACCAGGTCGCCGGGGGAGACCGCCCCGGCACCGGCAGTCGGGTGCGGCGCCTTCGCCCCTGGCGCCGATCCGGTGGCGCTCAGCACCACGGCGCCGACCGCCACCACCGCCGCCACGGCCCAGGCGAGGCGGAAGCGGTGCCTGCGCCGCAGCAGGTCCGTGGGGCGGATCCGTACCGAGCAGGCGTCGAACTCGGCCGAGCGGAGCAGGGGCCTGGCTGCTTCGACGGCGGGGGCGTCCAACTGGCGCGCGAGGCGGACGACCCGGTCCGCGCGGCTCGCTCCCGCGGCGGTGAGCAGCGCCAGGGCGTGTGCCTCGGGCAGTCCGTCCGCTCGGCACAGGACGAAGGCCGCACGGACGTCGGCGGACACCCCGGACAGCGCCTTCCCCAGCGCGATCTCCTCCCGGCCGCCTGCGCGCGGGAAGAGCCGCAGCCCCCACACCACAGGCAGCGTGGGCCGCAGCGCACGCGGCGGCGGAAGGCTTTTCGGCCACCAGCGGGGGCGCCGCTCGTACGCCAGCGCGGCACGCAGTACGCGCTCCCGCACCGCCCATACCGGCCCGTGGCGCTCCGGTCCCGGCCGCTGGGCCGGTACTCGCAAGGCGGCCTGCCACAGCCGGAAGCCGGGCAGGGCGCGCTGCACCAGGCCGTGGGCCACCAGCACTCGGCGGTGCCTGCCGAGCGAGGGCGGCAGTGTGAGATAGGCGAGCCGGACCAGGCCGGTGTAGTGCTCGGCGAGGCCGGCCTCGGCGTCGCCGAGCGCCGTCGTGCGTTCACTGCCCTTCGGGAGGCGGCTCTTGAAGGTGACCATGCGGCGAGGTGCCTCCCAAAGGCTGTCGGCGAGTTGTCGCTTCCCTCCATCAAACGAGTGAACGGTGGTGTGGTCACCGTGATGACGCGACCGGTGATCACCGTCAGTGCCGCACGGCGGGGTCCTTTTTTCGCCCCTTTGCGCATCGTGCGGGACACGCGTCGAGGCGGCGATTATGCTCGGCCGGCTGGTGCTTGAGGAGCCGCGCGCGGCTCATGCGGCCGGAGCGATGACGCTTTTGCCGGGCGCCGCGCGCAGTTGGGGAGGGTGACCGCGCATGCAGAGCCGTACCGAACGTGCCCGTACCGAATGTGTGCGTACCGATCGTGCTCGTACCCGTCGCGCCCGGTTCCGTGTGTACGCGGGAACGGTGGCGTCCATCGTCCTCGGCGTGACCGTCCTTACCGGTCCGGCGCGGGCTACGGGCGCCGAGCAACGGGCGTCAGGGCACCACGAGTTGACGCAGGAAGCCCTGGACCGGTTGGTGGCCGAGGCCGGTATGCCCGGTGTGGCGGCCCAGGCCCGGGACGGCGGTGGCGTGTGGAGCGGTACGGCCGGGGTCGCCGACCTCGACACCGGACGCGAGCGCAGCGCCGCCGACCACTTCCGGGCCGCCAGCATCACCAAGACGTTCCTCGCCACTCTCGTCCTGCAACTGGAGGCAGCGGGCAAGCTCGCTCTCGACGACAGCGTGGACCGGTGGCTGCCGGGCGTGATCCGCGGCAACGGCAACGACGGCCGCCGGATATCCGTACGCCAACTGCTCCAGCAGACCAGCGGACTGTTCAGCTTCAGCGACGACCCGGAACTGCTGAAGCTCTACAGAGGCGAAGGCTTCCTCAAGCACCGTTACGACACGTTCGCCCCCGAGGACGTGCTGAGCGCCGCGCTGCGGCACCGGCCGCTGTTCGAACCGGGCAAGGGCTGGGCGTATTCCAACACCAACTACCTCGTCGCCGGGATGGTCGTCGAAGCGGTGACCGGCCACTCCTACCGCGACGAGATCGAGCGCCGCATCCTGCGCCCGCTGAAACTGCGCGAGACGTCCTTCCCCGGCACCGACCCCACGCTGCCCGCTCCGCACCCCGTCGCGTACTCCACGCTCGGCGTGCAGGAGCCGCACGCCGAGGTCCACGACGCGACCGAGTACAACACCACCATGTGGGCGGGCTCCGCCGACCTGGTGTCCACCACAGGGGACATCAACCGTTTCCTGACCGCGCTGCTGGGCGGGAAGCTGCTGCCCGCGGCACAGATGCGGGCCATGCTCCAGTCGGTACGCGTACCGGAAGGGGCCCTCATGGACCACTACGGGCTCGGCCTCATGGGCCGCGACCTGTCCTGCGGGAAGACGGTCTGGGGCCACGACGGAAGCCTGAACGGCTCCCTGTCGCACGCCTCCGGCACCGTGGGCGGCCGGCACCTGCTCACCTTCAACATCAACGGTGACTGGCTGACACTGCAGACGGCGCAGTTCTTCCAGGACGTCATGGAGGCGGAATTCTGCGGCAAGAAGCCCGGCGGGAAGCATGGCACAAAGCCTGGTACGACGCCCGGTACGACGCCTCCGGAGAAGTACAGCAGGCAGCCTGCCTTCGGCATCGCGCGGCCGCATTAGTCAGGCTGTCGGCAGGGCGGCGGTGTGCAGGGCCGGGTGCCGGCAGCCACTTCCCGTTCGGCCCAGGGCCATGAACGCTGCTCGTCCTGCCACCGGGCAGGCGTCTCAGGACGCGGTGGCGCTCTCGCTGTCGGTGTGGCACGGGAAGACCTGGTCGAGACCGACGTACCGCAGGACCCGCAGGGTGTTGGCCGGTACGGCGGCGAGCGCGATGTCCGCCCGCGCGGCCAAGGCGTGGTTGCGGGCCGCCAGCAGGGCGGTGATGCCGCTGGAGTCGCAGAACTCCATCCCTGCCAGGTCGAGGACCAGGCGCCGGCCCGGCTCCAGGGTGAGGCCGGCGACGAAGGCGCGCAGTTCGTCGGCGTGGTCGTAGTCGAGGTCGCCGGAGATCTCCAGTACGGGTCCGGTCGCGGTGTCTCGGGCGGTGATCTTCAGCGGGCTCATCGGTGGTGGTTCGTCGCGGGGTCGGTGGTCGGGCGGGTCTCGGCGGGTATGCCGAGGGCGAGCAGGGCGGTGTCGTCGTCCAGGCCGTCGCCGAAGCTGTCCAGCAGCTCGGTCAGCGCCTGGATCACGGCGTGCGGTGGTGCGCCGGTGTGGCCGGCGGCGAACTGCTGCAGGGCTTCGTCCCCGTAGAGGGCACGGTCGGGACCGGTGCGGGCCTCGGTGAGGCCGTCGGTGTAGAGCAGCAGGGAGTCGCCCGGGGCGAGGGTGGTCGTGGCGGTGGCGAAGTGCGGGTCGGGCAGGATGCCGACG
Source organism: Streptomyces sp. NPDC017529 (assembly GCF_044329785.1). Lineage (NCBI taxonomy): Bacteria > Bacillati > Actinomycetota > Actinomycetes > Kitasatosporales > Streptomycetaceae > Streptomyces > Streptomyces sp. NPDC017529. The sequence continues at coordinate 160,174 of NZ_JBIRJY010000011.1, forward strand.
AGCAGGCCGCCGGGGGTGGGCAGGTAGTCGCAGGCACCGTCGGCGCGCAGGACCAGGGCCGGCGGGTGGCCGCCGGAGGCGAGCTGCACGGTGACATGCCCGCTGTCGGCGTGGGGTTCCAGGGTGCCGAAGATGGCGGTGCAGTAGCGCGGGTCGCCGCCGGTGTACCGCTCGTGCAGGACCGTGTTCAGGGTGGCCAGGGTGGTCACCGGGTCGGCGTCGTGCAGTGCGGCGGCGCGCAGGGTGTGACGGGTCAGCGACGTCAGGGCGGCGGCGCGGGGCCCCTTGCCGCTCACGTCCCCGAGGAAGAAGGCCCAGCGTTTGCCGTCCAGGGCGAACAGGTCGTAGAAGTCGCCGCCGAGCCGGTCGGGGGAGGCGGTGTGGTAGTACGAGGCCACCTCCAGGCCGGGGATGTCGGGCAGCACGCTGGGCAGCAGGCTCTGCTGGAGGACGGCGAGCGCTTCCTGCAACCGGGCGCGGTCGGCCTCCGCCTGCTTGCGGGCCGCTTCCGCCTCCCGCCGGCGCCGCAGGAGTTCCTCCTCGTAGGCGCGGCGGTCGCGGGCGTCGAAGAGGGTGGTGCGGACGAGCAGCGGCTCGCCCTCGGAACCGCGCTTGACGGTCGAGGAGACCAGCACCGGCATCCGGGTGCCGTCCGCGCACTCGACCTCCAGCGCGATTCCGTTGACCTCGCCCTGCATGCGCAGCAGCGGTGCGAAGTGGGTCTCGTGGTAGAGCTTGCCGCCCACCGTGAGCAGGTCGGTGAAGCGCATGCGCCCCACCACCGCGTCCCTTGCCAGGCCGAGCCAGCCCAGGAGCGTGGCGTTGATCTTCGCGATGGTGCCGTCCATCAACGTGGACAGATAGCCGCACGGGGCGGAGTCGTAGAGTTCCTCGGCGCTGTCCTCCAGCAGGGCGGCGAACGCGGCGTTCGCGACGCCGCCGCCTCCGGTCTCGCGCGGGTCGGGGTCCTCCGGTCCGGTGCGGCACATCACCGCAGGCCCGCGAGGAAGGCGGTGACGGCCTGGTTGACGGCCTCGGGCGCGGACAGGTGCGGGCAGTGCCCGGTGGCGTCCAGGGTGACCAGCGTCGAGCCGGGGATCCGCGCGTGCACGTAGGCGCCGACCTCCCGCGGGGCGATCACATCCTGCGCGCTCTCCAGCACCAGCGTCGGCACGGCGACCGTCTTCAGGTCGTCGCGGCAGTCGGACAGGAAGGTGGTACGGGCGAAGACGCGGGCCATGTCGGGGTCGGTGGCGCAGAAGCTGTTGGTCAGCTCCTCGCCCAGTTCGGGCCGGTCCGGGGTTCCCATGATCGTCGGCGCCATGGCGGCCGACCAGCCCAGGTAGTTCGACTCCAGCGAGTCCAGCAGCTCGTCGATGTCCGCCGCGCTGAACCCGCCGCGGTAGCCGTCGTCGTCGATGTAGCACGGCGACGGGGCGACCATCACCAGGGAGCCGATCCGCTCCGGAGCCTGCCGGGCGGCGAGCACACCGACCATGGCGCTCACCGAGTGCCCGACGAACGCCGCGTCGCGCAGGTCGAGGGCCTCGGCCACCTCCACCACGTCCTGGGCGTAGCCGCTCACGGAGGCGTACCGGTCCTCCTGGAAGGCCGAGAGGTCGGAGCGGCCGCAGCCGACGTAGTCGAACAGCACCACCCGGTAGACATCGGTCAGGGCAGGCACGGTCAGACGCCACATGTTCTGGTCGCAGCCGAACCCGTGGGCCAGCACCACCGCCGGCCCCTCCGGGTTGCCGGTGACCGTGACGTTGTTCCTGCGAAGGATGTCCATGGCAGCCATCCTCGCATCTTCGCCGACCGTTCTGGCATGCCCCTGACGACCGGGCGCCGGGGCCGGCGGGAACCGGCCGCCGAAGCGCGTCGGTGCCGCGTCGGTGGCGTGTCGGCGGGCGCTGCGACCTTGGCACACGGGACGGCACCGGGGCGGCCGGCCGGGCCGTCCCGGCACCGCCCGCCGTCCGGTCCCCGAGATCAAGGAGTCGCCATGTCCCCGGAAGCACGGCCGCAGGCCCACCCCCGGGCCCGGCCCTGGGACGTCCACCGGCTGCCGCGCGCCGACGGAAAAACGTTCCTGGTCACCGGCGGCAACGCGGGCATCGGCTACTTCGTCGCGGAACAGCTCGCCGGAACCGGGGCCCAGGTCGTACTGGGCAGCCGCGACCGTACGAAGGCCGGGGCCGCGGCGGACGCCATCCGCGCCCGCGTTCCCGGCGCCCACGTACGCCACGTCCCGCTGGACCTGGCCGACCTGGCGTCCCTGAAGGGCACGGTGGACGCGCTGGGGCCGGCCCCGCTCGACGCGGTGGTCAACAACGCCGGTGTGGCGCTCGACGACCCGCCGCGCCGCGAGACGAAGGACGGCAACGAGCTGATGTTCGGCACCAACCACCTCGGCCACTTCGCGCTGACCCGGTGGCTCGCGCCCCTGCTGGCCGCCGCGCCGGCCGGCCGTGTCGTGACCGTCGGCAGCTTCGCGGCGAAGTCCGAGCGGCTGGACCTGGACGACCTCCAATCCACCGGGGACTACCGGCCGAAACGCACCTACGGCCGGTCGAAGCTGGCGCAGACGCTCTTCGGATTCGAACTCGACCGCCGCCTGCGCTCCGCCGGCAGCACCGTACGCAGCGTCGTGGCCCACCCCGGCGGCGCACTGGACTCCCTCACCCCCGCGCGGCCGCCGGTGCACGTGCGGACCGCCGGCGAACGACTGCGCGGCCTGCCGGCCGGCCTGATGGTCCAGGGCAAGGACGCGGGCGCGTGGCCCATCGTGCGGGCCGTCCTCGACCCGGAGGTGGCGGGGGGCCAGCTGTGGGGGCCGTGGGTTTTCGGCCTGCGCGGAATGCCACGGGCCGAGCCGGTCAAGGGCCGCTTCGCCGACACCGGCCTCGCGGCGCGCCTGTGGGACGCCAGCCGCGAACTGACCGGCGGCGATCCGATCCCCGGCTTCGCCTAGCGTGCCAGCCTGTCGGTGCGCCTGTCCGCGGGGGCGCTCTTCCGAGGGGCCTCGGGACCTTCCGGTACGTCCGGCTCGGGGCGTCCCGTGCGCAGGACGCGGTTGACGCGGGCCGTGTCCAGGACGCCTTCCCAGCGGGCGACGACGAGGGTGGCGACGGTGTTGCCTGCGAGGTTGGTCAGCGCGCGGCACTCGGACATGAACTTGTCGATACCGAAGATGAGCATGATCCCGGCGGCGGGAACGGTGCCGACCGTGGACAGGGTGGCGGCCAGGGCGATGAAACCCGCGCCGGTGATGCCGCCGGAACCCTTCGAGGTGAGGAGCATGACGGCCAGCAGCCCGAGTTGCCCGCCGATGCCGAGGGGCGTGTCGGTGGCCTGGGCGATGTAGACGGCGGCCAGGGAGAGGTAGATCGAGCTGCCGTCGAGGTTGAAGGAGTAGCCGGTCGGTACGGTCAGGCCGACGATGTCGCGGCGGACGCCCAGCCCTTCGAGCTTGCCCATGAGCCGGGGCAGGGCGCTCTCGGAGGACGACGTGCCCAGGACGAGCAGGAACTCCTCGCGCAGGTGGCGCAGCAGCCGGAAGATGTTGACACCGAGGAGCGCGGTGATGCCCCCGAGGATCACGACGACGAAGAGCAGGGACGTGCCGTAGAAGAGGCCGACGAGCCGTCCGAGGCTGGTGAGGGTGGAGACGCCGTACTTGCCGATGGTGTACGCCATCGCGCCGAACGCGCCGATGGGCGCGGCCAGCATGACGTAGTGCAGGATCTTGAAGACCACGGCGCTCAGCCGGGTCACGCCGTCGGCGATCGGCTCGCCGGTGGGCCCCACGGTCTTGAGGGCGACGCCGAACAGCACCGAGAAGAAGATGACCTGGAGGATGTTGCCCTCGGCGAAGGCGCCGACGCTGCTGGTCGGCACGAGATCGGTGAGGAAGTGCCACCAGCTGCGGTCCGCCCCCTCCTTGACGTACTGGGCGGCGTCCCCTTCCAGCCGCAGGTCGCCGGGGTGGGCGTGCACCCCGGCGCCGGGCTGGAAGACGTTGACGGCGAGCAGGCCCAGGAGCAGGGCGAGCAGGGTGCCCGCCTGGAAGTAGGCGAGCGCCTTGAGGCCGACCCGGCCGACCCGGCCGAGGCTGTCGACGCTGCCGATGCCGGCCACGACGGTCAGGAAGACGATCGGCGTGATGAGCATCTTGATGGCGGCCACGAACGTGGTGCCCACCGGCCCCAGCGCGACGCCCGCCGCCGGCCACAGCCAGCCGGTGAGGATGCCGGACACGATCGCGGTCAGCACCCAGAAGTAGAGCTGCCGGTTCCAGGGCCTGGCGTGCGGCGGGGCCGGGGCGGCGGGCGCGGGTGGTGCCATGACGTTTCTCCTCGTCGGGGGAGGGGCACGGCCGGACGGGGACTCCACGGCCGTTCGAGGCGGTGCGGGCGGCCGCTCAGAGGAGTTCGAGGAGCTTGCCGGTGAACTCCGCGGTGGTGGCGGTGCCGCCCAGATCGGGCGTACGGACGTCCGACTTGGCGAGGACCGCCGCGATGGCACCGGTGACATCCCCGGCCGCCGCACGGTGGCCGAGGTGGTCGAGCAGCATCGCGGCGGACCAGATCGCGCCCAGCGGATTGGCGACGCCGCGGCCCGCGATGTCCGGCGCCGAACCGTGCACCGGCTCGAACATCGAGGGGAAGTCGCGCTCCGGATTGAGGTTGGCGGCCGGCGCGATGCCGATCGAACCGGCCACGGCCGCGGCCAGGTCGCTGAGGATGTCCCCGAAGAGATTGGAGGCGACCACCACGTCGAACCGGGCCGGATCCAGCACGAACTTCGCCGCCAGCGCGTCGATGTGCTCCTGGTCCCAGGCCACCTGCGGGTGCGCGGAGCCGCGTTCGGCGACCAGCTCGTCCCAGAACGGCATGGTGTGCACGATGCCGTTCGACTTGGTGGCCGAGGTGAGCCTGCCGCCGCGGGCCGCGGCCAGCCCGAAGGCGTAGTCCAGCACCCGCGTGACCCCGGCCCGGGTGAACACCGACTCCTGCACGGCCGCCTCTTCCGGGAAGCCGCGGTGCAGGCGCCCGCCGATCTCGCTGTACTCGCCCTCGGCGTTCTCCCGTACGACGACGAAGTCGACCTCCCCTGCCACCGCGCCCCGCACCGGGCTGTCGAGCCCGTCGAAGACGCGGATCGGGCGCAGGTTGACGTACTGGCGGAAGCGGCGGCGGATCGGTATCAGCAGCCCCCACAGCGACACGTGGTCCGGCACGCCGGGGAAGCCGACCGCGCCGAGCAGGATGGCGTCCTTGTCGCGCAGCTGCTCCAGGCCGTCCGTCGGCATCATCGCGCCCTCGCGCAGATAGCGCTCGCAGGACCAGTCGTCGTACGAGGTGTACGAGAAGGCGAAGCCGTGGCGGCGGCCGACGGCGTCGAGGACCTGCCGCGCCGGGGGCAGCACTTCGGCGCCGATGCCGTCACCGGGGATCAGGGCGATGCGGTGGTTCGTCATGCGACTGATTGCAGCAACGGGCCCGCGGGCCCGTCCAAGACGCAGTTGCGATCTGCCTTATAAGCAGCGCCTATCAGGTGCGGCCGCGCTCTCGGGCAAGGCCGCGGCCAGGAAGGCCCGCGCGGCAGGGGACAGCCCGGTACGGCGGCTCACCAGCCCGATGTTCAGCGTGGTCTTCGGCTCGATGTCCAGCGCGCGGGCACCGGTGCGCTCCGCCACCGCACGCCACGACTCCGTCACCACCGCCAGCCCCACCCCGGCCAGCACCAGGGGAAGAATGGCCACCCGGTGCTCGGTCTCGGCCGCGATCGTGAACGCGATGCCACGCTCGCGCAGACCGTCGACGTACGCGCGCATCCCCGTACCGCGCTGCCCGACGATCAGCCGCTGCCCCGCCAGCTCCTCGCACGCCACGCTCCGCCGGCCGGCGAACGGCCCGTCGGCGGGCGTCACCAGCACGAAGCGCTGCTCCCCGGCGGGGTGGGACGCCACCTCCCGGTCCGGCAGCGGCCCCGCCGTGGCCATCAGCCCGAGTTCCACGGCGCCCGTGCGGACCATGTCGACCACGTCACGGGAGGTGAAGGCCGCCTTGATGGCCACCGAGACCCCCGGGTAGCGGCCGCTGAAAGCACGGATCATCGTGGTCAGCGGCTCCACCGCCTGCGACGGCATCGCCGCCACGTCCACCCGGCCCGTACGCAGTTCGTGCACGGCGGCGACACCGGCCCGCGCGGTCGCCAGACTGCGGACCGCGGCGCGAGCCGGCTCGATCAGCGCCCGGCCCGCCTCGGTGAGCACCGCCCGCCGCCCGATCCGGTGGAAGAGCTCGCTGCCCAGGTCGCGCTCCAGCGCCCGCACCGCCTGGGACAGCGACGGCTGGGAGACGTACAGGGCCGACGCGGCCCGGTTGAACCCGTCGTGGTCGACGATCGCGAGGAAGTACTCCAGCTGCCGGATGTCCATCCGCCGATTCTCGCCGGGGGAATCCGAAAGACGCCTTCTAGCCCTCCCGCGTCACGCGCCGACATGGCGTTCACGCCGAGCCGAGCCGAGCAACCAGTAAGCGAAGTTGACCAGTTGGCGTCTCACACTGGCCGCATCGTTCGGGGCCGGCCCCGACATTTCCATGCTTCCGGCCGCCCCCTCGCCTTACCTTTCGCAGCTTCGCGTCGTCGGGCTGCCGTGACCGCGGCGGCGCTGGCCCGGCGCGCCGGGAGCCTTCGTTAGGGAGCATCAATGGTGGAGGTTCTCGGCTGGGTGACGACTGGTGGCGGGGCCGTCGGCCCTGAGAGCGGGGCTTGAAGTTGCCGCAGCGGAAACCTCTACCGTGCTGAGCAGGGCCGGAAATTCCGGCCCGGTGAAGCATGTGTGAGGGAGGCGGCGATGGCCTGGCCGATCGCGGAGGTCGCCCGGATGTCGGGTGTGACGGCCCGGGCACTGCGGCACTACGACGCCATCGGCCTGCTGCCACCGGCCTGGATCGGGGCCAACGGCCACCGTTACTACGAGGAGCGCCAACTGCTGCGGCTACAGCAGGTTCTCGTATTGCGGGCGCTGGGCCTGGGGCTGCCTGAGATCGGCCGGATCCTGGCCGCGCAGGTCGACGAGCTGGCGGCTCTGCGGGGCCACCACCGTCGGCTGCTCGTCGAGCGCGACCGGCTGGATGCCCTGGCCGGCACCGTCGCCCGCACGATCACCGAACTGGAGCGGTCCAGGAAGGACGGCACAGACATGATCAGCATCAGCCGGCCGGAGAACCTGTTCGAGGGCCTCCGTCCTGCCCAGTGCATGAAGGTCCTGCGCGGTTTCCCGGAGCTGGTCGGGGCCGTCGAGCGGCATACCGCGGCGTTGAGCACGGCCGAGATCGAGGCCGACGAGCGCGAGCGCACGGCGCAGATGATCCGGCTGGCGGAGCTGATGGCCGCAGGCACCCCGGTCGGCACCGAACCCGTACAGGCCGAGATCGACAGCCAGTACCGGACATTGGCCCGGAGCCGGGCCGCCACCGCCGAGGAGTACCGCGCGATCGGGCGGTGCTGCGTGGAGCACGAGCACTGGCGCGCGGTATACGAGTCGATCGCGCCGGGCCTGGCCGCGTACCAGCGGGCCGCCATCGAGGCGTACGCCGCAACTCGGCTGCGCTGAGCCGGGGCAGGGCCGCCGTCACGGGGGTGCGGCGGCCCTGCCGGGCCGGGCCGCTCGACGGTTCCGCCGTCATGGGGCCCGCGACCGTCCCGGCCCAACGAGGTGTCGGCCGGCAACCCGCCATGAATGCTTCCTAGCCGGATTTGGCCCGCTTCAGCGCGGAGGCCCGGCGTGCGCGCCGCGCTTGCCACCACACCCATAGATCGTGCGCTTTCCTGAGCATGGTCATGGCAATCAACAGGGCGAGGGCGGAGAGGAATCGACCGCCAGGGCTGCCTCGACCGGTCATTGCCGACCTCCTGGAAAAGAAAACCCGACAGAAGTGAGCCCGCACACTCAACGAGCGTGCGGCGAGCAGGTGACGAGCCGACGGGACGATTTTCGGTTGGCTGTTTTATTGAGCCAATCGGGTAGCTCGTTAGGGGGACGGTCTCTTGTGCCGCGGAGATGTTCTGGCCAGGATGCGCTGACGTCCGCCGCCGAAGCCCGGAGGGGCCTCGGCATGCGGCGAACCTCCCGGTGACCGGCCAGTGGGGCCGTGCCGCCCTCGCGTTATCTGCAGTGAGAGGCTCATGTCAGTCAACTCCAGCAAGGTGCCCTCCCTCGATCGGGGAATTGCGGTCATCGGAACGGCCTGCCGCCTGCCCGGCGGAATCACCGACCTCGACAGTCTGTGGGTGGCGCTGTCGGCCGGCGCGGACCAGGTTTCGGAGGTTCCCGAGAACCGGTTCGAGGTGGCGCGGTTCGTCGATGCGGCCATGCCGCGGCCGGGAAAGAGTTACACGAAAGCCGGTGGGTTCCTGGGAGACGTCAGCGGCTTCGACGCCGCCTACTTCGGCATTTCGCCGAAGGAAGCGGCACAGATGGACCCCCAGCACCGGCTGCTGCTGGAGTTGGCCGTCGAAGCCTGCGACGACGCCGGCGTGGCCCCCGCCACCCTGGCGGGCACCGACACGGCCGTGTACGTGGGCGTGTCGGACCAGTCCTACGGCGCGCTGCAGATGATGACGCCGGAGAACGTCAACGCGTACACCATGTCGGGGGCCGCGTCGTCGATCGCCGCCAACCGCCTCTCGCACTTCTTCGACCTGCACGGCCCCAGCATGATCGTCGATACCGCCTGCTCGTCGTCGCTGGTCGCCCTGGCGGAGGCGTGCCGCACGCTGCGGGACGGCACCAGCCGCGCCGCCCTGGTCGGCGGCGTCAACCTGCTGCTCAGCCCGCAGAATTTCGTGGGCTTCTCCCAGGCGTCGATGCTCTCGCCCAGCGGGCGGTGCCGCTCCTTCTCGGCGGACGCCGACGGCTATGTCAGGGCCGAGGGCGGGGGCGTGATCCTGCTCAAGCGGCTGGCCGAGGCCCTCGCCGACGGGGACCGGGTGGACGCGGTGATCGTGGACTGCGCCACCAACAGCGACGGGCGCACACCAGGCCTGGCCCTGCCTCGTATGGAGTCCCAGCGCGCCCTGCTGGAGGACGTCTACCACCGTGCCGGGCTGACCGCGGACGATCTCGCCTACCTTGAGGCGCACGGCACCGGTACGCCGGTGGGGGACCCCACCGAGGCCGAGGCGATCGGGCAGGCGCTGGGTGTGCACCGCACCGCGGGGGCGTTGCCCATCGGGTCGGTGAAGACCAACGTGGGCCACCTGGAACCGGCTTCCGGCATCGCCGGCCTGCTCAAGGCCCTGCTGGTGCTCCGGCACGGCGTCATCCCGCCGTCGCTGCACGCCTCGTCGCCCAACCCGCGTATCGACTTCGACCGGTTGCGGCTGCGGCTGGTGGACCGTACCTGCCCGGTGGGCATCGGCGAACGGTCGGTGGTCGGCGTCAATTCCTTCGGCTTCGGTGGCGCCAACGCCCACGCCATCCTGGCACCTGGCCCCGCGCGAGCCGCGCAGAACAGCGCGCCGCCGGCTCCGGGGCCGCTTCCCGTGGTGGTCTCGGCACGCTCCGCCGCCGCGCTCGACGAAGCACTGCGGCGAGCGGCGCGGCAGCTGTCGACCGCTGACGCCGGCACGTTCTACGACCTGGCCTGGACCATGAGCAACCGGCGCGGCCGGCACCCCCTGCGGGCGGCGGTGCTGGCCGCCTCCGCTCAGCAGGCGGCAGCCTCGCTGGCACGACTGGTCGAAGAGCCGGGGGCGGAAAGCACCGAGGACCAAGGGGCGCACCCTGCCGGGCCGCGGGCGCAGCGGGCCGAGGCGGTGCGCGACGGACGCCCGGTGTTCGTCTTCTCCGGCAATGGAGCGCAGTGGGCGGGCATGGGGGCCGACCTGCTCCGCGACGACGCGGAGTTCCGTCGCGCGTTCGCCGCGGCGGACGCTGCGCTACAGGAGGAACTGGGCTGGTCCGTACTGCGCGAGCTGCGGCGGCCCGTCGGCCAGTGGCGCTTGGCGCGGACCGAGGTGGCCCAGCCGCTGATGTTCGCACTCCAGATCGCTCTGACGGCGATGCTGCGCCACCAGGGCGTCGAACCGTCCGCCGTACTCGGGCACAGCGTCGGCGAAATCGCGGCGGCACACGTGGCAGGCGCCCTGTCCCTGCCGGACGCGGCGCGGGTGATCGCCGCACGCGGCCGGGCCCAGGCCGCCACCGCGGGCACGGGCCGTATGGCAGCCCTCACCCTGTCCCGCCGGCAAGCCGAAGAGCTGCTGGAGCACTACCCGCAGGTGGAGCTCGCCTGTGTGAACACCGCGCGCGACGTGACGGTGGCCGGCCCGGCCGACGCCGTGCGGGCGCTGGTCGAGCACTGCGCCGGCCGGAACGTGGGCTGCTTCCTGCTCGACCTGGACTACGCCTTCCACAGCCGCGCCATGGAACCCGTCCGCGATCAGCTGCTCGCCGACTTGGCAGGGGTGCAGCCGCAGGACGGCACCGTACCGATGATCTCCGCGGTGACCGGGCAGCCGGTGGCGGGCCGCGAACTCGGCGCCGCCTACTGGTGGCGCAACGTGCGTGACACCGTCCAGTTCGAGCCCGCGGTGACCGGCCTGCTCAAGACGGGCTACGACGTGTTCGTCGACGTCGGGCCCCACCCGGTCGTACGGCCTTACGTACGCCGTATGACGACCGCTTCGCCCACTCCGGTGGCCGTCGTGCCGACGCTCTGCCGCGGCGGTGACGGCCCGCGGCAGATGCGAGCCGCCACTGCCTGTCTGATCGCCGCCGGGGCCCGTATCGACTGGAGCGCCCACTTTCCCGGCCCCGGGCACGTCGTCCGGCTGCCCGCCTACCCGTGGCAGCGCGAACGGCACTGGAACGGCGAGCACTACACATGGTCGGGCGACATCGGCGAGTACGATCACCCGCTGCTGGGCGTGCGCACGGTTCACTGCGAGCCGACCTGGAGCGGCCCGGTGGAACCTTCCCTCGTCCCGTGGCTGGCGGACCACCGCGTCGCCGGCGCGGTCATCCTGCCCGCCTCCGGCTACGTGGAGATGGCCCTGGCGGCCGGACGCCGGGTCCTCGACGCCGCTTGCGAGGTCGAGAACCTGGAGTTGACCAGGCCCATCGTCGTTCCCTGGGACGACCCCGGCCAGGTGCGCCTGGAGCTGACCTGGTCCCCCGAGGACGGCGTGGTCGGCATCGCTTCCGGGGACGGCCGGGCCGGGCGGGCGCGCCGGCACGCGCGCGGCCGGGTACGGCAGTTGTTCGGCCACCCGTGCACCGGCCTCGACGTGGCAGCCGCGCAGTCCCGCTGCCCGCACCGGATCTCTGCCGAGCAGCATTACGCCGCCATGTCCGCCGTGGGCATCGACTACGGTCCCACCTTCCGGGTCCTGCAAGACCTCCAGGCAGGAGACGGCGAAGTCCTCGCCCGCTACCGCCTGTCGGCCGACGCGGCAGCCTACGAGGTCCACCCTTCGCTGTTCGACGGGGCCCTGCAGGCCGGCCTGCCCCTGATCCAGCAGGCGGTGGGCCACGAACGTGACGCCTACCTTCCCGTCGGGTTCGCCGCCGTGCGCGTATGGCGTGCGCTCGCTCCCGAGGGGCTGGTCCACGTGCGCCTGCGCAGCCGTACCGCCACCGAGCTGTGCTGGGACATCGTCGTCACCGGCCCGGACGGCACGGTGCACGCGCAATTGGAAGGGTGCCGGCTGCGCCGCTTCGACGGCATGCGCTCCGTCCCGCTGAGCTATCAGCGCACGGTGATGCGCGCCGCCCCGCACGAGGGCCACGCCGTCGCTCCCAGCCCGCTGCCGTCCACCGCCGACCTTCTGGCCGGCGTACAGCACCGCCGTACCCCGCCGCTCGTGTCCGGCGACCACGCCACGGTCTCCAGCCGGGAGCTGAAGCAGGTCTTCGCACGCGGAGCGGCGGAGGTCTTCGCGGCACTCGTGCCGGACCCGGCCGCTGCCTTCACCGTCGACGACCTGGTGGCCGGCGGCATGCTGGAGCGGCACCGCAAGCAGGCCCGGCTACTGCTGGGTCTGCTGGAGCGCCAGAATCTCGTCGCCTGCATGGACGGCGAGCGATACCGGCTGTCCGGCCCCGATGCCTGCCCCGCAACGTTCCCGCACCCGCTGAGCGCCGGCAGCACGGTGGGGCCCGCCGTCACTCTCCTGGACAACCTGTGCTCGCGGCACGGCCCCGAGCTGCTGCGAGGCGGAACCGAGTTCCTGGAAAAGCTCTTCGACGACGGCGTCTCGACCGCCTTCGAGCAGCTCTACGACATCGAATCCCCCCTGCGCCACTACAACCGGATCCTGCGCGCCGTGGTGTCGCAGCTGGCCGGCCTGTGGCCTGCCGACCGGCCGCTGCGCGTCCTGGAGTGCGGAGCGGGCACCGGTGGCGTGACGGCAGCCGTACTGCCGGTGCTGCCACCCGACCGTACGCAATACGTCTTCACCGATGTCTCACCGCAGTTCCTCACGCCGGCGCAGAAGCGTTTCGCGCGCTACGACTTCGTCGAATACCGCACCTTCGACCTCGACCAGGACAGCGCGGACCAGGGGTTGGCCGAGGGGAGCTTCGACCTCGTCATCGCGGGCAACGCGCTGCACACCGCCACCGAGGTCGCTCCGGCGCTGCGACGGGTGGAGCGCCTGCTGGGTCCCGGAGGACGGCTGATCGCGCTCGAATCACACGATCCGGAGTTGCTGGCCCCGCTGTTCGGATACCTGGGCAGCTTCTGGAACGTCACCGACCGCGAGCTGCGCGGCGGCTCTCCTCTGCTGTCCGCCGAGGCGTGGATGCGGTTGCTGCCCTCGTGCGGATTCACCGACGCCATGCCGGCCGGGGCCACTGCCGACGCCCCGGACGAGGGTTTCTCCGTCTTCCTCGCCACCGCCACCTCCGCGCCGGCCGCCGCGCCGGCCGTACCGGCAACCGACCCCCACACCGCCTGGATCGTGGTCGCCGAGGACACCGGGCCAGGCGCTCTCAGCGCGGCGGTGGCCGATGCGCTGACCACCGCCGGCGCGCCCTCAGTCCAGCAGTGGTCTGCCGCGGACCTGGACTGCGACGGCCGGCCGTGGCTGCCCGCAACACACACGCGACTGGCCGTCGTGCTGGTTCTGGACACCCCGGAGCCCCAGACCCCGGCGGACACCGGCACCCCGCACGCCCTTCACCTCACCACCCGTCGCGCGGGCATCCTGCGCACCCTCGTCGGCGCGCTGGACGCGTTGCCTCTCGACCGCGGGCGCACCCTGTGGCTCGTCACCGGGCCCAGCGGCGCGCTGCCCGCCCCCGAGCAGCCCGCGTACCCCGTGGACGCGGCCGCCTGGGGCATCGCGCGGACGGTGAGCAACGAGTACCCCGACCTGGTGGTCAAACGGCTGTCCCTCCAGCGCGGCACCGACGTCACCGCCGACGGGCGGCGGGTCGCCCGGGAACTGCTGACCGCGACCGACGAAACCGAACTGGCCCTGACCTCCGGCGGCCGTTTCGTACCGCGCCTGACCGAACTGCCCTCGCCCACCGGCACGTGCCCCGGCGACGACGTCCGCGCCTACACGCTCGACGCGCGCAATCCGGGCTTGTCCTACGACCTGGTCTGGCAAGAGACCGCACCCCCGCACGCGGGGCCGGGGCAGGTGGCCATCGCCGTCGCGGCGGCCGCCCTCAACTACCGCGACCTCATGCAGGTCACCGGCCTGCTGCCCGCCGAAGCCGAAGAGATCACCGGCGGACGGGCCGGACTCGGCCTGGAGTGCGCGGGTGTCGTCACCGCGGTCGGGGACGGGGTCGCCTCGCTGCGCGTGGGCGACCGTGTCCTCGCCCTCGCCCCCGACGCGCTGAGCACCCACACCGTCACCTCCGAGCACGCGGTGGGCCGCATCCCGGACACGATGTCCTTCACCGACGCCGCCACCCTCCCGGTGGCCTTCCTCACCGTCCACTACGGCTTCCGGCAGCTGGCCCGGCTGGCCGCGGGGGAAACCGTGCTGGTCCACGGCGGGGCGGGGGGAGTGGGCCTGGCCGCCTTGCAGTACGCGCGACGCTGCGGGGCACGGGTCATCGCCACCGCGGGAACGGTGGCCAAGCGCGACCTGCTGCGCCGGCTCGGCGCCGAACACGTCCTGGACTCCCGCAGCCTGGCCTTCGCTGACGACATCCTGCGGCTGACCGACGGACGCGGCGTGGACGTCGTCCTCAACTCGCTCGCCGGTGAGGCGGCTGCCCGCAGCCTCGAACTGCTCACCCACGGCGGGCGCTTCATCGAACTCGGCAAGCGCGACATCTACGAAAACCGCCCCCTGCTGCTGCGCCCGTTCCGCAAGAACATCGCCTTCTACGCGGTCGATCTCATCGGTCTCCTCCAGGACCCCCGGCTGGCCGTGGCACAGTTCGCCGAGGTCACCGAACTCGTACAGCAAGGCATCTACCGGCCCTTGCTGCACAGCGACTACCCGGCCGCCCGCGTCGGCGAGGCGTTCAGAACGCTGCAGCACTCCCGCCATGTCGGCAAGATCATCGTGACCTTCGAGCCCCAGGACGGATCACCCCGCGTCGAGCCGCGGGACAGCACGCCCGCCCTCGACGCCACAGCCACCTACCTGGTGACCGGCGGCCTCTCCGGCTTCGGCGCGCTCACCGCCCGCCACCTGGCCGAGCGCGGCGCCCGCCACCTGGCCCTGGTCGGACGGCGGGGAGCCGGCACCCCCGAAGCCGCATCCCTGCTCACCGACCTCGCCTCGCGCGGCGTGCAGGCCACGGTCCACCGCGCCGACGCCGGCGATACCCGGGCCATGGAACGGATCGTGACCCAGGCCGCCGCCTCCGGGCACCCGCTGCGCGGAGTCGTCCACTCGGCCATGCACCTGGAGGACGGCTCCCTGGCCGAGCTGACCGACCAGCAGTGGCACACCGTCCTGACACCCAAGATGGCCGGTGCGGCAGTGCTGCACGACCTCACCCGCCACCTGGACCTGGACTTCTTCCTGCTGTACTCCTCGGTCACCGCCATGCTGGGCAACATCCGGCAGGCGAACTACGTGGCCGGCAACCTCTACCTCGAAGCCCTCGTACGCCGACGGCGCGCCATGGGACTTCCGGCGACCGCGCTGGCCTGGGGCGCACTGAGCGAAACCGGCTACGTCGCCCGCAACGACCTGACCGGCGTCATGCGCCGTGTGGGCTTCGAACCGGTCAGCTCCCGGCAGGCCCTGCACGCCGTCGACGCGGTCCTGACGCACGACACGGACGTGCTGGGGGTCGGCTGCTACAACTGGGCACCGCTGACCCGCGTCCTGCCCGCCAGCATCTGCCCCCGTATCATCGCACTTCTGCCGGTTCTCTCCGACGACGCCGGGCACAGCAAGGAAGAGCTGGCGCGCACGCTGGCCCGCATGCCCATGGAGGAGGCCCGCGCGCTGATCGCCGACATCGTCGCGGGCCTGTTCGCCGACGTGCTGCACATGTCGCCGGAACAGATCGACCATCACCGGCGGCTGGACGAGTACGGCATGGACTCGCTGATGGGCACCGAGCTGCTCGTCACCGTCCGACAGCAGTTCGACCTCGACCTGCCCCCGATGGAACTGCTCAGGTCCGAGGGCACCATCGCGGACTTCGCCCGCATCGTGCACACCCGGCTGGGCCTGGCCCGCTCCACCGACGGCCGGCCAACCGCCGGCCGGTGACGGCCCGCCGGGGTCCCACGCGTTTCCTTCCGCCTGGTCGATCGTTTGGTCCGATACGACGTGCTCAGCACCCGGAGCGGTTCCGCTGCGGCTGCCCGACGGGCGCCCCGGGCCCGATTCGTCATCTGCGAAGAGATGAAGGACCACACGTGCAACACACCGTGAAAAAGAGTGTGCTGATCGCCGCCACGGCGACCGGCATCCTGGCCGGCGTGGCAGCGAGTGCCCACGCCGACTCCGGAGGCGCGGGGCGTACCGCGAACTCCCCAGGCGTGGCTACGGGCAGCCTTGTCCAGGCCCCCGTCGACGTACCGGTCAACCTGTGCGGGGACACCGTGGACGTCGTCGGCGTCCTCAACCCCGCCTTCGGCAACCAGTGCGTCAACTCCGGCGGACACCACCAAACGCCCGCACCACAGCCCTCCGAACCCCAACAGCACCCCGACCCCCAACAGCCGTCCGAGCCCGGGCACCAGCCTCCCGCGCCCGGGCAACCGGCTGGGCACAAGCCGCCCGGACACGAGCCACCGAGCCACGCCCGGCAGTCGGCGCCGGCCGAGCGGGCGGCGGATTCCCCGCGCTCGCACCACCAGCCGCCCACCAGGGCCCAGGCCCCTGAGCACCGGATCCCTCCCGAGGTCGCCGGCGCAGTGGACACCCGCGCACGGCCTGCCGCGCACGACCCCCGCCGGCCGTCCGCTGCCTCGCCGGCGGGCGGCAAGGGCCGGGAGGTCACGCAGGCCCCTCGGACGCCGACGCTCGCGGACACGGGCAGCAGCCACCTGGATGTCGCAGCCGGGGCCAGCGCGGCTCTGCTCCTCGCCGGCGCCGTACTCATGAGGCGCAGCCGGACCTCGCGCTCCTGACGCCCTGCCGCCCGGCGGTTCCCGGCCACGGGCCGGGGGCCGCCGGCAGGGACGTCGGCCGCAGCGAGCCGCGACCGCTGCGGGCGCGAGCGGCGCGACGGGACCGTCCTGTCCCCGTTTCCCGGGGTGCTGGAGTGGACCTTGCCGTGGGGCATGGACGACGGCAACGGCCTGGTGCGGCTGACCGTCTTCAGTGAGTACGTCCCGGAGCGTACGGAGACCTGGGCCCGCGTGGTCGCCGCCGCGGCGCGCGGCTTCATGGGGCCGGGGACCGGGCGCGTGACGCTGCCCCGGTTCACGGCCTGGGGCGGCGAGCAGCTGACGCGGGGGATTGCCGAGGCGCTGCTGAGCATGGGCGGGTGAAGGGGGCGGGCGGCCGGTACTCGCGCCCGGCACCCCTCCACCCTCCGCCGCGCTCCGGACATACCCCGTTCGGCCGCATCTCGGCGCCGCCGCGTGCACCGGGCGGACGCGTGGGTACCGGTCAACCGGCAGCGTCGTCCTAGGAGGGCACCATGGCATTCAACCCGCTCCCGGAAGAGGGCAAACCCGGCGGCATGGCGGACCGGGTCGGCTCGGCGGCCGGAGGAGACCGCGGGCCGGGCGGTGCGGAACGCGGAGACGGGCAGGCAGGCGGGTACGCGCAGGGGGAGGAGGTTCCCTTGCGGGGCTACGCGGTGCTGGCCGGGACGTACGCGGGGGCCACGGCCCTGTTCGCCCTGCGCGTGCGCAGGTCCGGGCGTACGCTGCCCTCCCGCGTGCCGCCGTGGGACCTGCTGCTCCTGGGCGCGGCGACGTACAAGGCGTCGCGGCTGCTGGCGAAGGACAAGATCACCAGCCTGGTGCGGGCCCCCTTCACCCGGCGCACGGGGACCATCAGCGCCAGTGAGGTGATGGACGAGCCGCGCGGCCACGGCCTGCGCCGTGCCACCGGCGAACTGCTCGCCTGCCCCTTCTGCCTCGCCGCCTGGGCCGCCACCTCGCTCGTCTGCGGGTACGTCGTCGCCCCTCGCGCCACACGGTTGGTCGCCGGCGGGCTCGGCGCCGTCACGATCTCCGACTGGCTGCAGTACGCCTGGAGCTTCACCCAGGAGCGGGCCGAGGGCTGAGCGCGGGCGTCCGGCGAGGCGCCGGGGCGTCAGAAGGACGGGGGCTCAAGGGCGTACGTCGTGCCGCACGCGCCGCAGGCGAACCGGCCGTTGAGCCCGTCGTTCGCGCTCTGGCATTCGGGGCACGTCGCCGAGGTGAAGTACGTGAGCTGTTCGCCCGTGCCTGCGCTGTCCTCCGCCGTGGCGGAAGGCTGTTCTGTCATCCGGATGCTCCGCGGTTGCACGACCATCTGCCGTCGGGCCCTTGGACGACCTGGGCGCCGCACCGGTTGCTCCACATGATGCCCTCCCCCGGCTCACTGAAGTGCGCGACTCCCCCTACGGGGAGAATGCGCCTACAAAAACATCACAAAACCCCCTTGGGATGGTTACGTGAGCACCCCGGAACGGGGGAGCGTACGCCATGTCCGCCGGTGGGAAGTCGGCGGACAGCCGGCCGGGCCCTTCGATGTTCGCCGGGGTGACGGCGGCTGCGGCAACTGGGCTAACCCTTACGCCGGGAGCTGGCACACCGCGCTTCTATTGCGGTCGCATCAGGCGCAGGTCCTCGCCCCAGGCGTCCAGCACCGCGCCGTGCCCGGTCTGCCGGACCACTGCCTCGACCCGGGCGAAGAGGCGGCGCTGTGCGGATACGTCGCCCGTCCCCGTGATGCGGTCCGCGGCGTCGAGCAGCGTCGCGGTGTCCCAGCCGGGCAGCGGGAATCGGGCGAGCTCCCATTCCAGGTACTTGTTGTAGGGGCGGGGGCGACGGTCCAGTGCGAAGAGCAGATCCAGCAGGAACCGGATGCTGTCGGCGGCGTCGAGCTGGGCCGCGAGCGTGTGCCCGTCGCGGTCGTTCTTGACCGAGCGGTAAAGGGAGTTGGCGTAGGCGTCGAGCGATTCGCCCGCCTCCCGGAAGGCTTCGTCGACGTCGAGCCGTGCCTTTGCGGCCAGGATCTGGGCGATGGCCCCGTCGAGCCGGTCGAGCACGATCCGGGCGCGGGCGAGGGCGTAGCGCTCGAAGCCCGGCATTCCGGCGGCACGGAACGCGTCGAGGGAGAGTACGACGAGGTCGAGTTCCGGGGTGCGATGGCCCGTGAACCGGGTGAGGTCGGTTGCCGCGTCATCGGCGAGAACGACGTACAGGTCGTGGTCGGAGTGCTTGGTGGTCATCCCCTCGTGAGCCCGGGAGCCCTTGAGGACAAGGCCGACGACAGATGGATCAGCGGCGGCGAGTTCGACGAACGCCTCGTAGGTGATGGGGTTCTGAGCAGTCATTCGTGATCTCCGGGATCGTCAGGACGGGCATACCGATCAGGCGACCCCGACTCACCAGGGTCGCTCCCGCACCATCTGCGGCGGCGTTTGGCCGCCGCCCGGAAAATCAACGCACGTGCGGACCCTACTCCCCAGCCCGCCCGCCGTACCGCGGCCCGCTGTTCCTCACCGACCGCAGAGCTGAGGAGATCTTCGAGGAGAACACCCGGCTGCCGGCCAATCCGCTCGCCCCGGCCCGCTGCCAGCTCGCCCTGCGCGCGTGGTCGTGGACCGGCCCGGCTCGTCGACAGCCGGCTGGATTTGTTCAGGTGTGCGTATGGGCAGATTGTGAGGCGGGGCTCGTGATGCGAGCTCTGTTGTACATGCCCGTAGTGAATTTTTTGACTGGAGTGTTCCGTGTCGTTGCAGAGTCAGCCGTTGGTTCCGTTGGTCCCGCACGCCGATCCGGCGGAGGAGGCGAGACGGCTTCACACGCGGGGCAGTCTGGTGCCGGTGAGACTTCCGGGGGACGTGGCGGCGTGGGCGGCGGTGGATCACCGCACCGCCCAATCGGTGCTCGGCCACCCCGATCTGACCAAGGACGCCGCGTACTGGCCCGACCTGGTGTCCGGCCGGGTTCCCGACCACTGGGAGCTGATCGCCGTGATACGCGGGGCCGGGATGCTGCACGCCGGCGGTGACGACCACCGCCGCCTGCGGAAGCTGGTGAGCGGCGCGTTCACCCGGGCCCCCATCGCGGCGCTGGAAGGCCGTATCGCCGAGATCGTCGACGAGTTGCTGGACGACCTGGCAGCCGCGGACCCGGAGGAGCCGGTCGATCTGCGTGAACGATTCGCCTACCGGCTTCCGGTGCGGGTCATCTGCGAGGTGCTGGGCGTACCGGACACCGCGGTGGCCGGGCTGCGCGGGGCCTTCGAGCGCCTGGTCACGCCGCAGGAGGACGGGGAATCGGACATCCGCGACGCGCAGGCGGCGATCCACGGCTCCCTGACCGAGCTGCTCGCCACCAAGCGCCGGGCGCCGGGCGACGACCTGACCAGCGCCCTGATCCAGGCACGGGACGACGGCGACCGGCTCAGCGAGCAGGAACTGGTCGAGACGCTGTTCCTCGTACTGATCGCCGGGCACGAGACCACGATCAATCTGATCGCCAACGCCGTGTACGCGGTGCTGCAGAACCCGGACACGCTGGCGGTCGTCCGTGAGGCCGCCCGCGACGCCGGGAACACGGGCTCGGGGGAGCCGGACGACGACGTGTGGACCGCGGTGGTCGACGAGACGCTGCGGTTCTCCTCGCCCGTGCGGCACGCCCTGATGAGGTACGCGGTCAAGGACACCGACATCGCCGGCGTCCGGGTGGCCAAGGGCGATCCCGTCCTCGCCTGCCTGTACGCCGCGGGCCGGGACCCGGAGCGGCACCCGGACCCCGAGACCTTCGACGTGGCCAGGCCGACGCGCCGTGACCACCTGGCGTACGGCCACGGCGCGCACTACTGCCTGGGTGCGCGGCTGGCGCGCCTGGAGGCCCGGATCGCGCTGCGGGCGCTGTTCGCCCGCTACCCGGACCTGGAACTGGCCGGTGTTCCCGAGCGGCTGGCTTCCCTCTCCGTACAGGGTGTCGGTGCCCTGCCGGTCCGCCTGGGCTGACGGCGGCGGGGCCCGGGAGGGGACCCCCGCCCCCCGCCCCGCCCCCCCCCCCCCCCGGCAAACCCCGACCCCCCCCCCCCCCCCCCCCCGGCGGGGGGCCCCCCG
>NZ_JBIRJY010000011.1:180881-286070 GCF_044329785.1 Streptomyces sp. NPDC017529
CCGGTGGGGTTGGTGTCCTGCTCCGTACTGGGTGGGGGTGCCCTGACGGTCCGCGGGGGCTCCCGGGGGGGGGCCGGGGTACGTCCCCGGGCCCGCGTCCCGGCCCGCGCTACCGCGAGGACTTCCGCTTCCGCCACGACGCGCGCTCCGGAGCGGGGGCCGCCGTCGACGGCGGCTCGAAGCGGGGCTGCGGCTGGGGCGTGTGCGTCTCCTGCTTGGGGCGCTGGGGGGTGAAGTGCACGGGCAGGGTGTTCAGGCGGCTGGACACCAGCGAGGTGGTGACGGACAGCTCGCTCTCCGGTACGGCGAGCGTCACGTCGGGCAACCGCGCCAGCAGCGTGTCGATGGCCGTGTCGGCGATGGCCCGGCCGATGTCCATGCCGGGGCACTCGTGCGGGCCCTGGCCGAAGGCGAGGTGCGAGCGGTTGCCGTGCACGGGCGTGGACAGGTCGGGGCGGACGGCCGGGTCACGGTTGCCGGCGGCCAGGCCGAGCATGACCATGTCGCCGCCGTTGATCTGCCGGCCGCCGAGGACCGTGTCGCCGGTGGCCCAGCGGTTCGGTACGAGCGCGAGCGGCGGGTGGTCCCACATCACCTGGTCGAGCGCGTCGGGCAGCGTCATCTGACCGCCCGCCAGGTTGCCGCGGAAGCGGCGGTCGGTCAGCACCATGCGCAGCGTGTTCGCCATCAGGTTGGCGGTGTTCTCGTTCGCGGCGACGAGGGCGTGGCGCAGGTGCTGCAGCACCTCGTCGTCGCTCAGGCCCGCCTCGTGGCGCAGCAGCCAGCTGGCGAGGTCGTCGCCGGGGGTGTCCTTCTTGCGCCGGATCAGCTCCTGCATGGTCTCGACGACGATCTGGTTGCTCTTCAGGGCGGTCTCGCTGGGCCGGACCATGTCGCGTACCGCCTCGCCCAGCGGCAGCGCGTCCTGCTCGGGTATGCCGAACTGCCGGCTCAGCACCAGGATCGGCAGCTTCTCGGCGAAGTCGGTCACCAGGTCGGCCCGGCCGGCCGCCGCGAACGCGTGCAGCAGCCGGTCGGTGTAGCGCACCACGTAACGGCGGTTGCCGTGGCGGTTGATGCGCGCCAGGCTGTCGGTGACCGCGCTGCGCAGCCGCGCGTGCTCGTCGCCGTCGGCGAAGGCGATCACCGGCTGGTACGCGGTGATGGGCAGCAGCGGCGAGTCGGGCGCGAGGCGGACGTTCCACCGGCGGGAGTCCGCGGAGAACAGCAGCGGGTTGCGCAGCACGTCCAGGTTCTCCTGGTGCCCCAGGACCAGCCAGGCCCGTACGTCACCGGGAAGCAGAACGGGAGCCACCGGCCCGTGTTCCTGGCGCAGCTTCTCGTACAGACGGTGCGGTTCGCGTTCCGCCTCGGGGCCGTAGAGCCGTCGCAGCCCGTCGGCTCCCGTCGCGTGCGCGGGGCATTGCGGGGGTGGGGCCGGCAGGGACGAGGTGCTGGGGGCGCCGGGAAAGGGGCTGGTCACAGGTCCTCCGAGAAGCAACGGCGGGGCAACGCGCAGCATATCGCCGGTCCGCCCCGCGCCCGCAGGCAGCCCGCGGGCGCGGGACGGACCGGTGGGCGCCGCGGATTCCGGTATGTACGTTCCGCCGCCGCGGCGCGAATCCGGCTGCCCGGCAGGGGAGTTCCGGTCCCACCACGGCGACCGGGCCCGGCGCAAGGGCCGAAGAGGAGATTCCGCGGCGGTCCCGGAGCGGCACGCCCCCTTTACGGCTCTTCGCCAACAATTGATCATGATGGGGCCCGGCAGATCCGGACGGAGGCCGCCCAGGGCGTCGCGGGAAAAGGAGGCACCGGTGGTGCGACGCCGGAGCGGCGCGGCGACCTGGCGCGGCGTCTCCTGACGGAACCGCCGGAGCGTGCCGCACCTCCCGGTGCGGTACCTGGCCTGAGCAAAGGATGATTCGTGGCAGTAGCGGTGCAGTCGGTCGGTTCAGAGTCGGTTCCGCGCGCGCCCGGGGCGGTGCCGCTGCTCGGGCACGCGTTGAGCTTGTTGCGCGATCCCTTCGGATTCCTGACGTCACTACGGAGGCACGGGGAGCTGGTGCGACTGAATCTCGGCACGATGCCGATCTACGTCGCCACCTCGGCTGAGCTGGTCCACGAGGTGACGGTGCGACAGGCCAGGTCCTTCGAGAAGGGACGTTTCTTCGACCGGTTGCGCCCCCTGGCCGGCAACGGCCTGGCGAACGCCAACGGCGAACTGCACCGCGCGCACCGGCGCCTGATCCAGCCGATGTTCTCCAAGGACCGCATCGCGGCCTACTCCGCCACCATGAGCCGCAACGCGCGCGCCTTCTCCGACAGGTGGACACCCGGTCAGGAACTCGACGTCGCACACGAGATGGCCGCCTTCAGCATCGAGACGCTCGCCTCGACGATGTTCTCCTCGGACATCGGCCTGCCCGCGGTGGAGGCCATACGCGAAAACCTGCCGATCGCGCTGAAGAACCTGCTGGTCCGCGCGGCGTCCCCGAAGATCCTGGACCGGCTGCCGATCCGGCCCAACCGGCAGTTCGACGCCGCGGTGGCGGAGCTGCGCCAGGTCATCGACGAGGTCATCAGGACCGCGCGTGCCGAGCCCACCGGGCACGACGACCTGCTGTCGCTGCTGCTCGCGGAGCGCGACGGGCTGTCCGACACCGAAGTCAGGGACGAGCTGAGCACCATCCTGTTCGCCGGCGCGGAGACCACCGCGGCCACCCTCGCCTGGACCTTCCACGAACTGGCCGGACACCCGGAGGTGGAGCGGCGACTCGTGGCGGAGATCGCGGAGGTCGTCGGCGACCGGCCGGTGGCCATCGAGGACGTCCCCCGGCTCCAGGCCGTCCGCCGGGTGCTGGACGAGGTGATCCGGATGCGCGGCGTGACCTTCCTCATGCGCAGGACCACCGAACCCGTGGTCCTGGGCGGCGCCGCCCTGCCCGCCGGCACCGAGGTCGGCTTCAGCCTCTACGCCCTGCACCGGGACCCGAACGTGTACGCCGAACCCGACCGCTTCGACCCCGACCGGTGGCTGCCCGAGCGGCAGCGGGAAGCCGGACTGGGGCGCGAGGCGTTCATCCCGTTCGGCGCGGGCAACCGCAAGTGCATCGGCGACCAGTTCATCTACACCGAGGCGACCATCGCCCTGGCGACCTGGCTGCCGCGCTGGAAGCTGGTGCCCGTCCCCGGTCACACCCCGAAGCAGGTCGCCTCGGCGGTGGCGGCGGCCGACCGCATCCCCATGACGCTCACCCCGCGCCACGCCTGACCGCCGCCCCTCGGTACGTGCGGCTCGCGTCCGTGACGGCGAGCCGCACGCAGCGGAAATATCCCGGAAGGCCGGAAAGCGGCCCGGCGGCTAGAATTGTCGGCAGGTACTTTCGGGTCTCGCGAGAGCCTGCCATTAGCCCAAGGCTGCGCATTCCCCATGAGGCGTGTGATTTCCATGTGCGGTCTTGCCGGGTGGGTGAGTTTTGGACGTGACCTGACCGCGTATGCGGACGTCGCACGGCGGATGACCGAGACCATGGCCTGCCGCGGTCCGGACGCGAGCGGGCTGTGGGTCTCGGAGCACGCCCTGCTCGGGCACCGCCGGCTGGCCATCATCGACATCGAAGGCGGACGGCAGCCGATGACCGGCGCGGACGACGCCGGGACCGAGGATTCGCCGGTCATCACCTACACCGGCGAGGTCTACAATTTCCGCGAGCTGCGCGAGGAATTGCGAACCCTCGGGCACGCGTTCCGCACGTCCAGCGACACGGAAGTCGTACTCCGCGCCTACTTGGAGTGGGGAGACGGATTTGCCGAGCACCTCAACGGCATTTACGCCTTCGCACTGTGGGACCCGCGCTCCCGTGAACTGCTGCTGATCCGCGACCGAATGGGCGTCAAGCCCCTCTATTACCACCCGACCGCCGACGGCGTGCTGTTCGGTTCCGAGCCGAAGGCGATCCTCGCGCACGAAGAGGCCGAGGCGGTCGTGGACGCCGACGGCCTCAGCGAGATCTTCAGTATCGTCAAGACCCCCGGGCACGCGGTGTTCCGCGGTATGCACGAAGTCCTGCCGGGAACCGTGCTGCGCTTCACCCGGGACGGGAGCGACGTACGGACCTACTGGAAGCTGACGGCCCGCCGGCACACCGACGACCTCGACTCCACCGTGGCCACCGTCCGCACCCTGCTGGAGGACATCGTCGAGCGCCAGCTCTTCGCCGACGTCACCGTCGGCACCCTGCTCTCCGGCGGCCTGGACTCCAGTGCCGTCACCGCGCTCGCCGCCGCCTCCCGCGCCCGGCGGGGCGTACGCGAACCGGTACGCGCCTTCTCCGTCGACTTCACCGGCCACCAGGAACGCTTCCGGTCCAACGTGCAGTGGGAGGATCCCGACACCCCGTTCGCGGTCGAGGTAGCCGGGCACGTCGGCGCCGAGCACATCATCGTGGAGCTCGCCAACGACGACATCCTCGACCCCCGTGTCCGCGACGCCGTCCTGCGCGCCCAGGACCTGCCGGTGTCCACCGGTGACATGGAGTACTCCCTGTTCCTGCTCTGCAGGGCGCTCAAGGAACGGATGACGGTGGCGCTGTCCGGCGAGGCGGCGGACGAGCTCTTCGGCGGGTACACCTGGTTCCACTCCCCGGAGGCGGTCGGCCTCGACACCTTCCCGTGGCACCACCCGTTCGAGCAGGCGGGAGGCATCGGGGCCCTGCGCGAACTGGGCCTGTGGGAAAGGCTGGGGCTCACCGCGTACGTCGAGCGGCGGTACGCCGAGGCGATGGCCGAGGTGCCGCGGCTGGTCGGCGAGACGGGGCACGAGGCACGGATGCGCGAGATCACGTACCTCAACCTCACCCGCTGGGAGAACTTCCTCTTGGAC
Source organism: Streptomyces sp. NPDC017529 (assembly GCF_044329785.1). NCBI lineage: Bacteria > Bacillati > Actinomycetota > Actinomycetes > Kitasatosporales > Streptomycetaceae > Streptomyces > Streptomyces sp. NPDC017529. The sequence continues at coordinate 185,764 of NZ_JBIRJY010000011.1, forward strand.
CGCAAGGACCGGATCAGCATGGCGGTCAGCCTGGAGGTACGCGTCCCGTTCACCGACCACCGCCTGGTGGAGTACGTCTACAACACTCCCTGGGCCATGAAGAACTTCGACGGCCGGGAGAAGAGCCTGCTACGCGCCGCGATGCGCGGCCTGCTGCCGGACTCGGTACTGGACCGCAAGAAGAGCCCCTACCCCTCCACCCAGGACCTCTCCTACGAACGCGCCCTGCGCCGGATGGTGGCGGACCTCCTCACCCCGGACGCGCCGGTGCTGCGCCTGGTCGGCGAGGACCGGGTACGCGGCCTCCTGGCCCGGCCGGAGGGCGCGTACGCGGTCGGCGGCCCGTGGAGCGCCCGCGCCGTACTGGAACGGCTCGTCGAGTTCGACGCGTGGGTGCGCGCCTACGACGTGCGGGTCGACATCCAGTGAGCGCACGGCGCCCCGCCGTTCCGCGGGGCGCCGCCGTGACTTACTTCTTGGCGGGCATCGGTATGCCGAAAGCACTGCCCGCTTCGCCGCCGGCCGCGCAGGCCGTGCCGTTGTAGCTGTCGGCGAAGGTGCCGACGAGATGGGTGTACGCGTCGTAGTTCTGGGTGTCGGGCAGCCCCTCCCGCACCCTGAACCGCAGCTGTACGTTGACGGACTCGCGAGGCTTCAGCGTCCGCGGCCCGGGTACGGGGCCCGAGGTCTCACCGTCTGCCTGGCGCAGCGTCTTCCAGGACTTCTGCGCGGCGTCCCAGTACTGCAGGTCGCCGTAGGGGCGCAGGTCGTGCTCGCCCTCGTTGTAGACGTAGCTGTCCAACCGGGCACTGAGGCCGAACGACTTCAGCTCCTTCGCCGAGACGTTGGTGAGCGTGGCGGTGTAGGTGTTCCAGTGGTTTCCGAGGGTGATCGACTGGGGTATGCCGAAAGACCGCCCCACGAGGGCGTTGTTCTGGTAATTCCCGTTGGAGACGTCCGAGCAGCTCGGGAGATCCGCGGCAGGGGCTGCCTGCGTTGCGGGCGCGGCGGCCACCGCTGCGGGGAGCAGGGCGGCCGTCACGGCAGTGACCGACAGAGCGCGGCGCAGTTTCATGGAGTTCTCCTTCTCGGTTCGAGGATTCATGGGTCCGGCGGGTGCTGCGGGTCCGGGGAGGAGGACCAGGACACCCGTGGCCGCGCGAGTGCCGCCTACGCGGCGGCGCCCGGGCCGGCCACGGCCTTCCGGCGGCGTACGGCGAAGACCGTGCCCGCGCCGACGGCCACCGCTGCGGCGCCCGCGAGAGCGACCGCCGGGAGCGCGGCGGAAGACCCGGTCGCCGCGAGATGGCCGCCGCCCTGCGGCTTGACGCCACCACCGGGCCCGGAGCCGTCCGCACCACCGCCGGGCGCGGCGCTCTGGCCGGGTCCGGCCGAGCCGCCCGGCTCCTCGGGCTTGGCGGTCGGTGTCTGCGTGGGCTGCGCGCCCCGGGGGAGGATGGTGAAGTCGGACCAGGCTTCCTTGGCCGATCCGCAGGAACCGTCGCGGTTGCGGAAGTCGCCCGCGGCGAGCGCGAATCCGGTGCCGGGCTTGGCGTCCTTGACCGCGCGGGTGCGCAGCCGCAGTGTGACGGTGTCGTGTGCGCCGATCTCGAAGAAGCCGAACAGGTCCTCGGGCTCCGCGTCGCGGAAGGTCTTCCAGGTATCCGTCTTCTCGTCGCGGTACTCGGTCTCCAGCTGCCCGTACGGCCACTCGACGTTGTCGTGCGGGGACACGCGCAGGAACGGCAGGACCTTGTCCATGGACGTGCCGGTGGTGTTGGCAAGCGTCATGGAGAACGGGGACCAGGCGCCGCCCGCAGCCAGCCGGGACGGCAGCCCGCGGACCGCCACACGCAACTGGTCGGACGCGAACGCGCAGGTCTGGCCCTCGTTGTCGTCGGACGTCGTGCCCTTGCCCGACGCGGTCCCCGCGCCGGTGTCCGCACCGGACTTCCCGGCGGCCGCAGGCGGCGTCCCCGGAGTCCGGCGGGAAGCCTCGGCGGCACCGTTGGACGTTGCGCCACCGTCGTTCGCAGCGCCGTCGTTCGCCGCGGAATCCGCCCCGCGGCCGGCGGGCGCGGGGGAGTCGGACGGGCCGGGAGAGGCAGGGGTCCGAGAACCGGTCTCCGCCACCGGTCCGGCCGCGAACGAGACGGCGGGCGAGGCCAGTACCGCGGCGGGCGCCAACACGGCGGCCGCCGCGGCGGCCGACAGAGCGCGGCGAATTTTCATCCAGCGAACCTCTCTGTTCCTAAGTGCCGCCTGAACAGCACAGGTTGACGTGCGTCGTACTCGGATCGTGCGTCACGTGTGGATGCGTACGTACACCTACTCACCCCCCGTATGAGGGCTCACGCGACGAAAGAGTTGCCCACTTGGCATTCTGGAGGGACGCGTGAGGTGCGGGGGAGCAGATGCCCGAAAGATTGTCCCTTGGGGCCATTGAGGCCGACGGAGGGCGTGTCGCCCTGCCGGGACGGTCAGCCTTGTGGTGCCGCGGCCTGTCCGGCGCGCTCCAGGTGGGCTCGCAGGGTGGTGGCGAAGTCCTCCGCCCGGGACAGCTGGACGCGGAGCTTCTCCACCTGGTCGGACGCGGCCTGCTCGTAGGTGCGTACGCGTTCCAGCAGGGCCGTCCTCTCCCCGGCGTCGAGACCGGTGCCGGCGTCGAGGCGCTCGGTGGCGTCCAGCAGGTCGCGCATCTGGTCGAGCGTGAAGCCGAGGGGCTTCATCCGGCGGATCACCATCAGGCGCGCGACGTCGGCTTCGGTGTACAGGCGAAATCCGCCCTGGGAGCGGGCGGAGGGAATGACCAGGCCGGCTTCCTCGTAGTGCCGGATGGTGCGCAGGGACAGCTCGGTCCGTGCGGCGACCTCGCCGATCTGCATGTGCTCGCTGCCCACGTACGCGCCTTCCTCGTCCCTCGCCCCTCGCCCCTCGCCCCGAGCGGCGGCCGCCGGCAGCCACCCGCATCTCTACCCTAACGTTAGGGTAGGGTTGACCGTCGCCGGGACCGGCCGGCAGGTGCGCCGTCTCCGCCCCGGGCACGGGACGCCCGCCGCGCTCTGTGGCGTGCCGGCCCCCTCCGGCACCGTTACGACTGCCGCCACCGTTACGACTCCGGCCCGTCCCGCACGGGCTTCGCGAGGAGCCGCTCCGGCCTCTCGCCCTCCCGCACGCCCAGATGACGCCCGGCGTGCCCGAGCACGTCAGGTACCTGATCTTGTCTACGCCCGCACTGTCCCCGGCCGCGCGCCTGCGCGGCCTGCGCCCCGACTGGCTGTCCGACCCGAAGGTGTGGCGCACCGAGATCCTGGCCGGACTGGTGGTCGGGCTGGCGCTGATCCCCGAGGCGATCTCCTTCTCGGTCATCGCCGGGGTCGACCCCGCGATCGGCCTGTTCGCCTCCTTCACCATGGCCGTCACCCTCTCCGTCGTCGGCGGGCGCCGGGCGATGATCTCGGCGGCGACCGGCGCCGTCGCGCTCGTGATCGCCCCGCTCAACCGCGAGCACGGGTTCGGCTACCTGGTCGCCGCGGTCATCCTGGCCGGGGTCTTCCAGGTGATCCTGGGCGCGCTCGGCGTGGCGAGGCTGATGCGGTTCGTCCCCCGCTCGGTGATGGTCGGCTTCGTCAACGCCCTCGCCGTCCTCGTCTTCATGGCCCAGGTTCCCGAGATGTACGACGTGCCCTGGGCCGTCTACCCGCTGATCGTCGGCGGGCTCGCGCTCATGGTGTTCTTCCCCAAGGTCACCAAGGTGATCCCGGCCCCGCTGGTGTCCATCGTCGTCCTCACCGCCATCACGGTCGCCGCCGGGATCGCCGTACCGACCGTGGGCGGCAAGGGCGAACTGCCGTCCTCCCTCCCCGTGCCGGGCCTGCCGGACGTGCCGTTCACGCCGGCCACCCTGACCACCATCGCCCCGTACGCCTTCGCCATGGCGCTGGTCGGCCTGATGGAGTCCCTGATGACCGCCAAACTCGTCGACGACATCACCGACACCCACTCCAACAAGACCCGCGAGTCCGTCGGCCAGGGCATCGCCAACATCGTCACCGGCTTCTTCGGCGGCATGGGCGGCTGCGCCATGATCGGCCAGACGATGATCAACGTGAAGGTCTCCGGGGCCCGCACCCGCCTCTCCACGTTCCTCGCCGGCACGTTCCTGATGGTGCTGTGCATCGTCTTCGGCCCGGTGGTCTCCGACATCCCGATGGCCGCGCTCGTCGCCGTCATGGTCATGGTGTCGTTCGCGACGTTCGACTGGCACTCCATCGCGCCCAGGACCCTCAAGCGGATGCCCGCCGGCGAGACCACCGTCATGGTGCTCACCGTCGTGGTCGTGATCGCCACCCACAACCTCGCCGCCGGCGTCGTCGCCGGCTGCGTCACCGCCATGGTCATCTTCGCCAAGCGCGTCGCCCGCCTCGCCGAAGTCACCCCCGTCACCGACACCGGCAGCGGCACGGTCGTCTACTCCGTCACCGGGGAACTCTTCTTCGCCTCCTCCAACGACCTCGTCGGACAGTTCGCCTACGCCACCGACCCCGACCACGTCGTCATCGACCTGTCCGCCGCCCACATCTGGGACGCCTCTTCGGTCGCCGCCCTCGACGCCGTCGAGACGAAGTACAAGCAGCGCGGCAAGACCGTCGAGATCACCGGCCTGAACGATCCGAGCGCCACCCTCCACGGCAAGCTCACCAGCCACTGAGCCCCCTTCGGTACGAGAACCCCGCCCGCCGTCAGACGAAGATCACCGGGGGTGCACAATGCCCTGTGTGCCGATAAACACTCCCAAGCCGGCGACGCTCGACGACGCCCGACTGGTCAGCCGTACGCTGGCCCGCGCCTTCGACGACGACCCGATGATGCGCTGGTTCTTCCCCGACGACTCCTCCCGCGATGCCGGGCTGGGCCGTTACTTCACCACCCTCTTCACCCGGCAGTACGCCCACCACGGCGTGTGCGAACGCACCGAAGCGGCGGCCGCCTTCTGGGTACCGCCGGAGGGGCAGGAAAAGGCCGTCCCCGACGCGGAGACCATCCAGGAACTCCAGGACATCCTCGGCGACCGGGCGCCGCTGTTCCGCGACGCCGTCGAGGCGGCCGCCGAGCACTCACCGACCGAGCCGCACTGGTACCTCGCGGTGATCGGCGCCGACCCGGCCGCCCAGGGCCAGGGTCACGGGGCCGCCCTGCTGCGTTCGGGACTCGCCAAGGCCGACGCGGCGGGCCTGCCCGCCTACCTGGAGTCCTCCAAGCCGGCCAACCTCCCCGTCTACGAGCACTTCGGCTTCACCGTGCGCGAGGAAGTACAGCTCCCGGGCGGCGGCCCGGTGCTGTGGTCCATGCGCCGCGAACCCCGAACACCGGCCGGCGTCTGAGGACCGCCGGACCGCCGACACCGAACGAACGGCCCGCCGACGCGCAAGCGCCGACGGGCCGTACCGACGCCCCCTCCACACCGTTCACCCGGGCGACACGGCAAAGGGGGCCTTCCAGCGACGGGAGAAAACATGACGATGCGGAACGGCGCGAGAGTCATATCCGTCTTGGTGGTCATGGTGGCGGCGGTGTTCGGCTCGCGGTCTGTCATCCCCGCCGCGGCCACGGATCCTCTCGCGTTGAAACAGGAGAACCCCGAGGAGCTGTACTTCGTCGCGTACGAGAACAGTGCCCGGTACGAGGCCGGCGGCACTCCGTATCAGACGGTCCTGTATCCCGGCGACAGCAGCAAGGTCGAGCGGCCCCGCGGTGTCGTCGCGGAGTACGACCTCTCCGAAGTCGCGGGCAAGGTCAAGGTCACCGCACTTCACCCGCGCTGCCGAAAGGCCGGTCACATCGTCACCTGCCGGTTGGGTGACGACGAAGGCGCGTGGCGTTTCAGGCCCTTCCGCATGACTCCGTATCCCGACGCGCAGGGCGGCATGGCCGGGTCCGTCTCCGAGAGATACACCAGCCGCAACGGTCCCGGGCTGACCCACTCGGCCAGGATCCACATCGGAGTGCCTGAATTCCGTACGCGGGTTCACCAGGACGTGGAATTGCCCCGTTCGGAACGGGGCGCACCGCCGCCCATCACACCCGCCTTCGTCAACGCCGGTTCGACGCGGACGCCGGGCAAGGTCGTCCTGCGGATCTCGGTCGCCGACGACGGCCACAAGGGCCGGTTCCAGTCGCCGAGGTTCGCGCCTTCCTTCAGCAACTGTTCCTACCCCGAGTCGGAAACCGGGACGGAAGTGATTTTCTGTGAGTTCCCGGGGCCTTTGGAAGCGGGGCAGGCATACGAGACGGACGCGCCGCTCCAGGCACGCAACCCCGACTGCTGCCAGGTCAGGGGCGCCTACACCTACGACGTGTGGGCGGAAGGGAACGAACCCCTCGACGCGACGGTCCAGGGCAGCCACCCCTTGCGGGGAAGCGGCCCCGTGCTCGGTCTCAAGCCGGTCGGCGCCGACACCGTCACCGGTGGCACCAAGGCCAGGATGGGCTTCCGGACCGAGGGCTTCACCGTGCCCGAAGGCTGGAGCTTTCCCGAGAAGACCATGAAGATCCGGGGCAAGGTGGGGGAGTACGTCGAGACGGACGTCCTCCAGGCGGACAGCGCCGACGGGGTCTTGCAGCGGGCCTCGCTCCGGGTCCGGCTCCCAGAGGGCACCTCGATGGCCCCGCTCCCGCTGGAGCGGCACGCCTCCGACTTCTCCTACTGCTCAGGAAGGGGACGGGAGGGGACGTGTGCCAATGGCTACCCGTCCATCCTCCGGGTGCGCATTGACCGCCCCGTCCCCGGCGCCGAGGGCCGGATCAAGGCGCCGGTGCCGTCCGGCGACGAGAATCCGGACGACAACGAGCGGCCCGTCGAGCTGGAGATCACCGGCGTCGCGGCGAGCCCGCAGCACGACCCGCCCGACTGGGTGGCGCGCTACGACGACCCCGCCAGGAAGCCGGGCGCGGGCGAGTCCAAGGCCGCGGACAAGGCCGCGCACGGCGTACCGGTCCGGCTGGCCTCCGCCGCGACCGCCGCGGTCGTCGTCGCCGGGCTCGCGGTCCTGGCCGTACGCCGGCGGCGCAGGCGGCAGCGCTCGAACGACGACGGCTGACCGGAGCGGTGCCGGAGCCGGAGTGCGGCGAGAACCCTGGACGGCGGCTGAACGCTCGTATAGTTTCCTGAACATGCGTTCAACGCCTTCCTCTCCGGACCACTCCGCCTCCGAGGACGACCGCACCACACGGGCCCGCATCCGCGACGAGGCACTGCGCCTGGTCGCCGCGCACGGGCCGGACGCGGTGAGCGTGCGGCGGATCGCCGCGGCGGCAGACGTCTCACCGGGCCTGGTGCTCCACCATTTCGGCTCCAAGGACGGGCTGCGCGAGGAACTCGACCGGCACGTGCTGGAGCGCTGCGATGCGCTCCTCGGCGAGCTGACCGGTGAACGGCCGCCCGGCGCGGAAGGCTCCCTGGCCGAGGCGCTGGCCGGGCACTTCCCTCCCGAGTCGCCGCTGCCCGGCTACCTGCGGCGGATGCTCACCAGCGACGGCGACGCGGGCCGGCAGCTGTTCAGGCGGCTGTACGAGGTGAGCCGGGACCGGCTGGACGGCATGGTGGCGGCCGGGACGGCGTCGCCCGGCCAGGACCCCGCCGTACGGGCCGCCTTCCTGCTGGTCAACGACCTTGCCGTGGTGCTGCTGCGCGAACGCCTCACCGAGGCGCTCGGCGTCGATCCGCTGACCGCGGAGGGAACGGACCGCTGGGCGCCGGAGGTGATGGCCGTCTACGCGGCGGGCATCGGCGCGCGGACAGGGGGACCGAAGTGAAACACCGTGACGCGCACGCACCCTTGGTGGCGCGGCCGAGCTGGTTCTTCGGCAGCGGCGCCACACGAGCCGAACGGGCGCTCGCCTGCCTGGCGGGCGCGGTCGGCGTCTGCTTCCTGTTCTGGCACACGCGGAACCTGGACTGGCCGTGGTGGAAGTACGCGGTCGCTGTGACGCTGGTCTTCGATCTCGCGGGCGGAGTGGTGGCCAACGGCCTCGACGCCGCCAAGCGCTTCTACCACGGCCCGCTGCCGCTGCCGCCGACCCGTCTGAACCGTTTCCTGCACCACGAGGTCGGCTTCGCCGCAGCCCACCTCCAGCCGGTCGTCATCGGCCTGCTGTTCGGGGGCCCGTGGTGGTGGGGGCCGCTCTGGTACGGCTGGGCGCTGACCGGTGTGGTGCTGGTCAGCCGCGCGCGGCGCTACCTCGCCCGGCCGGTGGGGCTGTTCGCCGTGCTGGCCGGCGTCCTGGTGGCGCCGTCACTGCCCGCCCCGGCGGGCTTCGCCTGGCTCCCGGCCGTCCTGCTGCTCAAGCTCGTCCTCGCGCACGCCGTACCGGAAACGCCGCTGCGGCCGGGTTCCCCCACCATTACCCCGTGTCACCACCAGGCCCAATAGGGCCCATGGCCGACGACGAGACGAGCCCTCTGATCAAGAACGGGGACACCGGGTCCACGCTGCCCCGGGGGGCGACGGGCTTCTTCCGGCCGAAGGACGGCCCGCTTCCGAAGACCGACGGGGCGTTCCGGAGAGGAGTTCCTGGCGCCACCGGCCTGGTCCCGCGCCTTCACCGACGCGGGCTGCGTGGTCCTGAGCGCGGAACAACTCGCCACGCCACTCTCCGCCCTGGACGCCTCGACGCTCACCGAGGGCGCATGGCGGGAAGCGCGCCACCACGACATCACCACGTTGGGCTGCGTCCTCTTCAACGACTGGGACTGACGAGCGTCCCTGGTGCGTACGTCGGCCGGCGGGCCGCACCCCCGTGATGTTTCCGGCCCGCCGACCGCGACGCATCCCAGCTTTCGGTACCCGGAGTTGATGCGCACGGCTGTCATCTGCCCTGAAACAAAAGTGTCGGAGGCGCCGACGCCTCGCGAGGCTTGGCTGACGGGCGTCTTCTTCCCGGGAAGCGGGCCGTGCTGGGGTGATCAGGTGGTGAACCCGATCGGGGAGGGCGCGGATGGGACGGCGTGAACTTCCGCTGGATCCGGCCGCGGGCCCGGTGCAGCGGTTCGCCCATGAGCTGCGGGAACTGCGCCGGCAGGCCGGCGGGATCACGTACCGGGCGATGGCGCAGCGTACGGAGTGCTCGGCTCCGACACTGTCCCGGGCCGCCTCGGGGGAACAGCTCCCCTCACTGCCGGTGGCGCTGGCGTATGCCAAGGCCTGCGGTGGTGACGCGGCGGAGTGGGAGGAGCGTTGGCGCCGGGCCGCGCGCGAGGTGGCGGCCGTGCCCCCGGAGCGAGGGGAGGACGAGGGGGAGCCGCCGTACCGTGGGCTGGCCCGGTTCGACGCCGCGGACGGAGACCGGTTCTTCGGCCGGGAGGCTCTCGTCGCCACGTTGGTGGACTGTGCGGTCTCCCACCGGATCACGGTGGTGGTGGGGCCGTCGGGCAGCGGCAAGTCGTCGCTGCTGCGGGCGGGCTTGATTCCCCGGTTGCAGCACACCACCGACCCGGCCTCGCGCCCCGCTGCACTGCGCATCCTGACCCCCGGCCCACGGCCGCTGCACACACACGGCTCGCTGTGTGCCCCGGCCGCTCAGGAGGACGGGACGGGGGACACGTGGCTGATCGTGGACCAGTTCGAAGAACTCTTCACGCTCTGCCACGACCCTCGGCAACAAGCCGGCTTCATCGAACTGCTGCTCACCGCACGAGAAGCGGCCCACCGCCTGCGCGTGGTGCTGGGCGTACGGGCGGACTTCTACGGCCGCGTCCTGGAACTGCCCGACCTGGCAGCGGCCGTACGCGAAGCCACGGTGCCGGTCGCACCGATGAACCCGGCCGAGCTGCGCCAGGCGATCGTCAAACCGGCGGCGGCCGCGGGCCTGTTCGTGGAACGCCCGCTGACCGCCCGCCTCATCCAGGAAGTGGGCCAAGAGCCAGGCGGCCTGCCGCTGCTCTCGCACGCCCTGCTGGAAACCTGGCGCCGGCGTCGCGGCCGTACCCTCACCCTGGACGCCTACGAAGCCGCCGGCGGTATCCACGGCGCCGTCGCCCAGACCGCGGAACACCTCTACACCCGCCTCACACCGGCGCAGGCCCAGGCCGCCCGCCGCATCCTGCTGCGCCTGATCGCCCCGGGGGAGGGGCGCCCGGACACCCGCCGGCCCGCGCCGTACGACGAACTGGGCGCCGACGACCTCACCACGGCCCAGGTACTGGAGGGGCTGGCCCGCGCCCGCCTGGTGACCACGGAGGAGGACACCGTCCACCTGGCGCACGAGGCGCTGATCACCTCGTGGCCCCGGCTGCAGCAATGGATCGACGACGCTCGCGAACGGCTGCTGGCGCACCGCCGCCTGACCGAGGCCGCCGCCGCGTGGGCAGCTCTCGACCGTGATCCGGGAGCGCTGTACCGCGGCACCCGGCTGGCCGCGGCCCGCGAAGCCTTCGCCGCCCCCGCCACCCGAAGCGATCTCGCCCCGCTGGAACGGGACTTCCTCACCGCCAGCACCACCGCACACGAACAGGAGCGGCGCGCCACCGCCCGTACCACCCGCCGCCTGCGCGGCGCGGCCGCCTCGCTGGCGGTCCTGCTGGTCCTCGCCCTGGTCGCGGGGGTGGCCGCCTTCATCCAGTACCGCAACAGCGAAGACCAGCGCCGCACGGCGCTCTCGCGGCAACTGGCCGCCCAGTCCTCCACGCTGCTCGGCGGCCACCCCGACCTGGCGTCCCTCCTCGCCGCGCACGCCTACCGCATCCGCCCCACCGCCGAGGCCACCGCCAGTGTCTTCGCCGCTGCCGCGCTGCCCTTGCGGCGCCGCATCAGCGGCCACGCCCAGGCCGTGCGGACGGTGGCGTTCAGCCCCGACGGGCGCACCCTGGCCTCCAGCAGCGACGACGGCGCCGTGCGGCTGTGGGACGCGGACACCGGCCGGCCACGTACCGTCTTCGCCGCTGCCACGGTCGGCGGCGCGAAAATCGGCGTGTACGCGGTGGCGTTCAGCCCGGACGGGCGGACCGTGGCCTCCGGCAGCGACGACGGCACGGTGCGCCTGAGGGACGCGGCCACCGGCACGGTACGGGCCACCCTGTCCGGCCACGAAGCCGCCGCGACGTCGATGGCGTTCAGCCCCGACGGACACACCCTGGCCACCGGGAGCTGGGACACCACGGTGCGGCTGTGGGACACGCGGCAGCACACCCTTCGTGCCACTCTGACCGACCACAGCGACCGCATGAAGGCAGTGGCGTTCAGCCCGGACGGGCGGACGCTGGCCACCGCCGGCGACGACGGCATGGTGAAACTGCGCGACACGGACACCGGCCGTCCCCGGACCACCCTCACCGACCGCACCGACGTGGTGGCGACGCTGGCGTTCAGCCCGGACGGGCGCACGCTGGCCACCGGCAGTGACGACGGCACCGTACGGCTGCGTTCCCCGGCCGACGGGGCGACGCGCGCGGTACTCAGCGGTCATACCGACGCCGTGACCTCCGTTGCGTTCAGCCCCGACGGGCGCACCCTGGCCTCCAGCAGCGACGACGGCACCGTACGGCTGTGGGAGACCGGGACCGGCAAGTCCGGTGCGGCCCTGATCGGGCAGACCGGCGGGACGGCGGCGATCGCCTTCGGCCACGGCGGGCGTACCCTGGCCACCGGCGGTACCGACGGCGCGCTGTGGCTGTGGGACGTGCGCCGGCGGCAGGCCCGTACGACGCTCACCGGGCACACCGGCGACGTGACGTCGGTGGCCTTCGGCCCCGGCGGACGCACGGTCGCCACCGGCAGCGACGAGGGCACCGCGCGGCTGTGGGACGCGGACACCGGCCGGTCCCGGGCCATACTGGGCGGTCACAGCGGGCCGGTGCCGGCGGTGGCGCTCAGCCGGGACGGGCGCACGCTGGCCACCGCCAGTGAGGACAAGACGATCCAGCTGTGGGATACCGCCACCGGCCGCAGACGGGCGGCTTTCGACGTCGGCAGCACCGTCTTCGCCGTGGCGTTCAGCCCGGACGGCCGCACGTTCGCCACCGGCGACGGGTCCGGCAGGGTCCGCTTGTGGCACACGGCCCGCGGGGGATCTCCCACCACCCTCGGCGAGTCCGCGGAGAACGTGGTGACGGTGGCGTTCAGCCCGGACGGCGGCACCGTGGCCTCCGGCGGCTTCGACAAGACGGTACGCCTGTGGGACGCCGCCACCGGACGGCTCCGGGCGACCCTGACCGGGCACCGGGACACGGTGTGGGCGGTGGCGTTCAGCCCGGACGGCCGCACCCTGGCCACCGGCGGCTTCGACGGAACGGTACGGCTGTGGAACACCGCGACCGGCAGGCCCCGCACCGTCCTCACCGGCCACACCGGCACCGTACGGGCCGTGGTCTTCACCCCCGACGGCCGCACCCTCGCCACCGGCGGAGACGACCGCACCGTCCGGCTGTGGGACATCGGCTCGGCCCGGCCCCGCACGACCCTGCCGGGACGCGGCTGGCCGGTGACATCGATGGCCGTCAGCCCCGACGGCCGCACGCTCGCCGTCGGCCAGGGAGACAACAAGGCGCACCTGTGGCACCTGGACTTGCCGGCACCCGACGAGGCCATCAGCAGAATCTGCCGCTCCGTGGGCCGGGACCTCACCGCGCAGGAACGCTCCGCGTACCTACCGAACCCGCCCCGCCACCACACCGCGTGCCCCCGGTGAGCACGCCTCGACGCCGCCTTGCCAGTGGTGCCGCTGTCAGTGGTGCCGCTTAGCTTGTTCTTTTTCTTCCGGTCTCGAATGGCGACTCGAACTACGTCGCTCACCAGGGCATTCAGCGGACGTGAGGGCGGCCTTCGCTTGATCCTGTGCTCCGTCACAGAGATGCGGGATCAACCGAAGGCCGTTGTCATGAGTGTGGTGTGCCCAGATGTCCGGCGGGAAGCGTTCGCGGAAGCGTCACGCTTCCGAGCAGAGTTCTACGAGTGTCTGACCGCCCGGCGTGACGAAATGTTCGAACTGGCCGACGCGCTGTTGTGCGTCGACGGGCCGGTTACCTCGCCGGTGGACCTGACGATGGTGCCCGAACACCGGCGCGGGCACGGTGCTTTGTACGGAGCTCTCAACCGGGGCCGAATCGACGTCGGGAGGCTGCGGACCTTGCTCGCCGGGCTGTCGTTGCCCCGGTTCGAGGGCGGGCGCCTGGTGCTGGCGGTCGATGTGTCGCCGTGGCTGCGCTCGGACGCGCCGTGCTCGGCAGACCGGCTGTTCTGCCACGTCTACGGCCGGGCGAAGTCCGCCTCCCAGTTCATCCCGGGCTGGCCGTACTCCTTCGTCGCCGTCCTCGAACCGGGAGCCACCTCGTGGACGTCGGTCCTGGACGTGGTCCGGCTCGGTCCCGAAGATGATGCGACCGCCATCACCGCCACCCAACTCCGTGCCGTGGCCGAGCGTCTCATCTCAGCCGGCCAGTGGGCGCCTGGCGACCCGGACATCACGATCGTCATGGACGCGGGTTACGACGTCACCCGCCTGGCCTGGGTCCTGCAAGATCTTCCTGTCGAGCTGGTCGGGCGGATCCGCAGTGACCGGGTGATGCGGCTGCCGAAGCCCTCGCTCAAGGAGTACGCCCTGGCCTATCCCCAGGGCGGGCGACCGCCGAAGCACGGCAAGGAGTTCCGCTTCGCCAAACCCGAGACATGGCCCGAGGCGGCGATCACCACCATCACCGACACCACCAACTACGGCCAGGCCGAAGCCCAAGCCTGGGACCGGGTCCACCCGAGGCTGACCCACCGCTCAGCCTGGCTGGAGCACGACGGTGAACTCCCCCTCGTCGAGGGCACCTTGGTCCGGCTGAAGGTCGAGCACCTCTCCAGGGAACGGGAAGCACCGCCGGTTTGGTTGTGGTCCTCCAAGACCGGCGCCGCCCCGGCAGACGTGGATCTGTGGTGGCAGGTGTTCCTCAGGAGATTCGATCTTGAGCACACCTTCAGGTTCGGAAAGCAGATTCTCGGCTGGACCACCCCGCAGGTCCGTACTCCCGAGGCTGCGGACCGGTGGACCTGGCTCGTGGTCGTCGCCCACACCCAGTTACGTCTCGCCCGGCCGCTGGCCGCCGACCTCCGCCGCCCCTGGGAGAAGCCGGTCAAGCCCGAACGCCTCACCCCGGCCAGGGTCCGCCGAGGGTTCAGGAACATCCGAGCCCACCTACTCTGTCCGGCCCGTGTTCCCCAACCTCGCGGCGCCGGTCCCGGACGACCACCCGGGACCAAGAACCGCCATCCCGCACCCCGCTACGACGTCGGCAAAACCGTCAGACGCCCCGAGACCCTCAAGGCCATCGGCAAGCCTGGCAGGTCCTGGTAGATAAAGAACAAGCTTAGAAGCTGTGCGGAAACCTGCTGCCTCCAGCGGCAAAGGCCTGACAACCTACGAATGCACGGAAGTGCCGATTCCGGTCTGCTGGTCAGAGGCCGCATCGAGGACCGCAGCGGGTCAGATGTCCAGGGAGCGAAGATGACGGCGAAGAGCATCGCGGGCCGCTGAGGTCGTTTCCCTGTGTGCCTGCCTGGCTGCTTGGTAGTCCGGCGTTGGGACGGTGGCACCGGAGGCGAGAACTTCGCGTATGTTGCGGAGCGAGGTGTACGACGCGTCGATCGCAGTCGTCACCTCTTCGGTCGCCGTGAGAGTCAGCCGTTCCCGTGCCTCGTCACAGCCCGACGCCTGGTACACCTGCCGGATCCTGGCCGCCCTCGCCTGTGGACTCGGATGCTCCTCGTCGGCGGCCAGGCGCATCGCCTCGTGCGCCTGGCGGAAGGAGACGAGACAGTCGGCGTACAGGTTTCGACAGTCCTGCAGCCTGTTGTCCCGGGTGGCGCGCCGCCAACGCACGTGCTCGCCGAGCAAGGTGGCACCCACCCCGAGTACGGCCCCGAGCCCTGTCCCGACCAGACTCGACCACTCCACACCAACGAATGGTGCCATACGAGCCCAAGCACAGAACGCCGCCAGCCACCTTCGAACCGTAGGGTCTCGCACAGCTTCTTAGGGTTTCGCGCATGGCAACGGGGATCGAGTACGTACGGGGCGACGCGACCACTCCGCAGGGCAAGGGCCCCAAGGTGATCGCGCATGTCTGCCAGGACCTGGGGGGCTGGGGCTTCGGCCTCGGCGCTGTGCAGGTGGTGCAGGTCGAGCGGCTGCTCGGGGTGGCCGACATGGTGGGCCAACGGGGGATACGTACTGGCAGCAAGGGCGCCCCTGTGCGGTACTGAGCCGCACCCGGTCACTGGCCACCGGCGTGTCATGCTCGCGACCACGTCAACTAAGATCACGCTCCGCCCGTCGACCGACGCGGCGAAGCGGCGCGCCAAACGGGGGTGCGCCGGTCATCGGTATGACCGACAAGGAGACGCGGAGTGCGCCAAGGCCTGATGCGCAAGGGGATCGCCACGGCGGTCGCGACGGTCGCGCTGTTCGGCGGTGCGGTGATCACCGCACCGACCGCGAGCGCGGCCACCCACCCGAAGTGCAACCTCGACGAACCGGACGCGAACTACTACAAGATCAGGGGCAACGGGGTGAACTTCCGCAAGGGCCCCAGCACGAAGTACGGGTCGTACGGGCTCCTGAGCAAGGGCACCAAGTTCACGTACTACTGCACCAAGACGTACCCCGAGGTGTGGTGGTACGGCAAGGTGACCTCCGGCCCGCACAAGGGCCAGAAGGGTTGGGTCCGGGCCGACTTCGTGACGTACTGACCGTACAGCGCCGGCGGGTGCGGCAGCCCTGATGCCGTCCGTCCCGCCGACGCTGCGGTTCGTCAGCCCAGCGGCACGCCGTACGACTTCCCGGCGTGCCGCAGTCGCATCCGCAGCGGGCTTCGCCATGCCCTGGCCCCTGCGCCTCTCCCCGGGGAGACCCCCACTGACCTGCCCGGACAGCGAAGCGCTTGGCCGCGCCACACCAGCCCGTCGAGAGTTCTGCCATCCCAGCGGAAGCAAGCTCAACGACCTCGCCTCCAGCTTCGCCAAGTACGGCACGGTGCACTCGACCCCGAAGATCGGCGACGTGATCCTCTACAACCAGCACACCGCGGACGTCAGGGACGACCATGTGGATCCGGCTCGAAGATCAGGGCGGCCCCGGCGACGTGAGCTCCCGTACCTGGTCCACCTACAAGGCCGGCAGCTGGGCCAACAGCATCCAGAAGATCAGCGGTTACGTCCCCCCCCCGGTGGCCGGCTGGCCTCGCGCCGGTGGCCCCTGGTCCCGACCACCCGGGACCAGCGGCGCCCGTACGTAACGGAGAGTGACCGCGGACGACCGGTGGTGCTCCGCGAGGCCGACGGGAACAGGGTGCACGGTGTTACGGACAGAGAGCCGAGCGAATCCACCGTATAAGGGATCTGTTGCGGGGTATTCGGATCGGGCGGGTCCGACGAGGAGGTACGGGCCGTGCGGATTCCTGGACACGACTGCCGGTCACGGCCGTGCGAAAGGTGGGACGTGACGTGAATGTGGGCCTGGAGACGAGACTCGTCCCGGACGCCGAAGAGGTACGGCGGTCGGTGGCGGACCGGTTCCGTGCCTGGGTGGACGCCGAAGCGGGCGATATGCCGCTGCCGGGGGCGGGGCGTACGCGTGAGCGCTTCGCCGCCCTGTACGCGCTGGGACGCACCGATCTGTCGCTGGCCCGGCTGGCGGAGGGCCATGCCGATGCCACCGCCATCCTGCGGGAGCTGGGGCAGGCGCCGCCCGGTCCGGGCGAGCGCTGGGGAGTGTGGGCCGCGCAGCCACCGGGGACGGGCCTGGAGGCGCGCCGGGACGGCGAGGCGTGGCTGCTGGAGGGGTACAAGGCGTACTGCTCCGGGGCGCACTCCTGCACCCATGGCCTGGTCACGGCGGACACCCCGCAGGGGCGCAGGCTGTTCGCCGTACGCACGGACCACCCCGGTTACGCACCGCTTGAGGGAACCTGGCAGGCCATCGGCATGGCAGGCAGCGACACCCCCGATGTGCGCTTCACGGCGGTGCCGGGCCGGCCGGTCGGCGGCGTGGGGGCCTACCTGGACCGGCCGGGATTCCAGCACGGCGGCATCGGGGTCGCCGCCTGCTGGCTCGGCGGGGCACGGGCGGTCGCCGACACCCTCCAGACCGGCGCCCGCACGGAGGATCCGCTGACCGCCGCCCACCTGGGGGCGGTGGATGTGGCGCTGTACGCGGCGGAGACCGTGCTGTGGGAGGCGGCGCGGGCCATCGACGCCGATCCGCTGGACCGCTCGGACACCGCCCGGCTGCGCAGCCTGCGGGTACGGGCGATCGCGGAGCGGGCCTGCGGCGACGTACTGGACCGGGTCGGGCGGGCCACCGGCGCCGGGCCGCTGTGCCACGACCCGCGCCATGCCCGCAACGCCGTCGACCTGACGGTGTACATCCGTCAGCACCACGCCGACCGCAACCTTGCCGAGCTCGGGGGGCTGGTGGGGCAGGAAGCGGGGCCGGGGAAGTGATCGGTTCCTTCGACCGGGAGGCGGCCGCCGGGGCGATCGAGGCCCCGGGCACCGCCGAAGAGCGGTGGGCGGCCTGGTCCGGGCTCGCGCGGTTGCCCGTCGTACGGCCGCCGTCCGGGCCCGTCGTGGTGGTCGCCGCCCACCCCGACGACGAAGTCCTGGGGTTCGGCGGCACGATGGCGCAGCTCAGGGACGGTGTCCAGCTCGTGACCGTCACCGATGGAGAAGGCTCGCATCCGCACCTGGCGGCGGAGCGGATCGCCGCGCTGCGTGCGGCCGAGCTGGAGCGTGCGCTCGGCGAGCTGCGGCTGCGCGGGCACCGTACGTATCGGCTGGGAATCCCCGATACGGGCGTCGACGCCCACGAGGAGCAGCTGACGCGGGAACTCGTCGCGGTACTGCGCGAGACCGGTGCCTCGCTGTGCGTCGCGCCGTGGACGGGCGATCTGCACGCCGATCACGAAGCGGCGGGGCGGGCGGCGGCCGCCGCCGCCCGGCAGACCGGAACGCCCTGCTGGCACTACCCGGTATGGATGTGGCACTGGGCGTCGCCCGGCGATCCACGCGTGCCGTGGTCCGCCGCCCGCCGGCTGCCGCTGCCCCGATCGGCGCGGTCGCGCAAGCAGGCGGCGATCCGCCGGTTCGCCAGCCAGATCGCCCCGCTCGGCCCCGGCCAGGACACGGTGATCCTGCCGCCCGCCGAACTCGCCCACCATACGCGCGCCTTCGAGGTGGTCTTCACATGAGAACGAACCTGGCCACGCCCCCGTCCTACTTCGACACCATGTACGCCCGGTCGGCCGACCCCTGGGACCTGGCGGGCCGGTGGTACGAGCAGCGCAAGTACGCCCTGACCGTCGCCGCGCTGCCCCGCCGCCGCTACCGCCGGGCGTTCGAGCCGGGCTGTTCCGTCGGCGTCCTGACCCGGCTTCTCGCCGAACGGTGTGCCGAGGTGCTGGCCACCGACCGGGTGCCGGCGGCCGTCGAAGCGGCCGCCCGCCGCAACCGCGACCGGCCGCACGTCGAGGTGCGGCCCATGGCGGTACCGGGCGAGTGGCCTGAAGGAACGTTTGACCTGATCGTGCTTTCGGAGCTTCTGTACTACTTCGACGACGCCACGCTCCGGGAGGTCCTGAAGCGGACCGTGGACAGCCTGGAACCCGGCGCCACCCTCGTGACCGTGCACTGGGACCACCCGGTCGACGACCACCTGCGCACCGGCACACAACTCGCCCCGCTGCTCACCGGCGTGGACGAACTCGTTCCCGTCGGGCAGCTGAACGACGCCGACTTCGTGCTGCAGACCTTCACCCGGCGACTGCCGGACGGCAGCGCCGCTCCCGCCCCCGCGGCAGCCGAGGGGCTGGTGTGAACCACCCGGCCCGTACACCGAAAGCCCTGGTGGTCGCCGTCCCCGCCCACAACGAGGCGGCGGCCCTGCCGGCCGCGCTCCGCGCCCTGCACACGGCCGCCCGGCACTCCGAGCTGTCCGCGCGGCGGGTGCGGGTGGTGACGGTGGTCGCGGCCGACGCCTGCTCCGACAACACCGCCGCGCTCGCCCGCCGCCACGGCGCGCACGTCGTGGAGCTGTCGCGGCACAACGTCGGCGCGGCCAGGGGCGCCGCCATCACCCACGGCCTCGGCCTGCTCGGACCCGCCGCCGACCGGGCCTGGATCGCCACCACCGACGCCGACACGCTCGTCCCCACCACGTGGCTGGCCCACCAGATCGAGCAGGCCGCCGCCGGGTGGGACTGCGTGCTCGGCACCATACGGGTCGCCCCGCACCCCAAGCTGAGCGCCGCGGTCGCCCAGCGCCACCACACGCTGTACTTCGCCGGGCAGCCAGGGCAGGACCGCGCCTGGGTCCACCCGCACGTGCACGGCGCCAACCTGGGCGTCGCCGCCGACGCGTACCGCCGGGTGCGGGGCTTTCCCGCGCTCGCGCACAGCGAAGACCACGCCCTGGCGACCGCGCTCGAACGGGCCGGCGCCCGCATCCTCAGGACGGACCGCTGCCCGGTCCTCACTTCCGGGCGTACGGACCCCCGCGCCACCCACGGCTTCGGTACCTACCTACAGGAGTTGGCCTTGGCGCCGGGGAGCTGACCGGCACCCGGTCGGCGGCGCCGGCGCCGCCGCGACGACCGGGCTGCCGGAGGCCGCCGCCACTCCGGTCAATCCGGCCGTAAGATCATCGGCATGTCCCTACGTCTGCAACTGCGTCAGGCCCTTCCCGAAGCCATGCGTGCCCGCGACAAGGCCGCGGTGAGTGCACTGCGCGCCACACTCGCCGCGCTGGACAACGCCGAGGCGGTGCCCCCGCAGGAAGCCGGGCTACGCGGCGGGGCCATCGAACACTCGCCGGTCGGCGCCGGTGCCACCGAGGCGGTACGGCGCGAACTGAGCGAGCGCGAAGTGGTGCACATCGTGCGTGCCGAGGCCACCGAACGGCTGGACGCCGCGGCGCAGTTGACCGCGCCTGCACACGCCGACCGGGCCGCACGGCTCCGCGCGGAGGCAGCCGTGCTGCTCCGGTTCCTCGACGGGCCCGGCGCCGCGTAGCACTCCGGCACACCGGCAGCCGCACCGCGTCCCGGGACGCGGTGCGGCTGCCGGTCAACTCTCAGGCCCCAGCCGCACCAGGGCCAGGAAGCCACCCAGCAGGGCGAACGCGGCAAGAAAGGCCTCCCGCTCCGTGCCACTGGTCCCGCTGACGGTCACCTGAGCGCCCAAGGCGAACCAGGCCCCCGACCCCGCAGCCGTCAAGATGTGCGTCTCCCGTTCCCTGAGCAGCCGCATCCCCACCGCCAGTATCAACGGCACCACTACGACCGGAACGATCGACGCCAGCACCTCTTCGACCATCCCTGAACCTGCTCCGCCATCCGGATATGCCTGACGCGCCCCCGCCGCCCATCGCTGCGCGGACCGTGAGACCCAGTACGTCACGTGGGCCGCGACGGCCGCGACGGCGACCCCCTTCATCCAGACGCGTAGCTCACGGTTCAACATGCCTTCACCCTGTACGGCAAGCGCTCAGGGCGCCTGAGTACCCGCACTCAGACCCATTGAGCGAACCAACGCTTCAGGGAACGACGCGGCACAGGATTGTCAGTGGTGCTCGATATGGTCAACGCACCTGATCAGTCGAAGAGCGTGGACCATGAGAACCCCGGCCGAGCTGGACCTCGTCCAATGGCCCGCCCTGACCCCGGTCGGTATGGGCACGACGACGGCGTGCAGCGGATATTTCCAGCAGCTTACCGAGATGACTCGCGGGCCCTTCAGCAGGCGTTGAAGGGCCCGGCCCGCATTCAGCGGGACTAGCGAGACTGAGAACCACCGTGAAGCACGATCTGCTTCCCGGCGACCGCCCGGGGGACCGGACGGTTGTGTTCTCAGAGGTTGTAGCGGTCCACGCGCAGGGTCCAGTTCTGCAGGCCCAGGCGGCCGTTGTTCGTGGAGGCGTTGCGGCCGTTCCTCACCTTGACTTTGATGGGGACGGTGTCGGCGTTCATGCGGGGCTCTACGCGGTAGTGGCGGATGGTGGTGTGGCTGGCCCATTCGCCGGAGGCGGACGCCGAGGCGAAGCGGTAGTTGCCGTCGACGTCGCGCGGGTAGCCGCTTTCACCGTCGAACTCGATGTCCAGACACAGGACGTTGTTGTTGTTGCTGGCCGAGGACAGTGCCTCGGCGCTGAACGTGGCGATGAAGATCGCCCCGTAGGAGGGGGAGGTCGATCCGCCCACGGACGGGTTGACTTCGGTGTCCGGCAGGTAGATCCAGCCGCTGTCGGAGCTGGTCTCCCACCGCTGCGAACGGGAAGCGACGTACGTACGGGAGATGCCCGCGGGCGTGTAGAACCGGTTCGGGTCGGGCGGCGTCGTCACAGTGAACTCCTTAGCCTGGAGTCAGTGGTCAACTTCGACCGGTGGCTGCCCCCAGGGGAACCGCACGAGACCCACTCATTCGAATGACAGCATCCACCGTTGCGGTGACCTGGTCATCACGCTGCCCCTTCGTCGCCGTCAAGGGTGAAGCATGCCGTCGAGGAATTGACAGACGCCACTCTCGCCCCACTCGTCGCAATACACATGCCCGGCAAAACAGATCAGTGGATCGGGTACCTGCCCGAGCCGTGCGCCGACGTCCAGGACACGCTGTACCGCTACGCGCGTACCGAGACGGAAGAGATCACCGAGCCCGCGCTTCTTGCCCTGGTGCGCTCCCATGACCCTCGCGCCCTGGAACCGATACCGCACAGCCCCGGCGCCCAGCTACTCAAAGCAGCGGCCGAGACCTTCCCGGAGGCCGCCGACCAGCTGATACCCGTGATTCGCCCGGCCCACGGCCACCTGACCTGCCTCCAGCCGCTCGGCAGCGCCGCCGCTCCCTTGCTGCTGCTCGTCGAGCCCCTGCTGACGGCCAGATACGCAGGGACGCGGATGGCTGCCGCCGAAGCTCATCACTGGATCACCGGGCCCCCGGACCAACTACCGGCCTATCAGCCGCTGGCCTTTCCGCCGACGATAGGTGGTTGCCGTCAGCTGGTGCCTTGGGTTTCTTCCACCTGGTCCGGGGCGTCGGCCGTGCCGGAGCGGGGCACGCCGTACGAGCGGCGTCCGACGCGCCACCACAGGGCGGCCAGGGTGAGTACCACCAGCGCCGCGACGGGCGTGTAGTTGAAGGTGGCGGCAGTGACCGGGCTGGTCTGCGGCAGCAGGAACAGCACCGTCACGACCGCTGCCCACAGCACCGCCACCCAGCCGATCGGTCGGCTCCAGTGGCCCAGGTGCCAGGGCCCGCACGTCCCCTTGTCGCGGTGGAGCAGGCGCAGCAGTACGGGGATGGCGTAGGCGGGGGTGAAGCCGACGACCGAGATGGCGGTCACCGCCGAGAACGCGGTGGCGGAATACAGGGACGGCAGGGCGAGCGCGAACGCGACGGTGACCGCGAGCCAGACGGCCTGGGACGGAACGGCGGTGCGTGGGCTGATTTTCCGCCAGCGGGCCGATCCGGGCAGCGCACCGTCCCGGGAGAACGCGTAGATCATGCGACTGGCACTGGCAGTCACGGCGTAGCCGCACAGGAACTGCGCCACGATGATCACCAGCAGCAGGACCTTCGCCGTGGCCACGCCCAGCGCGTCCAGGAAGATCTGGGCCACGGGCACACCGGTCGGAGAGGCCAGGGTCGCGGAGTAGTCCTGTATGGCGAACAGCAGCGCCGCCAGCAGGATGCCACCGGCGACCCAGGACACCGCCACCGAGCGGACGATCCCGCGCGCCGCGGCGACGGAAGCCTGGCTGGTCTCCTCGCTCAGGTGGGCCGAGGTGTCGTAGCCGGCCAGGGCGAAGCACGGCAGCAGCATGCCCAGCAGGATCACGTACGCCGGGCTGCTCCAACCGGTGTTGTTGGTGAACGCGGAGAACACGAAGCCGGCCGGTTGGTGGTGGGAGGGGAGAAGCGCCAGGGCGCCGATGATGACGACGGCTCCGGCCAGGTGCCACCACGCGCTCAGCGACGTCAGGAGGTTCATCAAGCGGGTGCCGAAGAGGTTGAGGATCGCGTGCAGCGCGAGGACGACCGCGTAGAGGGCCAGGAGGGAGCCCGGGGACGGCACGAAACCGAACTGCAGGTTCATCCATGCGGCGGTGAAGGTCGCGATGCCGTAGTCCTGGGCCGCGATCCCGCCGAGCAGACCCATGAGGTTGAGCCAGCCGGTGTACCAGCTCCACCGCTCACCGCCAAGCTGGCGGGCCATGTAGTACAGGCCGCCGCTGGTGGGGTAGCGGGAGGTGATCTCGGCCAGGGCCGCCGCCAGGCACAGCACCAGTGGCCCGACAGCGAGCCACCCCCACATGACGACGGCCGGGCCGCCGGCGTTCAGACCGTAGCCGAAGAGCAGCAGGGCCCCGGACATGATGGAAATGACCGAAAGGGAGGCGGAGAAATTGCCGAACGCCCCCATCCTGCGCCGCAGTTGCTGGGTGTAGCCGAGCTCCTGGAGAATGCGCTCGTCGTCTAGCGATCCGGGCGGCTGCCGTCGTGCCTTTGCTGAAGTACGCATCGAGGCTCCCATGCGAGGCGAGGGGCGGCGGGGCTGCCGCCTGCCAAGCGTTCCTGGTTCCCCGTAACTTCGGTACGCCAACAGCAGCCACTTCCGCCGCGGTTACCGGACGCCGGGCGCCGGGCTCGCTTCCCCGTCTTCCTCCACCACCGCAACGCCGGAGGGTCGGCGCAGCGTCGCGGTGGCGATGTCCAGAAAGTTCAGTACGGGGTCCGCGCAACTGCTGTCCGGTACCGCCAGGCAGGTTTCGACGGGCAGAGCGTCGGTGATGGGCAGGTAGACGAGGTCAGGGCGGGAATACGAGCCCGCGATGCTGAGCGGGACGAGTGCGATGCCTTGCCCGGAGGCGATGAGCTCGAACTTCTCTTCCAGCGAGGACGTCCGCCGTTTCTTGACGTCGAGGATTGCCTCACCGTCGAGATCGGCCGACGTGAGTGTGTGGCGGCCGGCCAACGGATGCGTCACGGGCAGGCACGCGACCTTGGTCTCGCGACCGATGGGGACGGTGCGCAACCCCGAATCGTCGAAGGGGCGCCGAAGGTATCCGACGTGCGCGCGGCCGTCGCGAAGCGGCGCGTCCTGCTCCCACCAGCGCAGCGGAAAGACATCGATCTCGACCTCCGGGTGGCTCGCCGAGAACGCCCGGATCGCGTCCGACACGTGCAGGCCGGGCGAGAAGGCGATGACGAGCCTCTGCTCGCCCCGCGCGGCCTCGTGCACGCGCCGCAGCGCCGCGGCCACCACCGAGGTGATATTGCGCGCCTCGTCGTACAGCTGTTGTCCCGCGGGGGTCAGTTCAACGCTGCGTGTGGTCCGGGTGAACAACTGGCAGCCCAGCTCTTGTTCGAACGCGCGGATCTGCCGGCTGAGGACCGGCTGCGCGATGAACAGTGCCTGAGCCGCCTGGCCGAAGTGCCGGTGCTCGGCCACCGCGACGAAATAGCGCAGCTTTCGCAGATCTAAAACCGGATCCATGCCGCAACGGTATCAATGCGGTCGGAAGAGTATTGGACGCTCGGCCGAAGCACCCGGAAACTTGAAACATGATCGTCAACACGAGGTGGGGGCATCGTGCGCGTCCCGCCAGGCCTTCGGTGCCGACCGTGAGCGCGTCGATGCCGTGACCGGCTCGAACCACAATGCCGAGTCCCCTGACGGGGCCCTGGTCGGCGCCGACTCGGTGTGCTGTCCGGCACTCGGCTGAGCACGGCCGTTTCTGCGGGCGCCCGTACCACCCGCTGCCGCCGTTGCTCCCGGCCGCACTTTCGCGACGGCCCTGACAGTAAGGCCCTGACCTCGTTCCCAACTCCGCCCCCGATCCGTACCCGATCCGTTCCTGACCCGTTCCCGGCCCACGATAGGAATCACATGACCGACACCCGCAAGACCGCCCTCGTCGTCGGGGCCTCCCGGACCTTGGGCCTCGGACTTATCGCCGAGTACCTCCGCCGCGGCTGGGACGTCATCGGCACGGTCCGCGGCAGCGGGCGCACCGGCCTTCACGACCTGGCCGAGGCGTCCGAAGGGCGGCTGACCATCGAATCGCTGGAGATGACCGATCCAGAGCAAATACTTTCACTGCGCGACCGACTGGAAGGACGCACCCTCGACCTGCTCTTCGTCAACGCCGCCATCACGCGCGGCAACCTCC
This sequence comes from Streptomyces sp. NPDC017529, assembly GCF_044329785.1. Taxonomy (NCBI): domain Bacteria; kingdom Bacillati; phylum Actinomycetota; class Actinomycetes; order Kitasatosporales; family Streptomycetaceae; genus Streptomyces; species Streptomyces sp. NPDC017529. The sequence continues at coordinate 210,965 of NZ_JBIRJY010000011.1, forward strand.
CGATCGGCGAGGTCTCGACGGACATGTTCACCGAAGTAATGATCACCAATGCGCTCAGCCCGATGCGTGTCGTGGAGTACCTCCGCCCGCTGGTCGCGCCGACCGGGACCATCGGCATCATGTCCTCCGACCAGGGAAGCATCTCCCTGAACACCGAGGGCGGGCAGGACCTGTACCGAGCCAGCAAGTCCGCGCTCAACCAGTTGATGCGCAGCTACGCCGTCCGCTACGCCGAGGACACGCGGGCGCTGCTGCTCGTCGACCCGGGCTGGGTGCGGACCGAACTCGGCGGGCCCGAAGCCGAACTCAGCGTGGAAGAAAGCATTCCCGGAGTGGCGGAATCGATCGAGCGTCACCACGGGAAGCCCGGTCTCCACTTCGTTGACTACCAGGGGCAGGTCGTGCCCTGGTAAACGCCGCGGCCGGACCCGGCCGGGCCACGCAACTTCATGGCATTCCCTGAAATCCGCAGCCGCCGCTGAACTCCAGCGGCGGCTCGGCGCTTTCCTGCGCTCGCACCCGTGGTCTCCTCCCACCTGCGCATCCAGTGCCACGGCGCCCTGACCGGCACGGGGCTGGAATAATCTGGGATTGTTCACCGCAAAACAGGGAGAAGTCGCAATGGATGAAGCGGCCTGGGCCGAGTTGGTCCGTATTATGCCCCCGCACGCCGGCGCAGGAACTCAAGACGTCGGCTGGGCGGGCATTGAATGTACTTGAAACCATCACCACCTACGGTACGAGGTGAATTGATTTCCAGGTACGCATTTATGCCTCCCTCGCCATAGGTCGCAATGAACCTCTGGTAAACGGCCGGAAGCCGGGTGCGCCGACATCTTGTGCTGGCTGACCACCGGCAGCGATCCCGACCAGTGGCCGGTAGCTGTCTGGGGGCGACACACCGACACCCGGTGGTCGGTCTACGACTGCAATATGACGGAATTCCTGAAGAAGACGTTCAAGGCCGAGTTCGACGAATGTCCACTCAGTGGTGACGATCTGTGGGGCAAGGGGCGCAACACCTTCCTGCATCGGCGCGAGGAGCGGCGGATCCTTGAGCAAGGGATCAACCCTTGGACGGGGCAGGCGAAGCACGACGGGCAAATGGACGTTGATGGCTGAAGTGTTATGAAGCCCGGGGCGGCGCCCACCTGGTCCGAGACGTAGCGCTTCCCCAACCGGACCGGACCCGCGAGCGAGGCCAGTGCGCGTGCGACCGTCAATGCGCTGATCAGTAGCGACTCGTTCGTGGCAGGCCCCGCCGGGCGAGGGGGCGCGGCGGTCCAAAGCACCGGTCTGGCAGGGGCCATGGCGCCGTCACCAGGCATCGGAGCGGCGCCCCGCCAGGCGTGTGCCCTTGCCTGGTAGGGCTGTCGGGACGCAATGTGTGCAGAATCGGACCCCAATGTTTCGTGGGGCGCGTACGGTGACTGAACCACTGTCAGGCAACGACCTAAGGACAACAGGTGACTCCTACCGTCGAAACGTCCGCTCTCCAGCAGGCCATCTCCGACCTCGAACGACAGCTGCCGGAACTGACCGCACGTGAGGAGACCTTGCGCAATGAACTCCGTGAGGTCGAGCAGCACCTGGCATCGGCGCAGCAGGCACTCCAGCACCTGCGCGTTCTGACTGGCGCCGCCTCGCCCGAGCCGGCCACGGCTCCGGAGCCCGAGCCCGAGGTACAGCAGGAGCCGGTCGACGAAGCCCGGGAGGGGGCATCGCAGCCGCCCGCAGGACCCGAGGCTCTTGCGCCGGCCGCCGAAGCCGCCACCACGGTGCCCCAGCCCCGTACAGCCAGCAAGTCGGCCGGAACAACCCGTCAGGCCGCTGCGGCCGGCAAGAAGCCGGCGACGGGCAAGGACAAGGCAGCCTCGAAGAAGCCAAGGTCGTCCCAGGCGGCAGCCAAAAAGAAGACGGCCGCCGGTTCGCGCGCAACTGCTTCGGCGGCTGACGAGCGTACGAAGGCGGCTTCGCCTCTCCTGAGCGCGGCCCTTACGATCCTGCAGAAGCACGGAGCCCCGATGCGCCCGGCCGAGATCAACACCGAGTTGGGGCGGGAGGACACCGCCGGCCAGCGTGAATCGCTGCGCAACACTCTGGAACGCGCAGTCAAGGCAGGGCTGCTGAAGCGCCCGGGGCGCGGCCAGTACGCAGCCTGAACAGGCACGCGGTCTCCTGACTCGGGTCCCGGCCTGTCGGCCTGGGTGCGCCGCGGTACCAACACCCACGCCCCTCGTGGCTTGCTCCGTCCGCGTACCGCGGGGGGCCGTGAGGGGCGGGCGGTGATCCGAACCTTGGCTGTGGGTCGTCAGCGCTGTGTCGTACGGCGTGGCCCTGAAGCGCGAATGGCGGCAAGAGGCGTTGAAGGACGACGACCGAGCATGGCGGTCGCGGTCGCGGCGGTGAGCCCAAGGAGCCCGGCAGCAATCCAGAAGGCGTATTGGGCCGCCACCAGTGAGCCGCTTGCGGGTTCGGTGCCCAGAGTGTTGAAGAAGGCGGCACCGAATACGGCCGTGCCCAAGGTCGCGCCGAGTTGCTGGACGGCGTTGAGGAGCCCGGCGGCTGATCCCGTCTCGTGGGGCCCGACGCTGGAGAGCGCGGTGGTGAAGAACGGAACGGTGAACAGCCCGTTTCCCGTACCGGCCACGGCGAGTGCGCCGAGCAGGGGCCAGGGGTAGGTGTGGGGCTGCGTGGTTCCGTACGAGATCACGGCGCCGATGAGGCCGACGCACAGAGCGGCGAGGCCGGCGAACATCACCTTCGAGCCGTGGCGGGGGACCAGGCGGGTGCCTGCCAACCAAGAGGAGACTGCCATCGCGGCGGACCAGGGCAGCAGCGTGAGCCCGGCAACCAGCGCACCGCGTCCGAGCCCCAACTGAACCTGCAGCACGATGACCAGCGTCAGCCCGTTGACCGCTGTGAAGAACAGCGCTGAGGTGGCGAGCGACGCGGGGAAACCGCGGTCGTGAAACAGGCTTACCTCGACCAGGGGAGTACGCCTGGCCCGAGAACGGCGTTGCTGGTGAAGGACGAAGATCCCCAGCAGGCCGCAACCGGCTCCGAGCGCGCCCCAGCTCCCTACCGGCCAGCCGATCGTGCTGCTTTGGATGAGCGGGTAAACGATCAATGCGGTGGCGAGGACGGCCAACCCTGTACCCACCCCGTCCAGACGAAGCGGGCGGGAAGCCGCGTTCCGCCCAGGCAGCAGCGGCACCGTGGCCAGCACCAAGACTGCCAGGGGCAGGTTGACGAGGAAGACGGCCCGCCATGAGGAGCCGAACAGGTCCGCATGAGTGAGGACGGCGCCGAGCACCGGCCCAAGAACCGCGGCCAGCCCCATCACCGGGCCAATGCTGCCCATCGCCTTGGCCAGCTCCGCTCCGTCGAACATGCTGCGGATCAGGCCGATCGTCTGCGGAATGATCAGGGCTGCCGCGACCCCCTGGACCGCCCGCATGGCGATGAGCAGTCCTGCGGACGGGGCCAGAGCGCAGGCCAGGGAGGCGAGGGCGAAGCCGGTGACTCCGATGGTGAACAGGCGGCGCCGCCCGACCAGGTCCCCCAGCCGGCCGCCGGTGATCAAGAGCACCGCGAACGGCAGCGTGTAGGCGGCGTTGAACCACTGGATCTCGGAAGCGGGGCCTCCGAGGTCGGCATGGATGACGGGTACCGCGACCGTCACAATCGTCGAATCGAGCAGGTTCATCGCCTCGGCGATCAGCAGCGTGACGAGCGCCGGCCACCGCCACCTATGGGCCACCCCTTCGACGGCCTGGGTCTCTCGCAGCACAGTCTCTTCCCCTCTTGTCCGGCCTTCGGCCCGTTCCCCTGTCCCGGGTGAGAGTCAGAGTCGGTGCTACCCCGTGTGATGTTCCAGCCAGGCGTTGAAGACCCATGTTTTCTTCCAAGCAAGGGCGTCTGAGCGAGAAAATGTTCCTATGCTTCCTATGTCTCCTGTGCTGGATGATGTGGAGCGGGGCCTCGTACAAGCCCTGCAAATCGACGGCCGGGCCCCGTTCAGTAAGATCGCCCAGGTTCTGGGTGTGTCAACGCAGACCGTCATGCGTCGTTTCCAACGACTGCGTGCCGAGGCCGGGCTACGTGTGGTCGGCCTCGCCGAGCCAGCCCGGGGCGGGCGGACGCAGTGGCTGGTGCGCCTCGGCGCCACCCCGGGAAGCTCCGAAGCGCTCGCCCGGTCACTGGCCCGACGCCCCGACACCTCCTGGGTCAAGCTCACCTCCGCAGGCACCGAGATTTTCACCTTCGTCCACGCCTCCCAGGGCGCACACCCGCCCGTCCTGCAAAAGCTCCCTCACACCCGTGGCATCACAGCCGTGTCCGCCCACTGCCTGCTGCACACCTACCTGGGCGGACCCTCAGGCTGGCGCGGTCGGGAACAGACACTCACCGCCACCCAGCAACGGCAGCTGCGACCGGCGCTGCCGCCCGATACGGCCCGCCCCGCGCCGCTCACGGACGCAGACCACGCCCTCATCGATGCCCTGGGGCACGACGGCCGTGCCTCGTACGCCGATCTCGCGCGGGCAACCGGCTACACACAGGCGACCGTGGCACGTCGCCTGAATGACCTCCGTACCCGTCAAGTGCTCTTCTTCGACGTGGAAGTCGACGCGGCCGCCTACGGCATCACCACCCAGGCGCTCCTGTGGATGGCTGTCGCACCCGCTCACCTCGAACACGTCGCGACCACGCTCGCCACTCACCGTGAACTCGCCGCGGTGGTCGCCACCACCGGCCCCACCAACTTGCTCGCGCAAGCGTTGTGCTCCAGCCCAGCCGATCTCCACCGCTACCTCACTCGCCGCCTCGGCGCCCTCACACAGATCCATACCCTGGAAACCGCGCCCGTCCTGCGCACCTTCAAAGCAGCCGGCCACCTCACACCCCACCCCACTGGGTGAAAGCGCGCTCAACTCACCTGCCGTTCCGGCATCCTCTGGGCCATGAGCACGCCTTCTTTCATTCCCGGACTGGAGCTGTCCCGCCGCTTCTACGTCGAAGCCGTGCGGCCCCTGCTGGAGAAGAGCATTCCCGGGGTCACTCATTCAGCCGCCCGCCTTGGCGGTGGCTCGGAGGTTCTGGGATTCGATACCGCCCGCTCAGCCGACCACGAGTGGGGACCCCGGTTGCAGCTCTTCCTGAGCTCGGAGGACGTCGCCCGCCACGGAGCAGCGATCACACAATTGCTCTCTGAACGGCTGCCGAAAACCTTCTGCGGCTACCCAACGCACTTCGCCTCCACCACTGAGGCGGGGGTCGGGACCATGCAGGCGACAGACGGACCGGTGCACCACCGCGTCGAGATCACAGACCCAGGCTCCTGGTTCAGCGCGCAACTGGGCTTCGACCCTCGCCAGGACATCACGCTGACGAACTGGTTGAGCACCCCCACTCAGCGACTCGCCGAGGTCACGGCCGGCGCCGTCTTCCACGACGGACTCGGCCGGCTCGCACCGGCACGCGCGAGCCTCGACTGGTACCCCCACGATCTCTGGCTGTACCTGCTCGCCTGCCAGTGGCAGCGCATCTCCCAGGAAGAAGCCTTCGTCGGCCGTTGCGGCGAAGCAGGCGACGAACTCGGCTCCGCCATCGTCGCCGCTCGTCTGGTGCGTGATCTCATGCGGCTCTGCCTTCTCATGGACCGCCGGTACCCGCCTTACAGCAAATGGCTCGGCAGCGCCTTCGCCCGCGTCCCCCAGGCATCCGCCCTCATGCCTGGCCTCACCGCGGCCCTCGCCGCCACCGACTGGCACACCCGCGAACACCATCTGGCCCGTGCCTACGAGACCATCGGGGCCGCCCACAATCACCTCGGCCTCACAGACCCGGTGGACCCCGCGACGCGCCCCTACCACAGCAGGCCCTTCCAGGTCCTGCACGCCGAACGGTTCACCGCGGCGCTGACCGCCCGCATCACCGACCCGGCCATCCGTACACTGCCGACGACCGGCGCCATCGACCAGTTCGTCGACAGCACCGACGTCCTCAACCACCTCGAACTGACACGAACGGCCACGCGGGCAGTGACCCACGCCCCTGAGAAGCTGTCGCGGAGTCCTGCATGACAAGGGCGGAAGGCCCACGTAGGACAGCCGGTGAGAGGTGTCGCAGTCAGCTCGGACGCTGCCGGTCAACCGGTTCGGTGTGGTGGCTTGTAGAGATCGTCAAGGCGGAGTGGCGCGGGCTGGGGCAGGGGTGCGGCGTCCGTCGGCCGGCAGGACTGGAGGAAGTAGGCGAGCAGGCGGCGGGATGCGGCCGTGGAGGCCGCCGGGGACTCTCGCACGACGCCGTTGTTGGCCAGGAGCAGGAGGGTGACGTCGCTGGGGTCGAAGTCCTTGCGCAGCTGCCCGGTGTCCTTCGCACGCTGTACCAGCTGGGCGAGGCCTGCCTCGGCGCGGGCACGTTCACGATGGACGTCGGGCGCGTCGGGAAACTGGGAGAGGAAAGCGGCACTGAACCCGCGGTCCTGGGCCTGCATCCTGCACACCTTGGTGAGAACGGTGCAAAGACCGTGCCAGGGATCGTCGTCCTGAAGGGCTTCGTCGAGGGCTGCCACGCACTGGGCGAGTTGTTCGGAGAACGCCGCGGCGATCAGCGAGCCGCGGGTCGGGAAGTGCCGGTAGAGAGTGGCGGCACCCACGCCGGCTCTGCGGGCGATTGCGCTGGAGGGTACGTCGGTGCCGTTGAGGGCGTACGCCTCGCGGGCGGCCTGGAGGAGCCGGGCGCGGTTGTGCCGGGCATCGGCTCTCTGGCCCGGGACAGGGGCGTCGGAGGCGGAGGAGGGCGGGTTCCGAGACGGTTGACCAGGCATGTCTCTCACTTAACCACAAATGGAAGGGGTCGTTCGTTTAGCGGGTTAGCGTGACCTGGTGCCGCGGTGCCCCGCGGTCGGCTCTGTGCCGCAGAGGTGAGCGGCTGCAAACTCTCCTGCTGAACGACTTGCCATGTGTACGGAGGTTGTCCGTGTTTGCTGTGCAGTACCACCGCTACGGCGGTTCCGAGGTCCTCTGCGTGGAGGAGGCCGAAGAGCCGCACGCCGGGCCCGGTCAGATCCGCATCGCGGTGCGCGCCACCGGCGTCACCCCTGCTGACTGGTACCTGCGTTCAGGGATGCTGCGGGACATCGCCACCCTGGACTTCCCCCACATCCCCGGCATGGATGCCGCCGGGATAGTCGACGAGGTGGGAGCGGGGGTGACCGGCACCGCCGTCGGGGACGAGGTCTTCGGCCTCGTCCCCTTCGCGGATCAGGGAGGCGCCGCGGCCCAGTACGCCGTACTGGAGGCATGGGCGCCCAAGCCTCAGTCATGGTCTTTCGAGGAAGCGGGTGGCGCCGCGGGCAACATCGACACAGCCACGCGTGTACTGGACGCCCTGGAAGCCGCCGAGGGCATGACCTTGCTGATCGATGGTGCCGCCGGAGGCGTCGGCACCATCGCCGCGCAACTCGCCCAGGCCCGCGGCCTCGCCGTGATCGGCACCGCGAGCGAAGGCAACCACGGCTTCCTCGACCAGCTCGGCGTCGTACCGGTCATCTACGGAGCGGGGCTGGCCGATCGCCTTGCCCCACTGGCTCCGCACGGTGTCGACGTGGTTCTGGACGCGGCCGGGAAGGGCTCTCTTGCCGAACTGGTGGCCATCGCCGGCGACCCGCACCGCGTGGTGACCATTGCAGACTTCGACGCCGGCCGGCACGGAGTGCGGTTCTCCCGCTCCGAAGCAGGAGAGTCGCCGGGCTGGGCAGGACTGCCACTGGCGGCCGATCTCGCCGACCACGGCCGCCTCACCGTCCCGCTGCACGCCGTGTTCCCACTGAAGGAGGCCGCCACCGCTCACGACGTCAGCGCCACCGGACACGCGCGCGGCAAGATCGTCATTACCGTGCCCTGACATGGCGGATGATCAGGCCCGCAATCCCCCTGATGCCGTTGATGAAGTCAACGATGGTGTTCTGCTCGTCGGCCTGCCGGTCGCGCCATGGTGCCGGACGCGGTGGACTCGGGCCAGGGCCGAGGGCGGCCTTCGCCGCCGATCACCGGCTGCCGCAGGATTTGGACCGCTGGACGGCAGACGATTTCCATGCCTACCTCGACCACCGCCTGGAGACGACCGACGCACTCAGCGCCGCCGGCCACATCCACCTGATCAAGTCCCTGCACCAGTTCCGCTCCGCTCTGGCCGACGGCGGCCTGGCCCAGGGCCCGTGGCCGGGCCGCAGCCCCAACGAGGTGCTCGGCCTGCCGAACATCGGCCCGATCCGGACCCCGGCCATTGCACCCGAGACCTGGTTCCCCCCCCCGTACGCGCCGCCTGGAGTTACATCGACACCTTCGCCCCGGACATCCTCACCGCCCTGCGGACCTGGCGCCGCCTGCGGGAACAGGCACAGCGCCTGCCGCTCGCGGAGGCGGGCCACCGCCTTCAGACCTGGCTGGCCGAGCCCGGCACCCGCATCCTCGTCCACGGGGACGGCCGCCCCCACTGGTCCCTGGTGACCTACCTGATCGGCGCCGATCCGGGGCACTGCGACCTCTTTCTGGCCAAGAACACGCCGGGCCGCGCCTGGCGGGCCGCAGTCGAACACCTTGTTGCCGCCGGCCGCACCCAGCCCGGCCTGCTCGCCGCACCAGCCCTGGTGACCCGCCCGGACGGCAGCATCGGGCCCTGGCACACGGCCCTGCACCCGCAAGGACTGCGGGCGGAGGCCAGCGCCCTGGTCCACGCCTGCTACCTGTTCACCGCGGCGCTGTCGATGATGCGCGACTGCGAGATCCGCGAGACCGTCAAGAACTCCGTCGTGGAGTACTACAGCAGCCCGGCGGTGAAGCCGACCAAGGAGAAGCTCGACCCGGACCTGCCGGTCAAGCACTGGTGGATCATCGAGCCGGTCGCGCAGGCCATCGATATCGCCTCCCAGCTGTCCGCTCACCCCGACCTGGTCTTCTCCTCCGCCTGGCTCGGCGGCGCCGGCTTCGTCAGCGGACGGGTCCCCGACCAGTTCCGTACCCACGTCAACGCCCACCGCCACACCACCGGCCTGCCGGCCATCCCTGCGGGGCGCGTGACCCCGCACATGTTCCGCCGCACCATGGCCAGGCTCATCCGTGACCACCCAGGCCATCCACGACCGCCGCCTGACGCGCCTGACCGACCTGTTCGACGCCGACAGCCGCGGCGAGAACATCGGCTACGGACCCGGCGCCGGCCGCCTGCGCGAGGCCTTCGCCGACATCCGCCACCAAGCCGGCCAACTGCGCGCCACCCATCAGGCCCGCCACGGCGACACCCGCGTCGAACACGACCTCCTGCGCCGCACCCGCGTCTCCATCCGCTTCGGCACGCTCAACCACTGCACCATGAACGACGACGACCCCACCGGCGCGAAATGCCTGGAAGACGCCGTCGTCCCCGCCGGCCACCAAGGACCGCTCATCGACCGCTGCCGTCCCTCCCGCTGCGCCAACAGCGTCATCGCCCCCGAACACCTGCCGATCTGGCGGACCGAACACACCTCCCTTGACCAGCTCCTCGACCAGCCCGGCCTGCCCTCAGGCCGCCGCGCGCACATCGACGCCCAGCTGGCCGAGGTCGACCTCGTCATCAGGAAGGCCACGCCATGAGCACCGCCCCGGCCACCGAGCGTGCCCCGCGGGAGGCGATGGGAACGGTTGCTCACCGGCCGGCCGAAGCACACCGACGGCAAGCTCACCAAGTACAACATCTGGCGAGAGGCAGGCGTCAGCAGAGCCACCATGAACCGCGCGACCGCCGTGCTCGCCGAGAACACCGCCCTGTGAGGGCAGGCCGCCAGGCCATCGGCCGTCGTCGTCCCGCTCGCCAGATCCCAAGCCACCCGTGAATGAACCCGGCTGTCAGGTCTCCCGCGGTCCGGCCCTTGGCTATGCAGGTCAGTCCGGGAGTCGTTTGTTGCTGGCTTCGGACGGCGGCTGGCGAGTCGCGGAGCGCGGAATATCGGCGAGTTTTGGAGTCGCTCACGTGTGCGCCACCTTCTCGCGGGGGCGGGCCCTGCCCGGGCCTGGCCGCCCAGCCTTCGCGTCGGCGGCTCAGCAGGACGGCGTCGTATCGAGGCGGAAGCCTGGGTTCCGGCGAGGCTGTCTCGTCTTGCCTTTTGCATCGGGTGTAGCCTCCGCGAGCTGTTGTTCTGCTCGGTACGGGACGGATGGCAGGCCCGGAGGGGGAGCATGGCCGACTTGTGGGAGCTGGAGTGTTACCTGGCCACGGGTGAGCAGCGCCGGCAGACGTTCGCCGATCTGGTCTCCCGTATCCGGGCGCCTGCACCGGAGGCAGTGGCGGATCTGGGGTGCGGCCCCGGGGACTGCACGGTCTACCTGCGGGAGTGCTGGCCTTTCGCGCGGATCACCGGGGTGGACCAGTCGCCGCAGATGCTGGCGGCCGCACGCCGGTACGCCGTTCCCGGCAAGCTGGGCTTCCAGCTCGCGGACGTGCGCAGCTGGAGGCCGGCGGAGCCGCTGGATGTGCTGGTCTCCAGCGCCGCTCTGCAGTGCGTCGTGCGGCACACCGAGCTCTTCGAACGGTACCTGGGCCTGCTGAAGCCCGCGGGCTGGTTCGCGTTCCAGGTCCCGGCCGATTCCGGAGTGCCGCGGCAGTCGCTGCTGAGTAAGTTGTGCGCGGCGCCGCGGTGGCACGAGCGGATTGGCCCGCTGGTGTATCCGACGAAATGGGTCGCGGACCCCGAAGAGTACCGGCGCGTCCTGCTGGGCCTGGGCTGCCGGGTGACGGTGTGGGAGACCGTCTACCGGCACGTCCTGCCGGGCGCCGATGCCGTGTTCCGGTGGATGCGGGGCACCGGCCTGCCCCGGGAACTGGCCCGCCTCCCGGCCGACGAGCGGCGCGAGTTCCTGACGGAATACGCCGGGCTGCTGCGCCAGACGTATCCCCGACAAGAGTTCGGAACCGTCCTGCCGTACCGGTCCCTGTTCGTCGTCGCGCAGAAACCCGGCTGACCGCACGCGCCCGGCGATGCTTGCCTGCGCACCGCGGTCCGCGGCCGTGTGCGGATCGCGTCAGCCGGGGGCGGCCGGGCCGCCGGCCAGGTCCCAGGCCAGCAGGCCCGCGCCGATCCGGCCGGCAGCCTCGCCCAACTCGGCTCGCACAAGCCGGGGCAGCACCTGAAAGGCCATCCGGCGTTCGAGATGCCGGCGCAGGGGGACCAGGAGCTGGTCGCCCGCCTGGCTCAGCCCGCCCCCCAGGATGAGCACGCCCGGATCGAAGAGTGTGATACCGGCCAGGAGGGCCTGGGCCAGCGCCTCGATGGCCTCCTCCCACACCCGGGCGGCGACCCGGTCGCCGGCCGCCGCCCGGCGGACCACCTCCGCCGTGTCCACCCCGGAGGCCGGGCCGCCCGCCGCCGGGCCGCACTGCTGGAGGTAGCGGTGCGCGATCGCGGTCCCGCCGGCGAACGTGTCCAGGCAGCCACGCTGACCGCACGTGCACTCGTCACCGCCGGGCCGGAGCACCACGTGCCCGATCTCCGCGGACCGCCAGTGACTGCCCGGCAGCGGACGGCCGTGCCACAGCACCGCTCCGCCGACGCCGGTACCCAGCGGGACGAAGAAAACGACGTCCTCGCCCCGGCCCGCCCCGTGACGGGTCTCGGCCAGGCCGCCGGCCCGCACATCGTGGCCCAGCGCCACCGGCAGGCCCAGACGATCGGCGGCCAGCCGGCGCAACGGCACGTCCTGCCAGCCGATGTGCGGCGCGAACTCCACCGTCCCGCGCTCCTCGTCGACCAGCCCACACGCGGCGATGCCCGCCGCCCGGACCGTCACCCCCATATCGCTAGCCTCGCCCACCGCGTGTGCGGCCTGCTCCAGCACCGTGGCCAGCACAGCCGCGCCCCCGTATTCCGGACCTGTGGCACACCGTCCCTCGGCGACGACCGTGCCGTCCCGCGCGACCAGAGCCGTTTTCACGGTGGTGCCACCGATATCCAGCCCGAGCACCACCTCGCTGCCCCTCACCACTTAACGCCACCTCCATCGGCGCCTGTGCGCAGCCCGTTCACCACACCGTCCGTCTCCCGCTCGGCGAACGGAAGGCGACCTGGCGTTCGGGCTCGGTGCGCTGTCGGGAATACTCCAGCACATGGGCGGCCGCCAACGGGAGAAGCGCACCCAGTGCCCCACCGCAAGGACCCAACTGCCTTCAAAGGTCGGCTACACCGCCCCACACGAGACGAGGACGCCTCCCGCACACAGCAACAAATGCCTCCCCGGCTCACCTACTTGGCCAGGCCCTGCTGGACAGGAGTCCAGCCAGCAAGCCCTGAACTCACTGTTCAGTCGCGCCCCAAAACAGCCGGATCGCCTCATGGCCCCGTTCAGCCGGATCAACCAGCTTCCAGCCCAGGTACTTCTTGCTGGAGAAGACAGGGCCGATGTCTTCGCGGGCCATGTGACGACGGCGGTTGACGGCTTCGGCAGGGCGGAGCCGCCCGAGCGGTCATCGATGCGGTCCCCGCGAGATGGGTACGAACCGCTGCCCGCAGCCGACCGATCGAGGTCCGCTTCGGGCAGGCCTCCGGAGGCCGCCGGCCGGCTCTCAATGCCCTGCCAGGCACCCGTCAGTCGGCCCGTCGCGGCAGGTCGAGCGTGTCTGGGCCAACTGGGCCGCCCTTACGGACCCCGCCACCACCATCGACCAAGCCCTGCCGCTTCTTCGCCTGGATCACACAGCCGCCTCCCGGAGAACGGAGGGAACCCCGTGCGGTTGATCAACCCTGTGCGACTGATCAGACTTGCCGGTGTCTTGCTGGGGCCGCTCGTCCGGGCCGTCGACTGGAAACCCGTGCTCGCCACGGCTGTGCTGTCCCTCGGCATGGCAGCAGCAACGATGCCTGGCGCCGTCGTGGAGCCGGACAGTGCCGCCGTCACCCTGCGGATGGCCGGGGTGCTCCTCGGCGCTGCGGCCGGCTTCGCCCTGGTCGATGTCGCGGCGGTGGTCACCACTGTGACCCCGGCACCACGCTGGCTGCGGCAGTGGATCCGTACGCTCCTCGTCATGGGCGCGGCCGCTGCCGTCTGGGCTGTGATCCTTCTCCTTCTGGCAGCCCGGATGGGGGGCGGTACGCAGATGCGAACGTCTGGGCTGGCCCTCGCCGTCGCGCACCGGGAAGTCCGCACGTGACCGTGGCCGGCCGGAGCCGCACGGGCCCGGGAGTGATCTTTATCAACCACCGGACCCCTTCAGGGGCGGAATAGCAGGTCGGGGAGGCACTGACAGGTTGTGGGCGTCTGTCCCGAATTTGACCACACCACCTTACGGATAGCAGCCTTCCCCCCTGACCCGCGCACCGAGCGGTCCTGCGTCTCGTGAGCGCGTGCGTCCTTGCGGTGCGTCATGCCCCCGTGTGCGAATGACCCCGCCAGCAAGGAACCTCATGCCGACTTCCCCTGCCCGTACCGTCACCGGCGCGGCCGCCCCCGCCGGTGCGAAGCCGACCACCGAAGGTGACGACGGGTGCCATACGCCGCCCACGTCGCCGCCCGGAGACCGTAGACGTACCGACGTACCGGTGCTTGCCGTCAGTGGCGGACTGCTCACCGCGTTCGTCCTGGCCGCGCTGATCGCGCCCACGGCCACGGGCGACGCAGTGAACGCCGTCTTCACCTTCGTCGCGCGCTGGTTCGGTCCGCTGTGGCAGGTGCTGCTGCTCGCGACGTTCGGCGTCGCGCTGTGGCTGGGGTTCTCCCGGTACGGGAAGGTACGGCTGGGCGGCTCCGGGGCGCGTCCGGAGTACGGCAGGTTCCAGTGGGTCGCGATGATCATGTCGACGCTGCTCGCGGGCGGCGGGGTCTTCTTCGCGGCGGGCGAACCCGTACAGCACTACGTCCAGACACCTCCGTACTACGAGGGCGTCAAGAGCGGCACCCGGCAGGCGGCCGAAGCGGCGCTCTCCCAGAGCTTCGCGCACTGGGGCTTCCTCGCCTGGGCCGTCCTCGGGACCCTCGCCTCGATCGTGATGATCCGGGGCCAGGAGCGCGGGATGCCGCTGCGCCCGAGAACGCTGCTGTACCCGTTGTTCGGCGAGCGCATCCGGCATTCCCGGCTGGGAGCCGCCGTCGACATCGTCTGCGTCATCGCCGTGGTGGCCGGAACCGTCGGGCCGATCGGCTTCCTCGGGCTCCAGGTCTCCTACGGCCTCTCCGAGATCTTCGGCATCTCCGGCGGCTACCCCGTACAGCTCGGCGTCATCGTCCTGCTGACCGTCGTCGCCGTCCTGTCCGTCGCCAGCGGCATCGACCGCGGCATCCAGTTCTTCAGCAGGGCCAACATCTGGCTCGCCGTCGGCCTGATGGCCGTCTTCCTCGTGCTCGGCTCCCTCGGCTTCGTGATCGACTCCTTCCTCGGCGGGCTCGGCCAGTACGTACGGGACTTCGTACCGCTGGCTCTCAACCGGGGCGACCACGCGTGGCTCGGCTCTTGGACGGTCTTCTTCTTCGGCTGGTTCCTCGGCTACGGACCGCTGATGTCGATCTTCGTGGCACGCATCTCCAAGGGCCGTACGGTGCGCGACCTCGTCGTCTCCACCGCGGTCATCCCTCCGCTGGCCACCATGTTCTGGTTCACCGTGTTCGGGGGCACCGGCATCTTCCTCGAACAGCAGCACCCCGGCACCGTCTCGGGCCCGCTCAAGGCCGTCGGCATGGACGCCGCCGTCATCTCCATGGCCGAACAGCTCCCGATGGGTGCCGTGGTCGCGGTGGCGCTGCTCCTGCTGACCGTCACGTTCGTGGTGACCACCACCGACTCGATGTCGTACAGCATCGCCGCCGCCGGTACGAGGACCGGCGAACCCACCCGTGCGGTACGCGCCTTCTGGGCCCTGCTCATGGGCGCCGCGGCTGCCGTCCTCATCCTCGTCGGTGACGGTGGCATCACGGCGCTGCAGTCGTTCATCGTCGTCACGGCCGTGCCCGTCGGCTTCATCATGCTCCCGACGCTTTGGACCGCTCCGCGCGTGGCCAAGGAGATGGCACGGGAGCAGGGCATCGTCCCGGCCGAGCGGTCGTCGGGATGACGTGTCTGTGATGAAGCCGAGCAGGTCCGGTCGAGGCGATCGAGCAGCGCCGCGAGGTCATCGGTGAGGGTGTCGTAGCCGGAGCCGTGGCCGACCCGGTCCGAACGGCCCCGGCCACGAACATCACTGGCCATCTTTGTGGTTCTGCCAAGTACGACCACTCGGGCATCCAGCGTTTCTATCGGGAGGCCTTCGCCGGCGGGGCCGGGGGAGTGGCGTTGACCGTGGCGATCGCGGTGGCCAGCTGCCTCTGGGTTGCTTCGGGCAGTGCGGTTCCTCGCAGGCTGTCGACCAGGTCCTGGGCCAGACGGTGCAGTTTGGTGTTGGTGTTCTGGGAGGTGGCGACCAGGACGGTCCAGGCCGCCTCGGGGTCCAGGTTGAAGCTGGCCATGAGGATGCCGCGGGCCAGGTCGATGACAGGGCGGGTCTGCATGGCGCGGCGCAGTTGGCCCAGCTCCGTACGGAGTTCTTCGTCGGTGTCCTGGTGCGGGGCCCGGCTTCGGGCAAGGGAGCGGGGCGCGCTCCGGCCGGGCGGGGCCGGGCCGGCGAACAGTTCCCGGGAGCCGGTCAGGTCCAGGATGTGGTTGACGGCGCGGCTGCTGGTGCGGATGGTGACGGTCTTGTTCTGTTCCAGGGCCCGGCTGCGCAGGCGCAGCAAGATGCCCAAGCCGACGCAGTCGCAGAAGTGCACGGCGCCGAGGTGGAGGTCGAGGCCGTGAACGGCGTTGCTGAGGGACGCGTGCAGGGCCCTTTCGACGTGCTGGTCGGTGTCCAGGTCGAGTTCTCCCCTGACCGCGACGTCGGTACGGTCGCCGTCCGCGGCGACCTCGATGACCACCAGGCACGGTTGGGGCTCCACCGGTGTCGCCGTGGGGGCGCGTTCGGTGTCTCGCTTCGTGTGGGGAGGAGTGCTGTGCGCAGGCTCCGGCATGGCCTTCCTCTTCCTCGTGGGCTTGTCCGGCTCCGCATCCAGGCTCTTCCACCGACTCATACACGTCAACCAATACACGAAGAAAATTACGTGCTTCTGGGTGCGTGAATCGCTGATCGGTAGGATCGGCGCATGAATGACGTGCCCGAGCCGCACACGGGATGGACGTTCGTGACCAACCACGCCCGGGTGCTGGCCGCCATCGCCGACGACCACCACGCCCGCATACGTGACATCGCCGCGCGCTGCCGGCTGACCGAGCGCGCGGTCCAGAAGATCATCGCCGACCTGGAGGGGGACGGGTACCTCTCCCACATCCGGGAGGGCCGCGCCAACACCTACCGGATCGAAGCCGGGAAGATCCTGCGTCACCCGGCCGAAGCGGGTCTGACCGTGGCCTCGCTGCTGTCCCTGCTCGTCCAGGACGAAGCGGACCGCACCACGCTGGCCGACGAGCACGACCGGCACGGCACGTGCCAGTAGCCGCGGAGCGGGCCGCGTCTCGTCAGCCGCCAACCGTGCGCTTCTTCGCGACGACACAGCCCGCGGGTGCCGCATGGCCTATCAGGCTGAGGGGCGCGGTGGTGTCCGGTAGGGCCATACGGGGGAGCGGCACGGCAGCGGCGCCGGTGGCGACCAGGCAGGAAGTCTCCGGCCCGGGAGTCGGCCACGGCACACGCGACAGGCGGGAGAGCCCCGCGGAGTTGCAGCGCGTCGGCCTGCCGGAGGTGTAGAGCGAGCAGCACCGGCCCCTCCGTGAGAACGGTTTGCTCGTATACGGCAGGGAAGCCGCGAGCAGGTGGTCCCGGAGACGTTTTCAGCCGACACGGGAGACCGGCTTGCTGATGCCGGTTGAGGAGGACCACGCCCACGACGCTGACGGCACCGCCCAGAAGTTCGACGGGACGGCGAACGTCTCCCAATCCGTGGCGGTGGGGTGAACCAGGGAGGCATCCGGGGCCGGAGCGGGAACGACTGATCACGATCACCGTTGTCCGCTCCCCGCCTGCCATGACCGGCCCGGACCGCCGACCGTCGCTCGGCGCCCCACCGGGATCGACCAGGGAGGTCCACCGTGCGATATCCGTACCGGCACATACGTTGCCTGTTGCTGAGGACGGTCAGGGTTGCCGGCAGGGCCACCACGGCGTTGCCCGGACTGTTCAGACAGTGGCCCGCCATCGTATGGGCAGGCGTCCTGCTGGCAGTGGCCGCCGCGCTGGGCGTCGTCTGGTCGGGTGCGGGCCCGTCCGCGCAGGGGGCGGTCGCGCTGACGGTTTTCGCCGGGGCCACCCTGGCGTGGGTGTCCGGCCGGGGCGACGCCACCTTCGTGGGCCTGATCGCCGTACTGGTGCTCGTCGCCGCCGGAACCGTGGCGCCGGGGCGGCTGTTCGCCGGGCTCGGAAACGAGACGGTGTGGTTGCTGATCGCGGCCTTCGTGCTGGCGGCGGGCATCGGCGCGACGGGCCTGCCGGCCCGGGCGGCCCTGGCCCTGTGCGCCCGCGCCCGTACGGTGCGGCAGTTGTTCCACCTGGTGGCGGCGGCGCTGGTACTGACGGCCTTCGCGCTCCCGGCCACCGCGGGCCGGGCGGCCCTGGTGCTTCCCGTCTTCACGGCGCTGGCCGCCTCGGTGCAGGAGCGCGTCACGGTCGTACGCGCCCTGTCCCTCCTGTTCCCCGCCGTGGTGCTGCTCTCCGCCATGGCCACCCTGACCGGTGCGGGAGCCCATCTGATCACCAGCCAGCTCCTGGCCGGCACGACGGGCCACGGCATCGGCTATCTGCGCTGGCTGGTACTGGGGTTCCCGTTCGCGCTGATCTGCTCCCACCTGGCGACGGAGGGGCTGCTGCGGACGATGACCGACCGCGACGAACGCCGCGCCCCCTTGCCGCGTACGGTTGACGACCCCGCGGTGGGCGAGCAGGAGCCGCGGCAGCCTGGACGGCACGGGCGGCTCACGCCTGACGAGGCCCGGGCCGGCGCGGTCCTTCTCGTGGTCATGGCCCTGTGGTGCACCGAGTCCCTGCACGGCATCCCGCCCGCCATCACGGCGCTCGGCGGCGCGGTGCTGATCACCGCGCCCAAGTGGGGCACCATCGGCATGTCGGCGGCCCTCGACGCGGTGCCGTGGTCGTTGCTGATGTTCATGGTGACCACGACCGTGCTGGGCGGCGCCCTGGCCTCCTCGGGAGCGGCACACTGGCTCACCTCTCTCGTCTTTCCCGCCGCCGCGGGCCCGGTCGTGGTCCTGTTGGCCGTCGTCGTGGTCAGTACGGCCTCCCACCTGGTGCTCCAGTCACGTTCGGCCCGTTCGTCGGTACTGGTGCCGCTGGTCATCCCGCTGGCCTCGGCCGCGGGCCTGCAACCAGCCGCGCTGGCCTTCGCCTCGACCGCCGCCGCCGGGTTCTGCCACACCACCGTCGCTTCGGCCAAGCCCCTCGCCCTGTTCGCCCAGAGCGGTGGCGCCCCGGTCTTCGGCGAACGGGACCTGCTGCGCCTGTCTGCCTGGCTCGGCCCGGTCACCGCGGCGGTGACCGTCGGTTGTGCCCTGTCCGTCTGGCCCTGGCTGGGCCTGCCCCTGCGCTGAGCACCCCGCGACGCGTGTACGTCGTGGCGGCCCCGGCCGGGACCGCCGCCGAGGAATCGGGAAGAACTCATGACCTTGCGCGTACTGGTCGCTCCCAGTGGCTTCAAGGAGTGTCTGCCCGTCGAGGCGGTCGGCGCGGCCATCAGTGCCGGAATCCGGCGCGTGCTGCCCGACGCCCGCGTCACCGCCGTCTCCCTGGTCGACGGCGGCGAGGGCACCGCCCGTACGCTGGCCGCCGCCAGTGGCGGGCGGCTGGTGCCGGTGCCGGCCACCGGGCCCACCGGGGACGCCGTCTCCTCGCACATCGCCGTCCTGGGCGGCGCCGGCCCGCTGACCGCGGTCGTCGAAATGGCCGCGGCGGCCGGACTCGCCCTCGTACCCGACGATGCCCGGGACCCCGGCCGTACCACCACCTACGGGGTCGGGGAACTGATCCGTGCCGCCCTCGACCAGCGTTGCGAACGGATCGTGGTGGGCTGCGGCGATTCGGGAACCTGCGACGGCGGCGCGGGCGCCCTGACCGCGCTGGGCGCCCGCGTGCTCGACGCCGACGGCCGCCCGGTTCCGGCGGGCGGCAACGGCCTGCTCCGCGCCGCCCGCCTGGAACTCGGCGGCCTGGACGCGCGTTTGGCCGATACGGAGATTCTCGTCGCCTGCAATCCGTACAACCTCCTGACCGGCAAGAACGGCGTCGCACGGGTTTTCGGGCCGCAAAAGGGCGCAACGGACGACCAAGTGGAAGAGCTGGCTTCGGCCATGGACCACTGGGCCGCGCTGCTGGAGCGCCGGTGCGGCGCGGACATACGACTCACGCCGGGCGGCGGGGCCTCCGGGGGCCTCGGCGCGGGCCTGGCCGCCGTCCTCGGCGCCCGGCTGCTGCCCCGCTTCGACGCCCTTCCGGGGTATACGGAACTCGACACGCAACTGGCCGCGGCCGACCTGGTCGTCACCGCGGAAGGGGCGCTGGACCACCAGACTCCGCACGGCAAGATCCCGGCAGAGGTCGCCCGCCGTGCCAAACGGCAGGGCAAACAGGTCATCGCGCTGGCCGGCGTCATCGGCCGCGGCGCCGCGCAGACCCGCCCGGTCGGCATCGACGCCTACGCCTGCATTGTCTGCGGACCCATGTCCCAGCGCGAGGCCATGGAGGACGCCGCCGCGCTGCTGACCGATGCCGCCGAACAGGCCCTGCGCATGGTGATGGTCGGCACCCGCCTCGGTGCACATCCGCCACCCGCTACCGCACCGGCGCCCACACCCGGTCCAGTACCACGCGTAACAGTGGCGGGACGAGTTGGAGAACGAAGGCGCCTGCGATCACGGCGACGCCGCAGGAGGGGAGTGGGGCGAAGCGTCCGACACGAGGCGGCGAAGAGAACCTAGCCGGGCCGCAGCGCTCCCCCCATCGACAGATGACACAAAAGCATCCGCGATCTTTCATGCATCTGTATGACGTAAGAGTGATGGGGGTCTGCGAGAGTGCCGTTCGCGGCAAGAAGGCATGTCGCCTTGCATGAGGGGCCCCGCCAAGCGACGTCCGGCACGTACGGGACGTACGGGTGCGGTTCAAGGCGATTGCCCTGAAGGGTGGTTGCCGGAACGGCGCGGCTCCCTTGAGATGCTTCCCAGTCGGCCGCTCCCTCGGAAACCGGCTGTCTGCGATTCATGAGGCACGTTCGTGAGCGATTCACTTCAGGAGGCTGCGGTGACGGAAGAGACAGACGAGAACCGGACGCGGAAGAACGGCCTGTACGGGGGCGTGAGCACCGAACTCGCCGAGAACATGAAGCAGGGCTGGGCGGACACCGAGCGGCGCGACCTCAAACCCATCGCACAGACAGTGCACACCGCGCGCCGCCGGGCGGCGCTTGCCGCACGGTTCCCCGGTGAGCTACTGGTGATCCCCGCAGGCAACCCGAAGGTCCGCGCCAACGACACCGCCTACCCCTTCCGCCCCTCCTCCGACTACGTCTACCTGACAGGTGACCAGTCCCAGGACGCCGTACTGGTCCTGGGGCCCGGCCAGGACGGCGCACACGAGGCCGCCGCCTACCTGCTGCCCCGCTCCGACCGCGAGTCCGGCGAATTCTGGCTCGACTACCACGGAGAGCTGTGGGACGGCCGCCGCAACAGCCTCGGCGAGAACGAGCAGCTCCTCGGCCTGCCCTGCCGCGACGTCCGCACGCTGACCGAGCGGCTCGCCGCGGCCACCGGGCCGATCCGCCTGCTGCGCGGCTACGACGCCCATGTCGACGCCGCCCTGAGCGACAAGGTGACCGCCGAGCGCGACATCGAGTTCCGCGCCGCGCTCTCCGGAATGCGCCTGGTCAAGGACGAGTTCGAGATAGCCGACCTGCGCCGCGCCTGCCAGGCCACCGTCCGTGGCTTCGAGGACGTCGTACGCGTCCTCGGCACCGACACCCCGACCCCGGAGCGGGCCATCGAGGGCACGTTCTTCATGCGTGCGCGGACCGAGGGCAACGACGTCGGCTACGCGTCCGTCTGCGCGGCGGGGCCGCACTCCACGACGTTGCACTGGGTCCGCAACGACGGCGAGGCCCGCCCGGGTGACCTGCTGCTGCTCGACGCCGGAGTGGAGAGCCGCAACCTTTACACCGCCGACGTCACCCGTACTCTGCCGGTCGACGGCCGCTTCACGTCGATCCAGCGCAAGGTGTACGACGCCGTCTACGAGGCGCAGTCGGCCGGCATCGCCGCGGTCAAGCCCGGTGCCGCGTACCGGGACTTCCACCACGCCGCCCAGCGGGTGCTGGCCGGTCACCTGGCCGCCTGGGGCCTGTTCGGCGACCGCTCGGTGGACGAGGCGTACGAGCTGGGGCTGCACCGCCGCTGGACTTTGACGGGCACCGGTCACATGCTCGGCCTGGACGTCCACGACTGTGCCAAGGCCCGCACCGAACTGTACGTGGACGGCACGCTGGAAGCGGGCATGGTGCTCACCGTCGAGCCGGGCCTGTACTTCCAGTCGGACGACCTGACCGTTCCCGAGGAGTTCCGCGGCATCGGCATCCGGATCGAGGACGACATCCTGGTCACCGAAGCGGGCCACGAGAACCTCTCGGCCGGCCTTCCCCGGGCCGCGGACGAGGTGGAGGCCTGGATGGCGCGGCTGCGGAGCTGACCGCGGTGCCGACGGCCGGCCGCGCCCCGGGACGCGGCCGGCCGTCGGCACATAGCGGGGAGTGCACCGTGGCATGGGCCCTCGTAAGGATGGGCATCACAAACTGTCCCGCAATTGCGAGAAGTTGATCGGTGGCAGTTGTGACAGCTCGGTCCTGGCGGCGGCCATGGCGTCGGCGTAGCGGGAATTGCCGAGGACGTCCGTCATGGCGTCGGCGATCTCGTCGCGTGTCGCGGTGAGTTCCATTGCCCGGCCGAGACCGTGCTGTGCGAATGCGGCGGTGTTGGCGGGTTGGTCGGCGAGAATGCCCATGCCCAGGACGGGGGTTGCGCCCTGCACCGAGTCGAGCAGGGATGCCCGGCCTCCGTGCGTCACGAACAGATCGGCACGACGCAGGAGTGCGGGCTGCGGGACATGCTTGGTGATGCGGATGCGGGGGTTCGTGCTTTGCAGGTGCTCCGCGAGGAAACCCGCGGAGACGATCGCGTCGCAGTCGATTGCGGAGAGTGCGGCCACAATCTCCTGGTAAACGTCCACGACGACGGTGCGGAGCCCCGGCATCGCGGTGGTCAGGGTGCCGAGGCCTGCGTAGACAAGGGGGCGGGTGGAGGGGGAGCGGTCCAGCCACTCGGGGAGGGCTGCCCGGTTTTCCGCGACGGTACGTCGGACCTCGTGTGCGCAGGGTGGGGGCGTTGCGTAGAACCAGTGGGCCGGCGCGGGGGTGAGCATCTCGGGAAGGAGAGGGGCGTCCTGCTCGTATTGCTTGTAGAGGGGTGTCAGCGCGGGCGCGATGTCGGTGTCCCACAGATCCAGGAGTACCGGGCCGAGGCCGTTGTCCGCCGCGAGCACGGGCAGCCGCAGGACTTTTGCCGCGAGGTGCGCGCCGAGATCACTGCATTCGGCGATCACCAGATCGGGCTGCGTCCGCGTCCACGCGGTGATCAGATCACGGGCCTTCACCTCGGCCTGATCCGGCCAGAGCTGACCGAAGACGAACTGGTTGAACAGGTCGTTTCCGAACCCCTTCCAGATCGTGCTTGCCGTCTGCTCAACGGCGGGAACACAGGTCCAGCCTGTTCCTGCCCTATGGAAATCCACTTTCCGCCGTCGGGCTTCCCGGCGGAACATGAGGGGAGCGTAGAGTGCGACATCATGGCCCTGCTCAAGGGCCGGTCCGATGACGTAATCGAGTGCGGAAACGTGTGACGGTATCGGCTCAGCAGTGATTGCTATGCGTAAGGGCACGGAGGAGGCTCCAAGGGATACCAATGGTTCTTCCATCGCCGACGTTACGTCGCGGCACAGCCCCTTGCGCCGTTCACTTGTGATCTACGTAGCGCATTACGTAATTCTCGCTTACCGATTCTTCTTCGGTAGGGGAACGCCGGGCGGATCTCCGCCTACGACGCGTCCCAGCCGGCGTTGGCGGCGAAGTCCTCGAAGGTCCGGGGCTTCCTTCCGGTCACCCGCTCGACCGTGTCGGTCGGCGCGCGATCGCCTGCGGCCCTGATCGCGCGCAACGCCGCCACCGCGGGTCCGGTCTGCGCACGCGTCTTTCCGAGGGCCTCCTGAGCGGCGAAGTAGTCCTCCTCGGTGCCCCGGTACCGCACCGGATACCCGACGTGGCCTGCGATGATGTCGAGCGCTTCGGCGTAGGACAGAGAGCGTGGCCCGGTCACCTCGTAGCGGCGGCCGGCGTGGCCGGCGGTGGTCAGCGTGGCCGCCGCGACCGCGGCGATGTCGTCGGCATCGACGAACGCCTGCTTCAGGTCGCCGAACGGCATCACCAGTTCGCCGGCCACGACGGCCTGACGGAAGAAGCCCTCGTCGAAGTTCTGGTTGAACGAGTCCGGCCGCAAGACCGTCCAGGCCGCCCCGGACGCCTCGACGGCCCGCTCGGCAGCCATCAGCCGCTCGTCACCCACCGCATCGATGCCCCTGCTCGACAGCAGCACGATGTGCTCGACCCCGAGCGTGACCGCACGCTGGACGAAGGCAGGATCGGGGATCCTGTTCGGCGCCATCACGAAGGCCTTCGTCGCCCCGCGCAGCACGGCGTCCCACGTGCCCGGCTGCTCCCAGTCGAACCGCACCTCACCGGTACGGGACGCGGGCCGCACCGGATGCCCGCCCTCTCGCAGCTTCCGTACCAGCCGCCGCCCGACCCGACCCGTCCCGCCCGTCACCAGGATCATGCCCTCAGCCTAGGCGGTCCCTACGTGATAAGCCGCTGATTGTGCGGCACCGGCCCCGACCGCGGGAAAGGCCACGGAGAATCGCGCCATCGGCTCCTGCCCGGCGCCGCCAAATTCCGGTATTGCTCGCGGGCCGACTTCCATTCGGCAGTGCGCGGGGGCAGGGCACGTGCCCGGAGGGGCAGCTTTGCTGCGGGGTGAATTGCCCTAGATGACCGGTCCGCGTGCGTTCGCTCTTGGCGACGAGGAGGCGGAACCAAGGGTTCCCTCCTGCTGCCACTTAGACATGTATATCGGACATGTTAGGTGTGAGCTTCCTCACTGTGCGCTGTCTGGAACGACCCCCGGGTATGGGTTAACGTCAATGCTCGTCCGCCAGACGAAGTCCGTTCTGCGGATCACAAAAACCGGGGGAAGAATTCTCGAGGGTGTTGATTTTTTGCGCCCTCCAGTGCACGCACGACCTCTTCCCCGGCCTATCAGGGGGATGGTTTACGTGAATCAGCAGGACACCGCACAGTTTTCTCCGCTGGGAGAAATCGTCTTCTCCGCACCCCGTTGCGTCCAGGGGTAAGGAACCCGACGATCATGCCGACCAACGCGCTCTCCGATATCCGGCTTGACGAACTGTTCACCGCCCAGGTGCGGCGGACACCGGATTCGCCCGCACTCGTCCAAGGCGTACGCGTCCTCACCTACCGCGAACTGCACGCCCGAGCCGCCGCGTTGGCCCGAAGCCTCACTGCGTCCGGCGTCCGCGAGGAAACCCTCGTCGGCTTAGCCTTCGAGCGCTCGGCCGACGCCGTGGTGGCCATGCTGGGAACGGTGCTGGCCGGAGCCGCTTACGTCCCGGTGCGCCCCTCCTACCCGAGGGAACGCATCGAGCAGATACTTGACGACTCCCATGCCCCCCTCGTGCTGTGCGGTGACGGACTTGCCGCTCTCTTAACGGACTTCGCCCCGGACGGCACCCGGGTGTGCGAACTCGGGTCGCTTTTGCCCGATGGAGCGGCCCTGCCGCTTGAGGACAGTCTGTCAATTGTCCCCGAACCGCAGCAGCGAACAGCCGCCGCCGGCTCCCGCCTTGCCTATGTGATGTACACCTCCGGCAGTACCGGCCGCCCCAAGGGCGTCATGATCGAACACGCCGGTGTGGCGCGGCTCGTCCGCGACGCGGACTACCTGTCCCTCTCCAGCGACGACCGCATTCTCCAGACCGGCGCCCTGGAGTTCGACGCGGCCACATTCGAAATCTGGGGAGCGCTGCTCAACGGAGCCACCCTGCACATCGTCGAGCAGGAAACGCTGCTGACCCCCGCGCTCCTGAAACAGGCACTGCACAGCGCGGACATCACCGTGCTCTGGCTCACCTCCCCGCTGTTCAACCAGCTGGTCGACGAGGACGTCTCCCTCTTCTCCGGTCTGCGGACCCTCGTGATCGGCGGCGACGTACTGTCCTGCCGCCACGTCAACCTCGTCCGCGCCGCGTGCCCGGGGCTGAGCGTGCTGAACGGCTACGGTCCCACCGAGAACACCACCTTCACCACCACCTTCCGCATCGAGCGGCCCTACGAGACAGCCATCCCGATCGGGCGTCCGATCCGCGGGACCACCGTCGCGGTCCTCGACGCCGACCGCGCACCCGTGCCCGTCGGGGAGATCGGGGAGCTGTACGCGGCAGGCGCGGGCCTGGCGCGCGGCTACCTGAACAACCCCGAGCTGACGGCCGAGAAGTTCGTGCTGGTGAACGGCGTACGGCACTACCGGACCGGGGACCTCGTCAGCAGCGATCCGGACGGCGTCCTCTCCTTCCACGGCCGCACGGACAACCAGGTCAAGATCCGCGGACACCGGATCGAACTGGGCGACATCGACAATGCCCTGCTGGAGATCGACGGACTGACCGACAGCCACACTCACGTGGCCCGGCGGGACACCGGCGGCGGACAACTGGTCAGCCATGTGGTCCTGAACGCGGGACACAGCGCACAGGACATCCTCACCCGCCTGCGCAAGCGGCTCCCCTCCTACATGTGCCCCGCCCACCTGATACCGGTGGAGCGCCTGCCACTCAACTCCAACGGCAAGGTGGACCGGGCTCAGCTGCCCCCACCACCCATCCGGCGCGGCACCGGCGCGCCACCCGAGGCACCTCTTGAGCAGCTGCTCGCCCGTCAGTGGGCCGACGTACTGGGCCTGGACGCAGACACGATCGGCCTGGACGACGACTTCTTCGAGCTGGGCGGCACCTCCCTCACCACGGGCGTCCTCATCGGCCGGCTCGCCAGGGAAACCGGAGCCGAGCTGAGCTTCAGCGACCTCTTCGCGGCCCGGACGCTTGGCGCCATGGCACGAGCGGCATCCCGCGCCGCCACGACCCGACTGCTTCCCGTCCCCGCGGCCACCGGAAGTGGTGTACCGCATCCGCAGCAGCGGGCGCTCTACGCGCTGTGGCAGTCGGCCCCCAAGAGCCTGGCCTACAACATCCCGTTCACCGTGCAGGCCGGCGGCCCGCTCGACCCGGACCGGCTGCGCACTGCCCTCGCCCGCCTGATCGACCGCCACGACGCCCTGCGCACCCGCTTCACAACCACCCACGACGGCGTCCGGCGGCAGGTGGACGCGAGCGCCCCGGTCGAACTGACCGTGGTGAACGGCACTGCCACCGACTGGATCAAGCCCTTCGACCTCGGTGAGCCGCCCCTGATCCGGGCCGTGCTCGAACGGCATCCCACGGGTGGGGACGTCCTCAACCTGGACGTCCACCACATCGTTTTCGACGGCGTGTCGCTGCGCATCCTCATCGACGAGCTGTTCGACCTGTACGCGGGCTTCTTACCCGACGCCCCGGCGGTGGACTACGCCGCCGCCGCCGAGTGGGCGGAGGCACGGCTCTCCGGACCGGCATTGGACCGGGCCGAGCGGTACTGGCTGGCACATTTCGCCGAGCCCGTACCGACCCTGAACCTGCCGACGGACCGGCTGCGCCCCCCTCTGCGCTCCACACAGGGCGATGTACTGGTGAGGGAGCTGGGCCCTCAGGAGACCGGCGATGTCTGGGCCGTGGCCGCGCGGGAGTCCCTGACGCCCTTTACCGTCCTGCTGACCGCCTGGACGGCCGCCCTGGCCCGGCTTTCCGGACAGCGGGACATCGCGGTGGGCAGCCCCATGGGCGGCCGGCCCCACCCCGACCTCGAAGCCGTGGTGGGGATGTTCGTCAACACCGTGGTTCTACGGGCTCGGTTTCCGGAAGGGGCCGGACTCGGCGATCTGCTGCGGCACCTGGGCCAGGAGCACAGTGCGGCGCTGGACCACCAGGAATACCCGTTCAGCCAACTCGTCGAACGGCTCGGGCTGCCCCGGGACCTGAGCCGCAACGCGCTGTTCGACACCTTCTTCGCCCTGCAGAACGTGGAATTGCACAGTTTCCGCAAGCACGGACGGCACGCGACGCTGGCCATGCGGCATCCGGGCACGTGTCGTTTCGACCTCAACCTGCAGGTGTGGCAGAAACCGGACCGCTTCACGCTGGAGCTGGAGTACTCGACGGTATTGTTCGAGCGCTCCTCCGCCGCCTTCCTCCTGGGCCGAGTCGCGGAGATTCTCCGCGAACTGGCGCTCGCCCCGGAGACCCCGATCCTGCCGAAGCCCGTCGAACGGTCCGGGGAACCTCGCCAGGCCGCTGAGTTCACCTTCTGACCCGAGGCGAGACACCGATGATCCCCCTGACCATCCTTCTGTGCGGAGCGGTGACGTTCGCGGTCCGCTACGCCCTCTTCGGGCCGATCGGTCCCGAGCACCTGCCCACCCGTATCCGCAGCACGCTGCCCTATGTCATGCCTGCGGTACTGATGGCGATCATCGTGCCGTCCATCCTGCTGCCGGCCGAGGGCGGCGATGTGCAGGCCGTCGCGCCCTACCTGGTCGGAGCCGCGTGCGGGTTCGGGGTCGGAGCGTTCAAGAAGGATGCTTTCTTCCTGGTGTTCGCGGTCGCCATGGCCGGCTTCATGGTCACCAAGTTTGCGCTCTGAGCGGTTCTTTCCCCCGGGAACGAGGTTGAATTGATGTTCCTCCGCGACAGTCGTGGAGGGGAGGCAGCGCAGGGCGCCCTGGCCGCCGTCCCCGTCATCATCGGCGCGATACCGTTCGGTCTGCTGTTCGGTGCGCTGGCCGAGGCGCAGCACCTGGACCTGACGAACACCATGCTGATGAGCGTGCTGGTCAACTCGGGATCCGCCCAGATGATCGGCCTGGGAATGATCACGGCAGGGGCGATGTGGCCGCTGACGGTCATGACCGTCCTGCTGGTCAACTTGCGGCACGTCTTCTACTCCGCCGCCCTCGCTCCCCACGTACGGCCCATGCCCTTCGTCTGGCGTGCCGCGATCGCCTTCGGCATGACCGATGCCGTCTACGCCCTCGCGGCCAAGCGTTTCAGCGCCCCCGCGCCGGCCGTGGACAACCGCCGCTGGTACGTGCTGAGCAACGCGATCGTCATCTATGTCGCATGGAATCTCAGCACGCTCGGCGGTTGGCTCTTCGGCCAGACACTCGCCGACCTGAGTTCCTGGGGACTCGACTTCGCCGTCTACGCCTCCTACATCGGGCTGGTCGTTTCCTCCTTCACCACCAAGCGAGCCGTGGCCATCGGGCTCGTCACCGGGGCCGGCGGTCTCCTGTTGAGCCATTTGCCCTACCAGAGCGGGTTGTTCATCGCCACCCTCGTCGGCACCTCGCTCGCCGCCTTCTGGGAGAGCAAGGCGAACGTCCCCACCGCCAAGCCTCCCAACTCCCCGCCGCCAGAAAACGAACAGCAGGCGGACAGCACTACCACCTCCGCCTGAGCCCACCACTCGGCACACCACCGAGCCGCCCACCCTCCCATCCGCAGCCGACGGGCAGCTTCGCCATGCCCTTTTGCCGAAAGACCGGAACTCCGAGATGAGTATCTTTCACCTGCAGCAGGCCCGCGCCGCCCACCCCGACCAGGCTTCCTTCTGGGACGCCCAACAGAGCGCGTGGAGCGAGCCCACCGTGCTCATACGCGACCACGCCCGCCACCAGAGCACCTCCACCGGCCACGTCACCGTTCCCCTCGACGCCGGCATCGCGCAGCGCATCGACCGCATCGCCGGGGGCGACGGCTTCCTGCGTACCGTCATCGGCGCGACCGCCCTCGCATTGCTGGCCGTCCGCAGCACCGACCTGCCCGAGGTCACGGTTTTCGTGCCCGCCGACCAGGACCAGGACCGAAGCCAGGACCAGAACCGGGCTGTTCCGGTGAGCGTCGAGGTCGGCGGCCAGGAGCCGGCCCGCGAACTGCTGACCGCGATGCGCGCCGCCTGCCTGGCCGCGTCGGCCAACCTGGACGTGCCGGTCCGTTACCTGCTCGACCAGCTGGACGCGAAGCCCAGCGACCTGATGCTGTCGATCGATGGCCGGCTCACCCAGGACGACGCCCGCTCCGCCGGCTGCACGCTGCTCTTCGATCTCCACCTCGCCGACGGCACGGCGCCCCGGATCGAGCTCGGCTACGCCGAGGCACTCTTCAACGCCGCCACCGCACAGCGGCTCGCCACCGTCTACGCCCGGATCCTCGACGCCCTGGTCGCCGCTCCAGCCCTGGACACCGGCTCACTGCTGACTCCGGCAGAGGACGAACTCGTCTCCCTGGAGGAGTTCAACGACACCGCCCGCCCCTTCCCCGAAGAGCGTCTGCTGCACAGCTTCCTTGAAGAGCGCGCCGCGGCCGAGCCGGACCGCGTTGCCGTCGTCGACGAGGGAACCACCTACGGCGAACTGAACGCGGCGGCCAACCGCCTGGCCCGCACGCTGCGGGAGTCCGGCGTGCGCGCCGGCGATCCCGTCGCCGTGTGCGTCCCGCGCTCCGCCGAACTGCTCGTGGCCATCTTCGCCGTACTCAAGGCGGGCGGCGCCTATCTGCCGGTCGACCCGACGCTGCCCCCCAACCGCATCGCCTACCTGCTTGAACACAGCCGCGCGAGCACGGTCGTGGCCACCGGCGCCACCGCGGCCGTCGCCGCGGACCGCGAGGTCATCCTGCTCGACGACCCGGCCACCGCCACGCAACCCGACGGCGACCTGGAGCCCGTGACCGGGCCCTCGGACGTCGCGTACGTCATCTACACCTCGGGGTCCACGGGCCGCCCCAAGGGAGTGATGGTCGAGCACCGGGCCATCGTGAACCGCCTGTGGTGGATGCAGACCGCCTATCCGCTGCACGCCGACGACGTGATCCTCCACAAGACGCCGTTCACCTTCGACGTGTCCGTGTGGGAGATCTTCTGGTGGACTCTCGCGGGGGCGGCGGTGGCCACCCTCCCCAACGGCGACGAGCGCGACCCCGAAAAGATCATCCGCCGCATCGAACAGAGCGGGGCCACCACCCTCCACTTCGTCCCGTCGATGCTGCACGCCTTCCTCGGCTTCGTCGATGCCGCGGGGGAGCGGGACAGGATCCGCCGCGTACGCCGGATCTTCGCGAGCGGCGAAGCACTCGCCGTCGACCAGGTCCGGCAGTTCGCAGCGCTCCTGGGGGACGGCTGCGAACTCGTCAACCTCTACGGCCCCACCGAAGCCGCGGTCGACGTCACGCACCAGCCCTGCGCGGGCCTGGACGAGACCCGGCCGGTCCCGATCGGCCGCCCGATCCACAACATCCGGCTGAGCGTGCGCACGCGGTCCGGAGCACTCGCACCGATCGGCACCCCCGGCGAACTGTGCATCTCCGGCACGGGCCTGGCACGTGGCTACCTGCACGCCCCCGAGCTCACCGAGGAGCGGTTCGTCACGGGAGCGGACGGGGAGCGCCACTACCGTACGGGAGACCTGGCGCGCTGGCTGCCCGACGGCGCCGTGGAATACCTGGGCCGCCTGGACACCCAGGTGAAGATCCGCGGATACCGCATCGAACTCGGCGAGATCGAGCACGTCGCGCAGCAGAGTCCCGCGGTCCGCCAGAGTGCGGTCGTCGCCCGGCCCACCGAAGCCGGCGACAGCACGCTCGTGGCCTACGTGGTGGCCGCCGACGGCTTCGACGCGGCGGATCTGCGGGCCGCGCTCGAAGCCGAGCTTCCCTCGTACATGGTGCCGGCGCACATCATCGAAGTGCCCGCGATCCCCACCAACCACAACGGCAAGCGGGACGTCTCCGGCCTTCCGCTACCCCTCCAGGACACCGCCCCGGGCACCGCCCACCGGGCACCGCGGACTCCGGTCGAACGCCGGCTCGCCGGCATCTGGGCCGAAGTCCTCGGCCGGGAATCCCTCGGCGTGGACGACAACTTCTTCTCCCTCGGCGGAGACTCCATCAAGTTCATCACGGTGCTGGCCCGCTCCCGGGCCGCCGGCCTGGACTTCAGCTTCCAGGACCTCTTCGGCCACCCCACCGTCGCGGAACTGGCGGCACACGTCGGGGTCACGGCGGAGCCGGACGCCCCCACCGCCGAGAGCGCCGAGCCCTTCGCGCTGGTCACCGAAGCGGACCGGGCTTCGCTGCCCCCGGGGATCGTCGACGCCTACCCGATGTCACAGCTCCAGGTCGGCCTCATCTACGAGGCCCAGCGGGGCGGCACCGAGGGTATGTACCACGACATTCTCAGCTACCGCATCCACAGCGCGGTGGACACCGAGCTGTTCGGCCGGGCGGTGGCCTCGGTGGTCGACCGGCACGCACTGCTGCGCACGTCCTTCCACCTCAACGGTTTCAGTGTGCCGTTGCAGCTGGTGCACGAGAGCGCGCCGTCCCCTCTGCAGCTCTTCGACCTGCGAGGCCGCTCGGCCGAGGAACAAGAGGAGGACTTGCGCCGGTTCGCCGAGCTGGAACTGCGCGGCGGCTTCCGGTACGGCAGCACCGACCTCGTACGCGTCCACCTGCACCTGTTGGGCGACGAGGAGTACCAGTACTCGCTGAGCTACCACGACGCGGCCCTGGACGGGTGGAGCGTCAACACTCTCCACCGGGACATCTTCTCCGCCTACTTCGCCATCCTGGACGGGAACGAGCCGCACGGCGGATCCCGGCAGGTCATGTCCCACCGGCAGTATGTGGCACTGGAACAGGCCGCCGTGGCCTCACCCGAGCAGCGCGCGTACTGGCTGCGGGTCATGGACGGCTCCGAGAGCACCCGGATCACCCCGTACGCCGAACCCGACCCGGAGGCCACGGGCGTGGGCATCCACGACGTGACCTTCCCCCAGGGGCTGTCCGCTTCCCTTCTGGAGACCGCCCAGCGGCTGCGGGTGCCGGTCAAGACCGTGTTGCTGGCCGCCCATGTCGGCGTCCTCGCCTTCGTGGCGGGCACCACGGACGTCGTCACCGGCTATGAGCACTCCGGGCGGCCGGAGATCGAAGGCGGGCAGGACATCGCCGGCCTCTTCCTGAACAGCCTGCCGTTCCGGGTCCGCGATCTCGGCGAGAGCTGGGAGGACCTGGTGCACGCCGTGTACGAGGCAGAGGTGGACCTGCTGCCGCACCGCCGGTTCCCCATGGCCGAGATCAAGCGGGCCGTACGGAGCCGGGAGACCCTCTTCGAGACCGTCTTCAACTTCACCCACTTCCACGTGCTCAAGGACCTCACCGCCCGGGACGGTTTCGAGCTGATCCGCTCGATCGTCAACGTGCAGAGCGAGTTCCCCTTCCGCGCCGAGTTCTCGCAGGACGCGGTCAGCGACGAGGTGCTGCTGAGCCTGCACTTCCACCGCTCCGTCTACGGGATCGACCAGGTGGAGCGGGTCGGCGGCTACTACCTCGCCGCCCTGGAGGCGCTCGTCGCCGATCCCGCGGCGGGCCGGGCCGCCACCTCACTGCTCGGCGACGAGGAGCGCGACCTGCTGCGGGAGATGTCCGAGGGGCCTGACCACCCGCTGCCGGACGCGACCTTCCTGGACCTGTTCGCCGAGCAGGTGCGCCGCACTCCCGGCGCGGTCGCCCTGGAACACGGCACAGAGCGGCTCGACTACGCCGCGCTGGACCTGGCCTCGGACCGCTGCGCGGCGCAACTGCTGGCGGCGGGCATCGCGGCCGGGGACATCGTGACCACGGTGCTGCCCCGTGGTGTCCGCTGGTCGCTGACCATGCTCGCACTCCTGAAGATCGGCGCGGTCTATCTCCCGCAGGACCGTGATTTCCCGGTGGAGCGGATCGCGGCCGTGCTGCGGCGCAGCGGTTCCCGCCACCTGGTGGCCGAGGAGGAGGACGCGGAGCTGTGCGGGGCCGCCCTGCGCGAGCGCGTACCGGACCTCACGGTGGTGACCCTCCGTGACAGCGGCACCGGCAGCGGCGCTGCCGCGGACGCGCCCGTCGAGCTGCCGGCCCCACCGCGGCCGGCCGACACCGCCTACATCATCTTCACCTCCGGGTCGACCGGAGACCCGAAGGGCGCCACCATCCGCCACTCCGGCATGCTCAACCACCTGATCTCCAAGGTCGTCGACCTCAAGCTGACGGCCGACGACCGCGTCGCGCACATCAGCACCCAGTGCTTCGACATCTCTGTCTGGCAGCTGCTGGTCGCCTGGCTGACCGGCGGGCGCACCGTCATCTACGACCACGACACCGTCGTCGACCTGCCCGTCTTTCTCGCGGCACTGGCCCAGGACCGCATCACCATTCTCGAAACGGTGCCCTCCTACACCGACGCGCTGCTGACGGAGGCCGAGCAGCGCCCCGTACCGCTGCCCGCCCTCCGCTTCAACATCATCAACGGTGAGCCGCTGCCCCCGGCCCTGACCAAGCGGTGGTTCGCCACCTATCCCGTCCCGGTGATCAACGCGTACGGCCCCACCGAGTGCTCGGACGACGTCACCCACCACTTCATGGACGTCGGCCACGAAGGCGTCAGGGTGCCGATCGGCAGGCCGATCGTCAACACCAGCCTGCACGTGGTCGGAGGGGACGGCCGCCCGCGCCCCATCGGCAGCTACGGGGAGATCTGCGTCACCGGGGCAGGTGTCGGGCTGGGCTACGTCAACGACGAGGAGCGCACCACCGCGGCGTTCGCCCCCAACTCCCTCGACGACCGCTCCGCCATGCTCTACCGCACCGGTGACATCGGCCGCTGGCTGCCCAACGGGCTGCTCGACTGCGCGGGCCGCCGGGACGGCCAGGTCAAGATCCGCGGATACCGCATCGAGCTATCGGAGGTGGACGGTGCGGTCAACCGGCTGACCGGGGTGGAGACCGCCGTGACACTGGCCCGCGACGTGACGGGCGAGAAGCGGCTGGTGACCTTCTACACCGGTACGGCGGAGCCCGACCGCGACGAGTTCAAGCGGCAGCTCGCCGAGATCATTCCGGACTACATGCATCCGGAGATCCTCGTCCGCCTCGACGCCTTCCCGCTCAACGCCAACGGCAAGACCGACCGCAAGGCGCTGGCGGCGCACCCCCTGCGTGCCCGTGCGGACGCCGAACGCGAGCAGCCGGCCAACCCGGACGAGGAGTTCGTACGCGACCTGTTCGCCTCCGTACTCGACGTGCCGCCGGCGGATATCGGGGTCACGGACAACTTCTTCGAAATCGGCGGCCACTCGATCGCCGCGATGAAGGTCGCAGCCACCTCGCAGGGTCGCATTTCGCTGCGGGACCTGCTGGTCAGGCCGACCGCCCGGTTGGTCGCGGCGAGTTTCGCACAGCGCGACGGCGCCCGGCGCGACCTCCTGGTCGACCTGACCGCGGCGTCCGGAGCACAGCTGGAGGACCCCGACGCGCTGCTCGTGTGCATCCCCTTCGCGGGCGGCAGCGCCGTCAGCTACGTCCCGCTCGCCAGGGAACTCGCCGACACCGGCGCCGCTGTGCGCGTCATGGGCACGGAACTGCCGGGCCGGACACTGCGCGACGACCGGCCGATGGTCGCCGTGGACGTCTTGGCGGAACAGCTGGCCGACGAGGTCGCCAGGGAGGCCGCGGGCCGTCGGGTGGTGCTCCTCGGCCACTGCGCCGGGGCGTCCCTCGCGCTCCACGTCATCCGCGCCCTGGAACAGCGCGGACAGGACGTCAGCCGGCTGCTGGTCGTGGCCAAGCTGCTCAGGTCCATGGACCCCGCCGACCACGCCGCCAACGAGGTCGTACACATGAGCGAGCAGCAGATCATGGACTGGCTGGCGGACAACACCGGGCTGGACGAGGTGCACCGGCTCTCCGCGGACGAACGCAAGGACCTCGCGCGGTCGTTCCGCTACGACACCGTCGAGGCCACGCACGGCTTCCACCTGGCGCTCACGGACATCGCCCGAGCCACTCTCCAGGCACCCGCCACGGTGGTTCTCGCCACCGACGATTCGCTGATGACCGCCTACGACTCCAGCGTCGGGAACTGGGAGCGGTTCGCGCCGCGGTGCCGTGTGGTCGTCACCGACCACGGCGGCCACTACCTCAACACCACCCGGCCCGAACTCCTGGCCGAGACGGTCCGCCAGGACCTCAAGACCGCCCTGCACACCACCAACTGAACGCCGGGGCGGCGGCCTTGACGGGCCGCCGCCCCCCCTCACGAGCACCCGAACGAGCCCTCTCCTGAGAAACCGGAGCAAGAGAATGACTCCCTCCCCGGACCGGTCGCCAGTCGGAGAGGTCGGCCGCCTTACGGGAAGAATCCGTAGCACGCCCAGCCGCCTCCTGCACGAGGAGGTACTGGAACCCCAGTTCCGCTACGAGGCCGCCCACCTGCTGCCCTGGTACATCACGGTCGAAAAGGTCTTTGCCCTCGAATACCGGCGGATGGGCCTGATCACCGGCCCCCAGGCCGCGGAGATCGGACGGCTGCTCCACGGTGCGGCGCAGGACGGCATCACGGCCGATCCGCAGGCCAACATGTCCGACATCGCCTTCGCCCTGGAACAGCACGTCGAACGAGGCCTGAGCGAGCCGGTCACCAGCTGGCACGTCGACCGCAGCCGCAACGACATGCAGTCGACCGCCCAGCTCCTCTTCGGCCGCCAACTCCTCCTCGAAGGAGCCGAATCCATCCTGGCCTTCGGGCAGGCAGCGCACCGGCTGGCCACACTCACCACGGACCTCCCCATGGTGGGCCAGACACACCTGCAAGCCGCCCAGACCATCACCCCCGGCTACTACTTCGCGGCAGTCTCCCAGCAGATGGCGCACACCCTGCGCCGACTGCTGACGACCCACGACGGGATCAACCTCAGCCCGCTCGGGTCCGGTGCCATGACCGGCCAGGAGCTTGCCTGGGACCGCGACGCCATGGCCGCGCTCCTCGGCTGCCGCGCACCCCAGCCGCACGCCCTCACAGGCGTCGCCTCCCGGGCGTGGGTGCTGGAGATCGCGGCGGAACTCTCGCTCCTGGGGTCCGCCTTGAGCCGGTTCATCAGCGACGTGATGACCTGGGGCAGCGGCCCCTACGGATTCATCACGCTGCCCGACGAACTGTCCGGGATCTCCTCGGCGATGCCGCAGAAGAAGAACTACCCGATCCTCGAACGAATCCGGGGCAAGTCGGCGCACTTGAGCGCCTACTACCTCGACATGCTCCTCGGCCAGCGGGCCACGCCATTCACCAACATGGTGGAGGTGTCCAAGGAAGCCGGCGCGAATCTGCTGCCGATGTTCACCACCTTGAACACCACCATGAGGCTCTTCACCGCGGTGGTCGAAAATCTGAGCTTCGACGAGCACCGCATGCGCGCCGCTGTCGACCAGGAGTTCCTCGGCGGTTTCACCCTCGCCAACCAGCTGACCCTGCACGAGTCGGTGCCGTGGCGCACGGCGCAGGTCATCGCCGGGCGGTACATCCTCGCCGCCCACGCCGCGGGCCTGCCACCGCACCGGATATCGCCCGACCTGCTGCGCACCGCCGCGGCCGAGCACGGCATCACCCTGGCGGACCATGAGACCCCGCTCGCCACCGCCTTCAAAAGCGCCGGCGAATTGTACGAGAAGAAGTCTGCGGGCTCGGCCCACCCGGACCGGGTACGCGAATTGCTCGAAGAACAGAGTGCGCAATACCGGGAGCTGCACACCGAGTGGTCCGCACGCCGGGACGGCATCCAGGCCGGCCTGGACCGTATCGACTCGCTGCTCGGCTTGAACGACGGCGTCAGCGGCGGGCAAGGGACCGCCGTATGACATTCGCCGACAGCGCCGGAGTGATCACCCCGCAGACCGATGCCTCGATGACCGGCACCGGCAGCGCTCCAGGAACCTTCGGCGAGTTGCTTCAGGGAGCCACCGCGCACAACGCGCTCGATTTCCTGGTCACTTTCCCGATCGACCGCGGTGCCACAGCGGTCTTCACCGCCGACCCCGGGCGCACCGGCGTCTCGGTCTTCCCTCCGCACAAACACCGGGCCCGCGGCCTCGCCGAACTGATGCTGCGGGAATACGGATGCGCCGGCGGGGGACACCTGCACCTGCGCGGAGAACTACCCGAAGGAAAGGGCCTGGCCAGTTCCTCCGCCGACCTGACTGCCACGGCCCGCGCGGTGGCCGACGCGCTGGGCCTGCGGGCCGGCCCCGAGACCGTCGAGCACTTCCTGCGACGGATCGAACCGACCGACGGCGTGATGTATCCCGGGACCGTCTCCTACTACCACCGCGAAGTACGGCTGAAGGAAAGCATCGGCACCTTGCCGCCGCTCACCATCGTCGGGGTCGAAGAGGGCGGAGTGGTCGACACCATCGAGTTCAACCGGCAGTCCAAGAATTTCTCCCGTGCCGAACGACTCGAATACGAGGATCTCCTCGCCCGGATCACCCACGCCGTGCGCGGCGGCGACCTGGCAGCGGTGGGTGAGGTGGCGACCCGCAGCGCCGTGATGAACGAGCGCCTGCGGCCCAAGAGGCTGTTGCGGCGGATGATCGCCATCTCCCGCGACATCGACGCGCTCGGCGTCGCCATCGCGCACAGCGGCACCGCACTCGGGCTGCTGATCGACCGGTCCGACCCCGAGCACACACGCAAGGCCGCCGAGGCCCGGACCCGCGCCGCCCGCCTGGCCGGCGCCGCCACGCTCTACCACTCCTGCCGCCAGCCGGTTTCCTGACCCTCTCCACAACGGATGTGAACATGCCCTATCAGAGCATCGTGGACGCGATCGGCCACACCCCGCTGGTCAAACTCGTGATGGACCTCCCCAACGCGGTCGAGGTCTACGCCAAACTGGAACTGCAGAATCTGTACGGGATGAAGGACCGGGTCGCACGGCAAGCCATCGTCGAAGCCCGCAGGACCGGCGAACTCGCCGAAGGCGCCCCCGTCATCGAAAGCTCCTCGGGCACGATGGCCCTGGGAGTCGCCCTGGTCGGCGCCCGCCTGGGCCACCCCGTACACATCGTCACCGACCCCCGGATCGACCCGACCACCCACGCCAAGCTCCGCGCCCTGGGCTGCCGGGTGCACGTGGTCGAGGCCATGTCGGGTGCGGGCTGGCAGAGCGCGCGACTGGAAAAACTCGAAGAACTCATCCGCGACCTGCCGGGAGCCTTCT
Organism: Streptomyces sp. NPDC017529; assembly: GCF_044329785.1. NCBI lineage: Bacteria > Bacillati > Actinomycetota > Actinomycetes > Kitasatosporales > Streptomycetaceae > Streptomyces > Streptomyces sp. NPDC017529. The sequence continues at coordinate 249,374 of NZ_JBIRJY010000011.1, forward strand.
GGCCGCGCCAGTACAGCAACCCCGACAACCCGGGCGCCTACCGCCTCCTGGCCGACGAACTCCTCACCGACCTCGGTTCCCTGGACATCCTCGTCGGCGCGGTCGGCAGCGGAGGCTCGCTGTCCGGATCGGCGCGTGCGCTGCGCCAGTCCCTGCCCGACCTGCGCGTGGTCGCCGTCGACTGCGTCGGCAGCGTGGTCTTCGGCCAGCCCGACAACCCCAAGCGGCTCCAAGGCGGCCTGGGCAACAGCCTCGTCCCGGCGAACCTGGACCGTTCCCTCATCGACGAAATCCACTGGCTCAACGACCACGAGGCGTTCGAGGCCACCCGGGCCCTCGCCCGCGAACAGCAGATCTTCGCCGGAAACACCTCCGGCTCGGTCTACCGGGTGCTGCACGACGTGGCCCGCCGGGCGGCCCCGGGCTCCCGCATCGTCGGCATCTTCCCCGACCGGGGCGACCGGTACGCCGACAACGTCTACAGCGACGACTACTGGGCCGAACGCTCCCTGACCGCCCTGCCCGTGGCAGCCGAACCGACTGAGGTCACCCCCGGCACGGAGGTCGCCACCTGGTCCTACGCCGCCCAGCGTCTCCCGGCCCAAGAGCCGCGCACCCTCCTCTTCGTGGAGGCCAACACCTCGGGCACGGGTGTCCTGGCCCTCGAAATGGCCCGGCGGCTCGACCTGGTTCCGGTCCTGCTGACCAACGCTCCCGAACGGTACGCGGGCGCACCGGAGACCGGGTGCGAGATCGTGGTGTGCGACACGTCCACGGAAAAGGCGCTCCGGGAGGTGATCAGCGAACGGTTCCCACGCAACCACATCGCCGGCATCACCACGACCAGCGATTTCTACGTCCCGGTGGTCTCCAGACTGGCCGCGTGGCTGGGCCTGCCCGGCAATCCCCCGCAGGCCACGGAAGCCGCCCGCAACAAGGCGACGACCCGCGAGCTGTTGGCGGCCGCGGGCGTCGGACAGCCCGGGTTCGCCGTCGTACGCTCCGCCGCGCAGGCCGCCGAGGCGATCGACCGGATCGGCCTGCCCTGCGTGGTCAAGCCCGCCGACGACTCAGGCTCCAACGACGTTCTGCTGTGCCGGTCGCGAACGGAAGTGCTCGCGCACGTGGAGCGCGTGCTGTCCGTCGAGGTCAACGTCCGGGGCCTGCCGACCGCACGCACCGCCTTGTTGGAGGAGTACGTCGAGGCGCCCGAGTTCAGCGTCGAGATGTTCACCGACAACGGGGTGCCCGTCTGCATGGGAATCACCGCCAAGACGGTCTCGCCTGGCCCCCACTTCGTCGAACAGCAACACATCTTCCCGGCCCCGCTCACCGAGAAGGACGCGACTGCGCTGCGCGAGACCGCCGCTGCCGCGCTCGCCGCGCTGGGCATCAAGGCCGGACCCACCCATACCGAGATACGGCTGTCCGAACGCGGGCCACTCATCGTGGAAGTCAACCCCCGCCTGGCCGGCGGCATGATCCCCGAGCTGATCCGGCTAGCGACCGGCGTCGAACTGCTGGAGCAGCAGCTGCGTGCGGCGTGCGGCCTGGCCCCGCAACTGGCCGCCGTCCGGGAAGCCACCGCGGGCATCCGGTTCCTGGCCGCGGACCGTGACGGAGTCCTCGCCTCGATCGACGGTGTGGACGAGGCCCGGCTCGTCCCCGGAATCGAGCGGGTACAGCTCACCGCGGCAGCAGGCAGGGCGGTACGGGTGCCGCAGAACGCCTACGACCGGCTCGGCTACGTCATCGCCGAGGGCGACATGGCGCCGAGCGTGGTCAAGAGCCTGCACGAGGCCGTACGGCAGTTGACCGTACGGGTGGGCGAGTCATGACGGCCGGACCGGGGCCCGACCCACATCGATTCTTGAGGAGACCCGTGCCACAGGAAATCCCTTCGCCCACCGACATATCGGCCTCCATGGAACAACTGCGACGGGAGTACGTCGAGCGGTTCCCGGGCTGGACCCAACAGCTGATCACCCTTTTCGCCGGCAAGGCCGCGCCCGGCCAGAAGGCCCCGGCATGGATCACACCGCCCCTGGTCAACTGGTTCCTGACGCTCATCCAACTGGTGGCCGCCGTCCTGGGAAGTATCTACGCCGTACGGTTCCTGGGCTGGTACGCCGCCGCGGTCCTTCCGGTCACCTGGCTGGCAACGGTCAACGCGATCCGCAAACTGCAGGTCACGTGGAGCCATCACGCCGTCCACAAGGAAGTGTCGGGCAACAAACACATCGACAAAGCGGTCCAGGTGGTCTCCAGCGCCATCAGCCTCACCTCGAACTACGAGGACATCTTCGAGGACCACATCCGCAACCACCACAACCGCAAGGTCTTCACCACGGTCAAGGACCCGGACTCCAGGTTCCTGATGTACCTCGGCTTCCGGCCCGGCACGCCCATGGCGCAGTTGCGCCGGACGCTGTACCGCACACCGTTCTCGCCCCGGCTGCACCTGCCGTTCATCACGTTCCGGATCCGCACCAACTTCATCACCGCCACCTGGACCAGACGCATCGCCTCCACCGTCTGGGTCGCCACCCTCGTGCTGCTGGGCGTGCTGATGAACGGAGTCGAGTTCACCCTGGCCTTCCTCGTGCCCTGGTTGGTCCTGTTCCACTGGGCGGCCCTGTTCCAGACCATCTCCGAGCACCCGTGGATGGCTTTCGACGGAGCCCCGACCAGCCGCGGTGACTACGTCTCGCGCTGCTGGGCCCGGTTCTGCCTGGAGCCGCTGCCCGCCCGCGGGCTCCCGGCCGCCCGTAGCGTGCTCCTCTGGGCCCGATGGCTGGCAAGGATGCTGTTCATCCAGACACCCGCCCGGTTCGGAGTCCTCGTCTCGGACCTCCCGGCCCACGATCTGCACCACGTCGTCCCGGCCGACCACGCGTGGCACTATGCCTTCTGGCACCGGCAGGCGCACATCGACGACGCGCACGAGAGCCGCATGGACCAGCGCGAACTCAGCCTCACCGGTGCCGTCGAGTACGTCCTGGCCGGCATCAGCCTCTCACCGCTGGCCGCCTCCTCCCCAGGGGGAGATGCCTGATGACCTTTGAGCAGCTCGTGACCGAACCGCGGCACGGGCACAAGGAGACACCGATGCCCCACCCGAACACCCCTCCGGCCACCCGCAAGCGGCTGCTGGTGATCGAGCCGATGTCCTCCGGGCTCACCCTGCTCGGCGCGGCCCGCGACCTCGGCCTGGAAACCGTGGTCTTCTCCCATGACGCAGCCGATCGTGTGGTGCCCGAAGGGGCCCGGGGCGAGATCGACCTCTTCGTCGCCGTCGACACGAACGACCCGGCCGCGCTGGCCGAGACCGCCGCCGCAGTACACGCGCGGACGCCGCTGAGCGGAGTGGTCTCGGGTTCCGAGTTCTACGTGGACGCGGCCGCCCGGCTGGCCCACCTGCTCGGACTCGCCGGCCAGCCCATCGAGACGGCCGAAGCGGTCCGGGACAAGACCCTGATGCGCGCCATGCTGGCCAAGGCGGGAATCCGCATACCCCGGTACGCCGAGGTGCTCACCGCGGCCGACCTCGACGACGCCGCCGAGACCGTCGGCTTCCCCTGCGTCCTGAAGCCCGCCGCCGGATCCGGGTCCATCCAAGTCAGCCGCGTCGAGGACAGCGGACAGCTGGAGTCCGCCTACCGTACCCTGGCCGGCCACGCCGACTTCGTCTTCGACCAGCCGGAAGACGGCCGCGCCCTGGTCGAGCAGTACCTCGTGGGCCCCGAGTACTCCGTCGAGGGGTACGTGCACCAGGGCCGGGTCACCATCGTCTCCATCACCCGCAAACTGCTGGGCCCCGAACCGTACTTCGTCGAACTCGGCCATGTGGTGCGGGCCGACCTCGGACCGGATGCCCGGTCGGCGATCGAGGAATACACCTCGGCCGCCGTCACGTGTCTGGGCATCGCCCTGGGACCTTTCCACGCGGAACTCCGGCTCACGAACGAGGGACCCGTCCTGATCGAGGTCGGTGCCCGCCTCGCCGGGGACCGCATCGCCGAACTGATCACCCTGGCCACAGGCATCTCCCTACGTCACGTCATGGTCGCCTCGCACGTCGGCCTGGACCCCGAGTCGGCCTGGCCCCGGGCGCTTCCCGTGGCGGAGTACGCCGCGGTGCACTTCTTCACCGCTCCCGGCCTCACCACCCTCAGCCGGATCGAGGGCCTGAACGCTCTGGAGCGCCATCCCAGCGTCACCGAGGTGCGCATGTACCTCGGGCCCGGTGATGCCATACCGGCCGCCCGGGACCTGCGCTGCCGCCTCGGACACGTCATCTACACCGCGGACTCGGCGGAACAGGAGGCCGAGCTGCGCGCCTTGGCGGCCGCGACCGTCCGCTTCTCATGAGCTCCGCCCCGTGGCCGACGCCGTGCGAGCCCTGTGCCCCGGCCACGAAATCCCCACCGTCACGAGTGGAGGGCTTCGCGCAGGGCGCGCACCTGGTCGGTCAGGCTGCGCTCGCTGATCCGGGCCTTCGGGAACAGCAGGTCGAACCCGTGCACGGCGCCCGGGACCTGGACCAGCTCGGTGGTGACGCCGGCGGCGCTGAGGCGCGCGGCGTAGTCGCGGCCTTCGTCGCGCAGCGGGTCGACCTCCGCCACGGCGATGTAGGCGGGCGGCAGTCCGCCGAGGTCGGCGGCTCGGAACGGGGAGGCGTACGGCGCCGGGTGGCTCTCCTCCGCGTAGTACCGCCAGGCCAGCTCCAGCGCGCCCCGGTTCAGGACCGGAGTATCGGTGAACTCCCGCGCCGAGCCGCTCGTCAGGCCGCCGTCCACGCCCGGGTAGGTCAGCGACTGGAAGACCACGTGCGGCCCTCCGAGGTCGCGGGCCCGCAGCACGGTGGAGGCCGCGATGTTCCCGCCGGCGCTCCCTCCCGCCACGGCGATACGTTCCGGGTCGCCGCCGACCTGCGCCGCGTTGGCGGCGATCCAGGTCAGGGCCGCGTAGGCGTCGTCGGCCGCGGCCGGGTAAGGATGTTCGGGCGCGAGGCGGTAGTCGACGGAGACGACGACGGCATCGACGTCCCGGGCGTAGCGCAGGGAGCGCTCCTCCTCGGCCTCGGGAGACCCGTAGGTGAAGGCACCGCCGTGCACGTAAAGGATCACCGGCAGGTCGTCGCGGGCGCCGGGCCGGTAGACGCGCAGCCGCAGTTGCCCTCCGGGGCCCGGTATGAACAGGTCCCGGACCTTCACCCGGTCGTCGACGGGCGTGTCGGGGCGCTGCCGCAACAGCGCGTACCGCTCGGGCTCGGCGAGGACGGCATCGAGACCGTATACGGGGAAGACGCCGGTGTCGGCGGTGTCGAGCAGCGTCTGGATCTCGGCATCGACAGGGGGAACAGACATGAGTGGTTTGCCACCTTACGGGAGTCGAATTGCGGAAGTGACCTCAGTTTCTTCCCTTGATGAGTGGCACAGAAGTGGCCCAAGAGCCACCATCTGCAACTATTGGGCCATGACAGTTGCGGCTCCTCATCACGTGGCGGTTCTCGCCCTCGCACCGGTGGTGGCCTTCGACCTCAGCATCCCGGCCCAGATGCTGGCCGCCGTCGAAACCCGCGCGGGAAGCGCGGCGTACGAGGTGCGGACCGTCACGCCGGAAGGCGCCGCGGTACCGACGGTGAACGGGTACGGCGTCACACCCCAAGGCGACCTGTCCCTGCTGGAGCACGCCGAGACGGTGATCGTCGCGGGAACCCGCTGCCCGGACGTGCTGGAGGACGGCGCGGTGGACTCCCGTGTCGCGGAGGCGTTGCGTGCGGTCCGCCGGCGCCGCGCCCGGCTGGTGTCCCTGTGCACCGGGTCGTTCGTTCTCGCAGGTGCCGGCTTGCTGGAGGGGTACCGGGCCGCGACCCACTGGCGCTACGCCCAGCAGTTCAGGCGGCTCTTCCCAACGGTCGACCTCGACACCAACCCGCTGTACGTCGCCGATCGCGGCATCCTGACCTCGGCCGGCGGCGCGGCGGCCATAGACCTGTGCCTGCATCTGGTCCGGGAGGACCACGGCAGCTCCGTGGCGAACCGAGTGGCCCGCTACAACGTCGTAGCGCCCATGCGGGACGGAGGGCAGGCGCAGTACATCGATCACCCGGTCCGGGAGGACGCCGGGACGTCGACAGCCAGGGCACGCGCGCTGATGACGGAACATCCGGACCGGCGGCTGTCCCTCAAGGACCTCGCGGCGCACTGCCACATGAGCGTGCGGACGTTCACCAGGCGGTTCAGACAGGAGACAGGACTCTCCCCGGCCGCATGGCTCACCTCCGCCCGCCTGAAACACGCTCGCCACCTGCTGGAGTCGACAGAACTGCCCGTGGACGACATTGCCGCCAGGGCGGGCCTGGGAAGCGGCACGAACCTGCGGCAGCACATGCGGGACAGCCTCGACACCACCCCTTCCGCCTACCGGAGGGCGTTCCGGTCCTCTGCCGCCGCACAGAGTCGGGACCGACTTGATTCCTTTCCTGTGAAAGTCGATACGGACCGGGGGTGATCCGCGCCACTCAATGGCCCGGTTACGGTCGGCGATCGGTTCTCGGTGAACTCCTACTGATCGGCTGGCGCTTGACGGTCGGCGCAACGCGCCCGAGCGGCGCTGTACCGTTTGGGATTCCGGGTGACCGGAAGCGGGCGGCACAATCGCCCGGAAGGGTGCCGTAGCCGCTCGTTCCGTGCCGCCGACGGTCCAGCCTCACCAGACCTCACGTCGGACTGCGACGGATGTGGCCATTCGCCGGTGTTCGACAATCGCGGTCGGCCGGGCTTGCCGTAAGCCTGCCGTTGTCCGTAACGAGGAAGGGAGCGACCATGGGCATGCCGGGTGACGGAGGACGGCCCCCGAATACAGAGGGTGATCCTGCCGACCGGTTTCGGGAGCACGAGCGACGCCTCGATTTCGACACCGTGCAACTCGGCGTTGTGCAAGGCCCTCCGGGCACCGAGCAAGCCGCTGGTTCGGTAGGTCTTCCGCACAGCCCGCCCATGGACGCCCGGCTTCACGAGCCGTCCTCGGCGCAATCCGGTGGCGGCCGCGCCTCCGGTCTTCTGAAATCCAGCGCCGTGATGGCCGCCGGGACGCTGGTGTCCCGGCTCACCGGCTTCCTGCGCAGTCTGGTGATCACCGCGGCCCTGGGCGCCGCGGTGCTGGGTGACGCCTACACCGTGGCCTCCACCCTCCCCACCATGATGTACACCCTCACGGTCGGCGGCGGGCTCAATTCGGTATTCGTTCCCCAACTCGTGCGGGCAATGAAGGAGGACGAGGACGGCGGCGAGACGTATGCCAATCGCCTGCTGACACTCGTCATGGTCACACTCGGCGTGATTGTCGCCGTCGCGGTGTTCGCCGCGCCGTGGCTCGTCCAGTTGATGTCCCACACCATTACCCGTGACGAGGCGGCCAACAGCGTCGCCGTCACCTTCGCCCGCTATTGCCTGCCCACCATCTTCTTCATGGGGCTGCACGTCGTGGTGGGGCAGATCCTCAACGCCCGCGGGAAATTCGGGGCCATGATGTGGACGCCCGTTCTGAACAACATCGTGGTCATCTCCACATTCGGCTTGTTCATCTGGGTCTACGGCACCTCCGGCCAGTCCCACATGGATGTCCGGACCATTCCGCCGGAAGGGGTCCGGCTGCTCGGCGTCGGGACGCTGCTGGGTCTCGTGGTGCAGGCCCTGGCCATGATTCCTTACCTTCGGCAGACCGGCTTCCGGTTCCGTCCCCGTTTCGACTGGAAGGGCCAGGGACTGGGAAAAACAGTCAAACTGGCCAAGTGGACGGTGCTGTTCGTGCTGGCCAATCAAGCAGGTGCGACGGTCGTCACCCAGCTCGCCACCGCCGCCGGGAAGGCGTCCGGCAAGGAAGGCGCGGGGTTCATCGCGTACAGCAACGCACAGTTGATCTGGGGCATGCCACAGGCCATCATCACCGTCTCGCTGATGGCCGCGGTGCTGCCCCGTATCGCCCGTGCGGCCCAGGACAACGACCAGCAAACCGTGCGTGACGACATCTCACAGGGGCTCCGCACTTCAGCGGTCGCCATCGTCCCGGTGGCTTTCGCGTTCCTCGCACTCGGCCTGCCGATGTCGACTCTGCTCTTCTCCGGCGCGAACCTCGAAGCCGCCCGCGGCATGGGCTTGATCCTGATGGCTTTCGGTCTCGGACTCATCCCGTTTTCCGTGCAGTACGTCGTGCTGCGCGGCTTCTACGCCTATGAGGACACCCGGACCCCTTTCTCCAACACACTCGTCGTGGCCGGCGTCAACGGCGCCGCATCCGCGGTCTGCTATTTCGTACTCCCGGCTGCCTGGGCAGTCACCGGTATGGCGGCCTCCTATGGACTCGCCTATGCGGTGGGCGTCGGAGTGGCGTGGGGCCGGCTGCGCAACCGTCTCGGCGGAGATCTGGACGGGCGGCGAATCGCCCGGACGTATGTCCGGCTGTGTATCGCGGCCGTTCCCGCGGCCGTCGCCGGCGGCGCCGCGGCATTCGCGGTCATCCGGGGCCTGGGCGACAGCGCCTTCGGATCGCTCGTCGCGCTGATCGCCGGCGGTCTCGTATTGCTCGGCATTTTCACCGTCACCGCGAAACGGCTACGTATCGAGGAGCTCAACGCCCTGGTCGGAATGGTCAGGGGCAGGCTCGGCTGAATTCCCGCCGATGCGGTTGGCCCCGCGGAGCAGCAAGGCGCGGCCATTGCCCGGCTCGGCCTGCTGTTGATGGTGTCGACGGCGAGCCCGCAGCCCTCGGCAGCACTCCGCCCCGTGTACGGTGGGCCTGGGGAATCCTTGTCGTCACGGGCGCTCACTTCTCGGCCGCGGGCTTGGTGTCGGGGGAGAACAGGAACGAGATACGTTCCATGACGCGCTGGCGCTTGGTGTTCTGGAAGGCGGCGATGCGCCATGTGCCGTCGGCCTGGCGGACCAGTGTGTAGCTCTGCGTCTTGGAGAGGTCGGCCGCCTTCGGCTCCCCGCCCTCGTAGGTGTCGCCGCGACTGGTGGCCACGGCGGTGTCGGGGCCGTAGAAGCGGATGCCGAGCCACGAGTCGGAGAGCTTGGTGCCCTTGAGGAATCCGCCGAACAGGGCGCGGTGGCCTTCGGCGATGTCGCGTCGGCCCTGGTAGGCGGTGCCCACGTAGCTGGTGTAGGTGGCGTCCTTGGTGAACTGATCGCCGTACGCGGTGGCGTCGTGTCGGGCCCACGCATCCTTCATCGAGCGCAGGGTCTGGCAGACGGCTCGTTGGTCGTCGGCGGTCGCGGCGCCGCCCGGGGTGGCGGTGATTTCGGGCTTGACCGCGTTGCAGTCGCTCACGCCGAGGTCCTTCGCGTCGGAGAGGGCGTTGAGCCACAGGTATCCGCCGCCCGCGGCTGCGGCCAGCGTCAGCGCGGTGACTCCCAGGATTATCTTGATGCGGCGACGGCGGCTCTTCGGGGCCGAGGTGGTGACGGGCTCGGCCTGCTTCGGGTCCGGGGTGCTGATGGTGATCATGGATGTACCCTCCCGTGGTAACTTCGCAAGAGAAGTTACTGCGTCGAAGATTTCTCTTCCTCGAAGAAGAGATTAGGAAGTGGAGGAATCCTTGTCAACGCCGTCGATGCGCCCCGATGCGGGCGAGACCTACCGCAAGTACCTGAGTGCGGTGCTGCTGCACAGTCATGCGAGCGCCCGCGCCTGCGAGCTCGGGGCAACCGATCTGTACGCGCTGAACATCCTGCAATTGACGGGTGCGATGACCCCGGGCGAACTGGCCGCGCGCACCGGTCTGACGACCGGGCCGACCACCCGACTGATCGACCGCCTGGAGCAGGCGGGCTATGTGCGCCGTGTGCCCGATTCCGTCGACCGGCGCAAGGTGGCCGTCGAGCCGGTCGGCGAACCCGCGGAACTCGACCGCGTCATGGCCCCCGCCCGCCAGAAGATCGGGAAGATCCTCGGCAGCTACACACCGGAGCAACTCGACGTCCTCTTCGACTACTTCGCTCGTGCCGCGGAGGCGTACCAGGAGGCCGCCGAGCAGCTGCGCGATCAGTGAATGGCGTCACCGTGAAGCTGAATGGTCTCGAAGAGCTGCTGGTCAAGCAGCTGTCGGAGGCGCGGGCTGAGCGGGGCGAGATGTGCGCGTCGCCTCGGCCGGGGGCCGTGACCGCGGCTCGTGCTTCGTCAACATCGGCTTCCCCAGTGCCACCTCGGCATCGTGCAGCGGCCTGCGGGCGACCCTCGACGAAGCCACATTCACGGGCGGCGAGGGCCTGGCCCGCGACTCGACGCAGGCCAGGCCGTGGTCATCCCCGCCGCAGGGCGCCTCGCGCCGCTGGAACGGCCTGCGGCGTTCTGCGCCCTGCTGCTGGACTTCATCCGCCGTCTCCCGGAGCGGTGGCGCTGAACTGCGCACCCGGTCCGAGTCCCCCTCGCTGCCTCGGCTCGTCGAAGGCGACGGCGAAGGCAAAGGCGAAGGCGACGTGCGCTGGCCGTGCTGGGGCCTTTCTGCGCAGGTCAGCGGATGACTTTGATGCCGAAGTGGGTACCGAAGCCGAGGGCGAAACCGATGGCGGAGTGCAGGTGGGCGTACATCTCCATGCCGCGGGCGGCGACCAGCGGGCCCAGGTCGAGGATGTCGCGCCAGCCGTAGGCCGTGAGCAGGTCGACGGTCTGCTGTTTGGCGTCTGCGTCCTCGCCGGCGAGGAACATGGTGTGGTCGCCACCGCCGACGGCCCGCGGGGCGACAACGGTGTCCTGTTCCTGGGTGACGAAGGCTTTGACGACCCTCGTGGCGGGCAGGGCGCGCTGGATCTGCTCGGCGAGGCTGTCGCTGTCACACGGGTCCAGGGTGGGCATGACGCCCCAGGGGGTGGGCCAGGGATGAGCGATGTCGGGGTTGTAGACGTAGGGCACCGCATAGTCGATGAGGGTCTTGCCCGCGAGTTGCTCGGCGGCGGCGGACAGGGCGGCCACCGCGTTGTGGCCGTCGATGCCGTTGATGACCAGCTCGCCGTGGGCGGCGGCGTCGGCGAAGGTGTGGAGCTGGATGCCGGGGTGCTCGGCGAGGAAGTCCTTGAAGGGTCCGGTGCCCATCAGGTCCGGCTCGGTGCGGGCAAGGGTGGCTTCGGGGTCGCGGGTGCCGACGTGGACCTCGTGGCCGAGCTCGGCCAGCTTGGCGATGTGGGCGCGGGCGCCGCCGCCGGTACCGAGAATAGCGATTTTCATAGAAGTGTCCCGTTTTGTTCGTTATGGTCACTCCACTTTAGGTGGCATCCAGGACAGCGTTTGTCCTTTATGCGGGTGCAGCGAAGTGACCATGACAATTGAACGGGTGAACAAGTAACGCGCCCGTGCGTCTGCTGTGGCCGTTGTTCCCGTTACAGATCCGCCGCGACTGGCCCGGTCGGCCCCGTCAGGACCAACGGGGCCAACCAGGGCCGGAACGGAAGGCCGGAGCCGAGGGCGGGAGGCAGGGCGCCTGGTCGCCGGTTCGGCCTGGGTCAGGACGGGTCGAGCCTGATCGAGTTGTACGGGGTCAGGTCGGGGTCCCACCATGTCCAAGACGCCATCTTGCCCGTGCAGTCGGTTCCGTTGCTGTTCCTGCACAGAGCGGCTGTGGCGCCGCCGGTCTGGTTGTTGAAGACCCGGTGCACCCCGTACTCGTTGGAGAACTTGTGCACTCCGTACGTGTAGTAGCGGTGCTCAGGAGTGTCGTTGTTCCAGCTGGCATTCGGGTAGACGCACACGTAGCCCATCTTGCAGCCGGCGTAGTCGGTCTGCTGGGTGCCGCGTTCCCCAGCCTGCGCGCTTGAGGTCGTGCCCAGGACTGCGGCTACAGCGAAGGCGGCCGCAGTGATCTTTCTTGCGCTCTTATCCACAGATCTTTCCCCTCCCTTGTAGGTGGGATCAGGCTAGCGACCGCAACTCGGCAGGGGCAGTTGCCGATTTCGCCATGTGCTGTGCCCTCTCCCGGTGACTCTCTGCTACGCGGCCAAGTGCTCATTTACGCACGTCACAGGGCTTCGGCCGCTTGTTGACCGGCAGCGCGGTGGGCTCATCGAGGGCTTGTTGGGTGCGCTCCAGGGCGCGGCCCAGGGTGCTGAGAGCGTTGGCGCGGAGCCGGTTGTTGCCGGTGCCGTGAGAGGTGGCGAGGGCCAGTTCGGCGAGGGCGTCGTCCGTACGGCCGGCTTGCGCCAGTGCCAGTGCCAGCGCGTACCTGCTGTTGGCCAGTCGCAGCGTTGCGCCGATGACGCGGCAGATGGCAAGGGACTGCTCGGCCAGGCTCACCGCTTCGGTGACGCGTCCGGTGTCCAGGTAGGCGCGGGAGAGGTTGGCGAGCGCGCTCGCCGTGCCGTTCTGGTCTCCGTGGCGGCGAAACGCGTCGAGCGCCTGGAGCAGGTAGTTCTCTGCGCCGGTGTGTCGGTGTGTCGGTGCTGCATGCACGCGAGGATGCCGCTGTCGTTGTGGACGCGTGCGGTGATCACGGGGTCGGAGCAGCGGAGCTGTTGGTCCCTGATGGCGTGGGCCGCCTGTTCCGCCTCCTGCAATTGGCCGGCCATGATGTGGATATTCACCATCGGACAGCGCAGTCGGCCTACGGACCGGGCGTCGCCCTTCGCTTCGGCTGCTGCTACGAGGCGGGCGTTCACCTGCATGTATTGCCGGGCGTCCGAGCCGGATTCGGCCAGGTCTTTGGCGACGAGCATGAGGTCGGCGGCGCGGCGCAGTGCGGAGGCGTGTGCCGAGACGTCGGCGCATGCCAGTAGGGACCTGGCCTCGGTGAACAGCCACTGCAGTGCAGGCTCGGGGTGGTCGAAGCGCAGCCCGGGCCATCGGGTGGGTTCGAGGTGGTCGGGGGTGGTGTCGCCGGGCCGTTGGATCGCGTAGACAGCGGCGGTTGTCGCCAGGTAGAAGTCCAGCAGTCGCGACCGGGCCGCGTCCTGCTGCTCGGGGGACTCGTCGCGTTCGGCGCAGGACCGCGCATACAGGCGTACGAGGTCGTGGTACTGGTAGCGGTCGGGGGCGGGCGACTGCAACAGGGACGCGTCCACCAACGATTCCAGCAGTTCCCTGCTGTCCGTCCTGGTCCCCGGCGTCTGGAACTACGAATTCTGTGTCACCGCCGTCAATGGCGAAGCCGAATCCGGCAAGTCCAACTGCGTGATCGCAGCACGGCCGTCGGGCAAGGCCAAGGACGCGGCCCCGCCAACGGACACGAAGAAGAGCGCCCCTCTCTCGACCCTGATCCGGGCTCCCCGGACGCCGGCCGCGCCGGCCGGATAGCCCATACCTGACGAGAAGGCGGCGGGGAACCCGCCCCGCCGCCCCTCGCCCGTGCGTGCCATGACACAGCGGCGTGAGGGACGGGCGGGCCGGTGAGGAGCCCTGCACCGGGGCTGCACCGGGTCGGACTGCGCCGGGACCGCACCGCTCCCCGTGTCACTGGGGGCGGGATCCGGACGGCACGTGCTGGGCCGGCGGATTCAGCGGAGGGCCGGCCAGGGGCGGCTGTACGGGGCCCAGCAGGACTCTGGCCGCCACATTCGGCCGCATCAGACGCTGCAGCGGTGCGGACAGCGTCATCACGTCGAGCAGGGCCCGGGTGACGACCGGATCGCCGGTGGCGGTCCTGAGCAGCCGGTCGGTATAGCCGCGCAGAAGCCGGGCGGCTGCGGGGGGCCGTGGGCCTACGGCGCCGGGGTAGAGGATGTCCTGGCCGGTGGCCATGGCCCAGGGTGCCTGGGTGAGGCGCCCCACGGTGCGCTGCAAGCGCCGGGCCAGGCCCGGATCGCCGAGACCGTACCGGCCCAGCGCATCGCGTAAGGCGGCGGCTTCCTGGGCGGCGACCGACATGCCCTGGCCGTAGAGGGGGTTGTAGGTGGCGACGGCGTCACCGACTACGACGAAACCGCGGGGCCAGGCCCGCAGGAGGTCGAAGCGGCGGCGCCGGTTGACAGTGCTGCGGGAGAGGCGGACGTCGGTCAGTGGTTCGGCGCCGGCGATGAGTTCGGCCACCACAGGGTGCCGTACGTTGCGGGCGAACGGCAGGAACTCGCCGGCTTCCCTGGTCGGCTGCCCGCCACGGGTGCCTGACAGGGTGACCAGCCACTGTGCGCCTTCAATGGGAACGAGCGTCGCTGTCTGGCCGGGCACCGGAGCCTGGGCGTCGGACTGCACGTTGACGATGGGCCAGTGTGCGGTTCCGGCCGGGGCGCGGAAGATCCGGGTGGCGTAGGCCAGGCCGGAGTCCACGTGCTCCTCCGCTACGGGCGGCAGGCCGAGTGCGGCCAGCCAGTTGGCGGCCACGGAGCCGCGTCCGGTGGCGTCGACCACGAGGTCGGCGTCGAGCCGCTGGACGTCCCCGGTGGTTGTGTCGCGTACGTCGACACCGGTGACGTGCCCGGCAGTGCCGGACAGCCCGACGGGCTCGGTACGGGTGAGGACGCGGACCCTGGGGTGGGCCAGGACCTGTTGGCGTATGCCCCAGTCGAGCAGATCGCGTGAGCAGGCGATGAGGTACTGCATTTCGGGCCACCGGCGCAGCCATCCCTGGGCGGTGAGGGACACCAGTCCGGTCGGCAGCGGGATCCGGCGTGCGCCCGCCTTCAGCCACCGCTGTGTGACGCCGGGCAGCAGGCTTTCGATGGTGCGGGCACCGCCGGACCACAGCAAGTGGGCGTGCTGGGCTTGAGGCAGGCCTTTGCGCGGCGCGGGGGAGGTGGGCAGAAGGTCGCGTTCGACGATGTGGACCTCGGCGTGAGCGGCCAGGACGGCGGCGGCCAGCATGCCGGTGAGGCCGCCACCGAGCACCACGGCGGCAGGGGAGTGCGCGGAGGGGGAGTGCGGGGTTTGGTGGGTGGTCACAGGTGGTTCTCCCCGGAGTGGCGTCATGGACCCAGGACGCTATGCGAAGGTGAGGACGGGTTTGACCACGTGGCCCGCCAGAGCTGCGCCGGCAGCGGCCTCGATGTCGGTGAAGGGGAATTCGGTGATGAGCGTTTCGACTGGGAGTTTTCCCTGCCGGTAGAGGTCGACCAGCTGGGGGATGGCTTCGGTGGGGTTCGCGTCGCCCTCGGTGACGCCTCGGATGGTGATTCCTGCGGTGATCACGGGCATGGTGTCGAACTGCGCTGTACCGATGCCGACCAGGGCGAGCGTGCCCTGTTTGCGCAAGGCATGGAGGGCCTGGGACACCACGGCCGGTCGGCCGGTGGTGTCGACGGCGTAGTGCGGCCCGCCGTGGGTGACATCGCGGACAGCCGCTGTCACATCATCTTCTGCGGTGGGGTCGATGACGGCCGCGGCGCCGAGCTTCCTCGCCAGCGCGCGACGTCCGGCCAGGGGCTCGATGGCGATGACGGTGTGGCCGTCGGCGACCGCGGCCATGATGGCGCTCAGGCCGACGCTGCCCGCACCGAAAACGGCCAGGGTGGTACCCGGGCGCGGCCGCAGGACGGTGCTGACCGTACCGACGCCGGTCTGGACGCTGCACCCCAGTGGGGCGACCAGGGTCGGGGACAGGTCGGCGGGGACGCGGATGGTGTTGCTCGCGGTGGTCAGGCAGTGCGTCGCGAAGGCGGACTGGCCGAAGAAGTTGCCGTGCACCGGAGTGCCGTCAGGGTGGGAAAGGGGCGTACTGCCGTCGCGCCGGGAGCCGGCCATGTTGAGGGCGCCGGCGTGCTCGCAGTAGGCCGGGGTCCCCGCCGCGCACGGTTGGCAGACGCCGCAGCTCTGGTAGGTGAGGCAGACGGTATCGCCAGGTGCGACGGTGGTGACCGCGTCGCCTACGGCTTCGACGACGCCGGCACCTTCATGGCCGAAGACCATGGGCAGGCGGTCCTGCGGCCACAGCTGACGCATGCCCAGATCGGTGTGGCAGATGCCGGCGGCGGTGACCCGGACCAGAATCTCGTCGGACCTCGGCAAGTCAAGGTCGAGAGTACGGAGCGTGAAGGGGCCACCGGGGGACTCGACCAGGGCTGCTTGTATCTGCACGTGCGTCTTCCTTGGGTTGCTGGGAGCCGTCATGGTGGCGATCGTCTCCCCGCGGAACTCCACCGTCCACAGGGCCGCCCCGCCTTTGGCCGACTCACTGTTCGAGGCGAGCGAACCGCGAGGATAGCTTCAGGCCGTACGGTCGGAAGCGCCGCCCGCAACCTGCCCAGCTCGCCGGTGTCCGACACCTTGCCACTGGTTGCCCGGAGGGTGGCAATACGGGCGCGGGCTTGCTCGACGTCCACGCAGCATCCACTCGCTTCCGGCCCGTGCGTTCTTGGTGCTGGCGGCGGTTCTGGTGTGGGTGTGTCCTTGGCAAGGTGGCCGCAGGTCAGCGCCAGGCCTGTCGTTCCTGGCAGTGGGGGGCGTCGACCTGGGTCCATTGGGTGTCGATGCGCATCGTGGCCCGGCGCTCGTCGTCGTACGGGTGCCAGCCGGGGTTGCCGGTCCTGGCGAACCGGACCCATGTCTCGTGCATACGGGCGGCGAGATCAACGGGGGGCTTGTCTGGGCCGAGCAGGGCGGCGGACCCGTGCAGCTGCGGTAGGTGAATGACATCGAAGACGAAAGGCAGCTCGACCGCGTGGGTGGCGCCGAGCTGTCCGCCCAGGGCGTGGGAGCGCCAGGCGAACTCGTAGGCGTAGGTGGCGCAATCGCGGTGCGCGGCATGAGCGCCGGCCAGGGCCCGGGTGCCTGTTCCGAACAGCGCGTCGCCCATGATGGCGGAGCGCAGCTCGCCGAAGGACGCCTCGGGGCGTGCCTGCCGGTACGCCCCGACGAGTCGCGCCGGCTTCGGGTGCGAGCGCGCCGCCGCATCATCGACGTCCCTGGCGGTCGAGGTGGCGTATTTGCCCACCGGGACCAGGTAGAGGTTTCCTTCCTCGGTGTTGGTCCCGATGAGCAGGTCGATGCCGTTACCGCGGCCGGCGGCGACGGCTTCGGCGGGCTGCGTGTCGAGGACCAGACTGAAGGGGCTGAGCCCGATCAGCGGGTCGCTGTGGCTCTCGGTCTGCAGGTCGATGCCCACGAGCCGGGAGGCGGCCTCGACCAGACGGTCGTCGCAGATGTCTGCGAAGGCGTCGTCCTGGGGCTTGATGCCCAGGACCTCGGCCGCTGCCCTGGTGACGCGGGCGGCCTGCTCGGTGGTGAACGCCCCCAGGCCACTGCCGCTTTGGACGATCGCCCGGCGCAAGAGACCCGCGGCTTGCGGGGCGGCGAGGACGCCGCCGACGATGGTCGCCCCGGCCGACTGGCCGAAAAGAGTGACGTTGTGGGGGTCACCGCCGAAGGCGGCGATGTTCCCCCGCACCCAGCGCAGCGCGGCGAGGACGTCGAGCAGTCCGCGGTTGGCGGGCGCGCCGGGGATGTCGAGGAACCCGGCGATGCCGAGCCGGTAGTTGAGGGTGACGAGGACGACGCCGTCGCGCGCGAAGGCGGAGCCGTCGTACAGCGCGGACCGCGTCGATCCGGAGACGAACGCGCCACCGTGGACGAACACCATGACCGGCAGCTCGCCGCCGCCGGCGGCGGGCGTCCAGACATTGGCGGTCAGGTAGTCCTCGCCGCGGCTCCAACCAGCGCCGAAGTAGGGGGACATGTCGAGGCTGCCCAGCTTGCGCTCGGACTGTGGCGCGTTGGGCCCAGGCACGGTGGCGTCCCGTACCCCGTCCCACGGCTCGTGCGGCTGCGGCGGCCCGAACCGGCCGGCGCCGCGGGGCGGGGTGGCGTAGGGGATGTTCAGGAAAACGGCGGTGTCGCCCTGGCGCAGGCCGCGGACGGCTCCCCGCGCCGTGGTCACGACGGGCTCTCGGTGGTGGCTCATGTCTGGTGCCTTTCCGCAGGTCTCAGGCCTGCTCGGGGTACGGGGCGAAGGGGGCCCAGCGCTTGATGGCGAACTTGTCTCCCTCGCGTACCACCTCGGCGGCGCCGTGGCCGCCCAGGTGCGCGGGGATCACGAGTGCGTTGTTGTCGGCCGCCCAGCCCAGCACCTTGCGGCGCGTGGCGCGGGCGCCCGCGGGGTCCTCGCAGAAGCAGCTGTTGGCGTCGGGCTCGATGATCTGCACGGGGCTGTGCAGCATGTCGCCGACGAACACCGCGCGGTCCGTCCCCGAGGTGAGAGTCAGGACGCAGGAGCCCGGGGTGTGCCCGGGAGCCGCGTCCAGGCGGAGGCCGCCGTCTATCCGATGGCTGTCTTCCCACAACAGCGTCTGGCGAGCCTGGTGTACCGGGGCCACGCTGTCCTCGAAGACGTTCTGGTTGCCGCGGCCGAGCAGTGGCTTGTGGCCGTTCTCGGGATTCCAGAAGTCGAAGTCGTCCTTCGGCATCAGATAGGTGGCGTTGGGGAAAGTGGGAGCCCATTGGCGGTTGTCCAGGTACGTGTTCCAGCCGACGTGATCGATGTGGAGATGCGTGTTGATCACGATGTCCACGTCCTCGGGCGCGACGCCGACGCGTGCGAGATTGGCCAGGAAGTCTGTTTCGAGGCGGTTCCAGACCGGCGCGTACGGGCGGTCCTTGTGATTGCCCACGCCGGTGTCGACAAGGATGGTCTTGCCTTCGCTGCGCAGCAGCCAGGTCTGGATCGCGGAATTCACGACGTTGGTCTCGTAATCCAGGAAATGCGGGGTCAGCCAGGGCGCGCCGTCGTCCCACACTTCCTTCGGGCTTTCCGGGAAGAAGGTGTCGGGCGTCATTTCGACGGGACCGAAGTACTC
The DNA here is from genome assembly GCF_044329785.1 of Streptomyces sp. NPDC017529. Classification (NCBI taxonomy): domain Bacteria; kingdom Bacillati; phylum Actinomycetota; class Actinomycetes; order Kitasatosporales; family Streptomycetaceae; genus Streptomyces; species Streptomyces sp. NPDC017529. The sequence continues at coordinate 268,087 of NZ_JBIRJY010000011.1, forward strand.
CCATACCCGTGTGATGGATACGTTGCCCAGCTTGATTTGTTCCATGAGAAATCCTTGGAAAAGAAATGCGGAGGCTTTCTTGGAAGCGTAGGAGCGGCCTGGCCCGCGCGGTACCCGTAATGTGACTGCACCTGCGTGCAGCGCCGGGCAGTGGGACCGGCCGCCTGTAGCCTGGTTGGGGCCAGGACAAGGCGATTCCGATCGAAAGCCGCAATGCCGGGAGACTCCGTGGACGAGCACACAGGCGACCGCGGTGCGCTCAAGGGGCCCGAGCCGGACCAGGGGGAGCTGATCGTCGGCCGGGACGCGGAATCGGCACGCCTCTTTCGCGCGGTGGACTCGGTGTCGGCCGACCCGGTACTGATGCTGGTTGGTGATGTGGGCACGGGCAAGAGCGCGCTGCTGGAGCACGCGGTGCGCCGGGCTGAAGCCGGCGGTGCTCGCGTACTGCGTGCCGAGGGGAGCGAGTCGGAGTCGAGCTTGGCTTTCTCCGCACTGCATCAGTTGCTGCGGCCAGTGCTGGCCGAGGTGGACGGGCTGCCTGGAAGGCAGCGCGCTGCGATGCGGGATGCCTTCGGCGAGGGGCCGGCCGCGTCGGGACCCGACCTCATGCTGGTCGGGGTCGCGGTCTTGAGTCTGCTGTCAGGCCTGGGCGACCGCTGTCCGGTGCTGGTGGTGCTGGACGATGCGCAGTGGTTCGATCGTGCTTCCCTGAATGTGCTGTCCTTCGCTGCCAGACGGTTGGCGGGTGAACCGGTCACGATGCTGATCGGGGCCCGCGATGACGATCAGCTTCCGGGTTTCGACCGTCATGTGCCGGTGCTGGCGTTGGGGCCGCTTGACAACGTTGCGGCTCATCAGTTGCTGGACCTGCAGCCGAAGAGTCCCACTGGCCGTACCAGGTCGCGCATCCTCGACCAGGCAGGCGGCAACCCGCTGGCATTGGTGGAACTGTCGAGGGCGGCGTCGGCACAGGGCATGGCTGCGGGGTTGCCGTCTACAGGTCCGCTTCCGCTCACCGATCGTCTGGAGCGGGTCTTCGCCGCCCGCCTGAACAACCTGCCCGCCCCCACCACGCGGGCTCTGCTGCTCCTGGCCGCCATGGACAGCGCCGATTCCGCGATCGCCGTTTCGGCGCGGCTGCCGCGCGCCGGGGACGCGGTATGGCTGCCGGCTGAGGAGGCCGGGTTGGTTCGGCGGGCTGGCCGGGATGTCCGGTTCCGCCATCCGCTGATCCGGTCCGCCGTGTATCACGCCGCTTCCGTGGAGGCCCAGCGCGAGGCTCACCTCGCTCTTGCCGCGATGTTGCGGGACGAACCGGACCAGAGTGCGGACCGGAGTGCCTGGCATCTTGCCGCTGCCTGTCCGTATCCGGATGCGGCGGTGTCGGCGGAACTGGAGCGGACGGCCGGTCGGGCCCGTCGCCGGGGTGGGCATGCGGCGGCGGCCCAGGCCCTGCAGCGCGCCGCGGAACTCGCGCCGCGGCGCGAGGACAGTGCCCGGCTGCTGGTCGAAGCCGCCGCGGCGGCTGTGCTCACCGGAGACATGGCCTGGGTCGAGGATCTGGTTGCCGCGGCACGCATGCGCACCGAGGACGCGGCCCTGCTGGCTTCCGCCGCCGTGCAGGCCGGTCGGCTGGCGGTGCTGACCGTGCGTCACACGGTGGTCTTCTCCCGGCTGGCCGAAGCGGCTGAGCGGTTGGCGGCCTGCCAGCCCGCGGCCGGAATGGACCTGGTGGCCGGCGCCGCCGTGGTCCGCTTCTATTCCGGTTCGGTGATCGGGCTCAACTCGTCTCCCTGCTGCCGGAGTTGGCTGCCGAGGCAGAAGGCCGGCCGGAGTGGCTCACTGCCGTCGGGATCATGGCGTGGCTTCTGGACGAGACTCCGTGGGCGGTCCGCGTCTTTGACGGGGCCTTCGACCGCTGGGAGTTGCAGGGAGCGTTGCCTGAGGGGTTGGGCGGCGCGGTGGCCTGGGCCTATGTGGAGCGAGGGCGGTGGGATGGGGCCCGTGAGGCTTGTGCCCGTATCACCGCGGTCGGCCGGGCGGCCGGTCTCGACCACGCCGTGGCCTGCGCGGCCACGGTGGATGCCACCGTGCTGGCCTTTCAGGGTGATGCGTCCTCGGCCCGCGCCCGGGCCGAGGACGCGCTCATGCTGATCGATCCGTTGGAGAGCCGCTCGGTCGCGGTCTATGCCCGTCGTGCGCTCGGTGCCGCGGCGGCCGCGGAAGGCGCCTACGAGACCGCGTACGGCCACCTTCGCGCGGTCTTCACGGCGGACGGCGCACCCGTGCACTACCACGCCTCCTACCCGGCTCTCGCAGATCTGGCGGCCGCCGCTGTGCGCTGCGGCCGCCACGAGGAGGCTGTTGCGATCGTCGAACGCTCGGCGTCTGCGCTGGCGGACAACGCTCCACCTCGCCTGCGTGCACTGATCAGCCGAGCCCGCGGCCTGTTGGCGAACCGTGGCCTGTTGAACCGTGGCCTGTTGGCGCACTCCGAGGACGCCGAATCGCACTTCCGGGCGGCCCTGGCGGATCCGATACTGGAGTACTGGCCCTTCGAACGCGCACAGACCCTGCTCGACCTCGCCGAGTGGCTGCGGCGCCGTCGCCGCATCGCAGAGGCGCGCGGGCCGCTCACCGAGGCCCTGGAAATCTTCCGACGCCTGAGCGCACGCCCGTGGATCGAGCGCGCCCGGGCCGAATCGCGCGCTGCCGGCCTCGACGTCACGGATACGGCCCCCGACGCGCTTGCCGAACTGTCCCCGCAACAGCAGCAGATCGTCCGGCTCGCCGCCAGCGGGCTGACCAACCGTGAGATCGGCGAGAAACTCTTCCTCTCCCCGCGCACGGTCAGCTCGCACCTTTACCGCAGCTTCCCCAAGCTGGGCATCACCGCCCGTTCCCAGCTACGCGACCTCATCGAGGGAACCTTTGCGACGGAGGTCCCCAACCGCAGACCGTCATCAGGAACACGCGGCTGAGCGCCGCCGGGCACGGGTTCTCCGCCCGGTTCCGGAAAGGGATGAAGTACTTCTACCCGGCGCTGTAGTCGGTGCCGTTGCCGTCCGGGCCGGGGGTGCTGCGTCCCAGGCCCCGGCGGATCGCGATCTCCACGGGGGAGTACGCGCCGTCGGCCCGCTCCAGTTCGTACGGCGCGGCCGGCATCAGTGGCGGCTGGGCCATGAAACGCGGCCGCCTCCCGTGGTGCGGTTGCGCCGCGTGCACCAGGAACGGATGACACAGGAAGACGTCGCCCGGGGACCCGGTGGCCAGGGCGAGGGGCCGGTGGTCGGACGCCGCCACCAGATCGGGCGCCAGGGCCAGCCCGCTGGCCCCGTCCTCCCCGTACTGCTCCAGCACCTTCGGCACATCGAGATGTGAACCGACCCGGATCCGGGTCGGGGCGTCCGCCTCGCCGACCTCGCTGAACAAGAACAGCATCAGCAGCGCCCGGCCCCGGGAGCGCAGGTTGGTGAAGTACCAGCTCTCGCCCTCCGGCAGATAGCTCCCCTCGACGTGCCAGCCCGCGTCGTCGGGCTCCTGCTCGTGCGGGAAGCGCAGCGGGAACGTACCCAACGAGTAGCGTGGCTCCCAGCGTCCCGCGCCGACGAGCAGGTCGTACGCGTGGTGCAGGGCCGGGGAGTTGGGGGCGGCGGCGAACGGCCCCTGCGCCATGCCGGCCACCCAGTGCACCGGCTGCGTCCACGTTGCCCGGTCGTCCGGGTCGCAGCCCGTCTCGCGCCACAGCAGCCGCGCGCAGTCCGCGGCCACGCGCGGCGCGACGGCACCCTCCAGCTTCACGAAGCCGTCGCGCAGGAAACGGGATATCAAGGTCGTGTCATCCATGCCCTCATCGTGCGGCGACACCGGCCCCGCTCACCCAACATTTTCCGCACCGCTTTCGTCGGGCGCACCGAGTTCTGCACCGCCTCCTCCGAGAACAGACGCGCTCCGCGCGGCCCGGACCGGCCGGCGCGCAGTTCGTCGCCTTCCCTCCAGAGTGCCGCCACCACGATGTGCTCCCGTTATTGACCGCGTGGTCAACTGTCGATACGTTGACCGTGTGGTCAATAACAACGTGGAAACAGGTGAGCGGGAGCCGGCAGCCTTCGCGCCAGCTCCGCTAGCGCAGGTGAAGCGACTGGTGAACGCCTATGCGGCGGTCTGTCTCGGCACGGTGGTGGCGCTGGCCGCCATGATGGCGGCGGCACCGTCCCTGGCGACCGACGAGGCATGGGGGCATGCCGTGGTCGTCGCCGTCTTCGCGATCGTGCTCCTGCTGCGGACACGCGCGGCGCTCAAGGGAAGCCGCGCCGGCTTCCGCGCGGTCACCGTCATCGGATGCGTGCTGCTGGTGGTGAACCTCGTCGAGGCCGTACTGCCGGGCGTCTTCCCGTCGTGGATGCGCGTCGAGATGCTGGTCATCGCCGCGATGATGCTGGTCCTGGTGGCCCTCTCGGTCCGGGCCCGCCGCGGTCTGCCGGACGGCCCCAGATGAGCGGGACGGCGGCGACCGGCGGCGCCGGCGAGACCGGCGCGCCCTCGCCCTCCGCAGGGCCGGGTGCGCGCCGGCAACGGCTGGATGAGGACCGGCGCCGGGCCCAGATCATCGCAGCGGCCGTGGCGGAGCTTGCCGACCGGGGGTACGACGGCCTGTCGTTGACCCGCGTCGCCGATCGGGCCGGTGTGTCCAAGGGCTTGCTCTGGCACTACTTCGCGGGCAAGGACGACCTGATGGAGTCCACCGCCAAAGCGACGATGACGACCATCAGGGACCAGATCGCGCGCTCGCTCGACCTGGCGCAGCCCGTGCCGGACATCCTGCGCGCAGCCTTGCGCCGGGCCGCGGCCCTGAGTGCCACCCACCGGGTGGAACTGACCGCCCTCAACCGCATCTTCCACAATCTCCGCCACCCCGACGGCACGCCCCGCCTGACCGTGGATACCTATGAAGAGATCTTCCATGCACAAGAGTCGCTGTTCCGGCGCGGACAGGCCGAGGGAAGCCTGCGGCAATTCGACACCCGCGTCATGGCCATCACCTACCAGGGTGCGATCGACATGATGCTGGGATACCTCGGGAGCCATTCCCGCATCGACCCGGCCGATTACGCGGACAAACTCGCGGACATCTTGCTCACCGGTATCGCCGCGGATCGCTGCGCGGATCAGGAATAGCCGCTGCGCCTGAAGGCTGGGCCTGAACGCCGCGGCTGGAAACAGGTCTCGCATGGCGCCGGTGTGCGGGAGGTGCGTGTCGGCGGGGGGAGCGCCCGGGGAAGGCATCGGCCGTCCTCGACGACTTTGACGACCGAGTAGTGGACCCGATGTTCTTGAAGCTCGACGCACGCCTCTCGCTTTCCAGGGCGCCGGGACGCCGAGGCACCGGGAAACCAAGGCGCCGAGGCATGCTCTCAATGCTGCCGTCCAGGGACCGGAGCCCTCGTAACATCAGTCGGGGGCCTTCTCGTTCAGCGCTGCTCTGTCACACGGCGGCCGTAAAGAAGGGCTCGTCCGTGCATCGCTGGCTCTCCGGACGACGCCGGTCGACGGTCAGCCTGGTCATCGCGGGGTGCACGGCAGTGCGGGGTGCACGGCAGTGATCATGGCCGACGAAAGCGTGATCAGATTCTCGGCAGCAGGTGTCGGCGCGTTCGTACTCTTCGCGTTCGTCCCTGCTGCTCAAACGTAATCTCCCAGCCGTGAACACGGCGCAGGTGGAGAACGGCCGAATAGCCGAACAGTCGAACCGCCTTCAGGCCCTGCGACGGTGGAAGCGGTCCGAGACGCGGTCGATCGTCCAGGCGGCATGCAGCGTCGGCGCGCTGAAGACGGGCGGAGCGAACCGTGGCCGCGTACGCCATACGGCGGCGAGGTCCTCGTGCATCCGGTCGCCGGCGAGCCGGTCGGCCAGCAGTGTGCCGAGGTAAGGGGACTGGGCGAGGCCGTGGCCGTTGCAGCCGATGGCGTAGAAGACGTTTTTCGTCGCCTCTCCGGCGACCGGCAGCAGTGACGATGTCATTGCGATCCACCCGCCCCAGGCGCGTTGCGGTGCGACGTCGCTGAGCGAGGGGAAACGCTCGTGGAATCCGCGGACGAGGTCCGCCACGACCGCGTCGTCCGGCTCGCGGGCGCCCAGAGCTCCTTGCGCTGTCCGCAGCCGACGGGTTCCGAACATGATCGTGCCGCGTGGCGTGGGCCGGTAGTTCTCCAGGATCGTGTGCGGGGTGATGATGCCGGTGCGCCTGGTCCAGCCGGTCGCCGTCAGGCGTTCGGGATCGATCGGTTCGGTCTCGACCAGGCTGGTCCAGACCGGCGTGGCCATCCGCTTCGGGGCGATCGCGAGGTCGCGGGAGTAGGCATTGGTGGCCAGCACCGCACGCTCGGCGCGCAGGCGTCCGCCGGGCACGTGGACAACGACCTCTGAGCCATGAGGCTCGATCGCGCGTACGGCGGTCCGTTCGTAGGTCCGCACGCCCGATGCGAGAAGCACCTCGCGCAGACCGAGCGCGAGCTTCCCGGGATTCAGCAGCCCGCCGGCCCGCTCGAAGACGCCGCCGAGGAACGTCTTCGGCAGGCCGAAGCCGCGGCCTTCGACGAACTCGACGTCCGCCCCCGCGCCCCGGAGGATCGCGGCGTTGCGTTTGGTGCGCCGGAGCTGTCCCGGGGAGACGGCGGCGATGACGTTGCCCGTCGGCTCGTAGTCGCAGCCGATGGCGAGCTGGCCGATCAACTCCTCGGTGAAACGCGCCGCCCTGTCCGCGTAACGGACGAGCCCCGGCAGTCGGCGCCTGTAGAGGGTGTGCAGGAGCTGCGGGTCGCCGGCCAGCGCGTTCGACAGATATCCGGCGTTGCGTGAGCTGCCGCCCCATCCGCAGAACCCGGACTCCAGCAGGACGACATCGGCACCGCGCTCGGCCAGCCGCAGCGCCGTTGCCATGCCGGCGTATCCGCCCCCGACTACGGCGATGTCGCAGGTCAGCTCCCCTTCCAGCATCGGCGCGAAATCGGTGGGCCGCTCGGCCCAGCCGCTGAACGCCGAGTACGTCACACCGGCGAAGCCGGCCCCGCTCGCTGCAACGTCGTACATGGTGATCCCGGATTTCCGTCCTGAGTACAGAAGATGACGTCACCGTACCGAGACCCACGAATTTGCACAACAGTTGTTACGTGAAAGGTCGCCCGCCGCCGGCTGCGTCCCCTGCCCGGCAGCCGCCCTGCCTGCTCCCCGCCTCGCCGGGTGGCCTGCCTGGCCGGCGCATGCGCTCAGTCGCTCCAGCGGTCGTGGATCTCGCTCAGCGTCGCGAACCACACATCGTCATGCTGCCGCGCATGGCGGATGAACCGCTCCAACATCATGATCGCGTGTGCCCGCCCGCTCACGAGGCCGTGCACGGTGAGGGTCACGACGCCGCCGGGCTCGTTCTCGTAGGCGTAGTCGAAGGTGTCCCGCCACCGTGTGAAGACCCCCTCGGTCGACATGAGCCCGGCGAGCATCCCGGGTACATGGTCGAGTGCGGGGACGTCGTCCATGTGCCAGGACACGGGCAGTTCCAGCACCGAGCTGGGCGGGCCGAACTCGTTCGGTTCCTCGCGGTGGACCACGACGGAGCGCGGCCGGTAGGGGATGAAGTCGCGGCCCATCAACGAGCTGTCCCAGGCGAAGCCGAACTCCTCAAGGATGCCGAGTGTGGCGTCGGAGAAGTCCCAGGCCGGTGAACGGTAGCCGCGAGGGCGCCTGCCGACGATCTTCTCGTGCTGGCCGAGCTGCAGCTCCATCAGCCGCCGTTCCTCCTGCTCCGTGAGCGAGGGCACCGACTCGTGGTACGCGCCGTGCGCGGCGATCTCGTGCCCGTGGTCGAGCACCGACCGGATACTGTCCGGGAACGTGATCAACGTGTGCCCGGGTGTGCACCAGGTCGTCTGGATCTCGTACTTCTCGAACAGCGCGAGCAGGCGTGGGGCGCCCACCTCGACGTCGAAATCTCCGCGCGACAAAAACGCGGGGCTGAGCCTGGACGTGTCTCCGTTGGGCGCGCACTGCGCGTCGAAGTCGACGCCGATGTTGACGGCGAGACGTTTACCTTCGGGCAGGTTGAGCGGCATGAAGGCTCCTTGGCCGAGTGCCGGGGGCTTGCTCGTCGTGTTCCCACCAACACCGCCTTCCATCCCGCGTGTTCCCCTCGGCTGTGCTCGAACCACTCCGCTCGCGTCCGAACAGGGCTTCACCCCGACCCGTTGATGAACGAACCAGCCCACCCATCACACACGCCGTCGGCTGCGTTCTGGGCTGGGGAGGCAAGGACGATGCCGGGCACACGTTGGTGGTGTGCCCGGCATCGATGGTGCGGTGGTCAGATGAAGGCGACCGCGGCGGCTCCGCCGAGCGCGGCCAGTACGTACGCCAGCATCTCCTGCCAGCCCTTGAGCGGCTTTTTGTGGCCCCGGGTGCTGAGCAGCATGACGGAGTTGGCGGCGTAGCCCGGAACCAGGATGCCGAGAACACCGAGCAGGCTCAGGGTGCCGATGCTCCACTCGAAGTCGATGCCGCTGAACACGGCGATGGCGACCAGGGCCAGTGCGGCGACGGAGTACACCAGGCCGGGGCCGAGCCTGATGTCGTCACGCTTGTGTGGCGCTGTCTCGTTTCTCTTGTAGTGGCGCCAGTGCCGCCGTCCAGTGCCGAAGCGGGCGAGCAGCATGATGACGAGCTCTGCCGCCACCACGGCGACCGAGACGTGTTCCAGAGTCACGAGTCCACCTCCGGCGAGGTCAGGTGCAGGCCTTCTGGATGGCGCTGATGCCGATGAACGCCTTCACGGCCTCCCGCTCCTTCGAACCTACGTGCTTGCCCTTCATGAAGCGCCAGAGGATCTCGGCCGTCTTCTTGGCGCCGTAGCTCTTGAACAGCTTGACCGCACGGGCCACCCGGACGCCCGAGCCGGCGGGAACGAAGGAGATCAGCACGCCGGCCACCGCCGCGGCGCAGCCGACGACGAACTTGGTCTTGTCCCACCAGCCGAAGGCGACCGCAGGGGCTTTCTCGCCGCTCTGGGCCCCCAGGTTCTGCAGGGTGGTGTAGCGGACCTTCTCGTTGGCCAGGACGGGCAGCATGGCGGCCTGGGCCTCGGTGTCGCCGGGGTAGGCGGCCTCGGCGGTCTGCTGGGCGGTGGGCGACGCCGGCAGCGCGGCAAGCCGCTCGCGCAGGCCGTGGGTGTCGATGGTGCGGGTGAGCGCGATGTCCAGCGCCTGGGCGAACTGGTCTTCGCTGATGCCGAGTTCGGCTATGCCGTCGGCCAGGGTCTTGCCCTGCTCCAGCTCGCCGGCGGTGAAGCCGCCCTGGTCGGCAAGCTGCACGGTCGCGGCCCGGTCGGTGGGCTGGTGCGGGGTGGCCTGAGCGGCCTGGGCGCCGGTGGCGGTGGCCAGGACGGCGCCTGCGGTGACGGAGGCGACGAGCATGGCGCCGCGGGTGAACATTCCACTTCTCGTGGCAGAGAACTTCATGAGTGAATACCCCGTGTTCAGGCATGATTGCGAGCACATCTCCCGCTTCGGGAAGAGCGCCCATTTGGTCCCGCAGATGACAGCACATCAAGATCGTTTTGCATGTGACGGAGATCGCAAAGGCGGTCGTATCGGTCGCCTGGGCTGCAACTTTGGAAAGTTGGCCCCGAGGGTACGAATGGGCGTGTGAGCGGGCTGTCAGTGGGTGGTGTGGTGGCGGCCCCCGGAACCCTGGCGGTGCGACGACGATGTCGAAGGCGTCACCGGCTGCAACGAGATCGGCGGTTGCACCTCCGGCAGGTGTGCTGCCGACTCGTCTCCGGGTGGATGACCTCTGACCCCGCGCCTACGTACCGGCGTCTGTCCTCACGTTTTGCCCAGGCCCGCCGGGAGGAATGGCTCCCCGGTGTCATCGGCCGGCCAGGCCCGCAGGACGTGAACCTCACGCAACGGGCCCGACGGGCAACGCTGACGCGGCATGAGCCGCCGAAATAGAATACAGAGCAGTGCTGTATTCTATTCTCGTGAAGTCTGATGACAACGATCCCGAAGGTTGTGCCACCGCCGCATCGGCCCCGGCCACGAAGGCCCCCGGCCGGCCGCGCAGCCGGGAGGCGGACGAGGCGATCCTCGCGGCGGCACTCGATCTGCTCATCGAGCGAGGTGTTGGCTTGACCAGCATCGAGCAGGTGGCGCGCCGCGCCGGAGTCACCCGCGCCACCGTGTACCGGCGCTTCCCGACCCTGACCGACCTGCTGGTGCGTGCGGTCGAGTGGGAATACCGGGACGCGGACCCCGGCTCGCTGGACTGGCCGGACATCGACAGCATGGTGACGGCCTGGGCCGACCACCTCGGCGAGCCCCGCGCGCGAAGGCTGATGCGCCGCCTCTACGGCACGGTCGACGACCTGCCCGAACTGCTGCGCGCCTACCACAAGGCCCACGGCAGCCACCGCAGCCTTGCGGTGCACACCACCTTGGAGCGGGCCCGCGCGGCCGGGCAGCTCCCCCCGAACAGTGACCCGGAAATCCTTCAGCAGCTGCTCAGTGGCGCGGCCCTGCAACACCTCGCCGCATACCCCGACACCACCGGCGCGCAAGAGGTCAAAGCCTACTTCCTCGCCGTCCTGCGACAGGTCGGGCTCTCGACCCCCATACGCCAAGGGAGTACCACACGATGACCGAGAACTTGACGTGGCTTGGACGGGACGCCCGCAAGGCTCGCAAGGAGGGCATGCCCGCCGTCATGCGGCGGCAGCGCGAGCGGCTGGCCGACATGGTCGCCCATGCCCGGGCCACCTCCCCGTACTACCGCAGTCTCTACCGCCAACTGCCCGAGCGGGTGGAGGATCCGACGCTGCTGCCGGTCACCGACAAAAAGCAACTGATGGGTCACTTCGACGACTGGGTGGCCGACCGCGCCATCACGTACGAGAAGGTGCGCGCCTTCAGCGACGATCACGACCGGATCGGGCAGCGCTTCCTCGGCAAGTACATGGTGGCCACCACCTCGGGCACCAGCGGCCGACGCGGCCTCTTCGTCCTCGACGACCGGTACATGGACGTGGGAGCCGCACTCACCTCCCGCGCGCTCGCCACGTGGCTGGGGCCCGCCGGCCTCCTGCGGGCAGCCGCTCGCAGCGGCCGCTTCGCCCAACTCGTGGCCACCGGCGGGCACTACGTCGGCTTCGCCGCGTATTCCCGCACGCTCCAAGCGGGCGGGTGGCGCAGCAAGCTGATCCGGGCCTTCCCGGTGCACACGCCGATGGCGCAGCTGGTGGCCGAACTCAACGACTACCGCCCCGCCTTCGTCATCGGCTACGCCAGCACGATCATGCTGCTCGCCGCCGAGCAGGAAGCCGGCCGCCTGCGTATCAACCCGGTGCTGGTCCAGCCGGCCGGCGAGACGATGACCACGGACGACACCGACAGGATTGCCCGCGCCTTCCGCACCACGGTCCGCGCGATGTACAGCGCGACCGAGTGCACCTACCTCAGTCACAGCTGTACTCGCGGCTGGTACCACGTCAACAGCGACTGGGCCGTGTTCGAACCGGTCGACGCGGACCACCAGCCCACGCCGCCCGGCCAGTTCTCGCACACCGTGCTGATCAGCAACCTCGCCAACCGCGTACAGCCATTCCTGCGCTACGACCTCGGCGACAGCGTCCTGCTCCGGCCCGACCCGTGCCCGTGCGGCAACCCGCTGCCCGCGCTCCGCGTACGAGGGCGCGCAGGCGACATCCTCACTTTCCCCACCCACTCCGGCGCCCCCGTGCAACTCGCCCCCCTGGCCTTCGGCACCCTCTTCGACCGCACTCCTGGAGTCGAACTGTTCCAGGTCGAGCAGACCGCCCCGTCAACCCTGCGCGTACGTCTGCTGCCAGCCGCCGACGCCGACCCGGACCGCGTGTGGCAGAGCGCCCACCAGGAGCTGACCCGCCTGCTCGCCGACAACAAACTTGACCACGTCTCGGTCCAGCGTGCCGAGGAACCACCCCGTCAGACGGCCGGCGGCAAGTACCGAACCGTCATCCCATTCGACCAGTCGGACACCCGGCCCTGAGCTTGTTCGCAAGGTGCCTGGCCACGTACGGCGAGGGCCACTGGTCGCCTGAGCGCTGTGCCAACGTCGAAGAGAAGAGGGGGCAGGGCGCCGGTTCTTCGAGCCGGGCGGCCGGCTTGGGTCGGTGCCACATCAGCCGGTGATCTGCGCGTCGGCCTGTGGCTGTGGCTGTGGCTGTGGCTGAGTCTGCGGCTGCGGCAGCCCGGCCAGGACCTGCCGCAGCCGCGACACATCGACGTCGTTCCCGCTGTTCAGGGCGTCGTACATCGCGCCGTGTCCGCGCCTGACCTGGACCACCGCAGCCAGAAACGGGGGCCGGAGCCATCAAGGCTGGCTCCGGCTTGCCGTCGGTGCGGAGTCCGCCCGGTCGGCGGTGCGAGCTGGTTTACAGCGGTGCGCCCAGCGGCCAGACGCGTTCGGCGAGTCGCCCGCGTAGGCAGCCTGTGGTGGTGTCTGCCTCGGTGAGCCAGTCGGCAGTGACCAGCAGTGCGGCGTGCTCGGGGACTTGGTCGGCGCGCAGGGTGCAGAAGGCGGCGGCCAGGTCCAGGTCCAGGCCGCCGTCCTCGGCGCGCCCGAGGCGGCCATCGGGGCGGGTGTGGGCGGCGGTGTAGAGCGCCAGGAGCCGTGTCGGGGCGCCCAGTTTCTTCTTACGGATCTTCCGGTCACCCAGTACTTTCTGCGCCCAACCGGAAATCCGGGAGCGGGCGACCTTGCCGAAGGCGAACGGGCGGGGCTGCCCGGGCAGCAGCGCGGGAACGGTGAAGGCGGTGGCGTCTTCGGGACGGGAGGCCAGTGCCTCGGCCACGGTGCCTGGCAGGCGCAACCAGCCGGCGTCGACCAGCTGCTGAAGAACTTGCTCGGCATCGCCCTGGAGCCAGCCGGTCAGGTCCTGGCCGGTCACGTTGCCGGTGCCGTCCCGCGCGGCCCGCAGAGCGAGCATGAGCACCGCCAGGCGCACCTCAGCCTGCGGGTACGGGGCGTGGGCGGTGGCGTAGTCCAGCACGGTGCGGGCGTGCGCGGCCTGCGTGCGGGTGAGCAGCCGTTCCACCACCGGCCCGCCGTCTGTCGTGCCACCGCCGCGGTTCTCGTGCATCTCACGGGTGGTCTGCGCGGCCTGCTCGGCGCGCTGAGCCTCGTGGCGCAGGGAGCCGTCGCCACTCACGTCGGCCCACAGCCGGAAGGCGCGGGCCTTGCGATCGTGGAGCTCGGCCAGGAGGTCGAGGTTGGGTTCGGTGCGCCGCTGATAGGTACGGAAGGCGTCCCCGAGTTCGATGAGTTCGGTCCGCAGGACGTCGGGCTGCAGGTCGTGCGGCACGGTCCGCTGCGCGATCTTTCCCCACCGCTTCGCCGACCGGGACGCTGCACCCGGTACGGCGGCGCGAGCCTGGGGGACCGGCGCCGACCCGGCGACCGGGGAGGACGGATCCGCTGCGGGGGAGGGGGAATGGTCGGAGAAGACTGCTGCCATGCCGCCTGCTGCTGTGCCGCTGGCCTGCTCCTGCTGCGCGGCTGCCTCAACCGTAGTCTGGTCCGTCCTGGCCGAGGCGGTGCGGACCGGAGAAGGGGCGATATCCAGGACGCGGCAGCCGGGCGTGGCGGCTGCACAGCGCGCGCACATCTCGGCGATCCGCCACAGCCGTCCGGCACGGTCCGCGGACACCGCCAGGACCACCGGGCCGCCGCACCACACCGCCTGCGCCGGCGGCTGCGGCCCGCTGGGGTATCTGGCGTCGGAATCAGGGGTGTGCCAGGCGCAGTCGGCGGCGCGGCAGGCACACCACGCCTCACCGCAGGGCCCGCCATCCGCGCGGATATGAGCCAGGTGCGTGTTGACGTGTGCGACCGCGGCCTTGCGCCCGGCCGCCGAGCCCTCGGGAAAACGCTGGTCAGGGCAGGTTGGGCGCGAGCAGGAGAGCTGTACCGCGCCGGCGGAAGGGCGGCCGTAAGGGGCCAGACGCACCGTCCATACCCGCCCCGCCACACGCTCCCCCTGCCGCGTGCCGGTCTCCACCGCCATATGCGTACTCCCAACGTTGCTTTAGCTATTACCTGGGTGGGTCCATCTTCGGGGACAACAGGGGGCAACTGTGGTCAGTCTGCGGAAGAACGAATGTTCCCAGTTCTGTGTTATTCGCATGCGCAGCCCGGGCACCTGGTCGGCATTCTCGTGGTGATGTGTCTCCGCGCGGGCTCTGGTTCCTTCTCGCCGATGTGGTGCTGGCTGGTCACGCCAGCAGGAGAAAGCCCTGTATGCGAGTGTCCCCGCGCCGATTGCTGCATCGGGCGGGGACTTCGCTCGGATCTCAGCAGTTCTGATACCGGATGACATGACAAGGAGGCTGACGACGGTGGTGCCCGCTCCGTAGGGCGCACTGCACAGGCCCTGATGTGCGCTCTCTGTGCGCTGTGCCCGGAGCCGGGTCATCAGCGCCGTAACCGGCCCGCGGCAACGTCAACGACGCCGACGGCGCCGTGGGTCCGGTGCGGGAAGCGGGGCACGGTCGCGCGGGGTCAGGCGCGGTCGTGGAGGTTCCTCAGTCCTGTGCGGTGTGCTGCCAGGGGCGCACGAAGTCGTGGAGGGCCTGCTGTGCGGCCGGGGCGATCACCGAATCGTTTACGGGAGTGCCGGCAGGGTGAAGGAGATGGTCGAGCCCGGGAAGAATCCGCAGTCCCGGACCGGTGGTACGGGCGGCGTCGAGGCCCGACAGCAGAGCGGGCATCGTCCGGCAGGGCACATTGGTGTCCTCCGTGCCGCAGGTGACGAGCGTCCGTGTGCCGGGCGCGACACCTCGGGCGACGGTCGGCGGGAAGAGAGCGTCGTCGCTGCGGACGAAATCCGCGTTGACCGGCCCGAACATGCCCTTGAGGAGGGCGGCGAGGGACGGCATCAGCGCCGAGGTGTCCACCGGGCGCCGAGCGCGGAAGTCCGCGATGGCCCTGGCCACGCCCCGGTTGTTCCACCACGCCTGCCGTGCGGTGAGGTGCCCTGCGGCAACCGCCCGGTTCAATGTGTCCGCCAGCTGGAGGCGGACCAGGTCCAGCAGCCGCATGCTCTGCGGGGCGATAAGCGCGAGCCCGGCCGGTTTCTGCTGTACGGCGCGGTCGACGAGCAGTGCTTGCAGGCCGCCTTCACTGTGCCCGACCACGAGCAGCGCGTGCGGGTCGGCTTCAGGCTGGGCGCGCAGGGAGTTGTACGCGGTCACGGCCTGTCGGGTGTAGGCGGCCATGTCGGGAGCGCTGTCGCGTCCGCCCAGGCCCGTGCGCCCGGTGCCGTATTTGTCGAACCGCAGGCTCATCACACCGTCACCGCCGAGGATGCCGGCCGTGAGGGCCAGGGTGTGGGGAGTGAGGCCGGGCGGCTCGTCGCCGTTGCGGTCGGTCGGGCCGCTGCCGGGAAGCAGCAGCGCCGCGGCGAGCTTGTGGCCCGCACGGTGGGCGGGTATGTGCAGCGTGCCGTACGCGGTGACGCCGTCCGCGGTGAAGTGGATCTCGCGGTCCACGGCGGGTATGAGGGCGGCTCGGGGGGCCGCGGACGCCCAGGCCGTGCCCGGTACCGGCCCGACCGCGACGACGGCGACCGCCGCCATGAGCACGGCGAGCATTCCGCCGCGCCAAGGGGTGCGTAAACGCATGTGTTCTCCTGAATGATCCGAAGCGGTCAGATGAATGATCCAAAGTGGTCAGAGAAAGGGGGAGGGCGGGGGAGCGGTGGCCGGGGCGCAGGCACCAGACCCTGACCATGCGGCCGCCGGCGATGTCGTCGCCGTCGGCTGACCGACCACACCGACCACACCGACCACACCGACCAGGCCGGGGGCGCCGGCCTGCCAGGGCTCCCGTGACGTCCACGAACATAGGGTGGGCGGCCAACACGTCCAGGACGGCCGCCATCCGCCCGATGTGTCCGGCACCGGGGACGGCTTCGCCCAGGCGCTCCGAGATCGCCGTGCGGCTCGGGTGCTCTCGGGACTTGACCAGCGTCCGGGCGACCCGGTGCAGTTGCAGCAGTGTGTCGCCGGGCGTTCCCAGCTCCGCCTGCCGCCACCGATCCATACCGCGGGTGTGCCGCACGGTGAGTGCGACCATCCGCGTCGAGACGCGTTTCACTACCACGAGCAGCACCGGCTGCCGCGGCGAGGGAACTGGCGGGCGCATCCGCAGCCGCCGTACAGCGGTCCGGGCTCCGCCGCGGCCGCCAGCCGCTTCGGATCGCTGAACCGCACCGGGTCATCGGCAGGCCGATGGTGGCCACGACGTACAGGACGGGCGCGTACCGGGACTGCCACGGCTCCAGCGCCACCCGCCCCAGATGAAACAGGCTGCCCTCGCGGGGCCGGTCGGCCGACACCCGCGGCACCTCCTCCCACACGTGAACCGGTATCTGCCGTGCCGCTCCGGCGTTGTGGTGGGCCGTCCGTGCAGTACGCCATACCAAACCTTCCGACGGCGTCGGCCTGACCTCCATGTTGCCAGCCACTGGTCAGCGGCCCACCTCCGCTTGCCCGGAGAGCACTGGATGCGATCGTCGCGGTCGGCGGCGTGGTCCGGTTCGCCTTCGTTGGCCTGAACCGGTGGTTGCGTCCTCGGCACCGAACCGCCCCTGCCACTCACCGGCCCCGGCAGCTCCCGTGCTCAAGCAGTCCAACCTGCGGGTGGTACGGCCGGACGACCCGCGATGTGAGGGCTACATCGCATTGGACGGGTGCAAGGGCCCAAAGCGTGTTGCGCAAGGCGGTGAACCGGTGAACCGTGCATCTCCGGTATATGGACGGGGTGATGAGGGCCGAGCGGATGTGGGTGGAGACGATCACCGGGCTGCGTGTGGACCAGTTCGAGCGGGTGCTGAAGGCGGTACGTGAGCGCGGCGGTAATGTCACCTTGATGGGTCGGCCGTGAAGTCTTCCACTCGCGGAACGAGTCCTGATCGTGGCTGTGTATTACCGCACGAACCTGGCCATGGCCCCGCCGACGCCACAGACCGGCTGTGGATCGTGGACGCCACCCTGCTCCCGGTCCGCGACCGGCGTGTCGGCGCTTCCTCGCAACTGCGGGTTCTCGGTAAACGTGCAGGTCATCGTGGATGCTGACCCTCGCCTCATCGTCGCTGCGGCACGACCGGTGCCGGGCACCACTGCGGCATGGTGGTGCCGCACCGCAAACGCCCCGGCCGGGCGCTGCTCAAGAGTGAGGAGGACGACAGCGCCGAGCACCGCAAGGTCCGAGCCCGCGTGGAACACGTCATCGGCCGGATGAAGGTCTACAAGGTCCTCCGCGACTGCCGGCAACGCGGCGACGGGCTCAGCGACGGGCTCCACCACGCCGTCCAAGCCGTCGCCCACATGCGCAACCTCGCCTTCGCCGCATGAGCAGGCACCCCGTCACCGGCTCTGACCTGCTGCTCGGTCCCAACCTTCTGCAACACGCTTTGGCCACGGACATTGATGCTGGCGGCCACACCGACGGTTACGACACAGCCGTCGACCGCATCCGCTCCTATGCATCTGACTCAGAACGGCGCCGGGGATCTTGCGGACTGATCCTTCGTGTACTGTTCTCCGAGTTGCCACGGCGCCGACAGGCACCGCGACAGCCACTCACGCCGCACCGGCGGCACCACCACCACTGCACGACTCCCGAACGGGAACAATTTCGGCATGCCGGAATTCGAACCGCCGACTCGATTATGAGTCACCGGGAGAAACCGCTAAAGTGGTGATCACGCCGGAAGGCGCGGAAAACCCCCTCCGAACGGGACCGGAAACGGAAAGCGGAAACGCCGAACGGATCTGGTAAGATCGGAAATGCGAAGAAGCCGGAAGGCCGAAACGCACCGGCGAAAATCAGGACCGCGAGGATCTGATAGAGTCGGAAACGCAAGACCGAAGGGAAGCGCCCGGAGGGCCTGGTGAAA
>NZ_JBIRJY010000012.1:0-84620 GCF_044329785.1 Streptomyces sp. NPDC017529
GGTCGGCACCGGCTACTTCGACCAGATCGCCGCCGCCATCAACCCCGCCTCCACCACCACCGCGCTGCGCGGCTCGACCGAAGAAGAACAGTTCCACTAGAGACGGGCCCCTCCCGCCGGGCTGCGCACCGCCGCCCGGCGGGAAGGGCCGGCACCGCGTCACTCCGGTACGAGCACCACCTTGAGCGCCGAGTACGGGGCTCCCGGCGCCGCGGCGAGCGCGGCGAAGGCCACCTCGTGCTCCTCCAGCGGGAAGCGGTGGGTCACCAGCCGCTCCAGCGGCAGCCACCGGGCCAGTTCGATCGCCTTCGGGAACAGCCGGCCGTTGTAGTCCCCGGCCCCGATGATCTGCAACCCGCGCTGGAGGATCTCCAGCGGCCGCACGGTGGCCGACGCCTTGCTGTCGTACCCCATGATCACCACACGGCCGCGCGCCGCGGCGTACGCCAGGCTCTGTTCCAGCAGGTTGCCGACGGTGTCGACGACCACGTCACCGCGGCCCGCGAGCCCGGCCTCGTCCGGCGTGTGCACGCTCACCCGGCCGCCGCCGTCCTGCGCGAGGACCTCGCGGCACAGCTCCCGCCGGTACGGGTCCGGTTCGATCAGCAGGACCCGCGCACCGTAGTGCCGGGCCGCCATCGCGCAGACCACGCCCACCGGGCCGCCACCGACGATCACCGCGGTCTCGCCGGCCTCCAGCCGGCCCGCCTCGATGTTGTTCAGCGCGCACGCCAGCGGCTCCACTGCCACCGCGCGGTCGAAGTCCATGTCCTCCGGCACGGCGTGCACGAACCGCTCGGGCAGCCGCAGGTACTCGGCGAACCCGCCGTCCAGGTCGAGCCCGACCTCCGTACCGGCCTTGTTGACGCAGAAGTCCCCGTGCCCGCGCAGGCAGGCCGGGCAGCCGCCGCAGTACAGCGTCGGATTGACGATGACGCGGTCACCCGGCTGGTGCGCGGTCACCGCCGACCCCACCGCGTCCACGGTGCCGACCGCCTCGTGCCCCATCACCACGCCCGGCTCGGCCGGGAACTTGCCCACCAGCACGCTGCGGTCGGTGCCGCAGATGCCGGTCTGCGCGACCCGCACCACGACGTCGGTGGGCGCCGACGCCTCCGGCTTCGGGCGGTCGACCAGCGAAACGGTGTGCCACTCGTTGAAAATCAGGGCCTTCACGTGCTTCCTCCTGCCGTGGTGGGGAGGGCGCCGGGGATGTCCCACCGGATGGCGCCGAGCAGTTCCTTGTGCAGCTGGGGGGTGGCCGCCGCGATGCACGACTTCTGGTTCATCGGGTCCAGGTCGAGCAGCCCGGTGGTCCCCAGGTCGTCGCCGTAGGCGTCGGTGATGGTCACCCCGCTGCGTTTGGCGAGGAAGACCGCGGCGGCGATGTCGTACGGGAACAGGTGCAGGACCGAGCCGCGCCCGGCCTCCAGGAAGGCCGCCTCGGTACCCGGGTGGTCGCGCAGGACGCGGTTGCCGATGTCCACGTACGCGTCGAGCTGGCCGGTGATGATGCGCGAGATCGAGAACGTGGCGCTGTTGAACACGAAGACGCCGCCGGTGTTGGCGGACCGGTCCACCAGGTGCGCGTAGGCCGCCGCCATCAAGTGCATGGGGTGGCCGTTGAACTCGATCGACCAGAACATCTTCGCCGGGTCGGTGGTACGGCTCAGCCGGGGCAGCGGGTGCGGAAAGCCGCCGTGCGACAGCCCCTCCTCGTCGTCACCGTAGATCCACGCACCCGACTTGATCTCCAGCAGATGCGCCGCCGTGACGTCGTCCAGCGTCGGCGCGGACGTCGTCAGCGGCGCCGCGGCGATCGACACCATGCCCATCTCCAGCCCGGCCGAGGTGGGCCGGGTGCCGTCGATGGGGTCCACGACCAGCACGTACCGCGGCTCGGGCGCCAGCTCGACCAGCGAGCCGTCCTCGGTGTACACCGCGAGCGGCACCTCCGCGTGCTCGCGCAGGTACTCCAGTACGGCCCGCTCGGCCACCTCGTCCACGTCGAACTGGGCGTCGCCGCCGGGGGAGTCGCCGTGCACCCGACGGGCCAGGCCCCGGCCGGCGTAGGTCGTCAGCTCGGCCCTGACGTGCCGGCCCAGGCCGGTCAGCAGCTCCTTCATCTGCGTCATGAGGACAGCTCCGCGCGGAAGAGGCTCTCCAGACGGTCGCACAGCAGCTCGGCCTGGTCGAGGGTGAGGATCAGCGGCGGCCGGACCTTGAGCACGTTCCCGTAGCCGTACCGGGAGGTCCGCAGGATCAGCCCGTGCTGCCCGGCCGCGCCGGCCAGGTGGTTGGTCAGCTTGACGGCGGGCTTGCCGTCGGGGTGCGCCATCTCGAAACCGATCATGAGACCGACGCCCCGCACGTCGACGATGGCCGGGTGGCGGGTCTGCATGTCGGCGAGCCGGCCGAGGATGTAGTTGCCGGTGGCCCGCACGTTGGCCAGGAACTCCGGCTGCCGGACGATGTCGAGGGTGACGTTGGCCGCCGAGGCCGCCAGCAGGTTGGCGCCGTAGGTGAACGAGTGGTGATCGGCCGGAAGACCGGCCAGCCGCTCGTTGGTGAGGATCGCCGCCACCTGCGCGCCGGAACCCCCCAGACCCTTGGCGGTGGTGATGGCGTCGGGCTCCACGTCGAAGTGCTGCGCCGCGAACATCCGGCCCGTACGGCCGATCCCGGTCTGGATCTCGTCGAAGATCAGCACGATGTCGTGCTCGTCACAGAAGGCCCGCAGCTTCTGGAAGTAGCCGTCCGGCGGGACGATGTTGCCGCCGTTGCCGGAGATCGGCTCCACGATGACGGCGGCGACCTGCCCGGTGCTCGCGTACTCCAGGAAGTCCTCGATCCGGTCCACGCACATCATCCCGCAGCTGTCCTTCTTCTGCCCGTAGAAGCAGCGGAAGCAGTACGGGTCCGGCACCTGCAAGGTGCGCGGGAAGAGCGAGGGGAACGGCTCCTTGCGGAAGGCGTTGCCCGACATCGAGGTCATCATCATCGTCTGCCCGAGATGGCTGCGGAACAGGGAGACGACCTCCGAGCGCCCCGTCGCGTGCTGCGCCATCTTGATGACGCCCTCGTTGGCGGTGGAACCGCCGGAGACCTTCGGATGCACCTTGGTCAGGTTCGCGGGCGAGACCTCCACGAGGCGGTGCACCAGCCCGTCGATCGGTTCGCTGCGAACGGAGGAGGTCAGGTGGGCGAAGACGTCCAACTGCTCCTTCATCGCCGCGATGACGGCGGGGTGGGAGTACCCGAGGCTGAGATTGAAGGTCGCCGAGGCGCAGTCGATGAACTCGTTGCCGTCCTCGTCGTAAAGGTGGATCCCTTCGCCGCGCACCATCTTCCGGGCGCTGACGGGGTAATACAACAGATCTCGTACGTTCGTGCCGTCCATGGACATATCTCCTGGAAGAAGACGTACTGGTTCCGGATATCGGGTATGCGGATGGCTGGCCGCGCGGGTGCCCGGAAACGGGCGGCGCGGGACCGCCGAGGGCGGTGTGTGGTCCGGTGGCTGAGTCCTCACCGGTGGGCTTTACACCCTTTGCCGACACCGACCCTAACAGGGCGAGTGTTCATATCTCTTGATCACTTGTTAATCGGCTGGAAACCACCCGAGCGCTACGCGAGCGATCTGGGAACTGACTCGCGCGCACGACATCTGACCTGCTGACAAGGGGAGTTGAAGCGACCAGCGCCCGGCCGCCCGGACCATGGCGGACTTCCGTCGCAGCGCCCAGCGAGACTTCGACAAGACTCTAAGGGGCAGCATACGGAACAATGGGACGTTCGTTTCAGCGTCTTACGCAAAATTCAAACACTGTTGGTGATTCCTTTGGTGGTCGCTGGCTTCCAGTCAGCGCCGGGCGATGATCGTCGCCGCGGCCGGACGGTTGGAGCGCCCCGCGCACGACCAGCCCGGCGGGGACGGCCACTCCCCGGACCGCGAAGCGGGCCTTGCCGCACCGCGCGCGGCTCTGGCCGCCCTGTTCACACCCGACCGCGACACCCTGCGGCTGGCACCCGGGTCCCGATGACCGCACCTGACGCGTGCGCGTACGGCGAACTCGCCCGCCACCACCGGACGCTGGTGACGTTCGCGCTGCTGGGCGGGCTCGCCGTGTTCCTGGCCGGTTCGCTCGCCTGTGGTCTGGCCGGGACCATGGAGGTGCTGATCGTCTCCCGCGCGGTCCAGGGGTTGGGAGCGGGGGCCTTGCTCACCCTCGGTATGGCTCTGATCCGCGACCTCCACCCGCCCTCCCGCGCGGCGGGACTCATCCGCATGCAGACGGTGCTGGCCGCGATGATGGTGCTCGGCATGGTCGGCGGCCCGATCGTCGGCGGTCTGCTGGCCGACCACGCCGGCTGGCGCTGGGCGTTCTGGCTCAACCTCCCCCTGGGGCTGGCCGCCGCTGCCGTACTCACCCTCGTGCTGCCGGACCGCCGTTCCGCCTCCGCCCCTTCCGGCCGTCTCGACGTGGCCGGGGTCCTCCTGCTCACCGCCGGTCTCTCCCTGGCCCTGACCGGCCTCAGTCTCAAAGGCGACATCTCTGCCGGGCACCCCCTGCCGTGGTCGGACCCCGCAGTCGCCGGCTGCCTGCTCGCCGGCCTGGTCCTGCTCGCCCTGCTCGTCCCGGTCGAGCGGCGCGCGGCCGTCCCGGTCCTGCCGTTACGGCTGTTCCGAAACCGCACGTACAGCGCACTGTTGACCGGCGGATTCTTCTTCCAGGCCGCCGCTCTGCCGGTCGGGGTCCTCCTGCCGCTGTACTTCCAGTACGTCCGCGGCCATTCGGCCACCGTCTCCGGCCTCCTGCTGATCCCCCTGCTGATCGGCATGGCCTTGGGCAACCGGCTCACCGCCACCGCCGTCCTGCGCAGCGGCCGGGCCAAACCCGTGCTCCTGGCCGGTGCGGGGCTCCTGACCGCCGGCACCGCCGCCTTCGTCGCCTTGGACGCCGCGACGCCGTCGGCGCTGACCTCCGTATGGCTGCTCATCGCCGGGCTCGGCACGGGACCGGCCATGGGCGGCATCACCATCGCCACCCAGAACTGCGTCCCGCACGCCGATATGGGCACGGCCACCGCGGGCTCCGCCCTCGCCAAGCAGATCGGCGGCGCGTTCGGCCTGGCCTGCGTCCAGTCGCTGACGAGCCACCACCTCGCAACCGTGCCCGGCGCCCCGGCGACCGGCTCGACCACCGCTTCGGACATCGGCTCCACCGTTGCCTGGACCGGCGCCGTCGCCGGGCTCCTCGCTCTCGCGGCGCTCCTCCTGATGCGCGACCTCCCCACCCCCACCCCTGGGAGCCGACGCGGCAAGGCGCCGGGGAAGGGGTGTCAGGCCCCCCGCCCCGGCGCCGGTGTGAGGGGGCGCCGTTAGACGGCTGTGCGGGCCAGGGTCGAGCGCAGGTGTGCCAACGACGTGAAGACGTGGCCTCGCATGCCCAGGGTTTCGGCTGCCCGGACGTTGGCCTTGCGGTCGTCGACGAACAGGATGTGCTCGGGGGGCAGGCCGAAGGCCGTGCTGCACCAGGCGTAGGCGTCGGCCTCCGGCTTGGCGTGGCCGATGCGGCAGGAGAAGGCGAGGACCGAGAAGTGCTTCAGCCACTTCTGGTGCTCCTCGTAGTGCGCTGCCAATTCCTCGGGAATGTTCGACAGCAGGCCGATCGTGACGCCGTCGTCCGCCAGTCCGCGAACGTATTCCACCATCGTGTCGTCGACCCTGCTCCAACTCGCCACATCGGCGGCGGTCAGTTCCGCTACGCGTTCCTCGTCGAAGTGCGTGCCGAGCGCGTCGGCGACGGTGTGCCAGTATTGTGCGCCGTTCCGGTCGCCCCGGTCGTAAGGCTGCCGCAAAGCCCAGTAACTCTCCCAGAAGGCGTCATTGGAGACCCCGGCGGTGCGCTCCAGCCGGGCGCAGGCGGCCGGCGACTGGTGTCTGGCGATCACGCCGAACAGGTCGAAGAGCACTGCGGTCATCATGTCTCCTCGCGAGAGTCACACAACGTTCGCGTGAGTACACACTCGGGCTGGGTGACTGTCAACCGGCCATGGCCTTGACGGCGGTGGTGGCCAACCGGGCAAAGGGCGAGAACTCGCACCGGCTGTGTTGATGTGCTACATCAGCGGCATGAATGTCTCCGAACGCCACCGGTTCATCCTGGCCCTGCTGGCCGAGCGCAACCGGGCCTCCGTGGCCGAACTCGCCCGCTCCACCCAGACGTCGGAGATGACCATCCGCCGCGACCTGGAACTGCTGGAGTCCAGGGGCGCCCTGCGCCGGGTGCACGGCGGGGCGGTCACCGCGCTGCTCAGCGGGGTCGAACCGCCGTACGCGGTACGGGCCATGGTCGGCAACGAGACCAAGGCGAAGCTGGCCGACGTGGTCGTGCGGATGCTCAACGACGGGGAGACCGTCGCCCTGGACACCGGCACCACGGCGGTCGCCATCGCCCACGCCATGGCGGGCCGCCGGCTGACCGTCACCCCGCTGTCGCTGCACGCGACCATGCCGCTCGCCGAGCACGAGGGCATCCGCCTGCTGCTGCCGGGCGGCCAAGTCCGGCCGGGGGAGCTGTCGTTCTACGGGGAGACGGCGCTGCGTACGTTCGAGGACCTGCGGTACGACACCTTCGTCCTCGGGTGCTGCGGTGTGGACGCGGCCAACGGGGCCACCGCGTACAGCCTGGACGACGTGCACGTGAAGCGGGTCGCCGCGCGGTCGGCGCGGCGCATCATCCTGGTGGCGACCGCGGAGAAGCTGGGGCGGGTGGCGCTCGGCCGGATCTGTTCGGTCGAGCAGCTCGACGTCGTGGTGACCGATGCGCCCCAAGGCGGCGCCGTGGTCGAGGAGATGCGCGCCGCCGGCGTGAACATCGTGCACGTCTGACAGGGGGCGGCGCACCCCCTGTCGAACAGGTTTCATGTGCGTTATGGTCACTCGTGATGAGTGAATCGACTGCCCCCATCGCCGGGTCGCCGCCGTCGCGGCGCTTACGCACAGCGCGCGCCTGCACCTTCGCGGCCTTCGCGCTCAACGGGTTCGTGATGGGGATGTGGATCGTGCACATCCCCGCCGTCGAGCAGCAGGTCGGCATCACGCACGCCGTCCTGGGCTGGCTGCTGCTCTTCCTGGGCGGCGGAGCCTTCGTGGGCATGCAGCTCTGCGGGGTGCTGGCCGACCGCTTCGGCAGCCGGAACATCGTCTTGGCCGGCGGCGTGCTGTGCAGCGTCACGGTCGTACTGCCCGGCCTGGCCGGCTCGGCCTGGACCCTGGCGGCGGCCCTGCTGGCGCTGGGCTTCGGCAACGGATGCCTGGACGTCAGCATGAACACCCAGGCTGTTCAGGTCGAGCGCGGTTACGGCCGCCCGGTGATGTCGGCCTTCCACGCGGTCTTCTCGGTCGGCGGCGTCCTCGCCGCGCTGGTCGGCGCCCGCGCCATCAGCTGGGGCTGGCAGACCTCCCTCACGCTCGCCGGCGTGGCGGTGGCCGGGGTTCTGGCCACGCTCGCGCTGGTGCCCGGCCTGCTGCCCCCGGAAAGTCCCTCACCTGCCAAGTCGGGTCCGGTGGCGGAGGACCGTGCCGACGCTCCGGCCGCCGTGCCGGTGACACGACGCCGTACGCCGTCCCAGGTCTGGGCGCTGGGCGTACTCGCCCTCCTGCTCATGCTCTGCGAGGGCGTGGCGAACGACTGGAGTGTGCTGCACCTCAAGGACGTGCTCGACGCCCCCGCCGCGACCGCCGCACTGGCCTACGGCGGATTCGCCACCGCCATGACCGTCGGCCGGTTCGCCACCGACCGGGTGGTGGCCCGCTTCGGCCGGGTGCGCGTCGTACGGTACGGCGCCGGCTTCGCCGCATTCGGCCTGGCGGCCGCCGCGCTCTCCCCGTGGATACCCCTCGCCCTGCTGGGCTGGACCTTTTTCGGCATCGGCCTGTCCGGGTGCATTCCGCAGTTCTTCACCGCCGCGGGAAATGTGGACCCGGCGTCCTCCGGAGCGAACGTCTCGAAAGTCGCCGGCATGGGATATGTGGGAATGCTGGCCGGACCCGCCGTCATCGGACCGCTCACGCACCTCGTGCCCCTGAACCTGACCTTCCTTCTTCCCGTCGCGTTCTGTGTGGCGGCGGTATGCGCTGCCGGAATTCTCCGCCCGGCGCGCAGCGAGACCACCGCGCCCGAACCCGCGCCGGCCGACGCGTGAACTCCCCACCCGCGCCGGCCGCGACCGGTACCGGCACCCCGAGCCTCGCCGACTACGTCGGCAGGCGGCGTATCCACCCGCGGGCGCACGCCACCACCCGGGACGACCTGCTCGCCGCCCTGGCCCACGGCCTGCACGCCGCGGGCGCCGTCTCCGACGCCCGCGCCTTCGCCTCCGCGGTCCGCCGGCGGATGTCCCGGGGCGCCACCGGCTTCCACGGCATCGCCCTGCTCGCCGCCCGCAGCCGCGCGGTGTCCGCACCGGCGGCCGCCTTCGCCCGCGTCCCCGCGCGACTCGGCTGGCGCGGCACCGACGGCCGGCCGGTGTCCGACGTGTTCGTCCTGGCCGTCCCGAAGAAACTCCAGGACCCCCACGCCGCCCAGGTGTTCTCGCTCCTCGCCCGCCACAGCGCCCACCCGGGCTTCCACCGCCTGCTGCGAGCGGCCCACACCACCGACGACCTGTACGAGCTGTTCCGGCTCGTCCGCTGAGCGGCGGCCCGGCCGCCGGGAAAATTCAGGGTGGCAGGAGCGGCGCCACCGCTTACCCTGCGCACCATGACACTTCTGACGTGCGATCACGACCGTTATTGCGACCGAATTCTCGCGGAGACCGGCGAATTCGCGGCCGCCATCGCCGGCGCCGACCTCTCGGTCACCGTGCCCACCTGCCCCGACTGGTCCCTGCGTGAACTCGTCGTGCACGTCGGCCAGGCCCAGCGCTGGTACGAGGCGAACGTCCGCGCCCGGGCGGCCGAACGCCTGCCGTTCACCACCGGAGCCCCGGCCGACGACGCCGGTCCGGAGGCACTCGGTGCCTGGCTGACCGAGGGTGCGGACCGGCTCGTGAACACGCTGCGGGACGCCGGCCCCGACGAGAAGATGTGGGCATGGGGCGAGTCGCAGCGCAGCGGGTTCTGGGCCCGGCGGGCGATGAACGAGACGATGGTCCACCGCGCTGACGCGGCGCTGGCCGCGGGGCGCGGGTTCACAGCGGAACCGTGGGCCGCCGCGGACGCCGTGGACGAGTTCCTGATGATGCTGTCCACTCCCGAGGCGCTCACACACAAGCCGCAGCTGGCCGAGCTGCGCGGGCCGGGCAAGAGCATCCACCTGCACGCCACCGACACGGCCGCCGACCTGAACGCCGAGTGGGTCATCGAGTTCGAGGATGAGGGCTTCTCCTGGCGCCGGGGCCACACCGAGGCGACGGTCTCCGTGCGCGGCACGATGCTGGACGTCCTGTGGGTCCTCTTCCGGCGGCTCCCGGCGGACAGTGACCGAGTGAAGATCCTCGGCGACGCGCGGCTGCTGGACTTCTGGCTGGAGCGGGCCACGTTCTGAGGCGTGCCCGGGGGCCGGCCGCGAACCCGGGCCGGGCACGGAACGGAGCCCGGCCCGGGTTCGTGACACGCCGGTCAGGAAGCCGGGTCCGTGCCCAGCTTCACCGCGCGGTTGTGCTCATCGACGAAGACGACCCGGCTCCAGCGTGCGGGCCTCCGCGTCGTCGACCGTGGCGTAGCCGATGAGGATGACGATGTCGCCGGGGGCCACCAGCCGCGGTCGACCGGCACGGAACCCATGTGGTTCAGGTTGGCCTCGGTGATCTCGGTGTGCGCGAGGTCGAGGTGCGGGCGGGTGTTTCCAGGGGCGGTTCGTGCTGTGTGCGGGGGAGTTCACCGACGCCACCACCCCGCTGACGGGGCCTGACCAAGGCTCGCCCAGGCTCGCGAACTGCGCCGCGGGACGGTGGTCCTGGCCTGCCTGGCGCTGCTCCGGGAGCCGAGTTACGGCTATGCGCTCCTGGAGACGCTCAACGGCGCCGGGGTCTCCGTAGACGGCAACACCCTCTATCCCTTGCTGCGCAGGCTGGAGAAGCAGGGCCTGCTCACCAGCGAGTGGAACACCGACGAACCCCGGCCGCGGAAGTTCTACCGGGTGAGCCCCGACGGCTCCCTGGTCCTCGCCGGCCTGGTCCGCGAGTGGCAGGACCTCTCGGCCACGATCGCACGACTTACCGAGGAGAACGGATGAGCACCAGCACCCTCACCGAGCGCTACGTGGAGGAGGTCGTCCGGCGGCTCCCGGCCGACCAGCGCGACGACATCGGCGAGGAGCTGCGCGCCACGATCGCCGACACCGTCGAGGCCCGCGCGGCGGCGGACCCGCGGTCGGCCGAGCGCGAGGTGCTCACCGAGATGGGCGACCCCGTCCGGTACGCGGCCCGCTACACCGGCCGGCCGCTGGCGCTGATCGGGCCGAACCACTACCCGGTGTAGATACGCCTCCTGGTGCTGCTGCTGTCCACCGTGCTGCCGGTGGTGACCGTCGTGGCCGTACTGGTGG
This sequence comes from Streptomyces sp. NPDC017529, assembly GCF_044329785.1. Taxonomy (NCBI): domain Bacteria; kingdom Bacillati; phylum Actinomycetota; class Actinomycetes; order Kitasatosporales; family Streptomycetaceae; genus Streptomyces; species Streptomyces sp. NPDC017529. The sequence continues at coordinate 10,557 of NZ_JBIRJY010000012.1, forward strand.
AACTGGCCGACAGCGGCGACGTCGGCGCGGCGGTCGGCGAAGGCGTCACCACCGTACTGACGCTGGGCGCCCAGATGGTCGCCTGGCTCACCCTCTTCTTCGCCCTGGCCGACCGGTTCCGCGGCCGCGACGGCGCGCCCGCCCGCACCCGCGCGTGGGCCGTCACCGACCTGCCCGAGCCCCGGAAGAAGGAGAAGGGCGGCGTCATGGTCGCCCTCGGAGCGGCGTGGTACGCGCTGCTGATCTCCCTGACCGTGTGGCAGCACGTCGCGAAGCCCTACGGGTCCGACGGCCACGGCGGAGGCAAGTCTGTCGAGGTGCTCGACCCGGCCCTGTGGTCGGGCTGGATCTGGCCCGTCCTCCTCGGCCTCGCCGGCATGTTGGCGGTCTCGGCGGCCCGGATCTCCCTACAGAGGTGGACCGTTCGCCTCGCCGTCCTGAACGCCGCGGCCCGGGCCGTGTTCGCCCTGCCGCTCGCCTGGGTCCTCCACCGCCGGATGTTCTTCAACCCGGAGTTCCTGAAGACCGCGGGTACGGAAGCGCTGACCCGGCAGGTCTACTCGGGGCTGGCCGTCATCGTGCTCCTGCTCGCCGCGAGCGCCGTGTGGACGGGCTTCCGCTCGGCCCGGCGCTGAGCAGGGCCCCTCGTCAGCGGCGCCGAACCGGTGAACCCCGTCGTCAAGGCCACCGGGGTGCCGTTCTCGTGAGCCCCGGGGCCGAGGCGGCCCGAGGGGCCAGTCGCTGCCGCTGCCGCGGTCGTGAGGCAGGAGAAAGGGGCCCGGCGCCGGAGGGCCGCGGAATCCGCAGCTGTCGAAGTACGCGCAGAGGTGCCGCCGCGCCCCTGCCAGACCCACATTCGCGCAGGTCTGGCCGGGGCGCGGCGGCACCGTAGCGTCAGATGTCCCGGAAGATCTCGATCTGCGCCCCGATCGAGTTGAGCCGTTCCGCCAGGTCCTCGTAACCCCGGTTGATGACATAGACGTTGCGCAGGACGGACGTGCCCTCGGCGGCCATCATGGCGAGGAGGATGACGACGGCGGGGCGCAGGGCCGGGGGGCACATCATCTCGGCGGAGCGCCAGCGGGTGGGGCCGTCGACCAGGACGCGGTGCGGGTCGAGCAGTTTGACCTGGGCGCCGAGGCGGTTGAGGTCGGTGAGGTAGATCGCGCGGTTGTCGTAGACCCAGTCGTGGATCAGGGTCTGCCCCTGGGCGCTGGCCGCGATGGCCGCGAAGAAGGGGACGTTGTCGATGTTCAGGCCGGGGAACGGCATGGGGTGGATCTTGTCCAGGGGGGCCTGGAGCTTGGAGGGGCGGACCGTCAGGTCGATGAGGCGGGTGCGGCCGTTGTCGGCGGCGTACTCGGCGCTGCGCTCGTGGTTGAGGCCCATCTCTTCCAGGACGGCGAGTTCGATCTCCAGGAACTCGACCGGGACGCGGCGGATGGTCAGTTCGGACTCGGTGACCACGGCGGCGGCGAGCAGGCTCATCGCCTCGACGGGGTCCTCGGACGGCGCGTAGTCCACGTCGCGGTCGATGTGCGCGACGCCGTGCACGGTCAGGGTGGTGGTGCCGACGCCCTCGACCCGTACGCCCAGCTCCTCCAGGAAGAAGCACAGGTCCTGGACCATGTAGTTGGAGGACGCGTTGCGGATGACCGTGACGCCGTCGTGCCGGGCCGCGGCCAGCAGGGCGTTCTCGGTGACGGTGTCGCCGCGCTCGGTCAGCACGATCGCGCGCTTGGGGGAGACGGAGCGGTCGACGTCGGCGTGGTAGGTGCCCTCCGTCGCGGTGATCTCCAGGCCGAAGTGGCGCAGCGCCGTCATGTGCGGCGTGATCGTCCGCGTGCCGAGGTCGCAGCCGCCCGCGTACGGGATCTTGAAGTGGTCCATGCGGTGCAGCAGCGGGCCGAGGAACATGATGACGCTGCGGGTGCGGCGTGCCGCCTCCGTGTCCATGGCGTCCAGGTCCAGTTCGGCCGGCGGCACGATTTCCAGGTCGTTGCCGTCGTTGATCCAGCGGGTGCGGACGCCGACGCTGCCCAGCACCTCCAGGATCCGGTAGACCTCCTCGATGCGGGCCACCCGACGCAGCGTGGTGCGGCCCGCGTTGAGGAGCGTGGCGCACAGGAGCGCCACGCACGCGTTCTTGCTCGTCTTGACGTCGATGCTGCCGGACAGGCGCCGGCCGCCGACGACGCGAAGGTGCATGGGTCCCGCATACCCGAGCGAGACGATTTCACTGTCGAGGGCCTCGCCGATCCGCGCGATCATCTCAAGGCTGATGTTCTGGTTGCCGCGTTCGATGCGGTTGACCGCGCTTTGGCTCGTACCGAGTGCCTCCGCGAGCTGCGTCTGGGTCCAGCCCCGGTGCTGTCGCGCGTCGCGGATGAGCCTGCCGATGCGTACGAGGTAGTCGTCTGCCATGAGGAAGACGTTATCTCACATATGAGATCTCTGCTGAGTCTGGGTTGTTCTACTACAATGCAAACAATGGGAAAGGGGTGCTTCATGGACGCCGTGCACGCCGGGCCCGCCTCCGGGCGGCCCGCCTTCCGCCCCGGACGGGCGCTGATCGCCGTACTGCCGTTCCTGCTCGCCGTGGCCGTCGTGACGGCGGTCTTCTGGGCGTTGCGGGACCGGCTGCCCGACCCGCTGGCGGTGCACTTCACCGCCGGCGGCAACAGCGACAATTTCGCCTCTCCCGCCGACTTCCTCATGATGTGGCTGGGTATGCCAGTCGTCTTCGGCGCCGTCATCGGCGCACTGGTGCTGCGCGACGCGGCGGCGGGCGCCCTGCGCTGGGCGATCAGTGTCGGCTACGGACTGGCGGCGCTCTTCGGCTATCTGGGTGTGGTGACCCTGCTGGGCAACGCGGACACCGGCGACGCGGCGGCCGTCCGGATACCGCTGTGGCACCTGGGCGCGACGCTCGGCGTGGCGCTGCTCGCCGGGGCGGTGGGCCGGCTGTGCGCCGGCCGCGACCACGTCCGGGCGGACGCGGTGCCCGGGCCGTCGGAAGCGGTGCCCTCGCTGGCCCTCGCGGACGGCGAGAGCGCCGGCTGGTCCCGCACCGTGAACTCCTCCGCGCTGCTCGCCCTCGGGCCGGGGTTCCTCGCCGTCGCGCTGCTCATCGGCGTCACGGCGAGTTGGGCCGGCGCCGCGTGCATGGCTCTCGCGAGCCTGATCTGCGTCGCGTTCGCGAGCGTACGGGTCACCGTCGACCGCCACGGCCTGACGGTCGCCTCGCCCCTCGTATCGCGCCCCCGCCTGCGCATCCCCCTCGGCCGGGTGGAGGAGGCGGGCACCCAGCAGGTCAGCCCGCTGCGCGACTTCGGCGGCTGGGGATACCGCATCCGGTCGGGGCGCAGCGGTATCGTGCTGCGCTCCGGTGAGGCGCTGGCGCTGCGGCTGGCCGGCGGCCGGGTGTTCGTGGTGACCGTGGACGACGCGGCCACCGCGGCCGCACTGCTCAACGCGCTCGCCGGCCGGTACCGTACCGGCGCGGGACCGTCGGCCGACCGCGCCCACGACCCCGGACGAGGAGTCTGACGTGCTCTTCCGCGTCGATCACGCTTCCCCGGTGCCGCTCGGCGACCAGATCGCGGCCTCGGTCCGCGGCGCCCTCGCCGACGGCACCGTGGGCGCGGGCGAGCGCCTGCCCGCGGCCCGTGCGGTCGCCGAGTCCCTGGGCGTCAACGTCCACACGGTGCTCCGCGGATACCAGCGCCTGAAGGAGGAGGGCCTGATCGAACTGCGCCGGGGGCGCGGCGCCGTGGTGACCGGCGACGCCTCGGCGGGCCGCGTCCGCCTCACCGAACGCGTCGGCCAGCTGGTGGCCGAGGCCCGCTCCCTCGGCCTGACCGACGACGAGGTCGTGGCCATGGTCCGTACCGGACTGGCGTCGGGGTGAGGCGCGGGCTCCGGGCCCCGGGGGCGCCGCCGGGCCCTCAGCTCCGCAGGAACTCCAGTAGGGAATCGGTGCGGCCGAGCAGGGCGTGGCCGGCCTCGGGCAGGACGTGCACGGTCGCGTGGGGTACGCACTGGCGGATGCGCCGCGCGGTGCCCGCGGAGTCGAACAGGACGTCGCGGGCACCGACGGTCACCTGGACGGGTACGGCCAGGCCGCGCAGCGCGTCGTCGGAGAAGACGGGCAGCCGCTCCGTGCGCGGCTTGAACTGGGTGAAGGTCAGCACCACCTGGTCGAGGACGGGCCCGTCCCGCGGTGTGTCCAGGCCCGTGACGACCCCCGCCGACCGGCGTATCCCTTCCTTGCCGAACAGGCGCAGGAACAGGGCCTTGGCCAGCCAGCCCGTCTTCTGCCTGCCCACGCCGCCGGGGCACAGCAGGGCCAGCCGGGCCACCCGCTCCGGCCGGCGGATCGCGTAGTCCAGGGCCACCCAGCCACCGAGGGAGGCCGCGACGACCGCGGCGTTCGCGATCCCGATGCCGTCCAGTACCTCGTCCAGCCACCGGGCGTAGGCGTCGGAGGCCAGGGGCGGGCGGGACGGCGCGCTCAGCCCGGGTTCGCCGATGATGTCGACGGCGTACGTACGGAAGTGCCGCGACCAGATGGCGACGTCGTCCCACCACATCGTGGTGTTCGCGCCCGAGCCGTGCAGCAGTAACAGGGGCGGGGCGTCCCGCGGACCGGAGGCGAGGACGAACGTCTCTCCTTCGCGGGTCGGTATCCGCATCTCCTCGGAGGGAACCGGCCACGCGTCCAGCGATTCCCGGTACCGGCGCCGGATCTCCTCCCCGCCGGCCGTGGATTTGTAGATCGCGCTCATGACGCGAGCACCCCTTCCATGTAGTCGAACAGCCGGGCGGTGTCGCCCAGGGAGCCGATGACGATGACCTTCATCCGGGCCCGTTCCGTGTCGTAGACCGTCTCGATCCGCAGCGGGCTGCCGCCGGGGCCGCGGGTGGCGGCCGCGCTCGTCAGGAGGGTGGTCAGGCGGTGGGCCGTCTCCGCGCCGACCGCGTCGATCTCCACGATGCTCGACACCTCGGTGTGCCGGTCCCGCCAGGTGGTCTCACCGAGGGGTTCGGGCACCGGGCGGCCGGTGAACGCCTCCAGGTCGGCGTGCGCGATCCGGTACTGCTTGCCGATGCGCACGGCGGGCAGCCGCCCGTCCCGTACGTAGTTGCGGACGGTGCGCGCGTGCAGGCCCAGGCGCTCGGCCACCTGTTCCACGGAGTAAAGATGATCGCTCACAGGGATACCGTAAACTTCCCTATCGGTGAGATCAATAGGGAAGTTTGCGGAAAGTGCGGAAAGTAGGGAGTGCCTTTACCGCGTCGCGCCCCGCGTTCGTACCAGCAGCCACAGGAAGTACGGCGTCCCGATGACCGCCGTGAGCAGCCCCGCTCCCAGCTGGGCCGGCGCGATCACCGTGCGGCCCACCACGTCCGCCGTACCGACCAGCGCCGCGCCCAGCAGCACCGCCACCGGCACCACCCGCACGTGCCGGCGGCCCACCAGAGCACGCGCCGCGTGCGGGGCGACCAGCCCCACGAAGGCGATGGTTCCGGCAGCGGCGACGGCCGCAGCACTCAGCAGAACGCCCAGCGCCAGGAATCCGAGGCGCGCCTGGGGAACCCCCAGCCCGAGCAGCCGCGGGGTGTCCTCGTCGAGCGAGACGAGGTCGAGTTCGGTGCGCCGCGCGACCGCCACGACGAGCCCCGCCACGAGGACGACGGCGAGCGGCAGCAGGCCGGGCAGGGTGCGCCCGTACGTCGAACCGGACAGCCAGGTCAGCGCCTTGGTGGCGTTGAACGGGTCGGTGAGGACGATGAACAGGCTGATCAGGGCGGCGCTCGCGGTGGCGGTGCCCATGCCGACCAGGACCAGGCGGTTCTGCCGGAAGCCGCCGCGCGCGGACAGCCCGAACACGAGCGCGGACGCCAGGGCGGCGCCCGCGAAGGCGGCGGCGGCGAGTCCCGCCGGCCCGGCCTCCGGAACGGTCGTCACCAGGATCACCGCGCCCAGCGCCGCGCCGCCGGAAACGCCCATGACGCCCGGTTCGGCGAGCGGGTTGCGGGTCACCGCCTGGACCAGGGTGCCTGCCAGGGCGAGCGCCGCACCCGCGAGGAGGGCGGCGAGCACCCGCGGCACCCGGGTGTCGAGGACGAAGGCGACGGCCCGCCCGGCCCTGCCCTGGGCCCAGTTCGCGACGTCGCCGAGCAGCAGCTTGGAGTCGCCGAGCAGTACGGAGGCGATGGCCACCGCGACCAGCACCGCCACCAGCGTCCCGGCCACGGCCAGGAAGACGGTCCGGCTGCGGATGCGCAGCCGGTCGGGCGGGGCGGCGGCGCCGGTGTCCCGGCCCCTGGTCGCCAGCACCACCAGGAAGACGGCGCCGACCAGGCTCGTCACCACTCCGGTCGGCACGGCGACCGCCACGTCGGCCGGCACCAGCGCCCGCAGGACGACGTCCGAGCCGAGCACCAGCGCCGCACCGGCCAGCGCGGACCGTGTCACGTTCGCGCGCAGCCGGGAGAAGCCGCGGTAGCGGCGCGCCAGCAGGCGTACGACGGCAGGTGCGCACAGCCCGACGAAGCCGATCGGCCCGGCGAGGGTGACGGCCGCGGCGGACAGCAGCGCGGCCAGCACGGTGGTGGTCACCCGGGTGGCCCGCACCGGTACGCCCAGCCCCCGCGCGGCGTCGTCGCCGAGGGCCAGGGCGTCGACCCGGCGGGCGGCCAGCAGCAGCCCCGCCAGTCCGGCGACGGCGAGCGGCAGCATCCACAGCACCCCGCCGAAACCGTTCTGCGCGATGCTGCCCTGGTTCCAGGCGTACAGCCCCTCCGTCCGCTGGGGGAACAGCAGCAGCAGCCCCTCCGTGACGGAAGTGAGCCCGAGCGTCAGAGCGCTGCCCGCCAGCACCAGCCGTACGGTCCCGGCTCCCAGGCCGGACAGCCCGAGCACGACGGCCGCGGCCGCCAGGCCGCCGGCGAAGGCGACGCCGGAGGAGGCGAGCAGCGGCAGCGAGACGCCGGTCGTGGCGGCCAGCCCGAGCGAGAGGTAGGAACCGGCGTTGACCGCGAGGGTGTCGGGCGCGGCGAGCACGTTGCGGCTGACGGCCTGGAGGGCGGCGCCCGCCGCGCCGAGCACCGCGCCGACGAGGAGCCCGGCGGTCATGCGCGGCAGCCGCGAGGCGACGACGACGGAGGCGTCGGCCGGGTCGGCCCGCCCGGTGAGCGCCTTCCACACCTCCGCGGCGCCGGCACCGGCGGTGCCCTGGGCGATGTCCGCGAGCGCGAGGGCGGCGATCAGCAGGACGAGCACGGCCGTCACCGCTGCCGCGCCGCCTTTCCGTGATGCCGCCGCGGCGGTGGGGGCAGGGGGAGCGGTGGTGGTGACGGCCATGATGTCTACGCGCGCCTCGCCGTCACTTCTTCAGCGCGGCGACGACGGAGTCGACGTACGACTCCATCGACCCGGTGCCGCCGAACATCCACACACCGTCGGGCAGCCGGTGCACCTTGCCCGCCTCCACGAACGGCAGCGACTTCCACACCGCGTTGTCCGCGAGCGCCCCGGTGAACGGATTGCTGCTCTTGTCGTCGTCGCTGCCGATGTACGCGAACTCCACGTCACCGAGCTTGGTCAGCCCTTCGACGTCGGTCTTGCCGAGCCCGTAGGCCGGGTCGCCCTTCATCGTCCACGGGTTCTTCAGCCCGAGCTTCTCGTTCACCGCGCCGACCAGCGAACCGCCGGTGTACGGCCGGATGGTCACCTGGCTGCCGGTCACATAGCCGTCGGCGAAGGCGAACTCCGTGTCCTTGCGCCCGGCCTTCTCCAGCTCCCGCCTGCCCTCCGCCAGCTTCGCCTCGAAGCCCTTCTTGAGCTTGCCGGCCTGCTCGGTCGTGCCCGTGGCCTTGGCGATCAGATCCAGGTCCTCGGTCATCTGCCCGATCGGGTCGGCGGCGTCGGCGGCCTTCAGCTCCAGCACCGGGGCGATCTTGCGCAGCTGCGTGAGGGCGGCCTTGGGCAGGTCGGTGGTGGCGACGATGAGGTCGGGCGCGATCGCGGCGACGGCGTCCATGCTCGGCTCGCCGCGCGTGCCGATGTCCCTCGGTTCGTTCTTCAGCGGAACGGCCTTGTCCCAGGACTTGTACCCCTTGACGTCGGCGACACCGGCCGGTGCGACACCCAGCGAGACCAGGTGCTCGACGACGTTCCACTCGGTGCCGACGACCTTCTTGGCGGGCCCGTCCAGCTCCACCTTCGTACCGGAAGCGCCGGTGAGGGTGATGGGTCCGGCGGACTTCTCCGTCTGGTCGGCGGCGGGCTCGGTGGTGCCGCACGCGCTCAGGGCGAGCGCGGCGGCGGTGGCCGCCGCGACGGTGAGGAGGAGGCGTCTCATGAGGTGGCACCGAGCCTTTCGCTGTGCGCGTCGCGCGCGTTGTGCTTGCTGTCTTGCCCCGGGACGTCGTTTGGCGTCCGGCGGGTGAGGTAGCGGCCGATCGCGCGGGTACGCAGCCGCCCGGTCAACGGGTCGGTGGAGACCTCGATCCGGATGCCGTACGTGTCCGTCAGCCGCTCCGGAGTGAGCACGTCCCCGGGCTCGCCGTCCGCGATCACCCGGCCCTCCCGGAGCAGCACGACGCGGTCGGCGACGGCCGCCGCCTGGTCCAGGTCGTGCAGCACCACTCCGACGGCGATCCCGTGGTCGTCCGCCAAGTCGCGTATCAGGTCGAGCAGTTCCACCTGATACCGCAGGTCGAGGTAGGTCGTGGGCTCGTCCAGCAGCAGTACGCCGGTCTCCTGCGCGAGGCACCCGGCGAGCCATACGCGTTGCAGCTGGCCACCGGAGAGGTGCTCGGCCCCCCGCTCGGCCAGGTCGGCGACCCCGGTCATGCCGAGCGCCCGGTCCACCGCCGCGCTCCCGCCCGGGTCGGTCCGGCCCCAGCGCCCCCGGTACGGGTACCGCCCGAACTCCACGACGTCCCGCACGGTCAGCCCACTGGGCGTGGGCCGCCCCTGGGGCAGCAGCGCCACGCGCCGCGAGAACTCACGGGGCGTCAGCGCGAGGCCGTCCGTTCCCTCGCCGAGGGCCAGCGCCGCGCTCCGCGCCCGCTGCAACCGCGCCGCGGTCCGCAGCAGCGTCGACTTCCCGCTGCCGTTCGGCCCGACCAGCGCGGTCACCTGTCCTGCCGCCAGTTCGAGGGATGCCTCGTGCACGACGTCGACGCCGTCGTACGCCACGGTGACACCCGTGGCGGAGAGGGCGTGGCCGCGGGATCGCGCGGCGTGGGGGAGTTCTTCACCGACCTTCACGAAACGAAGGTTAGCCTAACCTAATTTTTTGCTGCGGCCCGGCGTCGTTCGCGCGCGGCGTCCGCGTGATGGCGGGCCGGGCACGCATGACCGCGCGGCGGGGATGTACTAGAGTTATCTCGACATCGAGATATCTGCCGGGAGGCGTACCGCTGCCGCGCTAGTAAGGCTTGCCTAACTTAGCCTTACCTTAGCTGATCGGCAAGGATCTGTGACGGCAGGATTGCGGTGGTACGCGCGAATCATGCATTGAAGGAGACTGTCGTGTCGGCGAACAGCTTCGACGCCCGCAGCACGCTGCGCGTGGGCGACGAGTCGTACGAGATCTTCAGGCTGGACAAGGTCGAGGGCTCCGCCCGCCTTCCGTACAGCCTGAAGGTGCTGCTGGAGAACCTGCTCCGCACCGAGGACGGCGCGAACATCACCGCCGACCACATCCGCGCGCTGGGCGGCTGGGACTCCCAGGCGCAGCCCAGCCAGGAGATCCAGTTCACGCCGGCCCGCGTGATCATGCAGGACTTCACCGGCGTGCCGTGCGTCGTGGACCTCGCGACCATGCGTGAGGCCGTCAAGGAACTGGGCGGCGACCCCGCCAAGATCAACCCGCTGGCCCCGGCCGAGCTGGTCATCGACCACTCCGTCATCGCCGACAAGTTCGGCACCGCCAACGCCTTCCAGCAGAACGTGGAGCTGGAGTACGGCCGCAACAAGGAGCGCTACCAGTTCCTGCGCTGGGGCCAGACCGCCTTCGACGAGTTCAAGGTCGTCCCGCCCGGCACCGGCATCGTCCACCAGGTCAACATCGAGCACCTGGCCCGTACGGTCATGGTCCGTAACGGCCAGGCGTACCCCGACACCCTCGTCGGCACCGACTCGCACACCACCATGGTCAACGGCCTGGGCGTGCTGGGCTGGGGTGTCGGCGGCATCGAGGCCGAGGCCGCGATGCTGGGCCAGCCGGTCTCCATGCTCATCCCGCGCGTCGTCGGCTTCAAGCTGACCGGTGGGCTCAAGCCCGGCACCACCGCCACCGACCTGGTGCTGACCATCACCGAGATGCTGCGCAAGCACGGTGTCGTCGGCAAGTTCGTCGAGTTCTACGGCGAGGGCGTCGCCGCCACCTCGCTGGCCAACCGCGCCACCATCGGCAACATGTCGCCGGAGTTCGGCTCCACCGCCGCGATCTTCCCGATCGACGACGAGACCCTGAACTACCTGAAGCTGACCGGCCGCTCCGAGCAGCAGGTCGCCCTGGTCGAGGCGTACGCCAAGGAGCAGGGCCTGTGGCTGGACCCGGCCGCCGAGCCGGACTTCTCCGAGAAGCTGGAGCTGGACCTGTCGACGGTCGTCCCGTCGATCGCCGGCCCCAAGCGCCCGCAGGACCGCATCGTCCTGGCCGAGGCCGCCCAGCAGTTCGCGCAGGACGTGCGCAACTACGTCAGCGAGGCCGACCTCGACGAGGCGGGCAAGGAGTCCTTCCCGGCCTCCGACTCCCCGGCGGTCTCCAACGGCACGCCCAGCAAGCCGACCCAGGTCGTCGCCGCTGACGGCTCGGTGTTCGAGATCGACCACGGCGCCGTCACCGTCGCCGCGATCACCTCCTGCACCAACACCTCGAACCCCTACGTCATGGTCGCCGCCGCGCTGGTGGCCAAGAAGGCGGTCGAGAAGGGCCTGTCCCGCAAGCCCTGGGTCAAGACCACCCTCGCCCCCGGTTCGAAGGTCGTCACCGACTACTTCGACAAGGCGAACCTGACGCCCTACCTGGACAAGATGGGCTTCAACCTGGTCGGCTACGGCTGCACCACCTGCATCGGCAACTCCGGTCCGCTGGACGAGGAGATCTCGAAGGCGATCAACGAGGCCGACCTCGCGGTCACCTCGGTGCTCTCCGGCAACCGCAACTTCGAGGGCCGGATCAACCCCGACGTCAAGATGAACTACCTGGCGTCCCCGCCGCTGGTCGTCGCGTACGCCATCGCCGGCTCCATGAAGGTGGACATCACCACCGAGGCGCTCGGCACCGACCAGGACGGCAACCCGGTCTACCTCAAGGACATCTGGCCCTCCGAGGCCGAGGTCAACGACGTCGTGGCCAACGCCATCGGCGAGGACATGTTCTCCAAGTCGTACGAGGACGTCTTCGCGGGCGACGCCCAGTGGCAGGCGCTGCCGATCCCGACCGGCAACACCTTCGAGTGGGACACCGAGTCCACCTACGTGCGCAAGCCCCCGTACTTCGAGGGCATGACGATGGAGACCAGCCCGGTCTCCGACGTCCAGGGCGCCCGCGTCCTGGCCAAGCTGGGCGACTCGGTCACCACCGACCACATCTCCCCGGCCGGTGCGATCAAGGCCGACACCCCGGCCGGCCAGTACCTCACGGAGCACGGCGTCGAGCGCCGCGACTTCAACTCCTACGGCTCGCGCCGCGGCAACCACGAGGTCATGATCCGCGGCACGTTCGCCAACATCCGCCTGCGCAACCAGATCGCGCCGGGCACCGAGGGCGGCTTCACCCGCGACTTCACCCAGGCGGACGGCCCGGTGTCGTTCATCTACGACGCGTCGCAGAACTACCAGGCGGCCGGCATCCCGCTGGTCATCCTGGCCGGCAAGGAGTACGGCTCCGGCTCGTCCCGCGACTGGGCCGCCAAGGGCACCGCGCTGCTCGGCGTCAAGGCCGTCATCGCCGAGTCCTACGAGCGCATCCACCGCTCGAACCTCATCGGCATGGGCGTCCTCCCGCTCCAGTTCCCCGAGGGCGCCTCGGCGCAGTCGCTGGGCCTGACCGGCGAGGAGACCTTCGACATCACCGGCGTGACCGCCCTGAACGACGGCGGCATCCCGGAGACCGTCAAGGTCAAGGCCGCCCGCGGCGGAGCCGCTGACGGTGACAGTGTGGAGTTCGACGCCAAGGTGCGCATCGACACCCCCGGCGAGGCGGACTACTACCGCAACGGCGGCATCATGCAGTACGTGCTGCGCTCGCTGATCCGCAAGTAAGCCGCACGGCCGCCGCGCGCGAGCGGCGGCACGACAAGGGCCGCACCCCCGCTGGGGGTGCGGCCCTCGGTCGTTGCCGGATCCGCGGGGGTTAGAACATCCAGCTGTAGATGTTGTAACCGAAGCCGATCTGCTGGCGCGGCTCGAAGGGAGCCGAGGCGTTGCCGGTGCCCTTGTAGAGCCACAGCGTGCCGTCGTTGCCGCGGGCGATCAGGTCCGCGCGGCCGTCGAGGTCCACGTCACCGGTGGAGACGAGGGCGTTGTACATGTTCCAGCCCGCGCCGATCTTGGTGCGCGGCTCGAAGGGCGCCTTGTAGTCGCCGGTGCCCTTGTAGAGCCACAGGACGCCGGAGGCGTCCCGGGCCACGATGTCGGCCTGGCCGTCGCCGGTCAGGTCGCCCTTGCCGGTGATCTGGGTGTAGGCGTTCCAGCCGCCACCGATCTTGACCCGCGAGGACACCTGGCCGTTGTCGTAGCCCAGGTAGGCCCACAGCACGCCGGAGGGGTCGCGGGCGAGGACGTCGTACGCCCCGGCGCCGCCGATGTCGCCCGGCGACAGCACCTTGTTGTACATGTTCCAGCCGCCGCCGACCGTACGGTTCTCGGTCGGGGAGTTGAAGTACAGGTTGCCGGCGTTGTCCCACGCCCACATGCCGTCCCGGTCGCCGTCGCCGTTGTTGTCGACCGGGGACGCGGCCTTGAGCAGCTCCCAGCCGTCGGTGACGAACATGCGGTCGTCGAGCCCGCCCTGGCCGTCCAGCGTGTACTGGTACAGGAAGCCGGAGGAGCGCTCGATGCCGAAGAGGCCGAACACGGGGGTGGCGGACGCGGCCCTGGCGCGGGCGGTCGCCCCGGCCTTCGGCGCGGCCTGCGCCGCCTTGCTGAGCTTCTTCACGGGGGCGGGCGCCGGGGCGTCGGCCACCGCTGCCGAGGCACTGGTGCCGACCAGGGCGGCGGCGATCGCCGCGACAGCCAGGCGCGACAGGGCGCGCCCGTGCTTACGGCCGGGAAGTTTGGCCACGTAATTCTCCATTTGCCATGTGATGAGACGCAACGCGCCTACATGAGGCGCGTTGCGGGATCCTCTGGATCTTTGCACAAGGTCTTCACATGTCAACTGTTTTACGTACGGTCCGATCAGCCGGCCCCGGGAGCCCGCCGCACCGGACCGATCAGCTCGATCTCCGCCAGCGCGGCCCGGTGTGCGGGGGTCAGCCGGTAACGGGCGTAGCTGCCGGGGGATTTCACCTGGAATACCCGGGTTTGCCGGTCCCAGGAGAAGGACTCGCCCGACCTCCGGTCCAGTGCGCGCCAGGTGCCGTCGCTCCCGAGCCCCTCCAGGACCCAGCCGTCGGGGGCGTCGCCCTTCGCCGACGACGTGAGGGTGTACGAGGTCACCCGCGCCGCCGACGTGAGCGTGACCGGGGCCGAGGTGAAGGACGCCGAGGTGTCCGACGTGTCGTCCAGCAGCGGGCCGCCGTCCGGTACGGCCAGGTCGCCGTCGGGCGCGGGCACCCGGTCGTCCCGCGTGATGGACGACGGCGCCGCGTTCTCGCCCGTGCCCCAGGAGGACGGCCGCGGACCCATCGCGAATTCGAGGGTGCCGCCGCGGGCGAGCAGCGCGTGCGGCAACGCGGTGGAATGCCACGGCTTCCCGTTGACCCGCAGCCCTTGCACGTACACATTGCGCGCGCTGTTGCGCGGCGCGCTGACGACGAGATCGCGGCCGTTCTCCAAGTGGACGGTGGCCTTCGTGAACAGCGGCGAGCCGACCGCGTATTCGGGCGACCCCATCACCAGCGGATAGAAGCCGAGCGCGCTGAATACGTACCACGCGGACATCTCGCCGTTGTCCTCGTCACCCGGATAACCCTGGCCGATCTCACTGCCGAGATAGAGGCGCGAGAGGACTTCGCGGACCTTTTCCTGCGTCTTCCACGGCTGCCCCGCGGCGTCGTAGGCGTAGGCGATGTGATGCGACGGCTGGTTGCTGTGCCCGTACATGCCCATCCGGGTGTCCCGGGCCTCGGTCATCTCGTGGATGACGTTGCCGTACGAGCCGGCGAATTCCCTGGCGGCGGTCTCCGGGGTGGCGAAGTAGGCGTCCAGCTTCCTCGCCAGGCCCGCCCGGCCGCCGTAGAGGTTGGCCAGGCCGCGGGTGTCCTGGGGCGCGGTGAAGGCGAAGGACCAGGCATTGGTCTCGGTGTAGTCGTGACCCCAGACGCGCGGGTCGAACCTGCCGGGCGGCAGCCGCCAGTTCCCGGCCGCGTCCTTGCCCTGGAAGAAGCCGACCTTTCCGTCGAAGTGCTTGACGTAGTTGCGGGCGCGGTTGAGGAAGTACGCGGATTCTTCCTTGTAGCGGGGCTTCTTCGTCTTCTCGTACAGCGCCTGTCCCATCCGGGCGATGCCGTAGTCGTTCAGATATCCCTCCAGCGCCCAGGACATGCCTTCCTTGGTGTCCGTGGACGTGTAACCGAGGAAAGGCGAGGTGTTCATGCCCTTACGGCCGACACCGGGGCTGGGCGGGACGGCGGTGGCGTTCTTCACCGCCGCTTCATAGGCCGCCGCGGCATCGAAACGCACGCCTTTCGTATAAGCGTCGGCGAACGCCACGTCCGAGCTGGTGCCGGTCATCAGGTCCGCGTAACCGGGGGAGGACCAGCGGGAGATCCAGCCGCCGTCCTTGTACTGCTGGACGAATCCGTCGGCCATCTTCCCCGCCCGCGCCGGCGTGAGCAGGGAATAGGCGGGCCAGGTGGTGCGGTAGGTGTCCCAGAAACCGTTGTTGACGTAGGCCGCGCCGTCGACGATCTTCGAGCCGGTGCGCGTCGGGGTGTCGGGGCCGGTCCGCGGCGAGAAGGGGCTCGCGTACCGGCTGCGCCCGCCGGCCTGCTCGAAGCCGGAGTTGGGGTAGAGGTAGAGCCGGTAGAGGTTGGAGTAGAGGGTGACGAGGCGGTCCCGGCTCGCGCCCTCGACCTCGACACGGCCGAGGATGCCGTCCCACTGGGCTCGCGCGCGGTCCCTGACCCGTTCGAACGGGATGCCCGCCGGAATTTCGCGTTCCAGATTGGCCCGCGCCTGGTCGACGCCGATCAGGGAGGTGGCGATGCGCAGCGTGACCGTACGGTCGGCACCGGGCCGCAGCTTCAGATAGCCCGTGACGTCCGGGCCACCGCCGCCGCTCAGCTTGCCGCCCGCCGTGACCGGCGCGTCCAGCACGCCGTACACGAACAGCCGGGTGGCGCCGACCGACAGGTTGCTCTTGACGTCCGAGAAACCGGTGACGACACCCCGCTCGGCGTCGAGCGTGAGGCCGCCGTTGTTGTTGACGTTGTCGAAGATCAGGTTCGCGTCGTCGCCGGGGAAGGTGAAGCGCATCAGGGCCGCGTGGTCCGCCGGGGCGATGTCCGCTCTGAGGCCGTTGTCGAAGGTGACGCCGTAGTGGTGCGGCCTGGCGGTCTCGTTGGCGTGCCGGAAGGGCAGCGCGCGGGCGGCGCGTCCGGCGTCCGGGGTGCCGGCGGCGGTGGACGGCATGACCTGGAAGGTCTGCCGGTCGCCCATCCAGGGGCTCGGTTCGTGGCTGGCGGCGAACGCCTGGAGGGTGGGCAGGTTGTCGGCGTTGTTCTTGCGCGCGTACTCGTACAGCCAGTCGGTGGAGCCCGCGTTGGTCACCGGCGTCCAGAAGTTGAAGCCGTTCGGCACGGCGGTGGCCGGGAAGGTGTTGCCGCGGGAGAAGCTGCCGCTGGAGAGGGTGCCGCGGGTGGTCGACACGTAGTCGGAGAGGTGGGCGGGCGCCTGGTCCGGGGCCTCGGAGCCGATGCGCACGTCGTCCACCCAACCGCGGAAGACCGGGGTGGCCTTCGGCGCGGTCGGGGAGTCGTACGCCACCAGGATCCGGTCGACGGTCTTGCCCGCCGCGACCGCGCCGATCCGCGACTGGCGGTGGTTCCACTGGTTGACGTAGAGCGTCTTGGCGGCGGCCTGGCCGCGCGGGGTCAGCGGGGTGCCGTTCTGGTCGGTGGCGCCCAGGTCGCTGAGGTAGGTGCCGTCGGTGAAGGCCAGGTCGAGCGCGACATGGGTCGCGGGGTAGCCCAGATCGGTCGCTGCCATCTCGGGGAAGACCTTGTACGACAGCGAAGTGGTCCGGGTGACGCGCATGTTGACGTCGAAGACCTTGTTGTACGAGTAGCCACGGCCGGCCGCGGTGTGGGTGCCCGCGTACCGCAGTGCCCGCAGCCCGCTGAAGCCGGCGTTCGTCTTGGCGGTGGGGGAGGCGGTGGGGCCGGAGTCGGTACGGCTGCTCATGCCGGTGCCGGGGCCGCTCTCCGGGCCGACGCCGGAGGCCTTGGCGGTGCCGTCGGGGCCGGTCTCGACGGTGTCGTTCCAGGCGGGCGGCGGATCGCCGCTCTCGAAGGAAGAGCTGAACTCCGGTGGAGCCGGTGGTGCCCCGGGCGGGGACGCGACGGCGGGGGCGTGCGCCGTCAGGACGAGCAGGGCCGCGGCCGCCAGCGCGACGGGGCGGGCCGTGGCGGGCAGGAATCCGTGCCGGTGTCTGAGCCGCACGCGTACCTCTCAGGAAGGCGACATTCCCACAGCGCTGACATCGTTGTCAGGTGCGTAATGCAGAGATAAGTAAGGTGCGTGGGGCCTTTGTTGTCAAGGGTGACCCCGCGGACGGCGGCCGGAAGTCCGCGGCCCGGGCGAGGCATACCGGCGAGGTCTCAACTCGGGAAAGATGGCGGCCCGAACTTGCTTACGATCTTGCCGAGTTGACGTTAAGTGGACTATACCTGTCGGCGTCCGAGCGACTGTGCGAACGACGTCGCCGACCCGGGGGGACCTGCGGAGCAGCACGTGAAATCGGCCCCGCACATCTCTAGCGCGCCCGGTGCACATCCCGTACAACTCAGCTTCATCTGACCCGCGGTGCCGGGGTGGCTCCGGTACACCGCCTGAGTCCTGAAGAAGGCGAGGACTTGCGCATGGGATCCACCTCAGATTTCAGCCGACGTGACCTGATCAAGCGGGCCGCGGCCCTGGGGATCGTCACCGTACCGGCCATGGGCGCGCTGTCGGCGTGCGCCGGCAGCGGTGGTGGCGGCGGCGAGAAGGTCGAAAAGGGAAAGAAATCCGCCAAGAACCCGCTGGCGGTCAATGAGACCGCGGCCCTCGACGTCGTCATCTTCGACGGCGGATTCGGTGACAAGTACGCCAGGGACGCCCAGGCCGAATACGTCGCCGCCTTCCCGAAAACCAAGGGCAAGGTCAAACTCTCCTCCACCCAGAAGATCCAGTCCACGCTCCAGCCGCGCTTCAACGGCGGCAATCCTCCGGACCTCGTCGACAACTCCGGCGCGGAACAGATGGACTTCGGCACGCTCGTCAGCAAGAACCAGCTCTCCGACCTCACCCCGCTGCTCGACGCCCCGTCGATCGACGACCCGGACAAGAAGGTGCGCGACACCCTGCGCCCCGGCGTCGTGGAAATGGGCCAGTTCGGCGGCGAGGAAACCTGGATCATGTACTACGCGTACACGGTCTACGGCGTCTGGTATTCCAAGACCAACCTGAAGAAGATCGCCGACGCCGAATACCCGGAAACCTGGGAAGAGATGCTCGCCGTGTGCGAGAAGGCGAAGAAGAAGGGCGTCGCCGGGTGGACGTATCCCGGCAAGTACCCGTACTACCTGCCCTTCAGCCTGTACCCCTTCATAGCCAAGATCGGCGGCGCAGAGGTGCTGCGCAAGATCGACAACCTGGAGCCGAACGCCTGGAAGGACCCGGCGGTCAAGGCGGCCTTCGAGGCGTACTACGAGCTCTACAAGAAGGGCTACGTCCTCAAGGGCTCGCCCGGACTCGACCACCTCCAGTCGCAGAAGGCGTGGGCCGAGGGCAAGGCCCTCTTCATCCCGAACGGCTCGTGGGTGGAGAACGAGTCGGCCAAGCAGATCGAGAAGAACCCCGACTTCCAGCTCTCGGTCGGCGCCCCGTCCAGCCTCTCCGGTTCGGACAAGATGCCGTTCGGCGCCATCTGGGCCTCCGGCGGCGAACCGTACATCGTGCCGAAGCAGGCCAAGAACGCCCCCGGCGGCATGGAAATGCTGCGCATCATGCTCGGCAAGAAGTCCTCGCAGAACTTCATCAAGCAGGTCTCCTCGCTGACCTCGCTCAACGGCGGCACCGAGGGCCTGACCCTGCCCCCGGGCCTGGATTCGGCGCAACAGGCGCTCGAAAAGGCCGGCAAGAACATCGTCAACCCGCGCCTCCAGGACTGGTACGTGGCACTGCAGAAAGAGAAGATCGGTGTCGGCGCGCTGGGCGAGATGATGGCGGGCCGCATGACTCCCGACGAGGCCATCACCAAGATCCAGAAGTACGCGGACGAGACGCGCGAGGACAGCAGCGTCAAGAAGTACAAGCGCTGACCGTGCGTCGGACGCGTCACCAGCGGTGGCGGTCGCGCAAGCCGCGGGGAAAGAACGGGATCGGTAGTCATGCAGCACGGTAAATACCGCTTCATCGCGGGGTTCCTGGTCGTTCCACTGGCGATATACGCGATCTTCGTGATATCGCCGTTCGTGCAGGCGATCTACTACTCCTTCACGGACTGGACCGGCCTGAGCTCGGACATGAAAATGGTCGGGTTCGACAACTACACCCGCCTCTTCAAGGACAGCGTCTTCTGGGCCGCGGTGGGGAACAGTGTGACGCTGTTGCTTCTGCTGCCGGTGGTGACGCTGTCGCTCGGGCTGTTCTTCGCCTTCATGCTCAACGTCGGTGGCCGCCGCAGGAAGAAGGCGGTCATCGGCGGCGTGCGCGGCTCGGGCACGTACAAGATTCTCTACTTCTTCCCGCAGGTGCTGTCGATCCCGATCGTCGCCCTGCTCTTCCAGTTCGCGTACAACCCGGAGAGCGGCGCGCTCAACGCGTTCTTCCAGGCGATCGGGCTGGACAACGTGCAGCCCGACTGGCTGGGGGATCCGCAGCTCGCGCTCTGGTGCATCATGGGCGCGATGATCTGGGCCAATGTCGGCTTCTACGTCGTGCTCTTCTCGGCCGGCATGAGTTCGATACCGAAGGACTTCTACGAAGCCGCGCTGCTGGACGGCGCCAACCGGTTCAACACGTTCTTCAGAATCTCCCTGCCGCTGCTCTGGGACACCGTGCAGACCGGCTGGATCTACATGGGCATTCTGGCCCTGGACGTGTCGGCCTTCGCGTTCGTGCAGATCATGAGTGTCGGGCCCGGCGGGCCCGACTATTCCACCGAGGTCCTGCCGCTGTACGTCTATCAGAAGACCTTCCGCGACGGTCAGGCCGGATACGCCACCGCGATCGGCGTTTCCCTGCTGATAGTGACCCTGATCTTCTCGGCCGTCGTCATGCGGCTGGGCCGGCGCGAGCGACTGGAGTTCTGATGAGCGCGCAGACCAAGACCCCGGTCACGGCGGGCCGGGGCGGCGAGGGCGGCGAGGGGAAGGTCCTGAACGTCTTCTCCCACGGGGTGCTGGTCATCTGGGGCCTGCTGGTGACCATGCCGCTGCTGTGGGCGGTGGTCAGCTCCTTCAAGGACGACGGGGAGATCTTCGGCTCGCCCTGGGGCCTGCCGTCGGCGCTGCACTTCGACAACTGGTCACGCGCCTGGGACAAGGCGAACATGGGCCAGTACTTCTTCAACTCGCTGATCGTCGTGGGCGGTTCGCTGATCGGCACGATGCTGCTGGGTTCGATGGCGGCGTACGTACTGGCCCGCTTCGACTTCCCGGGCAACCGCTTCATCTACTTCCTGTTCGTGGGCGGAATGGGGTTCCCGGTCATCCTGGCGCTGGTCCCGCTGTTCTTCGTCATGAAGAACATGGCCCTGCTGGACACCTACCACGGCCTGATCCTGGTCTACATCGGGTACTCCCTGCCGTTCACCGTCTTCTTCCTCAGCGGGTTCTTCAGAACGCTGCCGACGTCGGTGGCGGAGGCCGCGCTCATTGACGGCGCGTCACACACGCGTACGTTCTTCCAGGTCATGCTGCCGATGGCGAAGCCGGGACTGATCAGCGTCGGCATCTTCAACTTCCTCGGGCAGTGGAACCAGTACCTGCTGCCGACGGTGCTGAACGTCGGCGACCCGGACAAGAAGATGCTGACCCAGGGGCTGGTCGCGCTGGCGGTCAGCCAGGGGTACAAGGGCGACTGGTCCGGCCTGTTCGCGGGCCTGACGATCGCGATGCTGCCGGTGCTCGCCGCGTACATCGTCTTCCAGCGGCAGGTGGTGGCGGGCCTGACGGCGGGCGCCCTGAAGTAGCCGGCGGCCGGACACCGGCACGGCGTACGCCGAACGGCCGAGCGGCCCCCGCCCATCAGCGGGGGCCGCTTCCCGTGCATCGGGCGGACGGCCGGTTTTGGCCACAGGCACCGTGTACCCGGTCGAGGACTTGACGGAACAGGACCCGGGCACGTCAGCTTAGATTCACATGTTGGAGACACGCCGGGTCCCATCGGTGAGGCCCGGCCGGTGGCCGGTCGTCGCGCCGGGCACTACAGGCGGGAGTGGATGAGTCGATGGAGACTCCGGGTTCGCAGTCCTCGCTGCACCGGGCCAACCTTGAGCGGGTCGTACGCGCGGTGCGCATGGCGGGCTCGCTCACCCAGGCGGAGATCGCCCGGACCACGGGCCTGTCGGCGGCCACGGTCTCCAACATCGTGCGGGAACTGAAGGACGCCGGGACCGTCGAGGTCACCCCCACCTCGGCCGGCGGCCGCCGGGCGCGCAGCGTCTCGCTCTCCGGGGACGCCGGCGTCGTCGTGGGCGTCGACTTCGGCCACTCGCACCTGCGGGTCGCGGTCGGCAACCTCGCCCACCATGTGCTCGCCGAGGAAACCGAGCCGATCGACGTGGACGCCTCCGCCGCGGAGGGCTTCGACCGGGCCGAGCGCCTGGTCAACCGGCTGATCGAGGCGACCGGCGTCGGCCCGGGCAAGGTCATCGGCGTCGGCCTCGGCGTCCCGGGCCCCATCGACGTCGAGTCCGGCACGCTCGGCTCGACCGCCATCCTGCCGGGCTGGAGCGGCACGAACCCGAGCGAGGAGCTGGCCGACCGGCTCGGCGTGTGCGTGTACGTCGACAACGACGCCAACCTCGGCGCGCTCGGCGAGCTGGTGTGGGGCAGCGGCCGCGGGGCCGCCGACCTCGCGTACATCAAGGTCGCCAGCGGCGTCGGCGCCGGCCTGGTCATCAACGGCCGGATCTACCGCGGCCCCGGCGGCACGGCGGGCGAGATCGGGCACATCACGCTCGACGAGTCCGGGCCGGTCTGCCGCTGCGGCAACCGCGGCTGCCTGGAGACCTTCACCGCCGCCCGGTACGTGCTCCCGCTGCTCCAGCCCAGCCACGGGCCCGACCTGACCATGGCGAAGGTGGTCCGGCTGGCCGGGGACGGCGACCCCGGCTGCCGCCGGGTGATCGGGGACGTGGGGCGGCACATCGGCAGCGGCGTGGCCAACCTGTGCAACCTGCTCAACCCGAGCCGGGTGGTGCTCGGCGGCGACCTCGCGGAGGCCGGGGAGCTGGTGCTGGGGCCGATAAGGGAGTCGGTGTCGCGGTACGCGATCCCCAGCGCCGCACGGCAGTTGGGCATCGTGCCGGGGACGCTCGGCGGCCGGGCCGAGGTGCTGGGGGCGCTGGCGCTCGTACTGAGCGAGATGGGCGATTCGACGCTGCTGGACGGGGCGCAGCCCGTGGAGGGGACCGTGCAGTCGGGCGGGCGGAAGGCCCCGGGGGTGCCGGCGGGCGCCGGTCCCCGCCTCGGTGACGGCACCGGCGCCTCGGCCATTGCCTGACGTACGTGCCGCACGCTGTGTTCACGCAGCTAACGTATGGCACCGTTGTCATCTCGTTAAGTATTTACTCCTTGACGGTCTGCGAGCGGCCGAGTTGACTTCCAGCCACCTCGGCCGCAACGACGCGGCCTCGTCAGGGAGGTTTCACCGTGAACACGCATCTGCGTCGTGCCGCCGTGGCCGCTGCCGCCGTCTCCATGGCCGCGGGCCTCGCCGCCTGCGGCTCCGCGAAGGAAGCCGGCGGTGACGGGGGCGCCAAGAAGGACGGGAAGGGGCCGCTGACCATCGGCCTCCTGCTGCCCGAGAACCAGACCGCGCGGTACGAGCGGTTCGACAAGCCGCTGATCGAGAAGAAGATCCGCGAGCTGGCGGGCAAGGACACCGAGATCCTCTACGACAACGCCAAGCAGGACCCCTCCGTCCAGCAGCAGCAGGTCGACACGATGATCACCAAGAAGGTCGACGCCCTGATCCTGGACGCGGTGGACGCCAAGTCCATAGCCTCCTCGGTCAAGAAGGCCAACGACAAGGGCATTCCCGTCGTCGCCTACGACCGGCTGGCCGAGGGCCCGATCAAGGCGTACACCTCCGTCGACAACGAGCGCGTCGGCAAGATCCAGGGCGAATCGCTCCTGGAGGCGCTCGGCGACAACGCCGACCAGGGCGAGATCGTCATGATGAACGGGTCGGTCACCGACCCGAACGCCAAGATGTACAAGGACGGCGCGCACTCCGTGCTCGACGGCAAGGTCAAGATCGGCAAGGAGTACGACACCAAGGAGTGGAAGCCGGAGAACGCCAACGAGAACATGAAGGGCGCCATCTCCTCGCTCGGCAAAGACAAGATCATCGGCGTCTACTCCGCCAACGACGGCATGGCCGGCGGCATCATCACCGCCCTCAAGAGCGCCGGCTTCACCAAGCTGCCCCCGGTCACCGGGCAGGACGCCGAACTCTCCGCCGTCCAGCGCATCCTCGTCGGCGAGCAGTTCATGAGCGTCTACAAGCCCTACAAGCCGGAGGCCGACGCCGCCGCTTCGATGGCCGTCGCCCTCGCCCAGGGCAAGAAGCTGGACTCGGTCGCCAAGACCACCGTCGACAGCGCCACCGAGAAGAAGGTGCCGTCCGTCATCGTCACGCCGTTCGCGCTGACCAAGGCCGATATTTCGAAGTATGTCGGCCAAGAGGGCTTCTTCACCAAGGCCGAGATCTGCACCGCCAAGTTCCAGTCCGCCTGCGACCAGGCCGGCCTGAAGTAAGACCTTCCCCACCAGTCCGGGGCCCCGGCCCGCCCGCGGGCCGGGGCCCCGGACGGCACATCCCCCGCCGGTCAGGCGGCGAAGGAGATGATTCACGTGTCCGCTACGCCCGTGCTGGCGTTGCGCGGAATCTCCAAGCGGTTCGGTGCCGTACAAGCGCTCACCGACGTCGAACTGGAGATCCACCCCGGCGAGGTCGTCGCCCTGGTCGGCGACAACGGCGCCGGCAAGTCCACCCTCGTCAAGGCGATCGCCGGCGTCGGCCCCGCCGACGCCGGCGTCATCGAGTGGGAGGGCCGGCCCGTCACCGTCGACCGGCCGCACACCGCCCAGGAACTGGGCATCGCGACCGTCTACCAGGACCTCGCGCTGTGCGACAACCTCGACGTCGTCGGCAACCTCTTCCTCGGCCGTGAGATCACCCGCGCCTCGGTGCTGGACGAGGTCGAGATGGAACGCCGCTCCCGCGAACTGCTCGCCACACTCTCCATCCGCATCCCGAGCGTCCGCATCCCCATCGCGTCGCTCTCCGGAGGCCAGCGGCAGACCGTCGCCATCGCCCGCTCGCTGCTCGGCGACCCCAAGGTCGTCATCCTCGACGAGCCCACCGCGGCCCTCGGCGTCGAACAGACCGCCCAGGTCCTCGACCTCGTCGAGCGGCTGCGGGAACGCGGCCTCGGCACCATCCTCATCAGCCACAACATGGCCGACGTCAAAGCCGTCGCCGACCGGGTCGCGGTCCTGCGCCTGGGCCGCAACAACGGCACCTTCGACGTCCGCACCACCAGCCAGGAAGAGATCATCTCCGCCATCACCGGAGCCACGGACAACGCCGTGACCCGGCGCAAGGCCCGCACCGCGGAGGACCGGACGTGACCACCAACCTCTCCAAGACCGGCGACGACCCGGCCGGCGCGGCCCCCGCGGCCGGCGCCGTCACCGCCGTCGACCCGCGCCTGCTCGTACGCCAGCAGGGCTTCAAGGGCTACCTCGACGAATTCCGCCGCAAGACCCGCAGCGGAGAACTGGGCTCCCTCCCCGTCGTCGTCGGCCTCATCGTCATCGGCATCGTCTTCCAGCTCCAGGACGCGGCCTTCCTCGGCGCCGAGAACCTCTCGAACCTCTTCGTGACGGCCGCCGGCACCGGACTGATCGCCGTCGGCATCGTCTTCGTCCTCATCCTCGGCGAGATCGACCTGTCCGTCGGCTCGGTCAGCGGCCTGGCCGCCGCGGTCTTCGCCGTCCTCAACATCAACAACGGCCTGCCGGAATGGCTCGCCCTGGTCCTCGCCGTCCTCACCGGCACCGTGACCGGTGCCCTGCACGGCTTCTTCTTCGCCCGCGTCGGCGTCCCCGCCTTCGTCGTCACCCTCGCGGGACTGCTCGGCTGGAACGGCCTGATGCTGCAGGTCCTCGGGTCGAACGGCACCATCAACCTCGACGACAGCGGGCTCGTCGCCCAGCTGACCAACTACTACTTCAGCGACATCGCCGCCGCGTACGGGCTGGCCACCGTCGCCGTCCTCGCCTTCCTCGGCCTCTCCCTGCTCGACTCGCGCCGCCGCGAGGCCGCGGGCGTGCCCAGCCGGCCGCTGAGCGAGGTACTCCTGCGTACGGCCGTGCTGGCCGTCCCCGCCTACCTGGTGGCCTGGCTGCTCAACCAGTACAAGGGCCTGCCGCTCGCGGTGGTCATCTTCCTCGGCGTCGTCGTCGCCCTCGACTTCGTACTGCGGCGCACCTCGTACGGCCGCCGGGTCTTCGCCCTGGGCGGCAGTGTCGAGGCGGCGCGGCGCGCGGGCATCAACGTCCCGTTCATCCGCATCTCCGTCTTCTCCCTCGCCGGCACGATGGCCGCCGTCGGCGGCATGTTCCTGGCCTCCCAGATCAACGCCGCCAACCAGTCCTCCGGCGCCGGCAGCCTCCTCATGAACGCGATCGCCGCGGCCGTCATCGGCGGTACGAGCCTGTTCGGCGGGCGCGGCAAGACGTGGTCCGCGCTCCTGGGCGTTCTCGTTATCCAGTCCATCGCCTCCGGGATGGCCCTTCTGGGCATCGCCTCGGCGGTCCAGTTCATGATCACGGGGGCTGTGCTGCTGGCGGCGGTCGTCATCGACTCCGTGTCGCGGCGTACGCAGAAGACGGCGGGACGGGCGTAGCGCGCTGCGCGCGGGGGTTTGGGCTCGCGCTGAGCGCGAGGTGTTCGCGCTGCCGTGGGTGAGGGGAGAAAAAGATCACCAGTAGCGCCGCAACCAGGTGGTTGCGGCGCTCGTCGTTGCGTCTGGGGCCGGAGGACGGGGCGCGGGCCGGTGCCTGGTGCGGACGGCCATCCGCGTGACATACATCGCAAGGCCCGTTCTCCGCCGCCGCAGGCGGAACATTAGACTCGGCAGATCGGCAAGCTCGACCAGCCAGAGCCAGCTACAACCTAGCGAATCTGTACATATCGCTCGAACCAGCTCGACAGCAAGGAGGCACGGGTGGCGCTGCTGACCCGTATCAAGGGACCGCGCGATCTGGACCGACTGGGCCCGGAGCAGCTGGAGCAGCTGGCGGGGGAGATCCGTACGTTCCTCGTCGACGCCGTCTCCAAGACCGGTGGGCACCTCGGCCCCAACCTCGGCGTGGTCGAGCTGACCATCGCCCTGCACCGGGTCTTCGAATCGCCGAAGGACAAGGTGCTGTGGGACACGGGACACCAGTCCTACGTCCACAAGCTGCTCACCGGGCGCCAGGACTTCTCGAAGCTGAAGATGAAGGGCGGCCTGTCCGGCTACCCCTCGCAGGCCGAGTCCGAGCACGACGTGATCGAGAACAGCCACGCCTCCACGGTCCTGGGCTGGGCCGACGGCCTGGCCAAGGCCAACGAAGTGCTGCGCAGGAACCAGCACGTCGTCGCCGTCATCGGGGACGGCGCGCTGACCGGCGGCATGGCCTGGGAGGCGCTGAACAACATCGCGGCCGCCAAGGACCGCCCCCTCGTCATCGTCGTCAACGACAACGAGCGCTCGTACGCGCCGACCATCGGCGGGCTGGCGAACCACCTGGCCACCCTGCGCACGACGGACGGCTACGAGCGCTTCCTGGCGCGCGGCAAGGACCTGCTGGAGCGCACCCCGGTCGTCGGCAGGCCGCTGTACGAGACGCTGCACGGCGCGAAGAAGGGGCTGAAGGACTTCATCGCGCCGCAGGGCATGTTCGAGGACCTGGGGCTCAAGTACGTCGGGCCGATCGACGGGCACGACATCGTGGCCCTGGAGTCCGCGCTGCAGCGCGCGAAGCGCTTCGGCGGCCCGGTCATCGTGCACTGCCTGACCGAGAAGGGCCGCGGCTACCAGCCGGCGCTTCAGGACGAGGCGGACCGCTTCCACGCCGTCGGCAAGATCCACCCCGACACGGGCCTGCCGATCGCCTCCTCCGGCGCCGACTGGACGTCCGTCTTCGCCGACGAGATGGTCAAGCTGGGCCACGAGCGTGCGGACGTCGTCGCGATCACGGCCGCGATGCTGCAGCCGGTCGGCCTGGACAAGTTCGCCAAGGCCTTCCCCGACCGGGTGTACGACGTCGGCATCGCCGAGCAGCACGGCGCCGTCTCCGCGGCGGGCCTGGCCACCGGCGGCCTGCACCCGGTCTTCGCCGTGTACGCCACGTTCCTCAACCGCGCCTTCGACCAGGTCCTGATGGACGTCGCGCTGCACAAGTGCGGCGTCACCTTCGTCCTGGACCGGGCGGGCGTCACCGGCACCGACGGCGCTTCGCACAACGGCATGTGGGACATGTCGATCCTCCAGGTCGTACCGGGCCTGCGGATCGCGGCCCCGCGCGACGCCGACCAGGTCCGCGCCCAGCTGCGCGAGGCCGTCGCGGTGGACGACGCGCCGACCGTCGTGCGCTACTCGAAGGGCGCGGTCGGCCCGGCGGTCGAGGCCGTCGGCAAGGTCGGCGGCATGGACGTGCTGCGCGCGCCCGCCGAGGGTGTCGAGCGGCCCGACGTGCTGCTGGTGTCGGTGGGCGCGCTGGCACCGATGTGCCTGGAGATCGCCGACCTGCTCGACAAGCAGGGCATCTCGACGACGGTCGTGGACCCGCGCTGGGTCAAGCCCGTCGACGCGGCGCTGCCGGGGCTCGCCGACGCGCACCGTGTCGTGGTGACCGTCGAGGACAACAGCCGTTCGGGCGGTGTCGGCTCCGCCGTCGCGCAGGCGCTGCGCGACGCGGGTGTGGACGTCCCGCTGCGTGACTTCGGCATTCCGGAGCGCTTCCTCGACCACGCCTCCCGCAAGGAGATCCTGGCCGAGATCGGGCTGACGGCCCCGGACATCGCCCGGCAGGTGACCGGTCTCGTCTCCAAGATCGACGGCCGGTACGAGGACGCGGACCGGTCCGTCGACGCCGCGCGGGCCGAGGCCACGCGGGACTGACGGGAAGGCGGGGCGGAAGCCGGTACGGGCCGGCACGGCGTGACCGTGCCGGCCCGCCGCCTGCGCACCGGTTGTTCAACGGACGCGTAAAGACCGCCCAAGGCCGCATAAATCCGACGCGCAACAACCGCACAAACACCGCTGAACGGTCATACGATGGGCTGACGGGCCACCCGAACGGGTGCAACCACCGGCCCTTCGGCATATCCACCCGTCCGCACCATCGGGTGAATCCCCGCCGCACGCAGGCCCGCCGCACCGTACTCGTCCCGACCATTGCGCAGACTCGGGCAGTTCAGGAGTCGTGACGGTCGTCCAGGCGGAGGTTGGCCCATGAGCAGCACACAGCGGGGCGCGGAGCACGGACCGGGCGGGGCGGGGAGCGGCCGGGCCCGCGGGAACGGCATGTTCCGGACCAAGACCGTCGAGGAGTCGATCCGGGACACCGAGGAACCGGAGCACGCGCTCAAGAAGTCCCTCTCCGCCCTCGACCTGACCGTCTTCGGCGTCGGCGTCGTCATCGGGACCGGCATCTTCGTCCTCACCGGCAAGATCGCCAAGGAGACGGCGGGCCCCGCGGTCGCCCTCTCCTTCGCCGCCGCGGGCCTGGTCTGCGCGCTGGCCGCGCTCTGTTACGCGGAGTTCGCCTCGACCGTGCCGGTGGCCGGCTCGGCATACACCTTCTCGTACGCCTCCCTGGGCGAGCTGCCCGCCTGGATCATCGGCTGGGACCTCGTACTGGAACTCGCGCTGGGCTGCGCGGTGGTCGCCGTCGGCTGGTCCGGCTACGTCCGCTCGCTGCTGGACACCGCCGGGGTCCACCTGCCGCAGGGGCTCTCCGGTACGCACGAGGGCACCTTCGGCTTCGACCTGCTCGCCTGTGTCCTCGTGCTGGTCCTGACCGTGATCCTCGTCGCCGGCATGAAACTGTCGTCCCGCGTGACCTCGGTGATCGTCGGTATCAAGGTCACCGTGGTGCTCCTCGTCATCATCGCGGGCGCCTTCTTCGTCACCGGCGCCAACTACGAGCCCTTCGTCCCGCCCAGCCGGGCCACCGAGGGGGGCGACGGCCTCGCCGCGCCGCTGTCCCAGATCGTCTTCGGCTTCACCCCCGCCGACTTCGGCGTGATGGGCATCTTCGCGGCCGCCGCCGTGGTCTTCTTCGCCTTCATCGGCTTCGACATCGTCGCCACCGCGGCGGAGGAGACCCGCCTGCCGCAGCGCGACGTGCCACGCGGCATCCTCGGCTCGCTGGCCATCTGCACGGTGCTGTACGTCGCCGTCTCGATCGTCGTCACCGGCATGCAGAAGTACAGCGAACTGTCCACGGACGCCCCGCTCGCCGACGCGTTCAAGTCCGTCGGGCACCCCTTCTGGGCAGGGCTGATCAGCTTCGGCGCCGCCGTCGGTCTGACGTCGGTCTGCATGATCCTGCTGCTCGGCCAGAGCCGGGTCTTCTTCGCGATGAGCCGCGACG
The DNA here is from genome assembly GCF_044329785.1 of Streptomyces sp. NPDC017529. NCBI lineage: Bacteria > Bacillati > Actinomycetota > Actinomycetes > Kitasatosporales > Streptomycetaceae > Streptomyces > Streptomyces sp. NPDC017529. The sequence goes on from NZ_JBIRJY010000012.1 coordinate 39,834, forward strand.
GCCTGCTGCCGAAGGTGTTCTCGCAGGTCCACCCGCGCTTCGGCACCCCGTACCGCTCGACCGTCGCACTCGGCGTCGTGGTCGCGGTCGTCGCCGGCTTCACCTCGATCGACGAGCTCGCCGAGCTGGTCAACATCGGCACCCTGTTCGCGTTCGTCGTGGTCGCCCTCGGCGTGGTCATCCTGCGCCGTTCCCGCCCCGATCTGCCCCGCTCCTTCCGTACGCCGCTGGTGCCGTTCGTCCCCGCCCTGTCGGTGCTCGCCTCGCTGTGGCTGATGCTCAACCTGCCCGCGGAGACCTGGCTGCGCTTCGGCGTCTGGATGCTCATCGGCTTCGTCGTGTACTTCGCCTACGGGCGCTCGCACAGCCGCATGAACCGGCCCGGCAGGGGAACGGCCCCCTCCGGCCCCGCAGACCCCGGCCAGGGTCCCTGACCCGGCCGGGAACGCCGCGGCCCCGTACGCGCCTCCCCGACGGCGTACGGGGCCGCCGGCGTGCACCGCCGCCGCGCGGAATTCGCTGACGCCCGCCCCGGAGACGGCTTACTCTGCCCGGATGCCCGCAACCCCGGCTCCGCCGAACGCCCCCGCCTCCGTACGCCGCTCCGCCCGCGTCCTGCTGCTCGACACCGACGACCGCCTACTGCTCTTCCGCAGCCTCCTGGACCCCGACCGGCCTGACGCCGGGTACTACTGGGTCACGCCCGGCGGCGGCGTGCGTGAGGGGGAGTCACTGCCCGCCGCGGCAGCGCGGGAGCTGGCCGAGGAGACGGGCCTGCGGGTGGCCCCCGGCGCGCTGGGGCGGCTGGTCGCCCATACCTCCGGGTACGCGGAGCTGACCTGGGCGAGCGGCGTGTTCGAGGACGTGTTCTTCCTGCACCGCGTCGTCCGGCACACGGTCGACACCAGCGGCTTCGAGGCACACGAGCGCGCCGCGACGGCGGGGCACCGCTGGTGGACGGCGGACGACCTGGCGGCCACCGCGGAGCCCGTCTTCCCGTACGGGCTGCCGCCGCTGCTCGCGGACCTGCGCGACGGCCGGACACCGTCCGCACCCGTGCGACTGCCCTGGCACCACTGAGAACAGCGGTACCAGGGCAGCCGGTGAAACGGTCGTCCTGCCTTACGCGGGCACGCTCGCGACGCCCGGGGCGAGGAACTTCTTGCCGTTGACGCGCTCCGAGACACCCTCGCGGTCCAGGTACGGCGTGATGCCACCCAGGTGGAAGGGCCAGCCCGCGCCGGTGATCAGGCACAGGTCGATGTCCTGCGCCTCGGCGACGACACCCTCGTCCAGCATCAGGCCGATCTCCTGCGCGACGGCGTCCAGGACGCGGTCGCGGACCTGCTCCTCGGTCAGCACCGAGTCGCCCTGCTTGAGCAGCGCCTTGACCTCCGGGTCCAGCTCCGGCTTGCCGGAGTCGTACACGTAGAAGCCGCGCTTGCCGGCCTTGACCACGGCGGCCAGGTTCGGCGAGACGGTGAAGCGCTCCGGGAAGGCGCCGTGCAGCGTCTCGGAGACGTGCAGGCCGATCGCCGGGCCGACCAGCTCCAGCAGCACCAGCGGCGACATCGGCAGACCGAGCGGCTCGACGGCCTTCTCGGCGACCTCGACGGAGGTGCCCTCGTCGATGACGTTCTGGATCTCGCCCATGAAGCGGGTCAGGATGCGGTTGACCACGAACGCCGGGGCGTCCTTGACCAGCACGGCCGTCTTCTTCAGCGACTTGGCGACGGAGAAGGCGGTGGCCAGCGACGCGTCGTCGGTCTGCTCCGCGCGCACGATCTCCAGCAGCGGCAGGATCGCGACCGGGTTGAAGAAGTGGAAGCCCACGACCCGCTCGGGGTGCTTGAGCTTGGACGCCATCTCGGTGACCGACAGCGAGGAGGTGTTGGTGGCGAGGACGGCGTGCTCCGGCACGACCGCCTCGACCTCGGCGAACACCTGCTGCTTGACGCCCATCTCCTCGAAGACGGCCTCGATGACGAAGTCCGCGTCGCCGAAGGCGGCGGCCTTGTCGAGGTGGCCGCTGACCAGGCCCTTGAGGCGATTGGCCTGGTCCTGGTTGACGCGGCCCTTCAGGAGCAGCTTGTCGATCTCGCCGTGGACGTACTCCACGCCCTTGTCGATACGGGCCTGGTCGATGTCGGTCAGCACGACCGGCACCTCCAGACGGCGCGCGAACAGCAGCGCCAACTGCGAGGCCATCAGGCCCGCGCCGACCACGCCCACCTTGGTCACCGGGCGCGCGAGCGACTTGTCCGGCGCGCCGGCGGGACGCTTGGCGCGCTTCTGCACCAGGTTGAACGAGTAGATGCCGCTGCGCAGCTCGCCGCCCATGATCAGGTCCGCGAGGGCCTGGTCCTCGGAGTCGAAGCCCTGGCGCAGGTCGCCGTTCTTGGCGGCCGCGATGATGTCCAGCGCGCGGTACGCGGCCGGGGCGGCACCGTGCACCTTGCCGTCCGCGATCGCCTTGCCGCGCTGCACGGCCTGGTCCCACGCCTCGCCGCGGTCCACGTCGGCCCGTACGACCTCGGTGTCGCCCTTGAGGACCGAGGCGGTCCACAGCAGCGACTGCTCCAGGAAGTCGGCGCCCTCGAAGATCGCGTCGGCGATGCCGAGGTCGAAGACCTGCTGGCCCTTGAGCTGCTTGTTCTGGTTGAGCGAGTTCTCGATGATCACCGAGACCGCGCGGTCGGCGCCGATCAGGTTCGGCAGCAGCACACAGCCGCCCCAGCCCGGCACCAGGCCGAGGAAGACCTCGGGCAGCGAGAAGGCGGGCAGCGCCTTGGAGACGGTGCGGTACGTGCAGTGCAGACCGACCTCGACGCCGCCGCCCATCGCGGCACCGTTGTAGTACGCGAAGGTCGGCACGGCCAGCCCCGACAGCCGCTTGAAGACGTCGTGGCCGCCCTTGCCGATGGCCAGCGCGTCCTCGTGCCGCTTGAGCAGCTCGACGCCCTTGAGGTCGGCGCCGACCGCGAAGATGAACGGCTTGCCGGTGACGCCGACGCCGGTGATCTTGCCGTCCTCGGCCTCCGCCTCGACCTGGTCGATCGCCGCGTCCAGGTTCGCCAGCGACTGCGGGCCGAAGGTGGTCGGCTTGGTGTGGTCCAGGCCGTTGTCCAGCGTGATCAGCGCGAAGGTGCCGGCGCCCGGCAGCTCCAGGTGCCGCACGTGCGCCTGCGTGACGACCTCGTCCGGGAACAGCTCGGCCGCGCCCTTCAGCAGTTCGGTAGTGGTGCTCACTTGCCTGCTCCCTCGAAGTGCGGGTTCTCCCAGATGACCGTGCCGCCCATGCCGAAGCCGACGCACATGGTGGTGATGCCGTAGCGGACGTGCGGCTGCTCCTCGAACTGCCGCGCCAGCTGCGTCATCAGGCGCACACCGGAGGACGCGAGCGGGTGACCGAAGGCGATCGCGCCGCCGTACTGGTTGACCCGCGGGTCGTCGTCCGCGATGCCGTAGTGGTCCAGCAGCGACAGCACCTGGACGGCGAAGGCCTCGTTGATCTCGAACAGGCCGATGTCGTCGATGGACAGCCCGGCCTTGGCCAGCGCCTTCTCCGTCGCCGGAACCGGCCCGATGCCCATGACCTCGGGCTCGACGCCCGCGAAGGCGTAGTCCACCAGGCGCATCTTGACCGGCAGGCCCAGCTCGCGGGCCACGTCCTCGGCGGCGATCAGCGAGGCGGTGGCACCGTCGTTCAGGCCCGCCGCGTTGCCGGCCGTGACGCGGCCGTGCGGGCGGAAGGGCGTCTTGAGGCCCGCGAGGTTTTCGAGGGTCGTACCCGGGCGCATCGGCTCGTCGGCGGTCGCCAGGCCCCAGCCGGTCTCGCCGGCCTCCGCGTTGGTGCGGCGCACCGAGATCGGCACCAGGTCGGCCTGGATCTTGCCGTCGGCGTACGCCTTGGCGGCCTTCTCCTGGCTGCGCACCGCGTACTCGTCGGCGCGCCGCTTGGTGAGGTGGGGGAGGCGGTCGTGGAGGTTCTCCGCCGTCATGCCCATGAAGAGGGCCGACTGGTCGACCAGCTTCTCGCTGACGAACCGGGGGTTGGGGTCGACGCCCTCGCCCATGGGGTGCCGCCCCATGTGCTCGACGCCGCCGGCCACCGCGATGTCGTACGCACCGAAGGAGACGCCGCCGGCGATGCTCGTCACGGCGGTCATGGCGCCGGCGCACATCCGGTCCACGGAGAAGCCGGGCACGGACTGCGGAAGGCCGGCGAGGATGCCGGCGGTACGGCCCAGGGTCAGGCCCTGGTCGCCGATCTGCGTCGTGGCGGCGAGGGCGACCTCGTCGATACGGGCCGGGTCGAGGTCCGGGTTGCGGCGCAGCAGCTCCCGGATGCACTTGACGACGAGGTCGTCGGCGCGAGTCTCGTGGTAAATGCCCTTCGGGCCCGCCTTGCCGAACGGGGTGCGGACGCCGTCGACGAAGACGACGTCCCTAGCGGTACGAGGCACGTTGGCTCTCCTCCAGGTGCGGGATGGCACTGCTGCGGGCGCGCCCAAGGGGCGCGTCACACCCTCATGCTACTTGCGGGTAACCAGGCTGCACAGTCCCTGTGGGGGGAGCGGCGAACGTCACATGCCGAGTGCGGATCGCGCTGGCGCGCGGTTTCGCGCTGACGCGCGTTTGCGCGTTTGGGCCGGTGGGGGGCGGGGCCGGGGCCCCGCAGGGGTCTCTCTCCCCCAGCCTCCGGCCGGGGGACCCCCACACCGCACTCGCGAGGTCCATGTCTTGAACGCTGAACCTGGCAGGAGCGAGCTGTCGGCTGCGGGGAGCCCCCTGCGCGGCCCCGACCCCCAACGAAACCAGCGCACCCCCGCGCGGCAGCGCGTAAAGCCTTGCCCGCAGGGCACTCGTTGCGCAGACGTCGGCCACCCCCGCGCGTCAGTGCGGAACGCGCATTACGGGACATAAGGTGCATCCATGAACACGTACAGGATGGGAAGGAACGCGCAGCGTACCCGCGCGGCAGCCGGGCTCGTGGCGCTGCTCACGGCGTCAGCCGTACTCGTCGGGTGCGGGGACGACAACGACAAGGGCGGCGGTGCGTCAGTCACGCCAAAACCGTCGGCGACGCCGACATCCGCGACGCCGACCGCGCCGACCTCCGCCGAAGGCTCAGGCGGAATGACCGAGGACCAGCGATCCCGCAAGGCCCTCATCCCGGAGGCCAAGACCTCGTACGACCAGGCACTCAAGGCCGCCACCGCGGCCGTCGCGGGCTCGAAGCCGGTGGCGGTGGAGTTGAAGCGCGGGGCCGGCGGCAAGCCGGAGTGGCACGCGAAGGTGGCGACCGAGGACGGTACGGCCAGCACCGTGCGGGTCGACGCGGTGTCGGGGAAGGCGGACCAGCCGCGGGCCGAGGACGAGGACGGCGACGACAAGAAGAAGCTGGCGGACCGGCTTCGGCGGGCGACCGTCACGGCTCAGCAGGCCGCGGCGACGGCGACCGGCAAGAAGAGCGGCACGGTCAGCGCCGTGGAGCTGGACGACAACGACCAGAAGAAGGAGATCTGGTCGGTGGACGTGGTGACGAAGAACGACTGGAACAAGACGACGTTCGACGTCGACGCGACGAACCGGAAGATCCTGCGGGAGCACGTCGACCGGGACTGAGCCGGCGAGGGCGGGACTGGGCCGGCGAGGGCGGGCCGGGGATTCCCGGCCCGCCCCCGGAGGGTCAGGCTCCGGTCGTGCTCAGGGCCTCGGTGAGGATGGGCGCGACCTGGTCGATCTGCCACGGGCGGGCGCCGTGGCCGGCCAGGACGGCGGCCACCGTCTCCTCGGTGGGTTGGGCGGGCGGCTCCCAGCACAGGCGCCGCACCGTGTCGGGGGTGATCAGGTTCTCCTGGGGGAGGTTGAGGTCCTCGGCGAGCGCGGTCACCGCGGCGCGGGCGGCGGACAGCCGGGCCGCCGCTGCCGGGTCCTTGTCGGCCCAGGAGCGGGGCGGCGGCGGGCCGTTCAGCGGCTGGCCGGGCTGCGGCAGCTCGCTGTCCGGCAGGGCGCGGGCCCGGTCGACGGCGGCCTGCCACTGTTCGAGCTGGCGGCGGCCCATGCGGTGCCCGAAGCCGTTGAGCGCGGCGAGCGCGTGCGCGTTGGGGGGCAGGTTCAGTGCCGCTTCGACGATGGCGGCGTCGCCGAGCACCTTGCCCGGCGAGACGTCGCGCCGCTGCGCGACCCGGTCCCGGGCGGTCCACAGTTCCCGTACGACGGCCATCTGCCGGCGGCGGCGGACCTTGTGCATGCCGGACGTGCGGCGCCAGGGGTCCTTGCGGGGCGGGGCCGGGGGTGCGGCGGCGATGGCCGCGAACTCCTGGTGTGCCCATTCCAGCTTGCCCTGGCGCGTCAGTTCCTCCTCCAGCGCGTCGCGCAGGTCCACCAGCAGTTCGACGTCGAGCGCGGCGTAGCGCAGCCAGGGTTCCGGCAGCGGGCGGGTGGACCAGTCGACCGCCGAGTGGCCCTTCTCCAGGGCGTAGCCGAGGACGTTCTCGACCATCGCGCCGAGGCCGACGCGGGCGAAGCCCGCGAGGCGCCCGGCCAGCTCGGTGTCGAAGAGGCGGGACGGGATCATGCCTATGTCGCGCAGGCACGGCAGGTCCTGGGTGGCGGCGTGCAGCACCCACTCGGCGTCGGTGACGGCCTCGCCGAGGGCGGAGAGGTCGGGGCAGCCCACCGGGTCGATCAGTACGCTGCCCGCGCCTTCGCGGCGCAGCTGTACGAGGTAGGCGCGCTGCCCGTAGCGGTAGCCGGAGGCGCGTTCGGCGTCCACGGCCACCGGCCCCGTGCCGGCCGCGAAGGCTGCCACGACTTCGGCAAGTTCTCCGTCCGTGGCGGTCACGGCGGGGGTGCCCTCGCGCGGTTCCAGTAGGGGGACCGGCGCCGGGCGGGTGTCCGGAGGGGAGTCTCCGGATGTACGCAGTGTCGAGTCTTCTGCGGTCTTTTGGGCGTCGGTCACCAGTCAAGGGTATCTGTGTATGCACTGCGCCCGTCGAGGGAACGTTCCCTCGACGGGCGTGACGGCGGTCTGCGGGGGTCAGTGGATGATGCCGGTACGCAGTGCGACGGCGACCATTCCGGCCCGGTCGCCGGTGCCCAGCTTGCGGGCGATGCGGGCGAGGTGGCTCTTGACGGTCAGTGCGGACAGGCCCATCGAGACGCCGATGGCCTTGTTGGACTGGCCCTCCGCAACCAGCCGCAGCACCTCGACCTCGCGTCCGGACAGTTCGCGGTAGCCGCCGGGGTGTCCGGGGGCGCCGGGAGGGCGGCGGTGCATGCGGGCGGCGTTGGCGCCGATGGGCGCGGCGCCGGGGCGGCCCGGGAGTCCGAGGTTTGTTCGGGTGCCGGTGACGACGTATCCCTTGACGCCGCCGGCCAGGGCGTTGCGGACGGCGCCGATGTCGTCGGCGGCGGAGAGGGCGAGGCCGTTGGGCCACCCCGCGGCCCGGGTCTCGGACAGCAGGGTCAGGCCGGAGCCGTCGGGCAGGTGGACGTCGGCAACGCAGATGTCGCGTGGGCTGCCGACGCGGGGACGGGCCTCCGCGATGGACGACGCCTCGATCACGTCACGTACTCCGAGCGCCCACAGGTGGCGGGTGACGGTGGAACGGACGCGAGGGTCGGCCACGACGACCATGGCCGTCGGCTTGTTCGGGCGGTAGGCGACCAGGCTCGAAGGTTGTTCGAGGAGAACTGACACCGGGCCTCCTGGGGGAGTGGCGGGACGGGGGCCGACATATGGGGCGAGTCGGAATGCTCCGTCTTTGAAGGGTCACTGACCTCTTCGGCATCAAACCGGCGCGACTTTAGAGTTTGATCTCGACTTAGTTAGTTCATTTCGGGCAAATCGGCCGCTTGATCGACTTTGGAGTGAGCGGGCGGCACGAGATTGCCGGGAAACCGTTCGAGCGTCGCGGGGCAGCCCGGTCCCGAGGCCCGGACACCGGGAGGGCGGTGGGGGCGCGCCCCGCGCGCCGGCTGCGCGCTGCCGCGCCGGGCGGTGCGTCGACGCCTCCACCGGTCGCGTCGTGCGCCGGCGCGTGCGATCAGCGCGCCTGCGGTCCCCTGCGCTGCGGCAGGGGTACGACCCCGCCACGCGGCGACGGCTCGGGCGTGACCGGCGGCAGCCCCGCCACCTGGCACAACAGGTCGCACCACGCGGACAGGTGGGCCGCGAGGTCCGGCGCACCGCCCTGGCCCCCCTCTTCCGGGGTCCACGAGGCGCGCATCTCGATCTGGGTCGCCGGGGCCCGGTCCGCGAGCCCGCCGAAGTAGTGGGAGCTGGCCCGGGTGACCGTGCCGCTGGGCTCCCCGTACCGCACGCCGCGCGCGTCCAGCGCCCCCGTCAGCCAGGACCAGGACACCTCGGGCAGCAGCGGGTCGGAGCCCATCTCCGGCTCCAGTTCCGCGCGTGCCAGCGTCACCACCCGGAAGGTGCCCTGCCAGGCGTCGTGCCCGGCCGGGTCGTGCAGCAGCACCAGTTTCCCGTCGGCCAGGTCCGTGTCCTCCCCTTCGGGCCCGGTGCCCGGCTCGACGACCGCCGCCTCCAGCGCGTACGCGTAGGGCGCGAGGCGCTTGGGCGCGGGCGTCGGCTCGATTTCGATCTCGGGGCGCAGCCGTGCCGTGCGGAGCGCCTCGATCGCCTGACGGAAGGGGATCGGGACGTTGTCCGCGCTGTCCGCGAGGTGTTCGTGAGCCGCAGCCATGCCCGGAAGATTAGGCGGAAGGAGCCGCTCATTGAGGGACGACACCCGGTGCGCGCGTCGCCCATTCGGAGTCGCCCTCGCGCGCGTGCGAAGATTTGGTGCGTGAGCGCCAACGACCGCCCGACGGGCCAGCAGCAGACCGGTACGTACGACTCGGCCTTCCTCAAGGCCTGCCGGCGGGAGCCGGTGCCGCACACGCCGGTCTGGTTCATGCGCCAGGCCGGGCGGTCGCTGCCCGAGTACCGCAAGGTCCGCGAGGGCACCGCGATGCTCGAATCCTGCATGATGCCGGAGCTGGTCACCGAGATCACCCTCCAGCCGGTCCGCCGGCACGGCGTGGACGCGGCGATCTACTTCAGCGACATCGTCGTGCCCCTGAAGGCCATCGGCATCGACCTGGACATCAAGCCGGGCGTCGGCCCGGTCGTCGAGAAGCCGATCCGTACCCGCGCCGACCTGGAGCAGCTCCGCGCGCTGGAGCCGGACGACGTCCCGTACGTCGCCGAGGCGGTGCGGATGCTCGTCGGCGAGCTGGGCGCCACCCCGCTCATCGGCTTCGCCGGCGCGCCGTTCACCCTCGCCAGCTACCTCGTCGAGGGCGGCCCGTCCCGCAACCACGAGCACACCAAGGCGATGATGTACGGCGACCCGCAGCTGTGGGCCGACCTGCTCGACCGCCTGGCCGTGATCACCTCGGCGTTCCTGAAGGTGCAGATCGAGGCGGGCGCGAGCGCCGTGCAGCTCTTCGACTCCTGGGTGGGCGCGCTGGCCCCCGCCGACTACCGCCGCTCCGTCATGCCCGCCTCCGCCAAGGTCTTCGAGGCGGTTTCCGGGTACGGCGTCCCGCGTATCCACTTCGGTGTCGGCACCGGTGAGCTGCTGGGCCTGATGGGCGAGGCGGGCGCGGACGTCGTGGGGGTGGACTGGCGCGTTCCGATGGACGAGGCGGCCCGCCGCGTCGGGCCCGGCAAGGCGCTCCAGGGCAACATCGACCCGGCCGTGCTGTTCGCGCCGCGCGAGGCCGTGGAGGCCAAGGCCCGCGAGGTGCTGGACGCGGCCGCGGGCCTGGAGGGCCATGTCTTCAACCTGGGCCACGGCGTGCTGCCGAACACCGACCCGGCCGCGCTGACCCGCCTCGTCGAGTACGTCCACGAGCAGACGGCGCGCTGACCCGGCGGGCGGCCCGTCGTACCGTCAGCCGCCCGCCTTGCGGACCGCGGCGGCCGCCTTGCGCGCGGCGACCAGGACGGGGTCCCAGACGGGGGAGAACGGCGGCGCGTAGCCCAGGTCGAGGGCGGTCATCTCCTCGACCGTCAGCCGCGCCGTGAGCGCCACCGCCGCCACGTCCACGCGCTTGCCCGCGCCTTCCCGGCCGACGATCTGGACGCCGAGGAGCCGGCCGGTGCGCCGCTCGGCCATCATCTTCACGCGCATCGGGCGGGCGCCCGGGTAGTAGCCGGCGCGGCTGGTGGACTCGATGGTGACGGTCACGTACTGGAGGCCGACGCTCTTCGCCTGCGCCTCCAGGAGCCCGGTCCGGGCGATCTCCAGGTCGCAGACCTTGGAGACGGCGGTGCCGACGACGCCGGGGAAGGTCGCGTAGTCGCCGGCCACGTTCGAGCCGATGATCTGGCCGTGCTTGTTGGCGTGGGTGCCCAGCGCGATGTGCCGGGTCCGGCCCAGCACCAGGTCGAGCACCTCCACGCAGTCGCCGCCGGCCCACACGTCGTCGTGGCCGCGTACCCGCATCGACAGGTCGGTGAGCAGCCCGCCCGCGTCGCCGAGCGGCAGCCCCGCCTGCTCGGCGAGAGTGGTCTCGGGCCGTACGCCCAGGCCCAGCACGATCACGTCGGCCGGGAACTCGCCGTCGTCCTCGGTGGTCACCGCGCAGGCCCGCCCCGAGCCGTCGGTGCGGACGCCGGTGACGACCGCGCCGCGCACGGTCTCGATGCCCATGCCGCACATCGCCTCGTGGACGAGTTCGCCCATGTCGGGGTCGAGCGTGGACATCGGCTGCTCGCCGCGGTCCAGGACCGTGACGTCGTAGCCGCGGGTGACCAGCGCCTCGGCCATCTCGACGCCGATGTAGCCGGCGCCGACGACGACCGCCTTGGTGCCCTCGGCGGCCTGGAGGGTGTCCAGCAGCGCCTGCCCGTCGTCCAGGGTCTGTACGCCGTGTACGCCGGGCGCGTCGATGCCCGGCAGCGGCGGGCGCAGCGGCCGCGCGCCGGTGGCGAGCACCAGCTTGTCGTAGCCGGTCCACGTCTCGGTGCCGCCGCCGTCCAGGTCGCGGGTGCGGACCCGGCCGCGGTCCAGGTCCAGTTCGGTGACCTCGGTCCGCATCCGCAGGTCGATGTCGCGCTCGCGGTGCTGTTCCGGTGAACGGGCGATCAGGTCGTCGGGGCCGTCCACCGAACCGCCGACCCAGTAGGGGATGCCGCAGGCGGAGTACGAGGAGAAGTGGCCGCGTTCGAACGCGACGATCTCCAGGTCGTCCGGCTTCTTCAGCCGCCGGGCCTGCGACGCGGCGGACATGCCCGTCGCGTCGCCGCCGATGATCACCAGTCGCTCCGCCATCGCGCGTGTTCCTTTCGCCGTGCGCCGGTACGGGGCCGCTCACCGCCCGCGGCCCCGTACACCTGTCCGTACCCGCGAAGGCTACGTCTACAGCGGGTAGCCGGCCGGGGTGGCGCGGACCGTGGTCCAGCGGGTCTCGGTGAAGGCGTCGAGGTTGGCCGTGCCGCCGAAGTGCGACCCGGTGCCGGAGTCGGCGAAGCCGCCCATCGGGGCGACCGGCTCGTCGTTGACCGTCTGGTCGTTGATGTGCAGCAGGCCGGTCGGTATGCGGTCGGCCAGGTCCAGCGCGCGGGCGGTGTCGCGGGTGACGATGCCCAGCGCCAGCCCGTAGGGGGTGTCGTTGGCCAGGGCCACGGCCTCGTCGGTGGTGTGGAACCTGCGTACGGGCGCGACCGGCCCGAAGACCTCTTCGGCGTAGGCGGGAGCGGTGTCGTCCACGTCGGCGAGGACGGTCGGGCGGTAGAACAGGCCGCGGTGGGTGCCGCCGGCCGCGAGCCGGGCGCCCGCCGCCGTGCTCGCCTGCACCAGGGCGTGCACCCGGTCCCGCTGCCCGCCGTCGATGACCGGCCCGAGCTGGACGTCCTCGCGGAACGGGTCGCCGACGGCGAGCGAGTCCGCCTTGGCCGCCAGCCGTTCGACATACTCCTCGTACAGGGAGGCGTGGACGAGGTGGCGGCCCGAGGACATGCAGATCTGGCCCTGGTGGAAGAAGGAGGCCCAGGCCGCGGCGGACATCGCGGCGTCCAGGTCCGCGTCTTCCAGCACGAGGAAGGCGCTGTTGCCGCCCAGCTCCAGGTGGGCCCGCTTGAGGTGCCGCGCGGCGAGCGCGCCGACGCTGCGGCCCGCGTTCGTGGAGCCGGTGAAGGAGATCACGCGCACGTGCCGGTCGCCGACCAGGGCCTGCCCGGCCTCGGCGCCGCCCGGCAGCACGTGCAGCAGCCCTTCCGGCAGCCCGGCCGCCGCGAAGACCGCGGCCACGACGTGGCCGCCGCACACGGCGGTGCGCGGGTCGGGCTTGAGGACGACCGCGTTGCCGAGCGCCAGGGCGGGGGCGACGGAGCGCAGGGCGAGGACGAGCGGCACGTTGAACGGCGCGATGACGCCGACGACGCCGGCCGGCACCCGGGTCGCGTACGAGCGCCGGGGCGCGGCGGAGGGCAGGACCCGGCCCAGCGGCTGGTGGGCCAGGGCGGCGGCCTCGTAGCACTCCTCGGCGGCGGTGCGGATCTCGAACTCCGCCTTGCCGGGGACGCTGCCGGCCTCGCGGACGATCCACTCGGAGATCTCCCCGGCGTGCCGGAGGATCAGGTCTCCGGCGCGCCGCAGCACCGCGGCGCGCTCCGTGTACGGCGTTCGGGCCCAGGCGCGCTGGGCGGCCGCGGCCCCGGCGGCGGCGCTTGCCACGTCGGCGGGGGAGGCGAGGGTGAACGCGGCCAGCGTGTCGCCGGTCGCCGGTTCGACCGCCGTGGTCCTGCCGCCGTGCAGCAGGGGCAGGTGGTCCGGGTCGAGCAGGGGCATCGCGCGGCCTCCGGTCGGTAGAACGGTTGAGGAATGAACCAGTTCGGTTCATCCTCTCGCACCGGTGATCACCGTGGAGGGCGGGGGCCGGACCCTGCCCGGGACGGGCGCGCCGCCCCCGCTACTCGCGTTCCAGTACGAGCGCCAGGCCCTGGCCCACGCCGATGCACAGTGCCGCCAGGCCCGTGCCGGAGCCGCCGGCGGCCAGCTGATGGGCCACCGCGCCGGCCAGCCGGGCCCCGGACGCGCCCAGCGGGTGCCCGATGGCGATGGCGCCGCCGCGCGGGTTCACCACGGCCGGGTCCAGGCCGGGCCACTGGGCGAGGCACCCCAACGCCTGCGCGGCGAACGCCTCGTTGAGTTCGAAGGCGGCCAGGTCGGCGAAGCCGCGCCCCGCCTTGTCCAGGGCGCGCCGTACGGCCTCCACCGGGCCCAGCCCGAACAGCTGCGGCTCGATGCCGGTCACCGCGCTCGCGCCGATCCGGGCCAGCGGCTCCCGGCCGGTGGCCCGCAGGCCCTCCTCGTCGACGAGGAGCAGGGCCGCGGCGCCGTCGTTGAGCGGGGAGGAGTTGCCCGCCGTGACCGTGCCGCCCTCCTTGCGGAAGGCCGGGCGGAGCTTGGCCAGTGCCTCCGGGGAGGAGCCGGCGCGGATCGACTCGTCCCGTGTCAGGTCCACGTCCGGCAGCGGTACGACCTCGGCGTCGTACGCGCCCTCCTCCCAGGCCCGCGCCGCCTTGTGGTGACTGGCGAGCGCGAACGCGTCCTGCTGCTCGCGGCCGATGCCGTACTGGTCGGCGATCAGCTCGGCGCCCTCGCCCAGCGCGACCGTCCACTCGGGCGCCATCCGCGGGTTGACCATCCGCCAGCCCAGCGTCGAGGAGAACATCTCCTGGTGCCCGGCGGGGAAGGCGCGTTCGGGCTTCTGGAAGACGTACGGCGCGCGGCTCATCGACTCCACGCCGCCCGCGAGCACGATGTGCGCGTCTCCGAGGGCGAGGGAACGGGCGGCCTGGATCACGGCTTCCAGGCCGGAGCCGCACAGGCGGTTGACCGTCACGCCGGGTACGGATGCGGGGAGCCCGGCCAGCAGTACGGCCATCCGCGCCACGTTGCGGTTGTCCTCGCCCGCGCCGTTGGCGTCGCCGAAGACGACGTCGTCGATGCGGGCGGGGTCGAGCGCGGGCGTCCGGTCCACCAGGGCCCTGACGACGTGGGCGGCGAGGTCGTCGGGGCGGGTGCCGGAGAGGGCGCCGCCGTACTTGCCGACGGGGGTCCGCACGGCGTCGACGACATAGACGTCCCGGGCGCCCCACGTGCCCCGTGCGCCTTGTGCGTTGCGTACACCCTGGTCGGTCATCAGGCCCTGTCCTCGCTGTCCGTCCGAAACTGCCCGTCCAAAGCTGCCCGTTCGAAGATCGGCGCTGCCGTCCCCGAGTCTTTGCCCGCCGCGCGCGGCTGTCAACGGTCACCCGGGGCGTCACCCTCCTGTGCGGTCTCCGCCGGAGACGGCAGCGGGGGCGTCCCGGCGGTCGCCGGCGTCCGCGTACGTCCCGGCAGCCGGCCGCGCAGCAGCCGCCACAGCCCGTACAGCAGCGCGCCGGCCGCCGCGAACGGCAGCACCGCGCCGACCGCCACCAGCAACCACCGCACCGCCGTGGCGAAGGCGTCCCAGCCGCCGCCGAGCGCGTCCCCGAAGGAGGTCTCCCCGTCCTCGTCCGCCGCCGCGTCCGGCTCGTGCAGCACCAGCGTGACCGTCGCCATGCCGACCTGCTCCTTGAGAGACTTCAGGCGCGCCTGAAGGGACTCCAGTTCCGACTGGCGGCGGCTCAGTTCGGATTCCAGCGTGACGATGTCGCCGATCGTGGTCGCCTTGTCCATCAGCGCCCGCACCCGCGCCACACTCGCCTGCTGCGACTTGATGCGGCTGTCGGTGTCCACCACCTGGTCGGTGACGTCCTTCGCCGAGACCTCGCGCTCCTTGAGCCGGCCCAGGCGGGAGAGCCGGTCCAGCGGGCCGTCGTACGTCTCGGGCGGCACCCGCAGCTCGACCCGGGAGCGCTCCCGGCCCTCGGAGTCCCGGTCGGTGGACTCGTCGCCGACGTAGCCGCCCACGCCCTTCGCCGCCGCGCGGGCCTTGGCCAGCGCTCCCGGTACGTCAGCGGCCTCGACGGTGACCGAGGCCGTGCGGACGATCTGCGAGGGCGAGGCCGGCGCGGGCTTCCCGGACCCGGTACCGGCCTTGCCCCCGGCCGCCCCGCCCGTGCCCTCCGGCGCCTTGGGCGCGACCATGCCCTGGTCGGCGGCCTGCCCGGAGCCCTTGCCGTCCCGCGCCGCGCTCGCCGTCTTCGAGCCGCCCTCCCCGGCGGCCCCGCACCCCGCGACCGTGAGCGACGCCGCGAGCAGCGCCCCCGCGGCGGCCCGTCGTGCCCCGTGCGACCGGCTCGCTGTCCCCATGATCTGTCCCCCCGAAGTGGCGTGACGGTGTTGCCACTTCGACGGGGCGGGGGTGCCGTGGGTTGCCGTCTGCGCGTCGCGATGCGGTCACGGTCCGGGCTCCGTGCGGACTCTGAGAGAGTGGGGGCATGAGCACAGCGCACACCAGTACGGGCCGCGCGCCCGGAAGTCATGTCGTCGTCATCGGTGGGGGCATCTCGGGGCTGGCCGCGGCCCACCGATTGCTGGACGGCGGGGCCCGGGTGACCGTGCTGGAGGCGTCCGGACGGCTCGGCGGCAAGCTGCGCGCCGGGGAGATCGCGGGCGTGCCGGTCGACCTCGGGGCCGAGTCGATGCTGGCCAAGCGGCCGGAGGCGGTGGATCTCGCGCGTGCCGTCGGCCTCGGCGACCGGCTCCAGCCGCCCACTACCGCGACCGCCGCCCTGTGGACGCGCGGCGCGCTGCGGCCGATGCCCAAGGGGCACGTGATGGGCGTGCCGGGCGACCTGGGCCCGCTGGCCTCCTCCGGCGTGATCTCCCCCGAGGGCATGGCGCGGATCGCCGAGGACGAGACGTTGGAGCGCACGGACGTCGGCGACGACGTGGCGGTCGGCGAGTACGTCGCCGCCCGGCTGGGCCGCGAGGTCGTGGACCGGCTCGTCGAGCCCCTGCTGGGCGGCGTGTACGCGGGCGACGCGTACCGCATCTCGATGCGCGCCGCCGTCCCGCAGCTCTTCGAGGCCGCGCGCGCCGAACGCTCGCTGATCGCGGGCGTACGCGGCATCCAGGCGCGCACGGCGGCGCGGGCCGCCGGACCCGGCCAGGCGCCGGCACCGGTCTTCATGGGCATCGGCGGCGGCGTGGGCACGTTGCCGGTCGCCGTCGCCGACGCGGTACGGGCCGCCGGCGGCGAGATCCGTACGCACACCCCGGTACGGGAGGTGCGGCGCACCGCCGACGGCTGGCGCGTCGTCCTGGACGGCGATGACGGCACGGCGGCCCTGGAGGCGGACGCCGTGGTCCTCGCGGCGCCGGCACCCGCCGCCGCCCGGCTGCTGGCCGCCGAGGCACCGGCCGCCGCCACCGAGCTGTCCGCCGTCGAGTACGCCTCCATGGCCCTGGTGACCATGGCCTTCCGCCGCGCCGACCTCGGTACGGCGCTGTCCGGCAGCGGCTTCCTCGTACCGCCGGTCGACGGCCGCAAGATCAAGGCGTCCACCTTCGCGAGCAACAAGTGGGGCTGGATCGCCGACGGCGACCCGGACCTGTTCGTGCTGCGCACCTCCGTCGGGCGGTACGGCGACGCGGCCGACCTGGAGCGCGACGACGCCGACCTGGTGGAGCTGTCGCTGCGCGACCTCGGCGAGGCGGTCGGGCTGGCCGCCCGGCCCGTCGCGCAGCGGGTCACGCGGTGGCACGGCGGGCTGCCGCAGTACCCGGTCGGCCACCTGGAGCGGGTGGCCCGCATCCGGGCCGAGGTCGGCAAGCTGCCGGGCCTGCGGGTGTGCGGCGCGCTCTACGACGGGGTGGGCATCCCCGCCTGCGTCGCCTCGGCCCGTAAGGCCGCGGACGACATCTTGGACACCCTGCCGCAAGCCGCCACATCGGGGGAGTGAGAATGGGACCCATGACTGACGCTTCCGCCCCCGCCACCCCCACCGGGGCCGCTCCCGAGAAGACCCCGAACGCCGGCAAGAAGGCGAAGGACCTGAACGAGGTCATCCGCTACACGCTCTGGTCGGTGTTCAAGCTGCGCGACGTGCTGCCCGAGGACCGCACCGGGTACGCCGACGAGGTCGAGGCGCTGTTCGCGCAGCTCGCCGCCAAGGACGTCGTCGTGCGCGGCACCTACGACGTCTCCGGTCTGCGCGCCGACGCCGACGTGATGATCTGGTGGCACTCGGAGAGCTCCGACGCGCTCCAGGAGGCGTACAGCCTCTTCCGCCGCACCAAGCTGGGGCGCGCGCTGGAGCCGGTCTGGTCGAACATGGCGCTGCACCGCCCGGCCGAGTTCAACAAGTCGCACATCCCGGCCTTCCTGGCCGACGAGGTCGCCCGCGACTACGTGAGCGTCTACCCGTTCGTGCGTTCCTACGACTGGTATCTGCTCCCCGACGAGGACCGCCGCCGGATGCTCGCCGACCACGGCAAGATGGCCCGCGGCTTCCCGGACGTGCGCGCCAACACCGTGCCGTCCTTCTCGCTGGGCGACTACGAGTGGATCCTCGCCTTCGAGGCCGACGAGCTGTACCGCATCGTCGACCTCATGCGCCACCTGCGCGGCTCCGAGGCGCGGATGCACGTCCGCGAGGAGGTGCCCTTCTACACCGGGCGCCGCAAGCCGGTCGCCGAGCTGGTCGCCGGCCTGGCCTGAGGCGGCGCGGCAGGCCGGGTGCCGTACCCGGCCTGCCGCGAAAGCTCCCGTCTACTTGGCGGGCAGCACCGGCTTGGGCTCGGCGCGCGCTGCGCAGTACGCGTCCCGCGCCGGGGTCCGCCCGGTCAGCAGGTACCGCTCGACGTACTGGTTCGCGCAGGTGTTCGTCCCGAAGGAGACGCCGTGCGTGCCCGCGCCGCGCTCGGTCACCAGCGACGAACCGGCGAGCCTGCGCCGCAGCTCGACCGCGCCGGGATACGGCGTCGCGCCGTCCCGCTCGGCCGCCAGCAGCAGCACCGGCGGCAGCGCGCCCGGCGCGGTACGCACGTCGACCGGCCGGTGCGCCGCGCCGGCCTGGGGGAGGGCCGCGTCCGTCACGTCGGTCGCGAAACGCGCCGGGTCCTGGGAGGCGCCCCGCGGCGCGTGCCGGGGCCAGAAGGCGCACGGCAGGTTCAGCCAGGCGTTGTCCCAGGTCTCGAAGGGCGCGACGCGCGCGACCCGGGTGTTGTCCCGGTCCCAGACCCGCAGGTCACGCGGCCAGGGCCCGTCGTTGCACTCCACGGCCGTGTAGACCGCGTTGCTGTTCTCGTCCGCCGCCTCGCCGCCCGGCTGCGGCAGAGTCTGCCGCAGCAGCGGCTTGGGGTTGCCCTTGACGTACGCGGACAGCGCGGCCGCGCGCACCGGCCAGTACGCGTCGTTGTAGCCCGTCTTCAGGAAGGCCGCCTGCAACTGGGCCGACCCGACCTTGCCGGCCAGCGGCCGGTGGCCCAGCCGCGCCCGGACGGTGTCGTAGGCGCGCAGCACCTGCTGCGGTGTCGTACCGAGCCGGTAGACCTTGTGGTGCTTGGCCACCCAGCGTGCCCAGTCCCGCCAGCGGCGCTCGAAGGCGACGTTCTGGTCGAGGTTGTTGCGGTACCAGATCTGCCGGGGATCGGGGTTGACGACGCTGTCGAAGACCATCCGGCGGACGTGTCCGGGGAAGAGCGTCGCGTACACCGCGCCGAAGTAGGTGCCGTAGGACGCGCCCATGTAGGTGAGCTTCTTCTCGCCCAGCGCGGCACGCAGCATGTCCAGGTCGCGGGCGTTGTTGGCGGACGTGAAGTGGCGCAGCGCGGGGCCCGCCTTGCGGGCACAGCCTTCCGCGTACGCCTTGGCCTCCGCGTACTTCTGCCGCTTGAACGCCGCCGAGGGCTCGCGTGGGCTCGCGCTCGGGATCTTGGCGTACGCGGCCGGGTCCTGGCAGGACAGCGGCGCCGAACGCCCGACCCCGCGCGGCGCGTAGCCGACGAAGTCGTAGGCGCGCGCCGTCTTGCGCCACCGCTCCGTCTTCCCGTACATCGGGAAATGCATGCTGGACGCGCCCGGGCCGCCCGGGTTGAAGACCAGGGCGCCCTGCCGCACCTTGGGGCCGCCGGTCGCACGCGCCCGGCTCACCGTCAGGGTGATCTGCCGGTCCCGCGGGTGGGCGTAGTCCAGGGGGACGGTGAGGCGGCCGCACTCCACGGACGACGGCAGGCGCTCCACGGGCGCGCAGCGGCCGAAGGCGATACGGGGCGGTGCGGGGGCCGGGGTGCCGGCCCCGGCCGTATCCGGCCGGGTGAGGCCGCCGGCGGGGACGGCGGCGAGTGCGGTCAGGACCAGCGACCCGATGGTGCCGTACAGCGCTACTGCTTTCACAAGCCGTCCCTTCGTATGGAGGCGCGCCCGGTGCGCATACAAAAGGGATAGTTGGGGCGGCGGTTGAGGTTGTAAAGCACCGCGCTCCGGTGTCGGGTGCATTGCCCCGGACGAGTGGAGCGCGGTGCGCGAAGTGCGGGTTTCACGGCCGTCCGGCTCGTACGGCCATCCGTGTTCCCGGTCTCTTGTTCCTCACCGGCAGCGGCGGCCGGAGTTGATGCAGTCCACCGCGCGCGCCATCAGGTCGCGGGGCATGAAGTTGGCGAAGTCGGCGTGGTCGGTGACCGGTTTGCGCAGCTGCTCGGGGAAGCTGTCGACCGCGAAGGCGCGCGGCCGGGGCGGGACGGCGTAGGTCAGCCGCATCTGGAGCTGCGGCACGGCCTTCGTGCCGGTGGGGCAGCGGCCCGAGGACCGGTCGGGGAAGGCGAGGTGCGTGCGGTGGTTGGCGCTGTCCTTGTTCGCGCCGTCCCAGCAACTGGGGAAGTCCAGGATCCGTACGGCCTGGCTGCCGCCGGGGCACAGCGGGTACTTGTCGCTCAGCCGCCGGTTCTCGAAGCCGGTGCAGGTCCACTGCGCCCGCGCGTTGGCGGTGCCGTTGGTGAACGCCTTGGCGTCGCCGGTGATGGCGCGCAGCCCCTCGGGCATCGCGGTGACCTTGCCGGCCGCGTTGCCGCGGAAGGCCAGCGAGACGGAGCTGGGCGTCAGCACCTGTCCCACATTGCCGTCCGCCGGGTCCTGCCCGTTCCCGCCGCTCGGCCCGTCCCGGCCGCTGAGCCGGCGCAGCACGGGCCAGAAGTACGTCGACTTGTCGCCCCGGGCGCACGTGGTGCCGGCCGCGCGCAGCGAGTCGTCGGTGGAGAAGGCGTCCGTGGAGCGGTTGCCGACGTAGTCGTGGAGGTGGTGGGCGCCGTTGGCGACGCCCGGGGTGACGATGAAGTTGTCGGGGTTGTTGTGCCGGTTCTCGTTGCGGCCGCAGCCGCTGGTGAAGGTGCCGGTGGACGCGCCCCGCCCGTTGCGCGGGGGCCGGGCGGCGGGCGGCGCGGAGCGGATGTCGGCGAAGTCGCCGGCCGCCGGGATGCTTTGGCCGGGGGCGGTGGAGCCGGTGGGGCTGTCGGGGGTGTCGGCGGGGCCGGCGGCCGGGGCGTCGGGGCCGTTGTCAGTGGGGTGTGTCACGCTCGGTGACGACGGTGAAGGTGACGGATCGGCGGGCGGGGACCCGGACGGGGGAGTGGCGTTGTGAGCGGACGCGTTACCGGTGACGGAGACGAAGGTGCCGGCGGAGCCGAGCACGGCGAGCAGGGCGATCAGCACGAGGTGCTTGGTGCCGAGCCGGCGGCGGTGCCGCGGGGGATGTGGGGGCGGCGGCGACGGCCGCGGTGGCGGCGAAGGCCGGGGCGACTGCGGGGGCTTCGGGTTTTCGGCGGACCGGTGGTCGGTCATGGGGGATCACTTCTTCCCGTTCTTTCAGGGGTGTTGGCGCCGGTCAGCGGGGGCCCCGGTGGCTCCGGGGGACCCGGTGGCGGTGGCGGGGGGAGTCGCGGGCGGAGGCAGCGAATACGTCCGTGACGGCGTGACGGGCACGGGAGGCGCGGCGGGCGTCGCGTCCAGGGACGGGGGCGGTGCCGATGGGCTCGGCGGCGGAGAGGAGGTGGCAGCGTCCTCGGCGATCGCGTCGAAGTTGACGAATCCGGTGCGCTCCAGCATCGAGATGTGGTCCAGGACGGTGGTGTTGGCGTCGTCCGCCAGAGCGCGGACCAGCGAGTTGCGGGTGGTGGCGCGGACCTGGGCGACGACGGTGAAGACCTTGCCGTGCGCGAGCCGCAGGATGTTCGCGAACTTCCGGTCGTACGCGGCCCCGCGCGCGGCGCTCAGCTCGGCCAGCCACTGGAGCTGCTGGGCGTTGGGCCGGTCGGGCAGGCCGAGGCCGAGCTGCGCGGCCACCTCGCGTACGTGCCGGTCGAGCGCGGCATGCCCCTCGACGAGGTGGTCGCCCGCCTCCCGTACGGCCGGCACGGTGCCGCGCTCCTGCGCCTGCTGGCCGGCGGGCAGTTCCCACAGGCCCGCCAGCCGTACGCGGTTGACGAAGTCCCGGTCGAGCGCGGACAGCGGGCCGAACGAGGTGGCGACGGTCTGCGTGTTGACGTCCCCGCCCGCGCCCGGCCGCTCGGCGAACGACCAGATCGGAAAGAGCAGCGCGGCCAGTGTCGCGGCGAGAGCGGCGACGACGAGACCGGTGCCGGTTACGGATCGCATGGTGCCTCCTGGTGCGGCACCGCACGCTAGTGCGCCCTGCGCTGTTCCTGTCGTCCGTTCGGGGAAGCCCCGTCAACGCCCCCCGGCCGCTGGTACGTTGACCGGTTGCCCAGCGGTGCCACACGTACCGGGCGCCCCGTCGGCCACCCGCGAGGGGCGGCGCGGCCGGGGCGCCCTGTGCGCCGGGAGCGCCGCGGGTCAGCTGCCGCCGCAGCCTCCGCCGCCACAGGACGAACTGCTGCCGCAGCTCGATCCGCCGCTGGACGACCCGCTGTCCCCGCCGCCGCTCCCGCCGGACGAACTGCCGCAGCCCGACCCGGTCCCGCCGCCGCACGACGACCCGCACCAGGAGGTGTCCGGGTTGCCGTCCGGCACGTTCCAGCCGCATCCCGAGCCCGGCGAACCCGACGAGCCGCCGGACGTGCCGACCGGGGACGGGGAGTACGCGGAGGCGGCCGCCGCCGACCGCTGGGCCTCGGTGAGCTGCTCGCGGAGCACGTCGTCCACCAGCAGGGCGGTGCTGCCGAGCGCCACGAGCAGCGCTGCGGACTGCGCCGCGTTGGTCACCACGCCCGCCGCCGCTGCCTTCACCACCGCTGCGCCGGCCCGGGTGACCCGCCGCCCCAGCGCCTTCCGGCACTTCCAGCCGACCACGGTGCCGGCGAGGGCCGCCGGCAGGATCGTGACGACGAACGGGGGCTGCGACTGCGCGTGGGTGATGGCTCCCGTGAGGGTGAAGAGGAGGACCAGCGCGAGGCCCGCCGCGCAGATCCCGGCCTGCCAGGCCGCGTACAGCCGCCAGGGGCGGCCGGTGCGCGGGTGCCGCATCAGGCCGCGCGCCGCCAGGCCGTCGCCGACGGCCTGGACGGCGGGGGCGTGCATGACATGGCGGCGCAGGGTGCCCAGCGAGCCGTCCGGGGTCCGCGCCAGTGAGTCCAGCACGGCCGTCTCGACCGGGTCGTACGCCACCGGCTGCCGTACGGTCACCACCCCGGGCCCGCCGACGGCCAGCCGGCCGTCCTGGTGCATCCCGGCGATCGCGGCGTCCGCCACCCGCGCCGGGCCGCCGGAGAGAAAGGCGATTTTCCACAGGTCGTGGTCGGCGTTGCCAAGGCGCTTCGGCCTGGGCAGCGCCCGGACGATGCGGACGGTACGGGCGACGAGCAGCACGGAGGAGGCGGCCACCGCCAGGGTCACGAGAAGCGCGAGCACGGCGCTCACCTCCGGTGCAGGGCGAGCCGGACGGCCCGGGAGAGCCGCTGCACCGGGCCGCGCGGCGGCCTCGGCCCGGCACGGTCCCGCCACCACTGCGTCAGCTCTCGGCGCGCGTCCGGGTCGGCGGGGCGGTCGGTGGCCAGCAGATGGACCGCGAAGTCCATGGCGTCCTGGCGGTAGCCGGCGCTCATGGGCCGGTGCCGCGCGTAGTCGAGAAAGCTGTCGCGGTAGCCCGCGCCGAGGATGCCCGGCAGTTCCGGTGCGACCTTGGCGACCACGGAGGCCCGTTTGGCGGTCAGGGCCCGGCTCTGCACCAGCAGCCGCCGCCGGTCGAAGCCCTCCGGCGCCGGCGTCCCGGCGACGAGCGCGGAGAGCAGCGCGGCCTGCGCGACCGCGAGCCGCTGCCGGGCGGGACCGGTGCCGGTCCCGTCGGTGCCGGTGGTGGAGATGTCGGTGGTGGCCGTGGTGGTGGCGGCGCTGGTTGCGGCGGCCGGCGCCGCGGTCGCCGTGCGTGGCGTCGGGGCCTCCTTCAGGACGGTGCGGATCGCGTCCAGTTCACCGATCAGCTCACCGGCCGCCGGGAAGTCCTCGTCACGCTCCAGCAGGACGCCGGGAGGCGTGACGCGCGCGCAGAGTTCGGCCAGCACGTCCAGGACGGGCTGGGTCACCGGGTGGGCGTGGGTGTCGTGCCAGACCCCGTCCCGCTCGATCCCGCCCGCCACGTGCACGTACGCGATGGCCTCGACGGGCAGTTCGTCCAGCGCCGTGGCCGGGTCCTCGTGCCGGTTCACGTGATTGGTGTGGAGGTTGGCGACATCGACGAGCAGCCGTACGCCGGTCCGCTCGACCAGTTCGGCGAGGAACCGGCCCTCGGTCATCTCCTCGCCGGGCCAGTCGACCAGGGCCGCGATGTTCTCCACGGCCAGCGGCACGGGCAGCGCGTCCTGCGCGATGCGGACGTTCTCGCAGAGCACGTCCAGCGCGTCCCGGGTGCGCGGCACGGGCAGCAGGTGCCCGGCCTCCATCGCGGGGGAGGCGGTCAGCGGGCCCCCGGCCCGTACGAACGCGATGTGCTCGGTGACCAGGGGCGCGCCCAGCGCCTCGGCGCGTTCCGCGAGGGCGGCCAGCCGGCCCGCGTCCGGCCGGTCGGCCCCGCCGAGCCCGAGCGAGACGCCGTGCGGCACGACGGTCGTGCCCCGTTCCCGCAGCGCTTGCAGGGCGGGCGGCAGATGACCCGGGCAGATGTTTTCGGCGACGACCTCCACCCAGTCCACGCCGGGCAGCTCCGCGATCTCGTCGGCTATCTCGGGCCGCCAGCCGATGCCCGTGCCGAGACGTTCCATGATTTCCCCTCCCCCGATACCACTCCCGTGGTGTGGGGTATTCATGACCCCGGCCGCCCGCGGCGAATCCGTCGGGCGGCGGGTTCAGAGGTTGATTTGAGCTTGCCGCGCGCGCCCGCCCACCGGTGGCCGACGGCGGGCGGGCGGCTCAGCGGGCGGTCTCGACGCCCACCGCGGCGCCGAGGGCGAGCAGCACGCCGCCGGTGGCCTGGTCCAGGCGTCGGCGTACACGCGGGCGTTGGAAGAAGGCGCGCGCCCGGTGCACCGCCAGGGCGATCCCGCCCAGCCAGCAGAAGCCCAGCGTGACGTGCACGGCGACCAGCAGGAGCGTCGTCGCCACGACCGGCGCGTCGTGCGGGATGAACTGCGGCAGCAGGGACATGTAGACGACCCCGACCTTCGGGTTCAGAACATGCGTCAGCAGGCCCGTACGGAACGCACGGAGCGGCGACTGCCGGTCGGTCTCGGGCCCGGGGGTGGCGGCGTCCGCCGCGGCGGGACCGGAGGCGTCACGTCCGGCCTCCGGGGGGCGGCGGTGTGCGCCGCGCAGCGCCTGGAAGCCCAGCCACATCAGGTACAGCGCCCCGGCGACGCGCAGCGCGTCGTACGCCGCCTGCGACGCCGACAGCATGGCGGTCAGCCCGACCGCCCCGGCCAGCCCCCACACGAAGCAGCCGGCGGCTATGCCGAGCGCGGAGCACAGCGCCGACCGCCGCCCGGAGCCGAGGGAGGTCCGCAGCACCACCGCGAAGTCGGGGCCCGGCGAGACGGTGAGCAGCACGGCCACCGCGGTGAAACCCAGAAGAGAAGAGAACACGGGAGGCAACCGTACGTCCTGCGCCGGCCGGTGTTCCCCGGCCCCCCTGCGACCCCGCGCACCGCCGCGTACCTCTTGCCCAGGGGCCGGGCGCCTGCTCCCATGTCCATCGGGGGGTGGTGGGTATGAGCGACATCCGTCCCGGGCCCGGAGCGGACGAGGGCAAGCAGGAGACGCGGTACGCGAGCGACCCCGACCGGCTGTTCCTGCCGCCGGACGACGACCTCGCCCCGAACCGCCCGGGGGAGGACCTGCGGGTCCGTCTCGCCGAGCACCCGCGCGCCAGGGCGGCCCTGTGGTGCGCCCGCCTGCTCGGCCGGCGCCCGCCCCAGGACGCCTGGCACCGGCAGCTCCTGGGCGAACGGGCCGTCGGCACGGCGCTGGACGGGCTGACGGCGGGCGGCTGGTACGTGATCCACTCCATACCGGTGCCGCCCGCAGCGGTCATCGGCCATCTGCTCATCGGGCCCGGCGGCGTGCTGTGCGTCGGCACCCGCTACGTACGCGGGGCCCGGGTGCGGGTGGCGGAGGACGCGGTGCGCGTCAGCCGCGGGCACCCGGCGGGACCGTACGTCCGCGAGTGCCGGCAGCAGGCCCGGCGCGCCTCGTACGTGCTGACCCGCGGCTGCGGGTTCCGCATCGAGGTGCGGCCGGTGCTCGCGTTCGTCGGCGCGGCGGACGTGGAGACGGACCCGGCGCTGCGCGGGGTGCGGGTGTTGCGGGACGAGCGCGAGGTCCCGTTGCTCGGACGGCTCGGCGGGGTGCTCGCCCCCGGCCGCGTCGAGCGCGTCTACACCGTCGCCAGGAACCGCCGCACGTGGCAGGTGGCCTGAGGGCGGCCCGTGCGGCCTCGGTCACGTCGGGTCGCCGGGGGCCCCGGGTGCGCGGAGAGTCCGGCGGACGGCGTCGCGGAGCCATTGGTGGGCCCCGTCGGCGGCGTGGCGTGGGTGCCAGGCCATGCCGATGGTCACGGGCGGCAGCGGCAGGGGGACGTCGAGGAGGCGCAGGCCGAGGGCGATGGCGGCGTCGGTGAAGGGCGAAGGGGCGGCGCCGGCGGGCGCGATGGGGATGAGGCAGACGACATCGCTGCGCGCGGCGAGTGCCATCGCGGCCAGGTGGCTGGGCAGGACGACGCTGACCCGCCGGCTGAGGCCGTGCTCGGCCAGGGCGGTGTCCAGGGGGCCGGCGAACCGGCCGCGGCGGCTGACCCCGACGTGTTCGGCGGCCGCGAGCCGGGCCGGGGTCAGGGGCTTCCCGGCGAGCGGGTGGCCGGGCCGGACGGCCGCCACCATCCGGAGGGTGGCCAGTTCGTCGACCCGGGTTTCGGGGTCGACGTGGTCGATGGCCCCGATCTCCAGGTCGATCCGGCCGTCGCGCAGGGCCGGTCCGGCCTCCAGCTCTTCGGCCCGGAACCGCAGCGAGACCCCCGGTGCCTCCTGCCGCGCCAGTTCCAGCAGCCCGGGGGCCAGCGCCGCACCGACCAGGTCGGCGGTCTGAAGGGTGAAGGTGGTGCGCAGCTCGGCGGGGTCGACGCCGGTCCCGGGGGAGAGCAGCGTGCCGAGGCGGCGCACCACCGAGGCGGCCTCGTCGCGCAGGGCCTGGGCGCGGGGGGTGGGGACCATGGTCTGTCCGGCCCGTACCAGGAGGGGGTCTTGGAGGACGCGCCGGAGGCGGGCGAGCGTGCGGCTCATGGCGGCGGGGGACGTGTGCAGGCGCGCGGCGGCGCGGGTGACGCTCTGCTCGGCCAGCAGGGCGTCCAGCGCGACGGCGAGGTGGGCGTCGACGACCGGCTCTGGGCTGTTCACCAGCGTTATTCCATTCCGGGCAATGATCCGTTGCTGAAGTTCCCATTGTGGCAACTCGATGGGCCTCGCAGGATGAGGAACGTACCGGCCCGGTACCGCCCACGAGGTCTTCACGACCGTCCCACCTGCCACTTTGGAGGCACCGTCATGTCCGCCGAGGAAACCGCGCCGCCCGTCACCGCGTTCATGCTCATCAAGACCCTGCCCGAGTGGCTCGCCATGACCCCCCACGAGCGGGTGCGCGCCCTCGACACCGAGGTCATGCCCGTGGTCAAGGCCAAGACCACCGGCGTCCGGTCGCGCTTCTACGACACGGAGTTCTACTCCACCCGCGTCACCGACGTCTGGGTCTGGGAGGCCGACGATCACAACGCCTACCAGCTCCTCATCGACGCGCTGCGCGAAACCCCTTTCTGGGACCGCTACTTCGAGGTCGTCGACCTCCTGGTAGGCACCGAGAACGGCTACGCCCGCACCTACAATGTCGCCCCCGTCACCACCATCAGCACCTGATACACCGCACGACCCACGCCATGCCGACGCCCCCTGGCCCCGCGCGGCCGGGGGGCGTCCCGGCCATCACAACTCCGCGATCAGCGCCTCGACCCTCGCTTTGATCTCGTCGCGTGCGGGGCGCACGGCCTCGGTGCTCTGCCCGGCGGGGTCGGGCACCCGCCAGTCGAGGTAGCGCTTGCCGGGGAAGACGGGGCAGGTGTCGCCACAGCCCATCGTGATCACGACGTCGGATGCCTGCACGGCCTCGACGGTGAGGACCTTGGGCACTTCGGCCGAGATGTCGATGCCCACCTCGGCCATCGCCGCGACGACGGACGGGTTCACCGTGCCGGCGGGCGCGGACCCGGCGGACCGTACCTGTACGCGGTCGCCCGCGAGGTGCGTGAGGAACGCGGCGGCCATTTGGGAGCGGCCGGCGTTGTGGACGCAGACGAACAGGACCGACGGCACCGCGCTGTCAGACATGGGCGGGGCCTTTCTCGGCGAGTGGTGCGGGAGCGGGGAAGAAGCGGCGGGTGCGCAGCGCGACGTAGACCAGGCCGATCAGCGCCGGCACCTCGATGAGGGGGCCGACCACGCCGGCGAGGGCCTGCCCCGAAGTGGCGCCGAACGTGGCGATGGCCACCGCGATGGCCAGCTCGAAGTTGTTGCCGGCCGCGGTGAACGCGAGCGTCGTCGCGCGCGGGTGGTCGAGCCCCGCGGCACGGCCGACCGCCATCGAACCGGCCCACATGACGGCGAAGTACACGAGGAGCGGCAGCGCGATGCGGGCGACGTCCAGCGGCTGCGAGGTGATCGCGTCGCCTTGCAGCGCGAACAGGACGACGATCGTGAACAGCAGCCCGTACAGGGCGAACGGCCCGATGCGCGGGATCAGCTTCGCCTCGTACCACGTGCGGCCCTTGGCCCGCTCGCCGATCCGGCGCGTGAGGTAGCCGGCGACCAGCGGGATTCCGAGGAAGATCAGTACGCTTCGGGCGATCTCCCACACGGACACGTCGAGGCCGGCCTGCTCAAGGCCGAGCCACCCGGGCAGCACGGACAGGTAGAACCATCCGAGGGCCGAGAACGCGATCACCTGGAACACCGAGTTCAGCGCCACCAGGACGGCGGCGGCCTCGCGGTCCCCGCAGGCCAGGTCGTTCCAGATGATCACCATGGCGATGCAGCGCGCCAGCCCCACGATGATCAGGCCCGTCCGGTATTCGGGCAGGTCGGGCAGGAACAGCCAGGCCAGCGCGAACATGAGCGCCGGTCCGGCGATCCAGTTCAGCAGCAGCGAGGGCAGCAGCAGGCGGCGGTCGCGGGTGACGGTGCCGAGCCGGTCGTAACGCACCTTGGCGAGGACCGGGTACATCATCACGAGCAGGCCGAGCGCGATCGGCAGCGATACGCCGGTCACGGTGACCTCGGCGAGCGCGCCCCCGAGGCCGGGCACGACCCGGCCGAGGCCCAGGCCGAGGGCCATCGCGGCGAGAATCCACACGGCGAGGTAGCGGTCGAGGAACGACAGGCGGCCGGCGACCGCCTGTGCGGGTGCGGCGCTCACGAGACCGCCCCGGCGGTCCCGGCGGAGGCGGGCAGGGGCTCGCCGGCGGGGCGGGCCAGGACGCCCGCGAGGCGGTCGGTCATCTCGGGCAGCAGCCGGTAGTAGACCCACGTGCCGCGCCGCTCGCAGTCGATGAGACCGGCCTGCCGGAGCAGTTTGAGGTGGTGCGAGATCGTCGGCTGGGACAGGTCGAACGCGGGGGTCAGGTCGCAGACGCAGACCTCGCCGCCGGCGCGCGAGGCGATCATCGACAGCAGGCGCAGCCGCACCGGGTCGCCCAGGGCCTTGAACACCTTCGCCAGCTCCGCGGCCTGCACCTCGTCGAGGGGCATGGCCAGCAGGCCGGGGCGGCAGGGGCCGGCCGCGTCGTCCCGGCCGAGCACCACGAACTCTTGATTCGACATGCTTCTATATTGACGTTCTTCGATTCAGGACGCAACCTTGAATAGACAGGCATCAATGCAAGCCGATCGGAGACACGTCATGTCCCGTGCACAGCTCGCCCTGCGCGTCAGCGACCTCGAAGCGTCGGTCACCTTCTACTCGAAGCTGTTCGGCACCGAACCGGCCAAGCGGCGCAAGGGATACGCCAACTTCGCCCTCGCCGAGCCGCCGCTCAAGCTCGTACTGATCGAGGGCGAGCCCGGACAGGAAACCCGCCTCGACCACCTCGGCGTGGAGGTCGGGTCCACGGACCAGGTGACGGCCGCGGCCGACCGCCTCAAGAACGCCGGCCTTGCCACATTCGAGGAGAACGACACCTCGTGCTGCTACGCCCTGCAGGACAAGGTGTGGGTGCACGGCCCCGGCCGGGAGCCGTGGGAGGTCTACGTCGTCAAGGCCGACGCGGACACCCTCGGCGAGAGCGCCGACCCCGAGGCGACCGGTGAGGCCCCCGCCGCGGGCTGCGCCTGCGCCTGCGGAAGCTGATCCGGCGGCCTACGGGCGCCGTTCACGAGGGAGCGGACAGAAACGGTTGCCCCCTTCGGCCACGACGGTTTCCCCGGGCGCGATCTCCGTGAACCCCGCGTCGTGCACCACCGGGAGCCCGCTGTGCGTCAGTTCGTCCCACCGGCCCGGCGGGGCGGTCCGTACCGACAGGGGGAAGCCGGCGTCCCGCCAGGCGGCGCGCTCGGTGTCCGACAGCTCCCACCAGGCCAGTTGGGCGCCGTGGCCCGCCTGGGCCATCGTCTTGCCGGCCGACATGGCCAGTTCGGGGTTGAGCCACAGCACCGGTCCGTCCGCGGCGGGAGCGGGCGGGGGGTGCGGGTCGTCCAGGTCCGTTCCGGAGACCTGGAGCCGGGCCAGGTCCTTGGGCCAGCCGTCCAGCGGGACCGGCGGGAAGACCCGTACCTCCGCGCCGTCGCCGTGAACGGTGATCCCGGGAAGCGCCTCGGCGCGCCGCCACTCCGCGCCGCGGGCCCGGCGCACCACCTTGCGGATGCGGGCGTCCTGCCAGTCGCGTACGGCCGCCGCCCACGCGCCGTCGCCGGCCGCCCGTTCGTCCGAGAGCAGGACCAGCACGGCACGGGCCGCCGTCTCCAGGGCGTCCGTGCGGGCGGGCGGCGCGGCCCGCTCGATGCGTACGACGAGCGGCAGGACGTACTGCGGTGCGGCGTCCCGGTCGGGCTGCGCGGGGCGGGCCGCGTCGGTCGCCGCGCCGCTCGGTTCGCCGG
Source organism: Streptomyces sp. NPDC017529 (assembly GCF_044329785.1). Classification (NCBI taxonomy): domain Bacteria; kingdom Bacillati; phylum Actinomycetota; class Actinomycetes; order Kitasatosporales; family Streptomycetaceae; genus Streptomyces; species Streptomyces sp. NPDC017529. Next base: position 70,301 of record NZ_JBIRJY010000012.1, read on the forward strand.
GGCCGGTGAAGTCGGTGCTGGTCACACGGGCAAGTGTGCCAGCAGCCCGGACCGCCCCGCGCCTGGCCGCCGTCTTGGCGGAGCGGATCATTCCGGGTGATTATCCTCCGTATGCAAAGCGACCTCTTCGCCTCCGAGAACGTGGTCACGCCGGCCTCCGCGCCCGGCATGACCCTGCAGAACGCCAAATCGATCAAGTACGCGGTGGACGGCGAGTGCCTCGCCCGCCAGGGCTCGATGGTCGCCTACCGCGGCGATCTGCAGTTCGAGAAGCAGGGGCAGGGCGTCGGCAAGTTCATCAAGCGGGCGGTGACCGGCGAGGGCCTGGCCCTGATGGCCGTGCGCGGCCGCGGCGAGGTGTGGTTCGCCCACGAGGCCGCCAACTGTTTCATCGTCGAGCTCGCTCCCGGCGACGGCATCACGATCAACGGCCGCAACGTGCTGTGCTTCGACCCGTCCCTGTCGTACGAGATCTCCACCGTCAAGGGCGCCGGGATGACCGGTGGCGGCCTGTTCAACTCCGTCTTCACCGGCCAGGGCAAGCTGGGCGTGGTGTGCGAGGGCAACCCCATCGTCATCCCCGTCTCGCCGCAGGCCCCGGTCTTCGTCGACACCGACGCGGTGGTGGGGTGGAGCGCGTCGCTGAAGACGTCGCTGCACCGTTCGCAGAGCGTCGGCTCGATGCTGCGCGGCGGTTCGGGAGAGGCCGTGCAACTGCGGCTCGACGGCGAGGGCTTCGTGATCGTCCGGCCCAGCGAGCTGCGGCCCGAGCGGGCGAGCGGCAACTGACGGCGACGGCGTGCGCGGCGGACGGGGCGGCGGGGGGCCGATGAGACTGGACGGGGTGGGGCGGCGCTACGGAGCGCGCGGCCCGTGGGTGCTGCGGGACGTCGACCTCCACCTGCCGCGGCGGTCCCTGGTGCGCGTGGAGGGCCGCAACGGCAGCGGCAAGTCCACGCTGCTGCGGCTCCTGGCCGGGATCGACGCGCCCAGCAAGGGCCGCGTCACCGGGCGCCCGCGCACCGCGTACGTGCCCGAACGCTTCCCGGACGCCCTCCCGTTCACGGCCGCCGGCTACCTCACCCACCTCGGCCGGATCCACGGCCTGCGCGGCTCCGAGGCGGCCCGCAGGGCGGCGGACTGGCTCGAACGTTTCGGCGCCGGCGGGCACGCCGGTACGCCGCTCGCCGAACTGTCCAAGGGCACCAGCCAGAAGGTCGCGGTGTCCCAGGCGCTGCTGGCCGAGCCGGACCTGCTCGTCCTCGACGAGGCGTGGACCGGCCTGGACCCCGCGGCACGCGACACCCTCGACCGGGCCGTGGCCGAGCGGGTGGCGGAGGGCGGCACGGTCGTCTTCGTCGACCACGACCCGCGCCGCCTGGCGGGCGCAGCCGACGCGCGGTACCGCGTCGTGGGCAACCGGCTGGACCGGCTGCCGGACGCGGCGGAAGCGGGTCTCGCGGAAGTCCGCGCGCCGTCCGGCCCGCAGGTGACCGTCGAGGCGGAGCTTCCCGGGGGCGCCGGCCGCCTCGCCGAGACGACCGGCCTCGGCGACCTGCCGGGCCGGCCCGTCGTCACCCCGGGCGCCGACGGAACGACGGCGCGGCTGACCGTACCGGCCGCCCACTCCGACGCGCTGCTGCGCGCCCTGCTCACCGCGCGCCCGCCCTGGCACGTCCGCGCGGTCGCTCCCGTACCGCAGGCCCCGGCCGCGTCCGGCCCGCAAGGCCCGCCCGACGGTCCGACCCCCGACGAAAACCGGTCCCCGTGATTCCGCTCCTGCGCTACCAGACGGCCTTGCTTCTGCGGTCGCACCGCTGGCTGCCGCCGCTCCTGCTCTACGCCGCCTTCCTCGCCGTGGGAGTGCAGACCGGCGGGCCGATCCTCGACTCGTACGGCCTCGCCGCGATCGGTCTGCTGCCCCTCGCCGCGTGGCTGTGCCGGATCTGCGTCACCAACGAGCCGCCCACCGCCCGCGCCTGCGCGGCGGCGGCCGCCGGACCCGGCCGGGCCCACCTCGCCTGCGTCCTTGCAGGGGCGCTGGCGGCCACATTCCTCGCCCTCGCAGGCACGGCCTACGTCGCGCTGGTGGCCGATCCGCACGCCTCCGACCACCACACCGCCGTCCCCGTACTGCCCGCAGCCGGCGCCGGCCTGATGGCCGCACTCACCTGCGTGCTGCTGGGCACCGCCGTCGGGGCACTGTGCAACCGGCCGGTGCTGCGCAGCACCGGCTGGTCGATCCTGTCCGGCCTGCTGGCCGCACTGCTGCTGCTCGTGGCGAGCGCGTCGCCCGCGAATGCCGCCATATCCGGCCTGGTCACCGGGTCCCGCGACGGGACGATCACCGCGCCCTGGCTGCCGCTGGCCCTCACGGCCGTGATCGCGGCCGCCGCCACCGCCCTGGCCTGCCGGCTCGGCTCCCGCCGCGGCTGAACCGGCGCTCCGCGGCTCCTGGCCGGACGTAGGATCGACGGTATGCCGGGTACCGACGATCAGACGAGCCGAACAGACGAGCGGCCGGACGCCGTGGACGCCGGCCCGCCCTTCGCCGACTGCGTGCACTGCGGCAAGCCCACCGAGTACCCGGCCAGCCGCCCCGGTGCCCTGCTGTGCCCGCCCTGCGAGTGGCTGGAGGCCCAGCGCACAGCCTGCTCAGGCTAGAGAGACCGTCCCGGACCGCTTCAGCCTTCCGCACCCCGCGACTCCGCGATCAGCTCCGACACCCGAACGAACCGGTAACCGCGCTTCCGCAAGGCGGGGACGATCGTCCGTACCGCCTCGTCCGTGACCGGTGCCGCGCTGCGGGTGCAGTGCAGCACCACCACCGAGCCGGGCCGGACGCCGGCCAGCACCTGTCCGGCGACCCGGCCCGGGTCCCGGGCGAACGCGTCGCCGCCGATCACGTCCCACTGCACCACCGTCACCCCGGCCGGTGCCACCGCCCGCAGCGCCTGGTCGTCGTAGCAGCCGCCGGGGAAACGGAAGTACGGCACCGGGTGCGCCACCCCGGCCCGCCGGAACGCGGCGAAGGCCCGTTCCACGTCGGCGCGCATCGACTCCGGGGCGAGGGCGGGCAGGCCGTAACAGGAGGCCGAGGGGGTGAAGGAGCGGTGTGCGTAGGAGTGGTTGGCGACCTCGAAGAGCGGGTCGCGGCCGATCGAACGCGTCTGGTCCGGGTACTGCTCGGCCCAGCGCCCGGTCACGAAGACCGTGGCGGGCACGCGCAGCCGGCGCAGCGACGCGATCAGCGCGGGGTTGTCGAAGCGCTCGCCGCCGGCCGCGCGGGTGCCGTCGTCCGAGGTCATGTCGGCGTCGAAGGTCAGTGCCACGCGCCGGGCCGCGCCGTCGTACCGCGGGCCGTGTGCGAAGACCGCGGTACGGCCGTCGGGCCCGGCAGGGAGGGTCGGCACCGCTACGGGCGCGGGCGCGGACGGCGGGGCCTGGGCGGCCGGCACGGGCCCGCAGGCGGTGGCCGGTGACAGGAGGAGGACGAGCGGCGCGAGCACCCGCAGCACGGTCGTGATCGGTCGGTAACCGGCGCTGGTGGGCATGTGCGGAGCGTAAACAGCGGAGGCGGGGCGGCCGGGACGACACGGGGGCATCGACCGTATCGGCCGTGTCACTCGCATCGAGTGACACGGCCGGTGCGGGTGGCGGCCTCAGTCCTCCCAGGGACCCGTGACCGCGAACGTCGTGCCGGGCGTGTAGCAGTTGACGTACATCGTGCGCTGGTCGGGGGAGAAGGTGACGCCCGCGAACTCGCCCCACTCGGGCTTCTCCGGCGTGCCGATGTTCTGCCGGTTGCGTGCCACGGGGTGGACCGTGCCGCGCCGGGTCAGCCCGTACACGTGCTGGGCCCCATCCCCGTCCTCGCACACCATCAGGCCGCCGCCGGGCGCCAGGCAGATGTTGTCGGGGGACTCGCCGGGCAGCTGGATGTCGGTGCCGGGGCCGAAGACGACGACGAGGGTCAGGCGGCGCGCGTCCGGGTCGTACCGCCAGATCTGGCCGTAGTGGTCGGCGGCCGATCCGTCCGCGCTCCGCGCGAAGCTGGAGACGAAGTAGACGCTGGAGCCCCAGTAGCAGCCCTCCAGCTTCTGCGCGTGGGTGATGCCGCGCGGGCCGAAGTCCTGGAAGCGTATGGGGGTCTGCCGGGCGAGCGGGTCGGGGACGTCCACCCACTCCACGTGGCGGAACGTGGTGCCGGTCTCCTGGACGGCGGAGAGGTCCCCGACATCCGGTATGCGCAGCGCCTGGAGCCGGCCGCCGGCCCGTAGCGAGCCCCGCCCGCCCAGCGGCTTGGCGGGCCGGAAGCGGTAGAAGAGGCCGAACGGCTTGTCGAAGGCGTCCTCGGTCTCGTAGACCGTGCCGCTCTCCGGGTCCACGGCCACCGCCTCGTGCTGGAACCGCCCCATGGCGGTCAGCGGCACGGCCCCGGTACGGCGCGGATCGTACGGATCGACCTCGAAGACGAAGCCGTGGTCCTTGGTGTGCCCGTCCTGGCCCGCGCGCACCTCGGTCTCCTCGCAGGTGAGCCAGGTGTGCCACGGGGTGGGCCCGCCCGCGCAGTTGGTGGAGGTGCCGGCGATGGCGACGCGTTCGGAGAGCACCCGGTGGTGCCGGTCCAGTTCCAGCGCCGTACAGCCGCCCTCGCCGGCCGGGTCGTAGGTGAGGCCGGCGACGGTGGGGACGGGCACCCGCGATCTGCGCCGGTTCTCGTGGTTGCGTACGAGGTGGACGCGGCCGTGGCGGCCGGGGAAGGCGGCCATGCCGTCGTGGTTGCCCGGTATTCGGCCCTCGTCGGAGGGCAGCCGGCCGCCCTCGCGGGAGAGGACCGTGTAGCGGAATCCCTTGGGGAGATCGAGCAGTCCGGCCGGGTCCGGTATGAGCGGGCCGTAGCCGCGCCGGCCCGCGCTCCGCGCGCTGGCGGTCCCCGCGAAGATCTCCGAAATGCTGCCGGCGAAGGCGATCGACAGACCCAACGAGCCGGTTCTTGCCAGGACTTGACGTCGTGTTGCGGACATGGGGCGACTCCCTGCTGGCGGACAGGTGACGTGACCGCATGTGTGTATCACGCACGTCGGCCGCCGGGAACCGGCCGCGCGCGCCCGCCGCAGCGGCGCCGCAGGTCCGGATCGCAGGGGCGGGCCGGGGCCGTCCGGACCCGGCCCGCACGGGGCTCCGCTACGCCTCCGCCAGCGGCTTGGCGTCGCGGGCCAGTGCCGTCAGCCGGGATATGGCGCGGAAGTACTTCTTCCGGTAGCCGCCCCTGAGCATGTCCTCGCTGAACAGCGCGTCGAACGGCTTGCCGGCGGCCAGTACGGGGATCTCGCGGTCGTAGAGCCGGTCCGCGAGCACCACCAGGCGCAGCGCCGTGGACTGGTCCGGCACCGCCTGCACATCGGTCAGGCAGACGGCCGTGATGCCGTCGCACATCGCCCCGTACCTGCTGGGATGCACCTTCGAGAGGTGTTCCAGCAGCGAGGGGAAGTCGTCGAGCGAGGCGCCGGGGGTGCGGTACGCGACGCGCGTGACGATCGCGTCGTCGAACGGGGGCGGGGCCTCGGGCAGGCCCCGGTGGCGGTAGTCCTCGCCGTCGATGCGCAGCGGCCGGAAGTGGGCGCTCAGGCCCTGGATCTCGCGCAGGAAGTCCGCCGCTGCGAAGCGGCCCTCGCCCAGCTTGCCGGGCAGCGTGTTGGAGGTGGCGGCGAGCGCGACACCCGCCTCGACCAGCCTGCTGAGCAGACTGGAGACGAGCACGGTGTCACCGGGGTCGTCCAGCTCGAACTCGTCGATGCACAGCAGGCGGTGGCCGCTGAGCGTCTGCACGGTCTGCTGGAAACCGAGCGCGCCGACCAGATTGGTCAGCTCGACGAAGGTGCCGAACGCCTTCAGTTCGGGGGCGGCCGGGGTGGCGTGCCACAGGGACGCCAGCAGGTGCGTCTTGCCGACGCCGTAGCCGCCGTCCAGGTAGACACCGCGCGGACCGGCGGGCGCCGCCGCCTTCTTGGCGCCCCTGCCGAACCAGCGCCGCTTGCCGCCGCCGGTCTCCGCGCCACCGCCGATCCCCGCGGCGAAGTCGCCCAGGATCTGTACGGCCGCGGCCTGGCTGGGCTGGTTCGGGTCCGGGATGTACGTCTCGAAGCGCGCGCTCTGGAAGCGCGGCGGCGGGACCATTTCCGCCACCAGACGGTCGGCCGGGACGTGCGGTGCGCGCGCGGTGAGCGCGGCGGGCGCCGCTCCGGCCCCCTCTGCCGGCGGTCCGGCTATGGGGGAGGACTGGGGGGACGAGGGCTGGGAAGGCGACACAGCCGTCCAGCCTAGCTCCTGTGCGGAAGGACTCGGCCGGGTGAGCGAGGCATGTCACACTGCGGCCTATGCGACGCCTGTTCCCCATTCCCGCCCAGTACGCACGGTCAGCGGATTTCCCCGGACCCTCCGCTGCCGAGAATTCCACCGCCGGTCCCGTCGGTGCGGATTCCGCTACGGATACTTCCCGCAGCGCGAGTTCCGGGCCGGTGGATTCCGGTACGGCGGGGCTTGCCGATTTCGCCGACCGCCGGTGGAGCCTGGACGAATTGGCCGACGCCTACGCGTATCCGCGGCTCGGCGAGGGCGAGGGCTGGCTGCGCGCGAACATGGTCTCCTCGCTGGACGGCGCCGCCCATCACGAGGGCCGCTCGCAGCCGCTGTCCAGTGATGCGGACATGCGGATCTTCGGCGTGCTGCGCGGGCTCGCGGACGCGGTGGTCGTCGGCGCCGAGACCGTACGCAAGGAGGGCTACCGCCCGGCCCGCGCCCGCGAGGCGTTCGCCGCGCGGCGGGCCGCGGCCGGGCAGGGCCCCGCTCCCGCCGTCGCGGTGGTGACCGCCAGTCTGGACCTGGACTTCTCGCAGCCGCTGTTCACCGAGCCGCTGGTGCCGACGGTCGTGCTGACCGGGGCGGGGGCCGACGAGGACCGGGTGCGTACCGCGCGCAAGGCCGGCGCCGAGGTGGTCTTCGCAGGTGACGGCGGTGTCGTCGACCCGTCGCGCATCGTCGGCGCGCTCGCCGCCCGCGGCTTCACGCGGCTGCTGACGGAGGGCGGCCCGCGTCTGCTGGGTCAGCTCGCCGGATGCGGGGCACTCGATGAGTTGTGCCTCTCCCTGGCACCGCTGGTGGTCGCCGGTGACGCGCCGCGCATCATGAACGCGCCGGTGGCCGCCGTTCCGGAAACATTCGTACTCGCGTCCGTACTGGAGGAAGCCGGTTTCCTGTTCACCCGTTACCGTCGGTCCTGAACAAAGGGCGGAATTATTCGTTCCGCTTAGCTCCCGCCGGGCACACTAAAGGCCAGCAGGCCCCGTGTGGCGACGGGGCAGGATGGTTTCTGTTCGGCCCGCTCCCAGGGACGGGCCGCGAGAGAAGAGAAGAAGGGCGTCCGCCGTGTTCACGAGTGTCTTGATGATCGAGAAGCCCCTGACGCCCGCCGACGTGGAGTTCGTCACCACGCTGCACGGCGACGACCAGGTCTCCTTCGTCGTCCTCATGCAGCCGCGCGGCAAGCAGGACCTCCTGCTCCGGGCCATCGACGACGTCGCCCTGGGTGAGTTCGAGGACGCCGTACGGGAAGGCGACGAGCCGGAGGGCGCGCAGGCGGAGCCACCCGCCGGGCGCGCCCTGTCCTACACCCTGGCCGCGCTGCGTGCGACGGGCGCCGAGGCCGTCGGGCAGATCGTCGAGGACCACCCGCTGGACCTGCTGCGGTCGGTCGTCGACGAGACCGGCGCCGACGAGGTGATCGTGCTGACCGCCCCGCACTTCGTCGAGGAGTTCTTCCACCGCGACTGGGCCTCCCGCGCCCGGCACAAGGTCGGCGTCCCCGTGCTCAAGCTCTTCTCGCACGCGCCCGACGACCCGGCCCGGGACGTGGCGCAGAACCCGGCCAAGGGCCCGGCTACCGGCTCGGGAGAGGACGCCGCGGGGAGCTGAGCCGCCCGTCCAGCACCTCCGCGGTCGCGTCCACCGCCTCCAGGTGGGCGCGGTCGTGCGTGACGAGCACCGTCGCGGTGGCGCGCTGGTGCGTGAGCGTGGTGATCAGGTCCAGCACCGCGGCGCCGCGCTCGTGGTCCAGCGCGCTGGTCGGCTCGTCGACCAGCAGGACGGCCGGTTCGTTCATCAGCGCCCGCGCGATGTTGATCCGCTGCCGCTGGCCGCCGGAGAGCTGGTGCGGGCGGCGCCCGGCCTGGTCGGCCAGGCCCACCGCGGCCAGCAGCTCCAGCGCCCGCGGCCGGGCCGCGCGCGGCGGGCGGCCGTCCAGATGGGCCATCACCTGCAACTGCTCCACCGCCGTCAGGGACGGCAGCAGGTTGGGCTGCTGGAAGACCGTGCCGATCTTCGTGCGGCGCAGTGCGGTCAGCTCGGCCCGGCTCATCCCGGTGGTGTCCGTGCTGGCCACGGCCACCCGGCCGCTGTCCGGGGTGATCAGCGTCGCGGCCACCGCGAGCAGGCTGGACTTCCCGGAGCCCGAGGGACCGAGCACGGCGGTCACGGACCCGGTGGGCACGGTCAGGCTCACGTCGTCGAGGGCGGTGAGGCGGGAGGCGCCGTCCGGGTAGGTGAGGGTGACACCGGCCAGTTCGAGGCCGGGGGTGTGGGGGAGGCGGGAAGTGTTCGCGTTCATGGCGTCCGTCGCTGGGGTCGTGGGGTGCAGGATTCGGGGCGGGCGCGCTGTTCGCGGCCGCCCTTTCGTGCCCGGAATGCGCGGCGGCGGCTCCGGCGCGGCAATCGGAATTCCCGAAACCGGAACCGGCACGCACCGGTGGAACACGCCCCCGGCCGGACCGGAATTGCTTCCGGAACAAGCCCGAGGAATGGAACCGGAATCCGGCCGCGGCACGGTTTTCACCGGGGAATGCCGGTCGGGCACCGGAAAGGCGCGGAATCAGGGAAGCCGTACGGCGTCACCGGGGCGTCGCGGCGGCTCACCGCGCACTGCCCAGCGCGGTCAGCGGATCGACGGCGGTGATGCGGCGGATCGACAGCGCGGCGCCGACGGCCCCCAGCGCGATCATGACCAGGGCCGGGAGCAGGACGGTGCCCGGGTCCAGGACGAACGGGACGGCGTCGCCCACGGCCGCGCCGACCGAGGCCGCGAGCGCGGTGCCCAGGCCCGTACCGGCCACCAGCAGCACCACCGCCTGGCCGAGCGCGTCCCGCAGCAGGTAGCGGGTGGAGGCGCCGAGCGCCTTGAGCACGGCGACGTCGCCGCTGCGCTGGATCGTCCACACCGTGAAGAAGGCGCCGATGACCAGCGCCGATATGGCGAAGAGGAAGCCGCGCATCAGCTGTAGGGAGCCGTTCTCCGCGGTGTACGAGCCGATGGCGCGCAGCGCCTCGCCGGTTGTGACGGTACGGGTGCCCAGCCGCCGGTCGGCGGCGGCCACGTCGGCGCCCCCGGAGGTGGTGAGGGCCACCACCGTTGCCGTTTCCGCCCCGCCGCCGGAGCCCCGGGCGCTCCCGGAGCCCCCGCTGCCGCCGCCCGGCGCGCCGGCCCAGTCGGCCAGCGACGTCCAGACCACCGGCGTGTGGCTGTACATCGCCTCACCCGACACCGCGGCGGCCGTCAGCTGCCGCCCGTTCAGGGTGAAGGCGTCCCCGGCCCGTACGCCCAGCTCCTCGGCGGCCTTGCGGGACAGCACGGCCGCACCGTCGGCGATCCGCCCGGGCGCGGGCGCCAGCCGCGAGCCCGGCCGTACCCCGAAGGCGGACAGCGCGGCGGTGCGCCGGTCCGCGCCGTCACCCGCCGCGGCCCTGGCCGTACCGATCCCCAGCGGCTCCGCCGAAGCGACGCCCGGCACCCGCGACCACGCCTGCCAGGTGCGTTCACCGACGTGCGAGTCGGCGAACGAGACGTCGCCGCCGCCGGCCGGGGCGGCGAAGGCGAGGCGGTCGGCGGGCAGCGAGGTGATCGCCGAGGTGTTCTCCCGGCCCAGGCCCGCCGTCAGCCCGGACAGCAGCCCCACCAGCACCGTGATCAACACGATGACGGTGCCCATCAGGGCGAACCGGCCCTTGGCGAATCTCAGGTCTCTCCAGGCGACGAACACGGGGCCCCGGCCATCCTTCGGTCGACTGCCGGGCCCGTTGCCCGGCGGCTGGTCCCCACCGTCGCCGGGGAAGGAGGCGGCGGGCATCGCGCCCGCGGGTGGTTCGCCGGGATCGAAAGGCGCAGCCCACGATCAACCTTTCGATGGATGCCGGTACGGGGACCGATGCCTAACCTGGAGGGGTCGTGACTCCGCACTCCCTCACCCCCGTCCTGCGGGTGCTGCGCAGCTGCCTGCACCTGATGGTCGCCGCGCTGCTGGCGCTCGCCGCCGTGCGGGCCGTGGCCGACCACAGCCCGAACACGCCGGCCGTCACCGGCGCCGCCGTCCTGCTGCTCGCCGTCTACGCCGTCGGCCCGACCCTGCCGCCGGTCCGCACCTCCACGGCCGCGGCGGCGCTCTGGCTCGCCGCCGTCATGGCGGTGTGGACCGTCCTGCTCGCCCTCACGCCGCTCGGCGTCTGGCTGGCCTTCCCGCTCTTCTTCGTCCAGCTGCACCTGCTCCCGCTGCGCTGGGGCCTGCCCGCCGTCCTGGTCACCACGCTCGTCGCGATCGGCGGGTTCGGCTGGCACACCCACGTGCTCACCGTCGGTACGGTCGTCGGACCCGCGCTCGGCGCCGCCGTCGCCGTCGCCGTGGTCCTCGGCTACCAGGCCCTGTACCGGGAGAGCGAGCAGCGCCGCCGCCTCATCGAGGAGCTGACCGCCGCCCGCAGCGAACTGGCGGCCGCCGAGCACGCCGCCGGGGTGCTCGCCGAGCGCGAGCGGCTGGCCCGCGAGATCCACGACACCCTCGCGCAGGGGCTCTCCAGCATCCAGCTGCTGCTGAGGGCCGCGGAACGAGCGCTTCCGCAGGGGCCGGACACCGAGACCGCGCTGGGCCACGTCCGGCAGGCCCGGCAGGCCGCCGTCGACAATCTCGCCGAGGCCCGCCGCTTCGTACGGGCGCTGAGCCCGCCCGACCTGGAGGCCGGGTCGCTGCCCGCCGCCCTGGAGCGACTGTGCGCCACCACCGCCCAGGCCTCCGGTGTGGCCGTGCACTGCCAAGTCTCCGGCGCCCCCGTCGAACTGCCCACCCCGCACGAGGTCGCGCTGCTGCGCATCGCACAGTCCGCGCTGGCCAACACGGTGCGGCACGCGGGCGCCGGCCGCGCCGAGCTGACGCTCTCCTACATGGACACCGAGGTCGCCCTCGACGTGGTCGACGACGGCGCCGGCTTCGTGCCCGCCGAGGTGCCCGCACCGGGCTCCGGCGCCGGCTCGGGCACCGGCTTCGGGCTGGCCGCGATGCGCGCCAGGGCCCGCGCGCTGCACGGCACGCTGGCCGTGGAGTCCGCGCCGGGCGAGGGCACGGCGCTCGCCGTCACCCTGCCGTACCCGCAACCGGCCGCCCCGCCGGCCCCGGCCCCCGCTCCTCCACCCGGCCCCGACGCCCCTCCCGGACAGGCCACCGCGTGATTCACCACCCCGAGCCGGGACCCGCCACCGGCCCCCGCCCCGCCCCCGTACGCCTCCTCCTCGCCGACGACCACCCCGTCGTACGGGCCGGACTGCGCGCCGTCCTGGAGACCGAACCGGACTTCGAGGTCGTGGCGGACGTGCCCACCGCCGAGGAGGCCGTGGAACGGGCGGCCCGGTCCGGCGTCGACGTCGTCCTGATGGACCTCCAGTTCGGCGGCCGGATGCTCGGCTCGCAGGCCACCGCCGCCATCACAGCGCGCGCGGGCGCCCCCCGCGTCCTGGTCCTGACCACGTACGACACCGACGCCGACATCCTCGCCGCCATCGAGGCGGGCGCCACCGGCTACCTCCTGAAGGACGCGCCGCCCGAGGAACTGGCCGCCGCCGTACGCACCGCGGCGGCCGGCAAGTCCGCGCTCGCGCCGACCATCGCGCTGCGCCTGATGGACCGCGTACGGACGCCCGCCGCGGCCCTCTCCCGCCGCGAGACCGAGGTCCTCCAGCTCGTCGCCGACGGCCTGTCCAACGCCGGGATCAGCAAACGGCTCTTCCTCAGCCAGGCCACGGTCAAGTCCCACCTCGTGCACATCTACGCCAAGCTGGGCGTCGACTCCCGCACCTCGGCGGTGGCCGCGGCCACCGCGCGCGGGCTGATCCGCCGCTGACCCGGCGCCCGGGCCCGCCCGGCACCGGCTGTCGGTGCCGGGTGCGAGAATCGTTCGCGTACGGACCGTAGAGATCGACGAGCAGGAGACTGACGCATGGCACCGTCCCCGGGCATCCCCGACGCGATGGACCGACCGCACTTCATCGGCATCGGCGGCGCCGGGATGTCCGGCATTGCGAAGATCCTCGCCCAGCGCGGCGCCCGGGTCGCCGGCAGCGACGCCAAGGAGTCGGCGACCGCCCAGGCCCTGCGCGACTCCGGCGCCACGGTCCGCATCGGCCACGCCGCCGCACACCTCGCCGAGGACGCCACCAGCGTCGTCGTCTCCTCCGCGATCCGCGACGACAACCCGGAGCTGGCCGCGGCCCGCGAGCGCGGCATCCCCGTCGTGCACCGCGCCGACGCGCTCGCCTCCCTCATGGACGGCCTGCGCCCGATCGCCGTGGCCGGCACCCACGGCAAGACGACCACCACCTCCATGCTGGCCGTCTCCCTCGCCTCCCTGGGCCTGTCCCCGTCCTACGCCATCGGCGGCGACCTGAACGCCCCCGGCTCCAACGCCGAGCACGGCAGCGGCGAGATCTTCGTCGCCGAGGCGGACGAGAGCGACCGCAGCTTCCACAAGTACGCGCCCGAGGTCGCCATCGTCCTCAACGTCGAGCTGGACCACCACGCCAACTACGCCTCGATGGACGAGATCTACGAGTCCTTCGAGACGTTCGCCGCCCGTATCCGCCCCGGCGGCACCCTCGTCGTCTCGGCCGACCACCCCGGCGCCCGCGAACTGACCTCCCGCGTCGCCGGCCGCCACGACATCGAGATCGTCACCTACGGCGAGGCCGAGGACGCCGACGTACGGGTCCTCAAGGTCAACCCGCGCGGCCTGTCCAGCGAGGTCACCGTCGCCCTGGCCAACGGCAAGATCCTCACCTTCACCGTCTCGGTCCCCGGCAAGCACTACGCCCACAACGCGGTCGCCGCCCTCGCCGCCGGCACCGCGCTCGGCCTGCCGCCGCACAACCTGGCCTCCGCGCTCGGCACGTACACCGGCGTCAAGCGCCGCCTCCAGCTCCAGGGCGAGGCGGCCGGCGTGCAGGTCATCGACTCCTACGCGCACCACCCCACCGAGATGACCGCCGACCTGGAGGCCATCCGCGGCGCCGCCACCGGCTCCCGCGTCCTGGTCGTCTTCCAGCCGCACCTCTTCTCCCGCACCCAGGAGCTGGGCAAGGAGATGGGCGAGGCCCTCACCCTCGCCGACGCCTCCGTGGTCCTCGACGTCTACCCGGCCCGCGAGGACCCGATCCCCGGCGTCACCAGCGCCCTGATCATCGAAGCGGCCCAGGCCAAGGGCGCCCGGGTGACCGCCGAGCACGACAAGACCGCGATTCCCGAGGTGATCGCAGGAATGGCGGAGCCGGGCGACCTTGTTCTCACCATGGGCGCGGGCGACGTGACCGAACTCGGCCCGCAGATCCTCGCGCGCCTGCAGGGCTGACAGGAAGAAGAGGGACCTCATGCCGTACGAGATCGACAAGCCGGACGAGCAGTGGCGCGCCGAGCTGACCCCGCAGGAGTACCAGGTCCTGCGCCAGGGCGGCACGGAGCCCCCCTTCGTCGGCGAGTACACCGACACGAAGACGGCGGGCGTCTACTCCTGCCGCGCCTGCGGCGCCGAGCTGTTCCGCTCCGAGACGAAGTTCGAGAGCCACTGCGGCTGGCCGTCCTTCTACGACCCCAAGGACACCGACGCCGTCGAACTCCTCCGGGACGACTCCCTCGGCATGGTCCGCACGGAGGTCCGCTGCGCCCGCTGCGGCTCCCACCTCGGCCACGTCTTCGAGGGCGAGGGCTACCCGACCCCGACCGACCAGCGGTACTGCATCAACTCGATCTCGGTGCGGCTGACGGCTGACAAGGACTGAAGAGCGGCGCCGCTCGCCTGGTTGTGCCGAGCCGGCACAGCGACCGGACCGTGCGGCAGGCGCCACTCCGAGGGCGCCTGCCGCCCCGGCGGGTGAATACCCATAACCACAACGGTAGGGCCGTGTGGGGCACCCAACCTTGTGGTTGGGCGGAACCAACCCACGTGTTTTGTGGGG
>NZ_JBIRJY010000012.1:84630-240895 GCF_044329785.1 Streptomyces sp. NPDC017529
GTGTGGGGGGGGGTGTGCGGTTTTTATTGTTTCGTGGGCGGGCGCCTGGGGGGGGGTGGGGGCCCCCCCCCCCCGGGGGGCCCGGGGGGGGGGGGCCCCCGCGGGGGGGGCCCCCCCCCCACGGTCGTCTCAAGCCCTCTACCAACTGCTGACGGCCGTGTGCGGAAACCAAACGTTCTGGTGGCCGGAACCGATCGACCGTGATTAGGCTGATCGACTCGGCGTGGTGCGGGCGGCGGAAGGTGGTCCTGATGGGGGCGGTGGCCGATGAGCGGCGGCGCAGGGCGGACGTGGTGCGGTTCTGGCGAGCGGTGGAACTGTTCAGCCCGCAGAAGGTCCCGGCCGTGAATCCGGCAGAGCAGGTGTTCTCCGTGCACCGGGACAGATCGCTGCCGTGGGAGAACGGCACCGGCCTGCCGCGGCTGCGGCCGAAGCACACCTGGCAGCACACCGTCTACTGCGGAGTGTTCGCCGTCGAACGGGTACGGGATGTGCTCGGCGAGGTATTTCCCGATACGGCGGAAGCGGACTTCGACGGGAGGGCCGGCGGCGACAGCGCGCTCATGTCCTTCACGGTCAACCAGGACGGTCTGCTCCTGAAGGACTCGGTTCTCTTCTCGGCCTGTGCCTGGGCCGTCGGACGCACCCGGGTGCCGGGGCCGTCCGACGCCCGCTGGCTGGAAGGCTTCTCCGACGAGGCCGCGGCCTGCGAGCAGCGGGTCCTGGACCTGGGTGACGGAAACCTCCGCGTGCAGGGCGGCCGGCCAGGGCCAGGGGGGCTCCTCTCGGTCGCCGGGGAACTGGTCGCCGACGCGGTGACCGGCGGGGTGGCCTCCGGGTTGGGCGAGCTCGTGCGCGGTGCGGTGGGGGAGGCCGTTCAGGGCGCCGTCGGCAAGGCGGCGCAGTCCGCTGCCGGCAAAGCCACCGAGACGCTGGCCCAAGGCGCGATCGACGCTGCCCGCAACGGCGGTACGGGCGGCACGCACACCGAGGAGGAGCCGAGCCCCGCAGAACGGCCACCGGAGAACCTCGGATCCCGGCCCCTGTCCTTCGGTGACATCGCCGCTCTCACCGCGTGGCTTGCCCAGCGGTTCGGGGTGACGGTTGACCTGGTACCTGACGCCGCCCGGGTGAAGAGCGTCCAGGTACCGGAAAACCGGGACGACGAGACCGCAAGGCAGGACTTCCTCAACAGTTTCATCGCGGACGACCTGGAACGCGTGGCGGGCGAGCTGGCGAAGGGGGGTGCGGGGCGCGCCCTTGAGGTGTACCTGAGCGAGGCCGACCGCATCGATACCCGGCTCCGCCAGGACGTGCGCGAACATCCGGCGGAGATCCTCAAGAACGTCTCTCCGGAACGCACTCCGCTGGGCAGGTGGCCTTCGGCCACTGACCGGTCATTGGTGCTCAGCCAGCAGTTCGCGGTGAACACGCTGCTGGCCCAACTCGGTGACGCCCCTGGTGTCTTCTCCGTGAACGGCCCGCCGGGAACGGGCAAGACGACCATGCTGCGGGACGTCATCGCTGCCCTGATCACCCAGAGAGCCTGTGCCCTGGCCGAACTGCGGAGCCCGCGGGAAGCGTTCGGCAAGAGCCACAGCTGGCGCAGCGCGCAGTATTCCCGGACCGTCCGGGAGCTCAAGCCGCAGCTGGCGGGCTACGAAATGGTGGTGGCGTCGGCGAACAACGGAGCGGTGCAGAACATCACCGACGAGATCCCCTCCCTTGGCGCCATCGCTTCGCAATGGCGGGACGAGGCCGACTACTTGTCAGAGCAGGCATCTCTGATGCTGGGCGGGGCCGACGCGTGGGGAGCCGTGGCGGCCCGGCTGGGCAACCGCAAGAACCGGAGTGAGTTCACCGAGAGCTTCTGGTGGGGAAACGTGCGGGAAAAGACCGCGCGAGGAGGAACCAGACGCACCCGCACCGACCGGGGGTTGTGGCACGTACTCAGCGGCAGGAGCGAGCAGCTCGCCGCGCCGGTCGACTGGGCGGAGGCCGTACGCCGCTTCAAGGCTGCGCGGAGGGACGTGGAGCGGATACGCGACGAGCGCCAGCGTGCGGCGCAGGCGCTGTGGAGCCTGGGCGAGGCCCGAAGGGGGCGAGACGATGCGGCCCGGCGCGCTGCACCGGCTGCCGGGTCGCTGCCCGCCGTGCGCCATCGGGTCGCCGCCGCAGCGGACGATGTCGAGAGACTGGTCGAAGTCGAGCGTGAACGCCGCGAATGCCGCTACGACCACCAGGCGGCCCAGCCCGGACTGCTCCAAAGCCTGTTCACCGGCGGTCGCACCAACCGCATGTGGCAGGACGAGTACGAACGCCTCACCGATCTCGTGGAACAGGCCGTCGAAGACGTCGGTGCGGCGCGCGCCCGGCTCGCGGCGGCACACCGCGATGCGGACGCGGCACAGCGCCTGATCGATGCGTCCCACGCCCGGCAGGCCGTGGTGGACACGCTTGAGCAGACCGTGCGGGTGGCGCGTGAGCGATGGGGAGCGCACGTTCCCGACCTCGCAGATTACGAGCCGGATGCCGACCGGGAGGCCGTCGAGCGCCGGGAGCGGTCCGCGCCCTGGGCCGACGACGAGTTCGCGGCCGCACGGACCCGGCTCTTCCTGGAAGCTTTGCGTCTGCACGGGGCGTTTTTGAGCGCGGCGGGGGACGTCATGCTCAAGAACCTTCAAGCAGCCATGGAAGTCGTCGGCGGCGACGCGCCGAAGGACCTGGAGCCGGCAGCCGTACGCGCCGCCTGGCAGAATCTGTTCCTCACCGTGCCCGTCGTCTCTACCACCTTCGCCTCGTACGACCGGCTGTTCACCGGCCTCGGCAGAGAGCAACTCGGCTGGCTCTTCGTGGACGAGGCGGGCCAAGCCGCTCCGCAGATGCCGGTGGGCGCGCTCTGGCGCAGCCGCCGTGCGGTGCTCGTCGGTGATCCGCTGCAACTGGAGCCCGTGGTCGTACTGCCGTGGACGGCGCAGCAGCGTCTGCGTGAACACCACCGGGTGGCGCAGGAGTGGGTGCCTTCGTGGACGTCGGCCCAGCAGGTGGCGGATCGGTCGGCTCGCTGGGGCACGACGCTGCCCGCGAACCTGCCGGACGGCTCCGACCAGGTGTGGGTCGGGTCGCCCTTGCGCGTTCACCGCCGGTGCGACGACCCGATGTTCACCATCAGCAACGAGATCGCCTACGACGGACTGATGGTGCATGGCGTGGGTGACAGGGGCGGATTCGGCCCCCTGCCCCACAGCTTCTGGTGGGACGTGTGTGCCCAGGAGTCGATCGGGAAATGGGTCCCCGCAGAAGGGCGTGCGCTCGTCGACGCGGTGAACCGCTTGTTCGGCGAAGGGCTGTCGAAGGACGAGCTCTACGTCATCAGCCCGTTCCGGGATGTCGCGGCACGCGCTGCGGAAACACTCCGTGGCTTGGTGCCGTACCACCGCGTCGGGACGGTGCACACGGCCCAGGGCAAGGAGGCGGATGTGGTGATCATCATCCTGGGCACCCGGCCCGACGCGGCCGGATCCCGACGCTGGGCCGCGGCCAAGCCCAACCTCCTCAACGTCGCCGTCAGCCGGGCCAAGCGGCGTCTGATCGTGATCGGCAACCACGAATCATGGCACGGGCAGCGCCACTTCTCGGTTCTCGCGCGCCAACTGCGGCGCTACGCCCGGTGAGCGCCATGCCAGGCCCGGGCCGCCGGTCCGGAGCCGGGCCGGCGGCCGCGCGGCGCGCCCTTCTCAGAACGCCGGCTCCCGCGCCACCGCCGGCAGGATCTGTACCAGCTGTCCCGGGGGCGTCTTGCGGCGGCGCCATTCGCGGGGGTAGCCCAGGGAGACTTCCTGGTGGGGGATGCCGTCGACCTCGATGGTGCGCGGGATGTGGAGGTGGCCGTAGACGACGGAGGCGGCGCGGAAGCGGCGGGGCCAGTCGGCGGTGGCCTCGGTGCCGCACCACAGGGCGAACTCCGGGTGCCAGAGCGGCTCGGTGGGCTCGCGGACGATCGGCCAGTGGTTGACCAGCACCGTGGGCAGGTCCTCGGGGATCTCGGCGAGCCTGGCCTCGGTGGCCTCGACGCGGGCCCGGCACCAGGCTTCCCTGGTCGGGTACGGGTCCGGGTGGAGGAAGAACTCGTCCGTGCAGACCACCCCGGCCTCCTCGGCGACCGCCAGCGCAGCCTCCTTGGTGTGGGTGCCGGGCGGGCGGAAGGTGTAGTCGTACAGGGCGAAGACCGGGGCGATCACGGCCGGTCCGCCCTCGCCGTCCCAGACCGGGTAGGGGTCCTCGGGTGTCAGGACGCCCAGTTCGCGGCAGATCTCCACCAGGTGCTCGTAGCGCCGGACACCGCGCAGCTGGACGGGGTCGTTGGCCGGTGTCCACAGTTCGTGGTTGCCGGGCACCCAGATCACCTTGGCGAACCGGCGGCTGAGTTCGGTCAGCGCCCAGCGGATGTCCGCGACGTACTCGCCGACGTCCCCGGCCACCAGCAGCCAGTCCGCGTCCGCCCCGGGACGCAGCCGCTCGACGATGCCGCGGTTCTCCTGATAGCGGATGTGCAGGTCGCTGATGGCCATCAGCCGTCCGGGCGCGGTCGCGGCCCGGCCGGACCCGGCGGCGCGGTCTCCTTCGGAGCATGGGGTCTGCATGCACCGACGGTAGGACAGGAGGCGCGCGCAAGGACACGCAGGGGGTGAGGCGTTGGACACCTCGGGAGGTCGGGGCACGTGCTCTCAGGCCCGGCCGGTGCCGCCCGGCGGAGTGTCGCCGCCGAGCCGGATGCGGGTGGCCAGCCAGAGGTCGAACCGGTCGTCGGGGTCGTCGAGCCGGCGGCCCGTCAGGTCCATCGCCTTGTCGAGCCGGTTGCGTACGGTGTGCCGGTGGACGCCGAGCCGGCGGCTGGTGGCGTCCCACGCGCCGCCGGTTTCCAGCCAGGCCGCGAGCGTGGTCAGCAACTCCTCGCCGTGGGCGTCGAGATCGAGCGGGCCGAGTACGGAATCGGCGTAGCCGTGCAGCGCGTGGCGGTCGCCGAGGCCCAGCAGCAGCCGGCTGGCCGCGCTCTGCCGGGCTTCCTCCGGCACTCCGCTCGCCCGGCTGACGCCGAGCAGCCCCGTCGCCTGCCGCAGGGAGACGCGTACCGTCTCCGGCGGGGTGAGCGGGCCGATGCCCGCGGGGCAGTGCGGCGCGAAGCGGCCGAGCACGTCCCGGACGTCCAGGCCGGCGCCGACCACGGCCTCGACGCGGCCGCTCTCCGCTACGCGCACCAGGCCGCCGGGCACGGCCAGGGCCAGGTCGGCGGCGATGTCGTGGGGGCCGGTGTGGGCGTGTCCGGCGGGGGGTTCGACCGCGACGCCGCGTACCCGGTCGTCGTGCAGGCCCGCGGAGGCCAGGATGTCCTGGGCCCGCCCCGCCGGGCCTTCCTCGTCGGCCAGCAGCTCCGCGAGCAGCGCGGATCTGCGGCGCCGTTCCGGTTCGTCCATCAGGTGGCGGCGTTCCAGTTCCAGAGAGAGCAGCGAGACGAGGCCGGGGACCACGGCGCGCGCTGCCGCGTCCGGGGCGCCGGTGAGCAGCAGCAGGCCGCGCAGCCGCCGGGCGCCGAGCGGCTGCACCTCCACCTGGTGGCCGGCGGCCGTGCTGGACGCGCTGCCGCGCAGCCCGCGCGCGGCGACCCGGTCGACGAGGTCGCTCGCTTCGGCCAGCGGTGATGTGCGGGGGCCGCCGCCCGTGGCGAGCAGCCGCCCGAGCGGGTCCAGCACCGCGGCGCCGACGCCGGTGGCGGCGGTCCACTCCTCCAGCATCGGCTGCAGCCCGCTGTCCGTCGCCGCCGCGGTCAGCCGCCGCTGTGTCGCGAAAGCCCGGTGCAGCACCGCGCGCTGCTCGTCGGCGCGCGCGTCGAACACGGCCTTGGTGACGGCGATGAACGGCACTTCGTCGGGGACGGTGAGCAGCGGCAGGTCCGCTTCGCGCGCGGCGTCGACCAGCGGCGCGGGGGCCTGCTGGTACGGGAGGCCGGTGCCCAGCCCGAGTGCGAGGCAGGCCGCCCCGCCTTCGGTGACGTCGCGGACGTACGCCCGGCAGGCCGCGGGTTCCATCGGCAGCACCAGGCCGATCGTCATCAGCAGTTCGCCGCCCTGCAGCCACTTTCCCGGGTGCAGCAGGTCGGAGACGGTCGCGGCCTCGACGGGGCGGTCCAGCAGCCCGGCGGGGACGTCGTAGGTCACCGACAGGTTCAGCTCGGGTCGGGCGAGGAGGTCGGCGATACGGAGGGGCATGGACACAGTGTCCATCAGGTGAGGGCCGAGTGGACGATCGGGCTAAGGGGGCGGCTCCTCCGTTTGGGCGAGGGCGGACTCCGGTACCCGCTGAGAGAGGACACATCACATCCCTTTTGGCGTGTTTTTGCCCGCTTCCGATCGGGGAGTCGAAAAGAAGACCACAAGGGGAACATCCCTTCGTACGCAAGACGAACGCAAAGGATGAACGGCATGCAGGTGGCGTTTCTCGTAGCACCCGAAGGCATCGAGCAGGTCGAGCTGACCGAACCGTGGCAGGCGGTGATCGACGCGGGCGGCACCCCGAAGCTGGTCTCCACCGAGTCCGGCCGCGTCCAGGCGTTCAACCACCTGGACAAGGCGGACACCTTCCCCGTCGACCAGACCGTGGACCAGGCGCAGGTCGGCGACTTCGACGGGCTGGTGCTGCCCGGCGGCGTCGCCAACCCGGACGCGCTGCGGCTGAACGAGAAGGCCGTGGCGTTCGCCCGCGGCTTCTTCGACGCCGGCAAGCCGGTGGCGGCGATCTGCCACGCGCCGTGGACGCTGATCGAGGCCGACGTCGTACGCGACCGCACGCTCACGTCCTGGCCGAGCCTGCGCACGGACGTCGAGAACGCCGGCGGTACCTGGGTGGACGAGCAGGTCAAGGTCTGCACCGGCGGCCCCAACAAGCTGATCACCAGCCGCAAGCCGGACGACCTGAAGGCGTTCTGCGAGACCTTCGTCGCGGAGTTCAAGCGCTGATCCCCCGTACGGGGACGCGGGTCACACCTCTTCCGACAGCACCACGGCCGACTCGGGCGGCAGTCTCAGGACGCCGCCCGGGCCGGCCGTGACGGTGTCCGGGGCGTCCGGCCACGCCGCGAGCACCCGTACCCGCCCGCCGGCGCCGGGCACCTCGGCCGTGCCCTCCCCGGCCAGGTGCACCACCACCCGCACCGGCCCGCGCCGCAGGCACAGCCAGCGGGCCTCCTCGTCGTACGCGACCTGGGTGAGCGTGAGGTCCGGGTCGGTGAGCGGCGGGTGGGCGGCGCGCACCGCGAGCAGCTTCCGGTACCAGGCCAGCAGCCCGGCGTGCGGCGCACGCGCGGGCTCGGACCAGTCCAGGCAGGAGCGCTCGCGGGTCGCCGGGTCCTGCGGGTCGGGGATGTCCGCCGCCCGCCAGCCGTGCTCGGCGAACTCGCGGCGGCGACCGGTGCGTACCGCCTCGGCCAGCTCCGGATCCGTGTGGTCGGTGAAGAACTGCCAGGGCGTACGGGCTCCCCACTCCTCGCCCATGAACAGCATCGGCGTATACGGCGAGCACAGCGACAGCGCCGCGCCGCAGGCGACCAGGCCGGGGGAGAGGCCGGCGGCCGCCCGGTCGCCGAGCGCCCGGTTGCCGATCTGGTCGTGCGTCTGGGCGTAGGCCAGCAGACGGTGGGCGGCGGTGGCACGCCGGTCCAGGGGGCTGCCGTGCCTGCGGCCGCGGAAGCTGGAATACGTACCGTCGTGGAAGAAGCCGCCGGTCAGCGTCTTGGCGAGGGCGGCGAGCGGCGCGCGGGCGAAGTCGGCGTAGTAGCCCTGTGACTCGCCGGTCAGCGCGGTGTGCAGACTGTGGTGGAAGTCGTCGTTCCACTGGGCGTGCAAGCCATGGCCGCCGCCCGCGCGCGGGGCGAGGGTGCGCGGGTCGTTGCGGTCGGATTCGGCGATGAGGAACAGCGGGCGGCGCAGGTGTGTGGCGAGTGCGTCGACGGCACCGGACAAGTCGGCCAGGAAATGGCGCGCCCGGGTGTCGATCAGAGCGTGCACGGCGTCGAGGCGCAGCCCGTCGATCCGGTAGTCGCGCAGCCAGGCGAGCGCGCTCTCGATGAAGTACGCACGGACCTCGTCCGACCCGGGCGCGTCAAGGTTGACCGCCGCTCCCCACGGCGTGTGATGGGTTTCGGTGAAGTACGGCCCGAAGGCGGGCAGGTGGTTGCCGGACGGCCCCAGGTGGTTGTGCACGACGTCGAGGACGACGCCCAAGCCGTGCCCGTGAGCGGCGTCGACGAGGCGCTTGAGCCCCTCGGGACCGCCGTACGGCTCGTGTACGGCCCAGGGCGCCACGCCCTCGTACCCCCAGCCGTGCGTCCCGGGGAACGGGCACACGGGCATCAGGGCGAGGTGGGTGACGCCCAGGCCGGCGAGGTGCGGCAGCCGCTCGACGGCGGCGTCGAAGGTACCGGCGCCGGTGAACGTACCCGTGTGCAGCTCGTACAGGACCGCGCCCGGCAGGGGGCGGCCGGGCCAGTCGTGCCGCCAGGCGAACCGGGCGTGCTCGACGACCGCGCTCGGCCCGTCCGGCCCTTCGGGCTGACGCGCCGAGCGCGGATCGGGCAGGAGCGGGCCGTCGTCGAGACGGAAGCCGTAGCGGTCACCGTCGCGGGCCGGCGCCTCGGCCCGCCACCAGCCCTTACGGGCGGGATCGCGTTCCATGGGGACGTGCTCGGCGGGGACCCGCCCCGTGCGGACGTACCCCGTGGCCGCGGCGTGCCCCGTCGTGAGGGCGAGATCCTCGCCTCCCGTCCCTGCGGCGTCCCGGTCGCGGGGCGTCACGAAATGCAGCGCGACCCGTCCGGCGTTCGGTGCCCACACCTCGAACAGCACGGCTGTCCTCCCTAGTCCGCCAGGCGGACGGGGAAGGCCCCGCCCGCTCTCAGACGAAGAATGCACGCTCCTGCGTCATCGGGTAGCCCGCCTTGGCGAAAGCCGCCGCCATGGGGGCGTTCGGCTGGTCCGTTTCGGCGACGATCCGGTCGGCCCCTTCGGCGGCCAGCTGCCGGGTGCAGTCGGCGAGCAGGTCGTAGCCGTACCCCCGCCCGCGGTGTTCGGGCACGATGCCGACGAAGCCGATGACGGGCGACTGCAGGTTGCGCGCCGGGACGTGCAGCCCGACGATCTCGCCTCCCCGCTCCGGTTCCGCGGTGCGGGCGATTCGCCACCAGTCGCGCGGCGACGGGCACCAGTTGAAGAAGTCCAGCTCTTCCCGCGTCGCGGCCTGTTCGACGCCGCCCTCGGCGATCGCCTGCCGGGCGTGGGCGTCCAGCGAGCCGGACTCGACGCGCCGCAGAATGTCCAGGATCACACCGTCGTCGGGCTCCGGCCCGAACACCAGCCGTCCCGGCTGCTCCGGGAGGCCGGACTCGGGCGTCCATGTGTAGCGGTACCGCTCGACGAGCGGCGCCAGTCCGGCGGCGACGGCCGCGTCCATCCGGGCGTGCGCGGCGTCCCGTACCGCCTTCTGGCCGCGCCAGCCGGGCGGCAGTTGCAGGACGTACTCGGCGTGCAGGGGAGCGGCGCGCAGCAGCCCGGCCGCGGCGTCCGACTCGCCCGGGGCGAAGTCGAACCAGTCCAGGGCGATCGGCCGGGCGTCGCCGGGCCCGGCCCACCAGGCTGCGCGGGCCACCACGACACCGTCGCGCAGCGCCACCCACGTCCATTCGGGCCGGTACTGGCCGCCCTGCGCGACGGTCGCGTAGCGGCGGCCGAAGGGGAGGTGGCCGACGAGTCCCGCGGTGGGGTCGTCCAGTGTGTGGAAGAGATGCGCGACGCTCTCACTGAGCGCGCGGATGACCAGGTCGGTCATGGGGTCCTCTCGGAAGGCAGTGGCTGCGCTCCCGGCGGCTGGAATGTCAGCCCAGGACAGCCCGGCGGACGGGGCGGGAGCGCGGGAACGGGTACGTCGACACGGCTCGTCGCCTCCTCTCCTCTTCCAGGGACTGCCGGAACAGTAGCCGGACGGCGTGCTCCGCGCCACGGTTTTCCGGCGCGCCCGCCGGTCTCCGCAGGGGCCGCGCCGTGGCCGCCTCCGCTGGACACCGGCTCGCGGGCACCGGACAATCACCGGCATGACATCGCTGGAGTTCCCGGCCCGACCGGCGCGTCCGTCGGAAGCCGACCGGGAACGCGCCTTGGAACTGCTGCGCGAAGGCGCGGCGCAAGGCCGGCTGTCCCAGGACACCTTCCTGCGGCGGCTGGAGCTGGTGCTCACGGCCCGTCAGCACGCCGAACTGGCCGCCGCCACCGCCGACCTGGCCTCCAGGGGCCGCGTCGAGGGCGCCGTACTGAGCGCGGTGGGCAAGGTGTCGCAGTTCAACATCATGGTCCGCAGGGCGTGGCGCAGGGAGCGGCTGCCGAAGCTCCTGCTCCCCGCGCCGGGACCGTTCCCTCTCCTCATAGGGCGCGCGCCCGGCGCCGGCCTGCGCCTGAACCACGACACCGTCTCGCGCTCCCACGCCGAACTGCGCAGCGCCGACGGCGGCTGGCTGCTGCGCGACCTCGGATCCACGAACGGCACGTGCGTGAACGGGCGCCGGGTCGTGGGCGAAGTGCTGGTGCGCCCCGGCGATCACGTCGCTTTCGGCCGCGTCGACTACGTGCTCACCGAGCGCTGACCGCCGGGCTGCCGATCCCGTACGGGCCCCCGCGCCCCTGCGCCCTCAGTCCTCCGCGACCAGCAGCGCCACCGGATACCGCTTCAGCAGCTCGCGCAGACACACCACAGGCCCCGGCACTTCACGGCCGGTGAGCAGGTCACGCCACCGGCCGGGGCCCGGGAGGGACAGTTCCGTGTCGCGCCAGCCGCCGTCCTCGGACAGGCGCAGCGAGAGCCGGGTGGCCACCGTCACCGCCCGGCCGGCGCGCGCGAAGGCCAGGCAGTGCCCGGCGCCCGCGCCGTCGGCGTGCAGCGGGGTGTAGGTCCCCTGGGCGCCGAACCACCGCGGGTGGGCCCGCCGCAGCCGCAGGGCCGTGGCCGTCAGGAACATCTTCTCCCCCGACAGGTCCTGCGGCCCCGTCCCGTCGTCCAGTTCGGTCAGCAGCGCGGCGCGCAGCCGGGGCGGACGGCGGTTGTCGGGGTCGACCAGGGCGGTGTACTCCGTCTCGGTGCCCTGGTACAGGTCGGGCACGCCGGGCATCGTCAGGTGGAGCAGCGACGCGCTCAGCACGTTGGCGCGGATGTACGGCGCCAGTCCGGCGGCCAGTTCGGTGAGCGACGAAGCGGCGGGCCCGCACGGCCCGGCGCGCAGGAAGTCGCCGACCGCCTCCTCGTACCCGGCGTCCTGCTCCGTCCAGGAGGTGTGCAGCCCCGCCTCCCGTACGGCCTTGAGCACCGACGGGATCAGCCGTTCCGCCGACGGCTTGCCGAGGCCGAAGGCGGTCTGCCAGGCCACCCAGGCGAGCTGCTGGTCCGGCGGCTGCGGCCCCTCGCCGCCGGCCGGGCCGGCGGAGACCCGGCGCAGCAGCTCCCGCCACCGGTCCGGGCACTCGGTCAGTACGGCGATCCGCGCCCGGACGTCGGCGCTGCGCTTGGTGTCGTGGGTGGAGAGCACCGTCGAGGTCAGCGGCCAGTCCCGCTGGATACGGGCGCAGTACGCGTGGAAGGTGTCCACGCCCACGGTGGGCGCGCCCGGGTCGGAGCCCACCTCGCAGGCCGACAGCAGGGGCACGTAGCGGTAGAAGGCGGTGTCCTCCACGGACTTGGCGCGCAGCGCGGAGGAGGTCTGGGCGAAGCGCGCGCAGAAGTCCACGCAGTCCGGGCCGTCCCCGAGCAGGCCGAGCGCCAGGTCGCGCACCAGGTCGACCGCCAGCGCCTCCTCCGGCGCGCGGAAGACCGTACGCGCCCGTGCGGCGGCCTCGGCCAGCATCGCCGCGTCCAGCTCGCCGCGCTGCGGGTCCCGGGCTCCGGCGCCGTCGGTGGCGTACGGCCGGTAGACGGGCAGCCTGACCAGCAGTTCGCGGACGGCGGTGCGCAGCGCCCAGGGGGCGTGGTCGCCCTGGTGCGACGCCTGGTCGCTGATCCGTCCCGCGGTGCGCGCCAGCCGCTCGACCTCGGCGGCGAGGTCGTGGGTGACGACCTCGTAGGCGGCGCGGCGTACCGTTTCCTCCCAGTCGCCGCCGGTGTCCGCCAGCGGGGCGACGAAGTCGCGGTAGACGGTGAAGAGGCGGCCGGAGCCGAGCGGGCAGACGAACAGGCCGTCGAGGTGGCGCAGCGCGTCGTAGCCGGTGGTGCCCGCGCACTTCCAGCCGCGCGGCAGGCGCTCGCGGCCGGTCAGGATCTTCTCCACCACGGTCCAGCGCCCGCCGGTGGCGGCGTGCAGCCGGGCGAGGTAGTCGCCGGGGGCGGCCAGGCCGTCCGGGTGGTCGATCCGCAGCCCGTCGACGACGCCTTCGCGCAGCAGCCGCAGGACGGTCCGGTGCGTCGCGTCGAACACCTCCGGGTCCTCCACGCGCACGCCGATCAGCTCCGAGATGGTGAAGAACCGCCGGTAGTTGATCTCGCTGCGGGCCAGCCGCCACCAGGCGAGGCGGTACCACTGCGCGTCCAGCAGGCGGGGCAGCGGCAGCCGCTCGGTGCCCGGCCTGATGGGGAAGACGTGGTCGTGGTAGCGCAGGACGTCACCGTCGGCCCGGATGTCGCGCAGCTCGTCGCCGAGACGCCCGCCCAGCACCGGCAGCAGCACCCGGCCGCCGTGCCCGCCGTCCCAGTCGATGTCGAACCAGCGGGCGTACGGCGACGCCGGGCCGTCCCGCAGCACCGCCCACAGCGGCGCGTTCAGCGACTCGGGCGCGGGCACGGCCATGTGGTTGGGCACGAGGTCCGCCACCAGCCGCAGCCCGTGCGCCGCCGCCGTGGCGGCCAGCGCCCGCAGGCCCTCCTCGCCGCCCAGTTCGGCCCGTACCGCCGAGTGGTCCACCACGTCGTAGCCGTGCGTGGAACCGGGGGCCGCTTCGAGGACGGGGGAGAGGTGGAGGTGCGAGACGCCCAGCGCGGCAAGGTACGGCACGGCCTTCTCGGCCGCCGCGAAGGGCAGGTCCGGCTGGAGCTGGAGCCGGTACGTGGCGGTGGGGGGCGCACTGGAATCGGCCGTCATGGGAACACACGTACCCGCCGGACGGCCCGTTGTTTCACCCGACCCGGAACGCCTTCGGCCCGGGTCACCGCAATGGCGGACCCCGCCGTCCCGCCCGTGGCGTACCCGGCCCGGCCGTGCGAGCCGCGGAGGCCGTACGCGCACGGCCCCCGCGGCTCGCCACCGCCCAAGCCGCCGCTAGGGCGCTTCTGACGGATCTCCGCGGCATCGCGACGCCCGGCACGCACCCTCGCCGCACGGCGCGAAGGGACAGGTGGCTCCGCCACATGACCCTCCACACCGCACGCCGAGCGCACGCACCGAACGCCGCTCCGTCCTCCACGGAGATCCATCAGAAGCGCCCTAAGCCGGCCGCTGGAGCACCAGCATGCTCCGCCCCGGCAGGGTCAGGACGTCGCCGGCCTGGGCCTTGGTGCCGCCGCCGTCGGCGACGGCCTCCGGGGCGGCGGTGTCCACGACCGCCTGCCACTGGCGGCCGTGGTCGACGGGCACGGTGAACTCCCGCTCGTCCGCGTGCGCGTTGAACATCAGCAGGAACGAGTCGTCGGTGATCCGTTCGCCGCGCGGGCCCGGTTCGGAGATCGCGCTGCCGTTGAGGAAGACGGTCAGCGACTTTGCGTGTGCCGCCTGCCAGTCCCGCTGCCGCATCTCCTCGCCCTCCGCGGTGAACCAGGCGATGTCGGACAGCTCGTCGTGGGTGCCCTCCATGGGCCGGCCGTGGAAGAAGCGCCGCCGCCGGAAGACCGGGTGGTCGCGCCGCAGCCACACCATCTGCCGGACGAAGGCGAGCAGCTCCCGGTCCTCCTCTCGGACGGCCGCCGTGGCCGTGGCCTCCTCCTCGGCGGTCCGGGCCGGGTCGGATCCCTCTCTCTCGTCCGGTTCGGCCGTGCCCGGCCAGCGCACCCAGGCCAGCTCGTTGTCCTGGCAGTAAGCGTTGTTGTTGCCGCGCTGGGTGCGCCCGAACTCGTCACCGTGGCTGAGCATCGGCACGCCCTGCGACAGCATCAGCGTGGCGATGAAGTTGCGCATCTGGCGGGCGCGCAGCTCCCGTACGGCGGGGTCGTCCGTGGGGCCTTCGGCGCCGCAGTTCCAGGACCGGTTGAAACTCTCGCCGTCCTGGTTGTTCTCGCCGTTGGCGTCGTTGTGCTTGTTGTTGTAGCTGACCAGGTCGCGCAGGGTGAAACCGTCGTGGCAGGTGACGAAGTTGACCGAGGCGAGCGGGCGCCGGCCGTCGCCCTGGTAGAGGTCGGAGGAGCCGGTCAGCCGGGAGCCGAATTCGGCCAGTGTGCGCGGTTCGCCGCGCCACAGGTCCCGTACGGTGTCCCGGAACTTTCCGTTCCACTCGGTCCACAGCGGCGGGAAGTTCCCCACCTGGTAGCCGCCCTCGCCCACGTCCCACGGCTCGGCGATCAGCTTCACCTGGCTGACCACCGGGTCCTGCTGTACGAGGTCGAAGAACGAGGACAGCCGGTCCACCTCGTGGAACTGCCGGGCCAGCGTCGCCGCCAGGTCGAAGCGGAACCCGTCCACCCGCATCTCCGTCACCCAGTAACGCAGCGAGTCCATGATGAGCTGGAGGACGTGCGGGCTGCGCATCAGCAGGGAGTTCCCGGTGCCCGTGGTGTCCATGTAGTAGCGCGGGTCGTCGGCCAGCCGGTAGTAGGAGGCGTTGTCCAGGCCGCGGAAGGAGAGCGTGGGGCCGAGGTGGTTGCCCTCCGCGGTGTGGTTGTAGACGACGTCGAGGATGACCTCGATGCCCGCCTCGTGCAGAGCCCGCACCGCCGACTTGAACTCCAGCACCTGCTGCCCGCGGTCTCCCCAGGAGGCGTACGCGTTGTGCGGGGCGAAGAAGCCGATCGTGTTATAGCCCCAGTAGTTCGCCAGTCCCGCGTCCACCAGCCGGTGGTCGTTCACGAACTGGTGGACCGGCATCAGCTCCAGTGCCGTGACCCCCAGCTCGGTCAGGTGCTCGATGACCGCGGGGTGCGCGAGCGCCGCGTAGCTGCCGCGGAGGTCGTCCGGCAGGTCGGGGTGGAGCATCGTGAGGCCCTTGACGTGCGCCTCGTAGAGCACCGTCTCGTGGTAGTCGGTGCGCGGCGGGCGGTCGTCGCCCCAGTCGAAGTACGGGTTGACGACGACCGACGCCATCGTGTGCGGCGCCGAGTCGAGGTCGTTGCGGCTGTCCGGCCTGCCGAAGTGGTAGCCGTACACCGCCTCGTCCCAGTCGATGCTGCCGCTGACCGCCTTCGCGTAGGGGTCCAGCAGCAGCTTGGCGGAGTTGTGGCGGTCACCGCGCTCCGGTTTGTAGGGGCCGTGCACCCGGAAGCCGTACCGTTGCCCCGGCATGATCCCGGGGAGGTAGGCGTGCCGTACGAACGCGTCGGTCTCCCGCAGTTCGACGGCGGTTTCCGAGCCGTCGTCGTGCAGCAGTGACAGCTCTGTGCGTTCCGCCGTCTCGGAGTACACCGCGAAGTTGGTGCCCGCACCGTCGTACGTGGCACCCAGGGGATACATCTGTCCCGGCCAGACCTGCATGCGTCGACTCTTCCACTTCCTCGATGGGCGCCGCGGCGCCTGGATGCCTCACGTCGGTCGTGCGTCGCTGTGTTCGTTGGCTGCGTGCGGTGTGTCGTTCCTGTGTCTCAACCTGCCCTGTTCGGCTGGTTTTTCGCGTGATCTGGGCTGAAAGGCGGGCAACCCGCGGCGAAGTCGGATCGTCGTACAGGACGACCGATATGTGCTGAGCACCATGAGGCAGCAGGGGGGAACAGTGCGCGAGATGATGCACCGCCACCTGGGCAAGGTGGTGGCGGGCGCGGCCGTGGCGCTGGCGGGTACCGCCGTCCTGGCCGCGGTGGCCCTGCCGGGGGACGCGGGAGCGGCCGGCGGGGGGAGCCGGGCCGCCGCGTCCGAGGGGCAGCAGCCACCGGCGGGCCAGGGGCAGCAGGCGCGGCCCGGGTCCGTCGAACGGGTGCCCGCCGAGGGAAGCGAGGGAGTCGGCCGCGACCCGCTTACGGACGACGAGTTCCGGCGGGCTCAGGAGCTGGCGGCGCCCCGTACCTTCCGCGGCGCGACCGAGAACGTCAAGGGCGGGGCCGGCCCGGAGCGGCTGACCACCGACCTGGCCGAGCTGGGCCCCGACGAGACCGGCAGCGCCGATCCGCCGCGCCGGGCCGACGTGTCCTTCTACGACTACCGGGCCGACGCGTACGTGACCAAGACCGTCAACCTGACCACCGGAAAGGTGGAGAAGACGAACACCCAGCACGGCGTGCAGCCGCCGCCCAACCGCACCGAGAGCGAGACGGCGGCCGGCCTGCTGATCGCCGCGCCCGAGGGCGAGGGCCTCAGGAAGGACTACGAACACGCCACCGGCAAGAAGCTGACCGGTCCGGAACAGCTGGCCGTGTCCGGCTTCGTCTACCGGGGAGCCGCGGAAGGGCCGGCACCGGAGGGGCTGCGCGACTGCGGGCAGCACCGCTGCGTCCGGCTCTTCACCAAGGTGAGGAACGGCCAGTGGATCGACACCCGGCGCTATGTGGTCGACCTGAGCGCCCGCACGGTCGGCCGGCTGGACTGAGCCGGCCGAGGCCGGACCCGCGGTGGCGTGCGAGCACGCCACCGTCACGTACTCCGCAGCTTCCGTATCACTGCCGTACAGGAGCGTTCCCATGCACGCAAGACCCTTCCGCCGTGCCCGCGTCGATCACGACCGTGCCCGTACCCGTGTCCCTGTCCCTACCCACCGTGCCCGCCTCCGGCGCGCCGCACTGGTCGCCGCGCCGCTGCTGCTCGGTACGGCGGCACTGACGACCGGGCCCTCCGCCGCACAGGCCGCGCCGGCGGCCCCCGCGGCGCCCGCTCCCACCGCCGCAGGATGCAGTACCCCGTACAGCATCACGCAGACCCTCGAAGGCGGCACCACTTGGCGCATGTGCTGGCACTACGAGGCGAACGCCGGGCTGGTCCTGGACAACGTCTCCTACCAGCCGAAGGGCGAGCCCCGGCCGATCCGGGTGCTGACCAGTGCCAGTCTCGCGCAGATCCACGTCCCGTACGACGACGGCGGCATGGAGTACGACGACCTGACGGGGCAGGGCTTCGCCCAGGGCCTCCAGACGCTCGACCCGGGCGAGTGTCCCGGTGGCACCATCAAATCGGTCAAGGTGCCGGGCGCCTGGGACCCGGGCCACCCGAACGTCAACGGGCTGTGCGTCACCACGCGCGCCCGCGGCCACGCCTACCGCCTGGGGTACTACCCGGGGGAGGCCGGCACGACCTACCAGGCCCAGGGCAAGGACCTGCTGGTCTACACGGTCAACAAGACCGGCTGGTACGAGTACGTCGTCGAGTGGCGCTTCTCCGGCGACGGCACGATGAACATGCAGGTCGGCGCCACCGGCACCCTCTCGCCCAGCGACTACGACGCGGGTGACGGCCGCGGCTGGCCGATCGGCAAGGGCGCCAAGGACTACGCCACCAGCCACAGCCACAACGTCTTCTGGCGCCTGAACTTCGGCCTGGACGGGTCGTCGGCCAACCGGGTCGAGCAGTTCGACTCGACGATCACTCCGCAGAGCGGCGGGCAGACGCCCAAGACCAAGACGGTCCGTACGCCGGTGACCAAGGAGCTGGCGGGCGACGCCGGGCCGATGCGGTGGTGGCGGGTGGTCAGCAACGTCGGCAAGAACAAGGACGGTCATCCCCGGTCGTACGAGATCGTTCCCGGTCATACCAGCAAGTACACCGGACGCGCCTACACCAAGCACGACGTGTACTTCACCGAGTACAACAAGTGCGAGCAGTTCGCCAGCCACAACCTGGCGGACTGCGGGGCCGGGGCCGGGCGGAGCGTGGAGAAGTGGGTCAACGGGCAGCCGCTCCGTCACCCCGTCGCCTGGGTCAACATCGGCTTCCACCACATCGCCAGGGACGAGGACCAGGAGCCCATGCCGGTCCACTGGCAGGGCTTCCAGCTCTCCCCGCGCGACGTCACCGCTATGAATCCGCTCACTCCGCCCGCGCTTTCCGGGCACAACGGTCACGTCGAATAAGGGGAGTTGGTAGAGGACTCGATCCATCCTGCTGCACCGCCTCCCGGACCCGCAGTAGTCTGCCTTGATCGTTGGCACGGGGGTTCGGAAGGCGGTGTGCGGGTGAGCTCGGGCGGGCTGGAGTTGCCCCCTGGTGACGACGGCCATGACGGCCAGGACGGTCACGAGGGACACGAGGGCGGCTCCGTCGACGCCCCGCCCGGGGCGGTGTCCCTGGCCCGGCCGATGGAGATCGGCGCGGAGCTGGACTGGGGCAGCGAAGCCTGGAGCGAGGTGCGTACGCGCGCCCGGCGGGCCGGGCGCGCGTACATCTGGCTGAATCTCGTCGAACAGCGGCTGCGGGCCGTCGTGGCGGCGGTGCTGAGCCCCATCTACGAGCCGGTGCACGGCGACGAGTGGGTCATCGCGGCCGCCGGGCCCACCGGGCAGGAGTGGGTGCAGCGGGCGGTCGCGGTCCGCGAGGTCAGCCGCCGCAAGGGCTACCTGCTCGACCCCGCGGACGACAACATCCTCAGCTTCCTGACCCTGCCGCAGCTGCGCGAGCTGATGGTGCAGCACTGGCCCTGCTTCGAGCCGTACTTCGACGACCGGAGGGAGGTGGAGCTGGCCCTCGACGAACTGGAGGTGGCCCGCAACATCGTCTCCCGCAACCGCGCCCTGTCCGGGACCGTCCTGGCCCAGGCCGAGCGGGCCTCCGCCCGGCTGCTGGAGATACTCGGCTCCGGCATCGGCACCCGTACGGCGGGACGGCTGCCCATCGACGCCGTCGAGGACCTGGTCGGCGACCGGTACGCGGACGTCGTGGGCGTCCACGCCGACCGGGTGCGCCTCCAGCGGCAGCTGCCCGCCGAGGACCTCTTCGGCGGTGCCCGCCGCCTGGACGCCGTCGGCATCGGCCTCAACCTCCTCGTGCAGAACTACTCGGGCCGCCGCATGGTCAGGCTCGCGGAGTCCGGCTGCCGCATCCGGCTGCTCTTCCTCAACCCCGCCAGCAGCGCGGTCCGCCGCCGCGAACGGGAACTCGGCCTCAAGAAGGGCGAGATGAGCCGCTCCATCGAGATGAACATCCTGCACATGCGGCGGGTGCGGGCGCGGCTGCGCGACCCCGGTGCCTTCGAGATCCAGGTCTTCGACGAGACCCCCCGCTTCACGGCCTACCTGGTGGACGGCGACGGCCCGGACGGCCTCGCCGTCGTCCAGTCCTACCTGCGGCGCAGCCGCGGCATGGAGTCGCCGGTCCTGGTCCTGCGCGGCGGCGGCCGCGAGATCCTGCGCCAGGAGCCGGGCGGGGACGACGACAACGGCCTCTTCTCGACGTACCGGGAGGAGTTCGAGAGCGTGTGGGCGGACTCGCGGCCGGTGTCGTAGGGAGCGGAGGCCCGGCCGGCCGCACCGGGACGGGCTGCGCGGCGCCGAGGAACTGGGCCTGTGGATCCAGGCCTCGTACAAACACTCGGGACTCGGCCGCATCGCGCTGCTCACCGGCGACCTGGAGGCGGCGCGGGCCCACCACGAGCGGGGGCTGCGGCTGGCCGCCGAGCAGTCGCACCGGCGCGGCGAGATGTTCGCCGATACCGGGCTGGGCATCGGCGCCCGCCGGGCGGGCCGGCTGGACGACGCCGAGCGGCACCACTCGCGCTGGCTGGAATGGTGCCGCAGCCGGGACGGCGACCCCGGCACGGCCCTGCTCCTCGCCGAACTGGGCTTCGCCGCCGAATCGGACGCGGCACTGGTGCGGGCAGCGGCCGGCGCGGAACGGGACGGCGGGGCACGCGTGGCGAGGACGTCCGCATCCGCCCGCCCCTCAACTGCGACTTCGGCTACCACATCCGCATCGGCGCCCGTACGTTCGTCAACTTCAACGCGGTCTTCCTGGACGCCGGGCCCATCACCATCGGCACGGACGTACAGATCGGCCCGAACGTGCAGCTCCTGACCCCGACCCACGAACTCGACCCGGAACGGCGCCGGGCCGGCTGGGAGAAGGCCGAACCCGTCACGATCGGCGACAACGTGTGGCTCGGCGGCGGAGTCGTCGTCTGCCCGGGGGCGAGCGTCGGCGCGGACACGGTCGTCGGCGCGGGCTCCGTGGTCACCAAGGACCTGCCCCCCGGCGTCCTGGCCGTCGGCAACCCGGCCCGGGTGGTGCGCAAACTGCGCTGAACCGCGGTGGCCGCCGTTCGGGCGGGGCGTACGGGCCTCACCCCTGTCGTCCGCTCCGCCACGCTCGCCGAGCGGCGGATGGGCGTCAAGGAAGGCGGGCCCGGGGCGAATCCGCCGTGTCGTGGCCACGGGGCCGGGCGGCGGTCGGCGGGCCGGGCCGGGCGCTGGGAACGTACCGGTCCCGGGGCGTTGTCAGTGTCGCGTGGGAGAGTAGGGGAACACGGGGGAAGCACCACCGAAGGAGGCCACCATGGGCTGGCATCAAGAGCTGCTGGTCAGCTTCGACTTGGAGACCACCGGCACGGACGTCGAGCACGACCGCGTCGTCACGGCCGCGCTGATAAGGCTTGCGGCGGACGGCCGGGAGACCGCGCGGGAGACCTGGCTGCTCGATCCCGGCGTGCCGGTTCCCGCGGAGGCGGCGGCCATACACGGGGTGACGACGGATCACGTCCGGGCGCACGGCGAGCCCGCGGCGGCCGGGATCGACGCCATCACCGAAGCGCTCGCCACGGCGCTGCGCGAGGGCATCCCGCTCGTGGTGATGAACGCGCGGTACGACCTCTCCCTGCTGGACCGCGAATGCCGCCGCCACGGCCTGCGGCCGCTCGCCGACCGGCTCGGCCGGCAGCCGGCGCCGGTCGTCGACCCGCTGGTGCTGGACAAGCACGTGGACCGCTACCGCAAGGGCAAGCGGACCCTCCAGGCGCTCTGCCGGCACTACGGGGTCGTGCTGGAGGCCGCACACGAAGCGGGGGCGGACGCGGTCGCAGCGGCCGGCGTCGCGCGGCGGATCGGCGAGCGGTATCCCTCGGTGGCCGGGACGGCGCCGGCGGCGCTGCACGCCCTCCAGGAGAAGGCGGCGGCCGACCAGGCCGCTTCTTTCCAGCAGTATTTGCGCCGCTCCGGTGACCCCGCGGCGATAGTCGAGGCGGCCTGGCCGCTCATCCCCCATCAGCAGTCGCGCGAGTTCGCCGAGGGCTGACGGGCCGGGTGCCGCCGTCGCGCGGCGCCGGGTGCGGGGGCGCGGGCGCCGGGCCGCCGGAGCGTCAGAAGGGGTACCACCGTACGGTCGTGTCGCCCTCGCGCAGGGAGGCGATGCGGCGGCGGAACTCCTTGAGGGCGGCGGGGTTGCCGGGGGCGTGCTGGGAGACCCAGGCGCAGCTCGCCGTTTCCCGGGAGCCGCGCAGCACGGCGCAGCCCTCCCAGTCGCGTACGTCCCAGCCGTAGACCCGCACGAACGTGTCGTAGGCCGCGGCGGACAGGCCGTAGCGGTCGCGGCTCAGGGCCATCACGACGAGGTCGTGTTCCCGCAGATCGGAGGAGAAGGTTTCGAGGTCGACGAGCACCGGGCCCCCGGGGCCCACATGGACGTTACGGGTCAGCGCGTCACCGTGGACGGGGCCGCGCGGCAGGTGCGGTTCCAGGGCGGAGGCGGCCGCGGCGAAGGCGTCGCGGCGGCCCCGCAGATACTCGGCGTCCCGCGCCGAGACCGCGTCGCCGGCCAGCCGCAGCCAGCGCTCCACACCGCCCAGCAGCTCCCGCCGGGGGAGGGGGAACGGCGGTTCGGGCAGTGCGTGCACCAGGCGCAGCAGGGCGGCCAGGTCGGACGGTTCGGCGGGCCGTACGGGGTCGGGCAGCCGCTCCCAGAAGGTGACGGGGTGACCGTTCACCAGGCGGGCCGCCGGCTCCGCCGCGCGTACCGCCGGCACGCCCTGCTCCGCCAGCCAGACGGCGACGCCCAGTTCCCGCTCGGCGCGCTCCAGCAGTTCGGCGCTGCGCCCGACCCGTACGACCGGTCCGCCGTCGCCCGTCGCGAACACCGCGTTCTCGCCGAGCGACAGCAGCCGGGCGTCCGCGGCGGCGTCGGGCCGGCCGGCCGCTGCCAGGACCTCGCGGGCGCGCGCCTCCGTGAACGGAATGGTGCTCGGTGCGGTCATGGGGGCGCCTCCTGCGGTGCGTGATCGGGACCAGTCTCGCAGGTCCCCGGCGCCGCCCGGCGGACGGATCCCGGCCGGGGCGCCCGGGAGGAAACGGTTCCGGTGCTTGACTGCGCCGACCGCCGTCACGACGATGACGGCGGCCGCCCGACCCGCTCCACCCGGGCGCGCGGCCCGTTCGTCGTGGTCGGAGCCGTTGTGGGTGGAAATGGTCGCGGTCGGCCGGTGCCGTCCGGGTGAACGGATGCGGGGGAGACGTGTTGGGGCGAGGCGGTCGCGGAACGGGACGTACGAGAGGACGCACGGGGGACCGGTGCGGGCCGGAGCCGGGCCGTGTCCGGTTCGCCGGGGGGCCACGGCGGTGACGCCACCGACCGCGGCCGGGCGCGCGGCACCGCGCCGCCCGGCGCCCGGGCCCGGCGGCGGTACCTGGTTCCTCGTCCTGCCGGCGCTGATCCCGATCCTGGTGCTGAGCGTCGGGCCGCTGCTCTACGGCATCGCGCTGGCCTTCACCGACGCGCAGTCGGGGCGTACGCAGGCCACCCAGTGGGTCGGGCTGCTGAACTTTTCCGACCTGCTCCGGGACACCCTCTTCTGGGAGTCGTTCCGGATCGGGCTGGTGTGGGCGGTGGGCGTCACGGTCCCGCAGTTCTTCCTCGCCCTCGGGCTGGCGCTGCTGCTCGGCCAGAACCTGCGGATGCGCTGGCTGGCCCGCGCGCTGGCGATCATCCCGTGGGCGATGCCGGAAGTCGTCGTGGGCATCATGTGGCGGCTGGTCTACCACCCGGACGCGGGCGTACTGAACGAGACGCTGCGCAGCCTCGGCCTGGCCGGGCCGGCCGGTGGCGTGGACTGGCTGAGCGGCACGGCCACCGCCCTGCTCGCCGTGATCGTCGTCGGCGTCTGGGCGGGCATGCCGCAGACCACGGTGGCGCTCCTCGCCGGGCTCCAGAACGTGCCGCGCGAACTGCACGAGGCCGCCGCGATGGACGGCGCGGGGGCCTGGCGCCGGTTTCGCACGGTCACCTGGCCCGCCGTCAAGCCGATCGCGCTGGCCGTCTCCGCGCTCAACTTCATCTGGAACTTCAACTCCTTCGCACTGGTCTACGTGCTGACCGACGGCGGTCCTGGCGGCCGCACCCGGCTGCCCATGCTGTTCGCGTACGAGGAGGCGTTCCGGTACGGGCAGTTCGGGTACGCCGCCGCGATGGGGCTGGCGATGGTCGCGGTCGTCTCGATCCTGCTGGCCGTCTACCTCTCCCGGCGGCTGCGCGGGGAGGAGGAGCGGTGAAGAGCGACCCGTACCGGACCCGCCGTGCCGCCGGCCGTGCCGGGCAGTACCTGGCCCTGCTCTGCTACCTCGTCTTCCTCGCCTTCCCCTTCCTCTGGCTGGTCTCCACCGCGTTCAAGCCGCCGCGCGAACTGGGCAGCGTGCACCCCACGTGGATCCCCAGGGCGCCGACGCTGGACAACTTCCGCACGGCCTTCGACGAGCAGCCGCTGCTCCAGGCCGCGGCCAACAGCCTGCTGGCCGCCGCGGCCGCGGCGCTGGTCGCGATCGTCCTGGCGACCCCCATGGCGTACGTCCTGGCGCGGCAGCGCACCCGCTTCGCGCGGGCGGCGACCGGCTGGGTCGTGGTCAGCCAGGCGTTCCCGCTGGTCCTGGTGATCATCCCGCTCTTCCTGGTCCTGAAGAACCTCCACCTCGTCGACTCCAGGACCGGCCTGGTCCTGGTGTACGTGGTGTGGTCGCTGCCGTTCGCGCTGTGGATGCTGACCGGTTACGTACGGGCCGTACCGCCGGAGCTGGAGGAGGCCGCCGCCGTCGACGGCGCGGGCCGGCTGCGCATCCTGGTCTCGGTCACCGGCCCCCTCCTCGCGCCCGGCATCGTCGCCACGGGCCTGTTCGCCTTCATCACCGCATGGAACGAGTTCTTCTTCGCGCTCGTCCTGCTCAAGTCGCCGGAGAAGCAGACGATGCCCGTCGTACTGACCCACTTCCTCGGGGCCGAGGGCGTCGCCGACCTCGGCCCGCTCGCCGCGGCGGCCCTGCTCGCCACGCTGCCCAGCCTGGTGGTCTTCGCCGTCATCCAGCGCCGTATCACCAGCGGCATGCTGGCCGGGGCGGTGAAGAACTGATGCGTGGCGCCGGGAGCGGCCCCGGTCGCCGTGCCCTGCTCGCCGCCGCCGCGGCCCTGCCGGCGGCGGCTCTGCTCCCCGGCTGTTCCGGTGGCGGCGGGCGGCGGGGCGGCGGTCGTTCCGTGCTCCGGTTCCAGTCGCTGGCCTGGCAGAAGGAGTCGGTGGACGCCAACAAGCAACTCGTCGCCGAGTGGAACCGCACGCGTCCGGACATCCCCGTCCAGTACGTCCAGGGCGCCTGGCCCACCGTCCACGACCAGCTGCTCACCTCCTTCGAGGGCGGCGAGGCGCCGGACGTCATCCACGACGCCTCCGACGACCTCGCGGACTTCGCGTACGGCGGCTATCTAGCCGACCTGACCGGCCTGCTCCCGCGCCGCTTGAAGGACGACATCCCGCGGCGCAGCTGGGAGTCGGGGACCTTCGGCGGCCGGGTGTACGGCGTCCCGTTCCTCCAGGAGCCGCGCGTGCTGATCGCGGACGGGGTGAAGCTGCGGCGCTCCGGGGTGCGGGTGCCGACGCCCCGGGAGCCGTGGACGTGGGAGGAGTTCGGGGAGGTGGCGAAGGAGCTGACGGGCGGCGGCGGGTACGGCGTCGCCTGGCCGTTGAAGGAGCCGGTCTCCGCCACGCTCAACCTCGCCCTGTCCACCGGCGGCCGGATCTTCCGGCGCCGCCCGGACGGCAAGACGGAGGTACGCTTCGACGCCGCCGACCAGGTGGTGCCGCGCGCCATTCACGACCAGGTCAACGTCGCCCGCAGCGCGGCCCGTACGACCCTGGGCATGGGCGGCGCCGACACCCTCCCCGGCTTCTTCGCGGGCCGGTACGCGATCCTGCCGCTCGGGTTCTCCTACCGGCAGCAGATCGCGCAGCAGGCCCCGAAGGACTTCGAGTGGACGGTGCTGCCCGCGCCGAGGGGCCCCGGCGGGGCGGATCAGGGCGTCAGCCCGCAGACCCTGTCGATCGCCGAGGACTGCGCCCGCAAGGAGGATGCGATGGCGTTCGTCGACTTCCTGCTGCGGCCGCCCAACATGGTGCGGCTCGCCCTGGGGGACTGGATGCTGCCGACGGGACAGGAGGCGTTGAAGGCGCCGGAGCTGCACGAGGACCGCCACGGCTGGGCGACGGGCACGGCGCTCGCGGGCACGCTGCGGGCCGCGCCCGCGCAGTCCGTGCGCGGGTATCCGGAGTGGAAGGACAAGATCGCGACGCCCGGTTTCCAGGAGTACTACAGCGGGGCGATCGACGTGGACGAGTTGCGCCGCCGCCTGGTCCGCGACGGGAACCTGGTGCTGGCCAGGTACCAGCGCTGAGGTTCCGCCCGCCTTATTATATTGCACGAGACGTATCGTCTCGTTTATGGTTCCGGACATGAGCCCTTCCACGCCTGCCCGCGCCCAGCGGCCCGCCCACATCGCGATGTTCGGCATCGCGGCCCACGGGCACGTCAACCCGAGCCTGGAGGTCATCCGCGAACTCGTCGCCCGGGGCCACCGCGTCACCTACGCCATCCCGCCGGCCTTCGCCGGCCTCGTCGCCGTCACCGGCGCCGAGCCCCGGCTCTGGAACTCGACGCTGCCGACGGACGAGGACCCGGAGGCCTGGGGCACCGAACTGATCGACCACCTCGAACCGTTCCTCGACGACGCCATACAGGCGCTGCCGCAGCTCCGCGCGGCCTACGAGGGCGACGAGCCGGACCTCGTCCTCCACGACAGCGCCTCCTACCCGGCGCCGGTCCTCGCCCACCGCTGGGGCGTGCCCGCGATCCAGCTCACCCCGCACCTGGTCGCCTGGCAGGGCTACGAGGCGGAGGTGGCCGAGCCGCTGCGCGCCGAGCTGCGCGGCTCCGAGCGCGGCCGGGCGTACTACGAGCGGTTCCGCGCCTGGCTCGACGA
This sequence comes from Streptomyces sp. NPDC017529, assembly GCF_044329785.1. Lineage (NCBI taxonomy): Bacteria > Bacillati > Actinomycetota > Actinomycetes > Kitasatosporales > Streptomycetaceae > Streptomyces > Streptomyces sp. NPDC017529. The sequence goes on from NZ_JBIRJY010000012.1 coordinate 110,987, forward strand.
GCACGGCATGTCCGACGTGACGGACCCCGACCGGCTGGCGGCCGAGCCCGCGCGCGCCCTCGCCCTGATCCCGCGCGTCATGCAGCCGCACGCCGACCGCGTGGATTCCGCCCGGGTCACCTTCGTCGGCTCGTGCCAGGGCGACCGCGGCCACCAGGGCGACTGGCGGCGCCCGGACGGGCTCGCCGCGGACGCGAAGGTGCTGCTGGTCTCGCTCGGCTCCGCCTTCACCAAGGAGCCAGGCTTCTACCGCGCGTGCATCGAGGCGTTCGGCGGCCTGGCGGGCTGGCACGTGGTGCTGCAGATCGGCAAGTACGTCGAGCTGTCCGAACTCGGCGCCGTCCCGGAGAACTTCGAGGTGCACCGCTGGGTGCCGCAGCTCGCCGTGCTGCGGCAGGCGGACGCCTTCGTCACCCACGCGGGGATGGGCGGCAGCCAGGAGGGGCTGGCGAGCGGGGTGCCGATGGTGTGCGTACCGCAGGCCACCGACCAGTTCGCGAACGCCGGCATGCTCCAGGGGCTCGGCGTTGCCCGGCACGTTCCGAAGGAGGAGGCCACGGCGGACGTCCTGCGGGAGGCCGTGCTCGGTCTCGTCGGCGATCCCCGGGTCAAGGAGGCTTCGGAGCGGCTCCGGCTGGAGGTGACGGGGGAGGGCGGCGCCAAGCGCGCGGCCGACCTCGTCGAGGCGGAACTGCCGGGAAACGCGCCGGCCGATTCGTAGGGGAATATCGGCGCATTCCGCATTCCGAATAAGGGCGGCACGGCGCACTTGTTGCTCGGCGTGTCGGTCAAATTGCGATGCGTACGCGGGGATTGGCGGCCCGCATTCGCGCCGCCCTTCTTCGTACCGTGGGTAACTCCGAGCCGTCCACCGGCCCTCACCTGCGGCATGTTGCCTGCGTGTGAACGGAGTTGGGGTGCCCTCCGGCAACTCCGGTGGGTGTTTGACCCCTTCTGCGGCCCTTTGCAATTACGCAAGGTTGTTGTCTATCTCACACCGCCCGGCTGGCCTTGAATTGACCCCGTCAATCCGACAAGGTTTCGAGCCAGCCCGGTGGAGATCTTCCTGTTCGGCCGGGCTGTTGCGCAACGCTTTCCCCCCACACCCCGAACGAGGAGAACCCTCGCAATGGCTCACGCTCACAAGCGTTCCAGCAAGAAGCGGCTCGTCACGGGCATAGCCGCCGTGGTCGCCGCCACGGGTATCGCCACGGTCACCGCGGTCACGGCGGGCGCCTCGCCCGCCGAGGGCAAGATCTACGGTGCCGAGGCCAAGGGCGCCGTGAACGGCAGCTACATCGTCATGCTGAAGAACTCGGTCCGCGGCGCCGCCGTACAGGCCGAGCAGAACAAGGACCTGGCCGGCAAGTACGGCGGCGAGGTCAAGCGGACCTACTCCGCCGCGCTCAACGGCTTCTCCGCCACCGGGCTCAGCGCCGAGGAGGCCCGCCGCCTGGCCGCCGACCCGGCCGTCGACAAGGTCGTGCAGAACAAGAAGTTCCACATCGACGCCACCCAGGACAACCCGCCGTCGTGGGGCCTGGACCGCATCGACCAGGCCGACACCCAGGGCGACAAGAAGTACGCTTACCCCGACGGCGCGGGCGAGGGCGTCACCGCCTACGTCATCGACACCGGCGTACGCACCTCGCACCAGGACTTCGAGGGCCGCGCCACCTCCGGCTTCGACGCGATCGACGGCGACAACGACGCCACCGACGGCAACGGCCACGGCACCCACGTCGCGGGCACCATCGCCGGCAAGGCGCACGGCGTCGCCAAGAAGGCCAAGGTCGTGGCCGTCCGCGTGCTGGACGACCAGGGTTCGGGCTCCACCGAGCAGGTCGTCGCCGGCATCGACTGGGTCACCAAGAACCACAAGGGCCCGTCGGTGGCGAACATGTCGCTCGGCGGCGGCGCCGACGAGGCGCTGGACGCGGCGGTCCAGAAGGCGGTCGCCTCCGGCGTCACCTTCGCCGTGGCGGCGGGCAACGAGTCCACCGACGCGGGCCAGGGCTCCCCGGCGCGGGTGAAGGAGGCCATCACGGTCGCCTCCAGCACCAACACCGACGAGCAGTCCGACTTCTCCAACTTCGGCAGCGCGGTGGACCTCTACGCGCCCGGCTCCGACATCACCTCGGCCTGGAACGACAGCGACCAGGGCACCAAGACCATCTCCGGTACGTCCATGGCCACCCCGCACGTCGCGGGCGCCGCCGCGGTCTACCTGGGTGCCCATAAGGACGCCAAGCCGGACGCGGTCGCCAAGGCGCTGACCGACGGTGCCACGCCCGACAAGATCAAGAACCCGAGCGAGGGCACGCCCAACAAGCTGCTGAAGGTCGGCGAGAAGTAACCTCACCGCCCGTTCGGCTCAGGCCGCCGGCCGTCGCGCTCGCCCCCACGGGGCGCGACGGCCGGCGTCGTGCCGTTTCCGCACCCGCCTCAGCCGCAGTACCGCCGCGCCGTCGACTCCCGCTGCGGTGCCTCCAGCAGGCGCAGCCGGCTCTCGATCTCGCGCGGCAGCGGGCGCCGTTCGCGTACCACCCACGGCAGACCGCCGACGGCCTCCGCGAACGCCCGTACGGACACCGCGTCGCGGGGCACCGTCGAGGCGAGCGTGCCCGTCCGGCGCACGGCGGCGGCCAGCGGCCTGCGCAGCCAGGTGAACCACAGGGTGTTGCGGATGCCCTGGCGCCGGCGCAGCGTCGCGTCGCGGTGCGGGGACGCCCGGTGGTGGACGGTGAGCCGGTCGGCGTACGCCAGCCACCAGCCGGCGGCCGCGAGGTCGGCGGCGAGCAGTTCCTCCTCGCCGCCCAGGACCAGCCGGGGCGAGAAGCCGCCCGCCGCCCGGAAGGCGTCGGCGCGCAGCACGGTCGCGGCCGCCAGGAAGGAACCCAGCGCGGGCCCCGGCAGCCAGGAGGGCGCGGGCAGCGGGGAGTGCCGCAGTTCCTGGACGATCGGGTCCTCGGTCGGTTCGCCGGAGGCGGCGCCCGCTCCGGGGGCGTCCGGGTGCGGGTGGACCATGATGCGCGCCGTCACCGCGCCGAGCCGGGCGTGCGTGTCCAGCAGGTCGGCGGCCCCGGACAGGGCGCCGGGCTCCCACCAGGAATCGTCGTCGCAGAACGCCAGGTACGGCGTCGTCGCCACCCGAGCGGCCAGGTTGCGGCCGACCGCGCCGAGGTTGTGCGCCAGCGGGATGAGCCGGGGCGCGAGGGGGTGGCGGCGGACGGCGGGCGCGCTGCCGTCGCGGGAGCCGTTGTCCACCACGATGACGGGCGGCTTCTCGGGCAGTTCGGCGAGCCGGTCCAGGGTGTGCAGCAGGTCGTCGCTGCGGTTGTGGGTGATGACGATGACGGTGGTGCGCGGATCGGTCACGGGAGGCTTCCTCGGGTCGGTGGGTACGGTCGGCGCGGGCCCCCGGTCACGTCGCCGACTCCAGTTGCCGTACGCGGCGTTCCACCCGTTCGGGCAGCGGGCGGCGGCGGGCGAGCGCGGCCGGCAGCCGGCGCACCGCCTCGGCCAGCGCCAGCCGGGCTTCCGGGTCCGTACGGCTGTCGAGCGCCAGCCGTGCGGTGTGCGTGAGCGCGTGCCGCAGCGGCCGCCGCAGCCACGCGGTGAGCAGGACGTTGCGCCGTACGCGCGCCGCGCGGCCCGGCCGCGGCGCGCCGTCCTCGCCGTCGGGCTGGTGCCGGGCGACGAGCGCGGGGCAGTAGGCGACCCCCCAGCCCCCGGCTTCCAGGTCCATGGCCAGCAGTGTTTCCTCGGCTCCGAAGTGCAGGACGGGGTGGTAGCCGCCGACCTCCAGGAAGGCGTCGCGGCGGGCCACGGCGGCGCAGCCCAGGAAGCCGAGCACCGAAGGGCCCGGCAGGTCGGGGTCGCGGCCCAGCGGGGAGGCGGCCAGGACGTCGTTGAGCGGGTCGGGGTCGGCGGCCGGTCCGACCAGGGTCGCGGCGGCGGCCAGCCCCAGCCGCGGGTGCGCGGCGAACAGGCCGGCGGCCCGCGTCAGGGCGCCGGGCTCCCACCAGGAGTCGTCGTCGCTGAACGCGACGAGCGGCGTGCCGAGGGCTGCGGCGCCGTAGGTGCGGCCCACCGCGCCGAGGTTGTGGCCGGGGGTGAGCACCCGTACCGAGGGGTAGCGTGCGCGCACGGCGTCCGCGGTGCCGTCCGTCGAGCCGTTGTCGACGACCACGACGGGCGGCTTCTCGGCGAGCCGGGTCACCCGGTCCAGCGTCCCCAGCAGCCGTTCGCGCCGGTTGCGGGTGATCATGACGACGCCCACGCGCGGGAGGTCCGGTGCCCGGCCGTCGTCCGCCGCGGCACCGCTCGCGGGCGCGGGCGCGGTGGCGGTACCGGGCGGCCCGCCCGCCCACGCCGTCACGGGCGCGGCTCCGTCCGTGCCGCGGCGGCGCGGGCCGCCCGCCGGGCCAGCGCGGTCGTCGACCGGCCGTCGAGGTACGGCAGGACGAGCGCCTGGCCGCCCCACTCCAGCAGCGTGGCGGCCTCCGGCAGCGCGTCCACCGAGTAGTCGCCGCCCTTGACCCACACGTCGGGGCGCAGCCTGCGCAGCAGTTCGACGGGGGAGTCCTCGTCGAACACCGCGACGGCGTCCACGCTGCCCAGGCCGGCCAGTACGCGGGTGCGGTCCGCCGCCCGGGTCAGCGGCCGGCCGGGGCCCTTGAGGCGGGTGACGGACGCGTCGGAGTTGACGCAGACGATGAGGCAGTCGCCGATCCGCCGGGCGCTTTCCAACAGGCCGACGTGACCGGCGTGCAGCAGGTCGAAGCAGCCGCCGGTGGCGACGACCGTGCCGCCCCTGGCCCGCACGGAACGGGCCAGTTCGAACGGGTCGGCGGGCCGTTCCGCCGCCGGTTCGCCGGCGGGCGCCGCGCTACGCCACAGGGCGTGGTTGCCCGCGCCGCCGGCCGCGACGAAGGCGGCCGCCTCCGCGACGGCCCGCTGCACGGCCTCCTCGGGCAGCCCGCCGTCGGCCAGCGCCGCCGCCGCCGTGGCGGCGAAGCAGTCGCCCGCACCGCAGGGGTCGCCTTCGGCCCGGTACGGCGCCGGCACCAGCATCGGCGAGTCACTGCCCGCCCTGGCCAGCAGCGCGCCGCGCGCGCCGAGCGTCACCGCGACGGCCGCGGCCCGCCACTCCGCGGCCAGTTGGGCGCCCCGCACGGCACAGGCGTGCAAGGACCGGTCCTCGCCCGCGGCCAGGGCGCGGGCTTCGGCGGCGTTGGGGGTGACCAGCCGCGCGCCCGGCACGGGGGCGTCGCCCTTCGGATGCGGGTCCCACAGCAGCGGGACGCGGCGCGCCACGCCGGCGAGCAGGCCGCGGACCGCCGTGGCGGTGCCGCGCCCGTAATCGGCCACGAGTACGGAGCGGGCCCCGGCGAGCGCCTCGTGTACCCCGGGCCCTGGCTCGCCCGGCCGGCCGCCACCGCGGTCGATCCGTACCAGCGGCCGGCCGGACGCCATCACCCGTGTCTTCTCCGGGAGCCGGCCGTCCAGCGGGATCTCCACGAGGCGCACCACGCCGCGCAGCGCGCGCCGTACCGCCTCGCTCGCCGGGTCCTGACCGAGCGCGGTCACCAGGACGACCTCGCGCCCGCACCGCGCGGCCAGCGCGGCGGCCAGCCCGGCGCCGCCCGGCCGGCTGCGGTCCTCGGCCACGTCCACGACCGGTGCGGGCGCGTCCGGGGCCAGCCGCGAGGCCTCGCCGTCGATGTCGCGGTCCAGCAGGACGTCGCCCACGACCACGAGGGGCTGACGGGTGCTCATACGGGCCTCCCGACGGCGGCCGGCGCGGCGGGTGCCGGGGAGCCGACCGCGTCGAAGTGCTCGCACAGGATGTGCACCGCGATCAGGTGCGCCTCCTGGACCGTCGCGTTGCTGGGGGATTCCACGCAGACCGCCTCCTCGGCGGCGTCGGCCAGCGGATTGGGCCGGGGCCCGGTCAGCGCCCACACACGCAGCCCGGCGGCCTGCCCGGTCTCGGCGGCGGCCAGCAGGTTGCCGCTGCGGCCCGAGGTGGACATCAGCAGCAGCACGTCGCCCGGGCGGCCGTGGGCGGCGACCTGCCGGGCGTAGATCTGCTCGAAGCCGTAGTCGTTGCCGATGGCGGTCACGCTGGAGGTCTCGGCGTGCAGCGAGATGGCGGAGTAGGCGGGGCGGTCGTGCTGGTAGCGGCCGACGAGCTCGGCCGTCAGGTGCTGGGCCTGCGCGGCGCTGCCGCCGTTGCCGGCGGCGAGCAGCCGGCCACCGACGGGCAGCACGGCGCCGAGGTGGGCGCCCCACCCGGCTATCCGGCGCAGGTGGTGGCGGCGCAGGTGGTCGACCGCGTCCTGGAGCGACTGGCAGTGGCGGTGTGCGGCGTCAAGGGGATGAGTCATGGGCGTCGGGCTCCCGGGGCTTGCCGGGGCCCGCACCTCCTTCGGACGTCTGCGGCGGGCAGGGCTCAAGACGGCAGGGGGACCGGCGTCGGCGCGGTCCGGGGCTCAGGCCACTTCCGTGACGGCGGGCCGGGGGCTCAGGACGCCCCGGTAGACGGCTTCGGTGCCGGCCGCGACCTGGTCCCAGCCGTAGCGGGCCAGCACGCGCCGGCGTCCCGCGGCGCCGCAGGCGGCCCGCCGCTCGTGGTCCAGGAGCAGTTCGCCGACGGCGTGGGCGAGCGCGGCCGGGTCGCGGGGCGGCACCAGCCGCCCGCAGTCCGGTTCGGCCACGGTGTCCAGCTGCCCGCCGACGGCGGTGGCCACCACCGGCGTACCGCAGGCCATGGCCTCCAGCGGCACGATGCCGAACGGCTCGTAGTCCGCGGGGCACAGCACCACGTCGGCGGCGCGCAGCAGCGCCGGCACGTCCTCGCAGGGCACGCCGCCGGTGAAGGTCACCCGGTCCGCGACCCCGGCGTTGCGGGCCACCTCGCGCAGCCGCCGCACCTCGGGGTCCCGGTCGAGTTCGCCGGCGGGCGGCCCGCCGGCGATGACGAGCCGGGCCTCGGGCAGCCGGGCCAGCGCGGCGACGGAGACCTCCGCGCCCTTGCGGGGCACGAGCCGGCCGAGCTGGAGGAGCAGCGGATGGTGCGTACCGTGGTCGGCGGCGGGCCCTTCGGGGGTGAAGCGGTCGGTGTCGACGCCGCACGGCACCACGCTGACCTTGCTGTCGCCGATGCCCATCCGGGTCAGTTCGGCGACCTCGTCCCGGCAGGTGGCGACCACCCGGTCGCAGCCCTCGCCCACCTCGATCTCGCTGCCGACGCGGGAGCGCGGGCTGGTGTCGGCGTCCCCTTGGTGGCGCCGCTTGACGGTGCCCAGCGCGTGGTACGTGTGGGCCAGCGGCAGCCCCAGCTCGCGGCACGCCTGGAGCGCGGCGAGGCCGGACATCCAGAAGTGGGAGTGGACCAGGTCCGGCGCCCGTACCCGCCACTGCGCGGCGAGGCAGTTGCCGAAGGCCGGCATGTACGGCAGCAGGGCGTCCTTGGGCACGTGCCGCGGCGGTCCTGCGGGGACGTGCCGCACCAGCACCCCGGGCCGCAGCACGACCTCCTCCGGCAGGTCGGCGGAGTCCCGCCGGGTGTAGACGGTCACCCGGTGCCCCCGGTCGGCCAGCGCACCGGCCAGCCGCGCGACATGGACGTTCTGGCCGCCGGCGTCGACGCCGCCGAGGACCGCCAGCGGACTGGCGTGTTCGGACACGAGCGCGATGGACAGGCGCGGGATGTTGCCGGGAAAGGTCATGCTTGCACCTCCGTTATCAGGCGTTCCCAGTCGTGCAGGAAGCGCTTGAGCCCGTAGCGCTCCAGGGCCGCCTGGCGGGCCCGCGCGCCGTCCTCAGCCGCCGCGTCGGGGTCCTCCAGGTACGTCCGGGCTGCTCGGGCCAGGATCTCGGGCCGGTTGGACAGCGTGCCCGCGCCGGGCGGCACCGCCTCGGCGGCCTCGGTGGTGGCCAGGGCCACCACCGGCATGCCGAGGTGCATCGCCTCCAGGAGCGACAGGCCGAGCGAGGTCCAGCGCACCGGGTGCAGGTAGACCCGGCGCTGCGCCATCGCCCCGTGCAGTTCGCCCTGCGGGAGGTCGGCCGTGCGGCAGCGGTCGGCGGGCAGGCCGAGGTGTTCGGCGAGCCCGTCGGTGCGCATGCCGAAGACGTCCAGCGGTGCCGCCGCGGACAGCTCGGGGAGCAGGTCGGTGCCGACCGTACGGCCGCGGCGGATCGGTTCGTTGACGACGACGGCGGCGCGCGCGAGCCGGCCGGTGTACTGGTGGCCGGGGTCGACGATGCCGTGTTCGATCACTTCCGTACGGGTGCCGCCGTTGTCCCAGAACAGCCGGTTGAAGTGGGTGACGTGCACCAGGACCAGGTCGTCGCGGTCGGCGTACGGGTGCCGGGTGCGGGGCACGTCGCCGTCCGGCGCGTTGTGCTCCAGGTAGACGGCGGGGATGTCCCGGCCGGGGCGGCGCCCGCCCAGCCAGCGTTCCGCGAGTTCGAGCTCGTGCGGCCGTTGCAGCAGGACGAGATCGACCTCGGCGTCGCGCAGCTGTGCCGGAGTCCTCTCCACGACCGATTCGGGCCAGGGGAAGGTCCGCGCCCGGCCCAGTCCGTCGGGGCCGCGGTCCGGGGTGACCGGCACCAGATAGGTGTGCGGACCCTGGACGAACGCGGTCGCCCACGATCCGTGGACATGCCAGAGCAGGATGTTCATACGGTCGCACCTCGTTCGGTGTCGGTGGCCGTCCGGGCGGCTCCGGCCGCCGGGCGGGAGGTCTCGCGGGCGGCCGGGTCCGCGCCGCGTACGGGTGCCGGGCGGTCGTCCGCGCGCCCGGGGGCCGGCGGCACCGGGGCGCGCGCCGGGCCGGTCAGCCGCGTCACGGCCGCGAGGACCGCGGTGTCGGCGACCGCGTCGAGACAGGGGTGTCCCGGCACCGGGCACCGCCGGGCGCGGCTGCCCGCGCACGGCGCCTCCTGGTCGCCGAGCAGCACGTGCGGCACCCCGTACGGCGCCCACAGCCGCGCGGGCACCACCGGCGCGAACAGGCAGACCACCGGCGTTCCCACGGCGGCGGCGAGATGCGCCGGGCCGGTGTTGCCGACGACCACCGCCCGCGCGCCGGCCAGCACCCCGGCGAGCTGGTGCGCGTCGGTGCGCCCGCCGAGGTCCAGCGCGTGGCCGTCCGCGACGGCGGCGGTCAGCTCCCGTTCGCCGGGCCCGCCGGTGACGACGACGCGGTAGCCCGACGCGCTCAGCGCCGCCGCCGCCCGCGCCGCCCGCGCGGCGCTCCAGGCGCGGGCGGGTACCGCGGCGCCCGGATGCAGCACCACGTACGGGTCGCCGCCGGTCAGCGGCCGGGTGTCGGGAGGCGGGAGGACGCCCAGCGCGCCGTCGTCGCCCGGCGGCAGGGCGAACCCCGCGTCCCGCGCGAGGTCGAGCGCCGCCTCGGCCTCGTGCCGCTCCGGCTTGCGGTGGTGCCGCAGGTCCAGCAGGGCGCCGGGGTAGTCCACGCCGTCCGCCGCGACCCAGCCGATCCCGGCCAGCTTGAGCAGCAGCGCCGCGGGCAGCGGACTCTGGTGGTACGACACGAGCACCAGCGCCCGGTCGAACCGGCCCGCGGACAGCGTGTCCACCAGTTCCTCGGTGACGCGCCGGTCCACCGGAGCGGGCCGCAGGCCCACCCACGGCGCGTCGTGCACGATCACCTCGTCCACGCCGGGCAGCAACCGGGCCGCCCGCTCGCCCAGCGGCCCGCACAGCAGCGCCGTGTACGACGAGCCCGCCGCCACGGCACGTACCGCGGGGCCGGCCAGCAGCACGTCGCCCGCGCTGTCCAGCCGGACGACGAGCGTCCGGGGTGCCCTGGTCATCCGGCGTCCTCCCCGGTGCCTCGGCCCGCCAGCAACAGGCGTACGGCGCCCGGCAGATCGCGGGCGTACTCCGGTGCCGCCGCGACCTCCTCGGCGCGCGTCACCGGGGTCGGCACGAGCACGCCGCGCGCACCGGCGGCCCGGGCCGCCGCCAGGTCCGCGCCGATGTCGCCGACGACGGCCGTACGCGCGGGACAGACGCCGAGGTGGGCGCAGGCGGCGAGGACCAGCCCCGGAGCGGGCTTGCGGCAGGCGCAGCCGTCACCGGGCCCGTGCGGGCACACCGCCCAGACGCCGAACGGCCCGAGACGTGCCTCGATCTCCCGCTGTACGGCCGCGACCCGCGCGCCGTCCAGCAGGCCGCGGGCGACGCCGGACTGGTTGCTCACCACGCCCACCGCGAGGCCGCGGGCCCGTACCGCGGACAGGGCGGCGCGCGCTCCCGGCATCGGCTCGACCCGCGCCGGGTCGCCGTTGTAGGGCACGTCGGCCACCAGCGTCCCGTCCCGGTCGAAAAGCACCGCCTCCAGCGGGCCCGCGGCGCCGGACAGCCGGCCGGTGGGCACCGGCATCCGCACCGGAGCCCGCCACCCCGGCACGTACAGCCACAGGTTCCCGGCCTCCTCGCGGTCCGCCGCCGGGTCCGCGACCGCCGTGGCCCCCCGGGCGGCGGCGTCCTGACGCCTGTCCACGGCTACACCCGCTCCGGCACCGGCTGCGGCAGGGCCTGCGGCACCGCGGGCGCCGGCCGGACGCTCAGCGGCGCCACCCGGCGGTGCCGCACCAGGCCGCGCAGCCAGTGCCCGGCGGCGGCCGGCGGAATGGCCGCGCTGGTCAACGCCATCGTGACCACCTCGTCGCGGGTACGGGGGCCCGGCGCGATCCGCGCCCACGCGAACTCCGCCGTGCCGCCCAGCCACAGCCCGGCGAACACCAGCGCCGCCCGCCGCCGGCCGGCCGCGGCACAGGCCAGCGAGGCCCCCGCGGCCGCCGTCACCGCCAGGTGCCGCGGCAGCCGGCCGCGCGGCGCGTCCGCGCGGTGCCACCAGTCCCGGCCGTGCCGGCGGGTCATCAGCACGTCGTCGGCGTTGCCCGCCTGGAGCCGTACGGACACCCAGCGGCCGGCCGGGCGCACCGGGTGCGTGGTGCGGCGGGTGCCGGCGGCCAGCGTCCAGCCCGCCGCCAGGGTCCGCAGCGCGAGGTCGGCGTCCTCCCGGAAGGCGCGTGTGAACCGTTCGTCGAAGCCGTCCACGGACTCCAGCGCGTCCCGCCGGTACGCCATGTCCGCGGTGATCCACTTCGCGGTCGCCAGCCCGGCGGTGTTGCGCTCCCAGTCCGTCGACCGGCGCTCCGCCGGCACCGGGACGGCGATGTCCGCGGTGATGCCGGCCGTACGCGGCGAGGCGGCGGCGAGATCGGCGGCCAGGTCCGGGCCCCACGCGGGTCCCGGCACCACGTCGTCGTCGAGGAAGACCACCCACGGCGTGGCGTCGGCGGCGCGCCAGCCCGTGTTGCGGGCCGCGGCCGGGCCCCGGGCGCAGCCGGGCACGACCTTCGTCCGGTCGCGCAGCTCCGCGGGGATCTCGGCGGGCAGCGGCGTGCAGTCGTCCAGCGGCCGGTCGTCCACCAGCACGACCTGCAGCGGTTGCGGTTCCCCTGCCGCGGCCAGCGCCCGCAGGCACGCCGTCAGGCTCGGGCGCCCGAGGGTCGGGATCACCACCGTGTAGTCGGCGGCGGTCGGCGAGGTCATCGGACCGCCTCCTCGCCGCTGCCCGCCACCGGTGCCCCGGCGCGTTCCGCCAGCCGGCCGTAGGAGGCCGGCGCCACGGGCTCCTCCTCGGTACCGGTGGGGAAGGACAGCACCTCCGCGGGGCGCCGCTCCGACCGGGACCCGGCGGCGAAGAACGCGTCCCTGCGCACCGCGAACGGGCCGATGGCCAGCAGGTCCACCGGCGTGGAACCGAAGCACTCCAGCGCGTCCCGCGGGTCGTCGACCATCGGCCGGCCCGCCGTGTTCAGGCTGGTGTTGACGACCACGGGCAGCCCGGTGCGCCGCTCGAACTCGGCCAGCATCCGCGCCACCAGCGGCTCGTCCGCCGGATCGACGGTCTGGATGCGGGCGGTGCCGTCCACGTGCACCACGGCCGGGATGCGCTCCCGCCACTCCTTGGCCACGTCGTGCACGAAGAGCATGTACGGGCTGGGCAGCTGCCCGTCGAAGATCCTGGCCGCCCGGTCGGCGAGCACCATCGGCGCCACGGGCCGGAACTGCTCGCGCCCCTTGACGTCGTTGAGCCGCTCCAGGTTCGCCGAGTGACCGGGGTGCGCCATCAGGGAACGGTGGCCGAGCGCCCGCGGCCCGTACTCCGAACGCCCCTGGAACCACGCCACGATGGCGTTCTCGGCCAGCGCCTCCGCGACGGTCGCCGCGATGTCGGCGGGCCGCTCGAAGGGCACGGCGGCGGTCCGCAGCCACGCCTCCAGCTCCGCGTCGGACCAGCCGCGGCCGAGGTCGGCGCCGGGCATCGCGGCGGGCTCCTCGCCGCCGTCGGCGCTCAGCAGCAGCGCGCCGCCGAGCGCGGTGCCCGCGTCACCGGCGGCGGGCTGCACCCACACCCGGTCGAACGGCCCCTCGCGCGCGATCCGCGCGTTGGCCACGCAGTTCAGCGCCACCCCGCCGGCCAGCGTCAGCACGCTGTCGTGCGTCCGGCCGTGCAGCCAGCGCGCCAGGTCCAGCAGCGTCTCCTCCAGCACCAGCTGGGCGCTGGCCGCGAGGTCCGCGTGCGCCTGGCTCCACGGCTCGTCCGGGTGGCGCGGTACGCACAGGTCGCTCCACGGCACGTGCGCGGCGTGGAAGCCGCCGTCGCCCGTCGGGTACACGTGGCGGCGCAGCTCGGGCAGCATCCGCGGGGTGCCGTACGAGGCCAGCGCCATCACCTTGAACTCGTCGGAGGAGCGCAGGAACCCGAGGTGCGCGGTCAGCTCCTCGTAGACGAGTCCGAGCGAGTGCGGCAGCTCCTGCCCGTACAGCGGCTCCAGCTTGCCCTGTACGCGCTGCGCGGCCAGGTGCGAGGTGGCCTCGCCGCGGCCGTCGAGCACCAGGACCGAGGAGTTGTCGGCGTCCGGGGCGCCGAACGCGGCGGACGCCGCGTGCGCCATGTGGTGCGGGACGTGGCGCACCCGCTGCGGGTCGAGGCCCGGCAGCGCCGTCTTGAGGAACCCGGGCGCCTCCCGCGCGTACGTCAGGCGCAGGTGGTCCCAGGGGTCGTCCAGGCCCATCTGCTCGGCGGGCCGGGCGAGCCCGGGGTCGAAGGAGTACGCCACCGCGTCCAGGTCCTCGGGGCGCAGGCCGGCCGTGGCCAGGCACCAGGCGGCGGCCTGTTCGGGCATCTCCCAGGCGGCGAAGGGCACCGGGCGTTTGCCGTGTTTACGTCGGGAGAAACGTTCCTCTTCGGCGGCGGCCACGGTCCGCCCGTCGACGACGAGGGCGGCGGCGGGGTCGTGGAAGAGCGCGTTGATGCCGAGAATGCGCATGGGGTTTCGCTGGCCTTTCGTCGGGAGGGATGGCGCTCTTGGCCTGCCGCCCCGGAGGGCGGGCGGTCCGTACGCCGAAGGCACCGGCGGCCGCCGGAACCGGAGGCGGCGTCAGGCCGCCCGCCGCTTGCGGAACCAGTCGACGGTGCGCGCCAGGCCGTCCCGTGGCGCCACTTCGGGCTCCCACTGCAGCTTGCCGCGGGCCATCGTGATGTCGGGGCAGCGGACCGCGGGGTCGTCCGTGGGCCGCTCGATGTACCGGACCCCGGAGCGGGAACCGGTCAGTTCGATGATCAGGTGGGCGAGGCCGAGCATGGTGATCTCGGCCGGGTTGCCTATGTTCACCGGGCCGCGCAGGTCGGAGGCGGCCGCGGCGAGGATGCCCCGGACGGTGTCGTCCACGTGGCACAGGGACCGGGTCTGCCGGCCGTCCCCGGTGACGGTGAGCGGCTCGCCGGCCAGCGCCTGCCGGATGAACGTCGGCACCGCGCGGCCGTCGTGGCCCCGCATGCGCGGCCCGTAGGTGTTGAACAGCCGCACGATGCCGGTGTCGGTGCCGTGGGTGCCCGCCTCGGCGGTCGTCATCGCCTCGCCGAAACGTTTCGCCTCGTCGTACACGCTCCGGGGCCCGACGGGGTTGACGTTGCCCCAGTAGGTCTCGGACTGCGGATGCTCCAGCGGATCGCCGTAGACCTCGGAGGTGGACGCCAGGACGAAGCGCGCCCCGGTCGCCCGCGCCACCAGGAGCGCGTTGCGCGTCCCCAGGCTCCCGGTGTCCAGCGTGTGCAGGGGCAGCCGCAGGTAGTCGGCGGGGGAGGCGGGGGAGGCGAAGTGCAGCACGAGGTCCACGTCGCGCCCGGTCTCGAACGGCTCGGTCACGTCGGCCTCGACGAACCGGAAGCCCGGCATGCCCCGCAGGTGGGCGACGTTCTCGTGTGTTCCGGTGCTCAGGTCGTCGACGCAGGTGACGGCGGTGCCCTGGTCCAGCAGGGCGGTGCACAGGTGCGAACCGACGAAACCCGCGCCGCCGGTCACCACGGCGTGTTTCCAGTTCCGGGAAAGGGCGGCGTTCATTGCTCTCCCTCGCTTCGGGGATCTGCCGGAATTCGGGTGCCTCGCCAGCCTCAGGAGAAACGTCACTCTAAGTGGCGCTGCGTCCGCTGATGACATCGTTTAGCCTGAAAAGTCGCTCAGCGACGCGTCCACTCTCCACGCAGCCCGCCCACAGGCCGCCAACCCCCCTTGCGCGCAAGGACCTTGCGGTGCGTCGCCGATGGCTCGACCGCCGCGCCAGAGTCACCCGTACGGCCGGTCCAGGCACCGCAGCAGCCCGTCGAGCAGCCCGCCGCCGGCCGGCCGCGCCGTGTGCCGCGCGGCCCGCTCCCGCCCCCGCGCCGACAGGCACCAGGCGAACAGCCGGTCCAGCTCCGCCGCTTGCGCCCGCTCACAGCCCAGTACGGCCGGCCAGTCCAGCGCCGCCGCCTGGGCGCTGACCTTCGCGCCGCCCTCGACCGGGTCCACGGCGAGCGCGGGGGTGCCCGCGCGCAGCGCCAGGACCATGCCGTGCAACCGGGTGGTCACCACCACGTCCAGCCGGGCCAGCACCGTGTGCAGTTCGCCGGGCGTCGCGGGCAGCCGCCAGTCGCGGCTGTCCAGCCGGGTGTCCAACGGCAGGCGGGCCGCGCGCACGGTGCCGAGCCAGCCCGTCAGGAGGTCACCGACCTCGGTGTGCCGGCGGCGGGCGCCGTACTCGTGCTGCCCGCCGGTCAGCACGACGCCCACGAGGGGGACGCCGGCCGGTTCCGGGGCCCGCAGGCTCAGATCCTGCGCCCCGGTCCGCCGCCCGGCCAGGTCACGGGCCAGCACTTCGTCGAACCGGGTCACGGCCGGATCGTCCGGATCGGGTACGGACACGCCCACGGCGACCCGGCGGCAGCCGGCGAACCGGTCGTGCAGCGCGAGCAGCGGGCTCGGCCCGCCGCCCGCCGGAGGACGGGAGTGCACCGGGCCGCAGGCGAAGACGAGGTCGGTGTAGCGGGCCGGATCGGCGTCGTCCAGGTGCAGCGCGTCCGGCCGGAACACCGGTGACCAGGCGGTGTCGTACGCGATCCCGGCGGTCCGCAGCGCGTGCTGCACGGCCTCGGCCGCGAGCATGTCGCCGGCCGTCACCTCACCGTGCAGAAAGCTGAACCAGCCCGTGAGCAGGACCCGCGGCGGACCGCCGGTCACGGCTCCTTCCTCCCGCCGGACGCGGGACCACGGCCCCCGGGCCCGCTCACGACACCGGTGCCACGGCCGGTGCCGCCGCCGGTGCCACGGCCGGCGCGGCGGCCGGTGCCCGTACGGGTTCGGGCAGCCGCGCGACGGCGGTGAGCACCTCCGCCGCCGTGACACGCAGCAGCCGGCTGTCCGGCTGCTCGCCGTGCGCGTCCCCGGGCCGGGCACGGTCGGTGTGGCCCGGGTGCCACAGCACCTGGTGCCGCGGCAGCCGGGGCGGACCCCACAGCCGGGGGGCGACGGGCCCGAAGAGCACCACGGACGGCGTACCGAGGGCGCTGGCGAGGTGCGCGAGGCCGGTGTCGCCCACGATCACCGCGCGGGCGTGCGCGACCAGCGCCGCCAGCTGCCGGAACGGCACGTCCGCCGTGCCGCCGAGAACCGCCGACCCGGGCAGCCCGGCCTGCCCGGCCACCTGCCGCGCGAGCGGCCCCTCCCCGGCCCCCGCGGTGACGACGACCCGGTGGCCCGCCCGGTACAGGGCGTGGGCCACGGCGGCGAACCGTTCCGGCGGCCAGCGGCGGGCCCCGGCGTCCGCACCCGGGTGCACCACGACGGCGCCGGGCGCGGGCGAGGGCCCGGCGGGCGCGTCGATGCGCAGGTCCGCCGGGTCCGCCGGAATTCCGTACCAGGTCAGCAGGCGGCACCAGCGGTCCCGCTCGTGCTCGTCCGCCCGCCAGACGGGGCCCTGGACGCCGGGCGTGGCGGGATGCGCGTACGCGAACAGCCTGGACGGGCGCAGCGCCTGCAACGGCAGGTGGCTGGCGGGCCCGTTGCCGTGCAGGTCCACGGCGACGTCCGGCGGCGGACCGCTCCAGCCGATCGTCCGCGGCACCTCACGGGCCGGTGCCGAGGCGGGCAGCAGCCGGTCGACGACGCCCGTCGCCGCGGCGGCCTCCGCGAGGCGGCGGGGCGCCGCCAGCACCAGTTCGTGGTGCGGATGGGCGGTGCGCAGCGCCCGCAGGGCGGGCACCGCCGTCAGCAGATCACCGAGGCCGAGCGCCCTGAGGACCAGGATGCGCGGCCGGTCGGCGGGAAACAGCAGGTCACGCGGGCTCGGGCGGGCCGAGGTCATACGGATGCCTCCTTGGCGTTCCTGCGCGCCCCTCGTGCGCCGGACCGCTTCCGGGGGCGGGCACGGGTCTGCGCGGCCCGGCCTGCTCGCACGGCACGGACCACTGCCACCAATGTGCGGTCCCCTCCCGCGCCCCGCGACCGCTGACCGCCAGCGGGGGCGCCACGGGGGCGCCACGGGGCCCGGCGGCGCTCACCGGCGTACGGCTGCCGCCGGCACCCGGAAAAGAACTCAGACGCACTTGGACTTCTGCGGAATCCTTTTCACCGCATCACCGAGATCGACCAGGCTGTCTCCGGCAGAGGGCGACGCGTCCGCCACCGTCACTTCCACGGCTGGGTTTCTGCCGTAGGTGATGAGCACCTTCTTGCCGCTCCTGGATTTCCCTTGCTCCAGCACCCAGTCCACACCGTTCACGACGAAGCACGGGTCGGTGGTCGGCCTGGGCGGCGTCAGACCGCAACGCACAACGACGGCGGAATCCCCCCAGACGGCCACTCCCGGAGCCCCGGCCCCGGACCGGTCCGCACCGAGCAGCTGGGACGGATATCGCTTCGCGAGGTCACCGCACGCGGGGTGGTGTGCGTTCGGGGCGCTTTCCACGGCCGGCGAAGAGGAATCAACCGCCAGGGCGATTACTCCACCCGCAGCAAGAAGGGCACCGACAGCCACTCCGGAGAACAGACGCGCTTTTCGTGACGAGGGAAACATGCCGGGTCGCGCCTTCTCGGGTCCATCAATGCCTGCTGCCGTTCCGGGTGACATTACCGCCCCGGCCGAGTCGCGCCGGGCGGCGACCGCCAGCGGCGCGGGAGGTGGGGGCACGGGTACACGCACCCGTGAGGGAACCGATGCACATCGTCCTCGACGACACTGCAATGGCGGCTTCTGTGAGCAACCCCACCCGCCCCCTGCTCCCCTTGTGCCGCAAGGGATCCAGGGGGTTCAGGCGGGACTGTGGCGCGGTCGGCTCGCGGGTGGGTGTTCCCCCGTCCGGGAGCCGTCTGTGAAGATGTGGGGACTGCTGGGCCTGAAAGGTTCCGTCGCCACGGACCGGGAGAGGCCGGCAATCCGACCGAATCGGCGCCGACGCCGCGCACGCAGTCGTGCCCCTCGCGCCCGCCGAGCCGCTCCCCGAGCCTGCTGGGCTCTTCACGAAGTCTCTCTGCCGCTGTGTCTTCTGCTGCCCGTTCCGCTGCCCGTGTCCCGGCGCAGGCGGACTCTCCCGAAACGGTGCCCGCACCGGAAACCCCCGAAACAGTCGAAACCACAAAAAATCTCCGACGGCGCGTCGGTGGCTTCCGGTACCTGCTGGGCCGCAAGGCGGCAGGCAAGGGCGGCGACCACGCTCCGTGGCGCTCGCTGCGCTACCGCAGCATGCGCTGGTGGTCGGTGGCCAACCTGGTCTCCAACGCCGGCACCTGGATGCAGCTCACCGTGCAGAACCTGCTGGTGCTGCAGCTCACCGGGTCCGCGGCGGCCACCGGTCTGTCGCTGTCCGTCCAGGCGGGGCCCGGCCTGATCATGGGCCTGTTCGGCGGCGCCGCCGTCGACCGCTGGCCGCGCAAGCTCACCGCGGCGCTGAGCCAGGCCGTCCTGGGCCTGGTCGCCTTCACCACCGCGGCCCTGGTCGCGTTCGACCAGCTCAACTACGGGCTGCTGATGGCGCTGGCCGCCGTCACCGGCCTGATCGCCACGATCGACGGACCCGCCACCGCGCTGCTCGGCAACGACCTCGTGCGCCGGGAGGACGTGCCCTCCGCCATCGCGGTCGGCTCGCTGGTGCACAGCGTCGGGCGCCTCGGCGGTACGGGGCTGGCCGGTGTCGCCGTCGGGTTCCTGGGCACCGGTGCCGCCTACGCGGCCAACGGCCTGTCCTTCCTGTTCGTCGCGGCCGTCATTCCCTTCCTGCGGCCGGTCGGCGAGGCGTTGCGGGCTCCGGCGAAGTCCTCGCAGGCCACCGAGAAGGCGGTGGAGAGCGTGGGCGCCGCGGAGGAGGAGATCGGTGACCGGGCCCGTGACGGCCTGGCGTTCTTCATGCGCCGGCCGCGCCTGGTGGCGCTGGCCGCCATCACCGGGCTCAGCGCGATCTTCGGCCGGAACTACCAGCTGACCCTGGCGGTCCTGGTCACCGGGCCGCTGGCGGCGGGCGCCGGCGCGTTCGGCACCGTCTCCTCCGTACTGGCCGCGGGCGGCATCGTCGGCGCGATCCTCGCCGCCCGGCTGCGCAACCCCTCGGTCAGGCTGGTCGGCGCGCTGGCCGCCGCCGGCGCGCTGCTCCAGGTCTTCGCGGGGCTGTCCCCCTCGCTGATCGTCCTGCTCGTGCTGGTGCTGCCGATGTCGGTGGTCGAGTCGGTCTCCGACACGGCCGGTACGACGGTGCTCCAGACGGACCCGCCGGCGAACATGCGGGGCCGGGTGCTGGGCGTGTGGCGCAGCGCGAGCACGGTGTGGGGCCTGGTCGCCCCGCCGCTGCTGGGCCTCCTGATGGAGGTGGCCGGTGCCCGGGGCGCCCTGGTGGCCGGCGGTCTGATCATCGCGGTGGCGATCGGCGCGGGCAGCCTGCTGCGCTCCCGCAGGCGCGTCGCCTGGCTCGCTCCGGCTCCCGCCCCCGCGATGGCGGCGGACTACCGGTCAGTGGCCTGACGCGCTCCGGGGCCGGCGGGACACGCGTCCCACCGGCCCCGGAGGCGTTCACCGGTCTTCCGGCACACCGCTCAGCGGTTCTTGAAGACGGCCTTCTCCACCTCGGCGGGGTTCTCGTAGTTCTTGCCCGGGATATCGGAGATCTTGTCCATCATCCGCCGGTCCGCGTGGTTGTCCTGGGCGCAGGAGACCAGGTCGTCCTTGCTCGCCGGGTAGTGCGCGCCCTTGAGTGCCTTCTGCAGCTCGATCGGGTTGGTGTCGCTCATGGGTCCTCCGGTTCACGGGGGTGGGGGTGCCGTCCGGCGGGCTGCCGGGCGGCCGCCCCTCCAGTACCCGGGCATAATCGGATTAATCGGACGTGCGTTCCGTCGGTTCACGGACGGCCACACGGGTACCCCCTTCCTCCAGGACGGCAAGACCAGGAGGATCGGTGAGCGACGAGAAAAACATCTTCGTGCTCGGCCTGAAAGAGGCCAATCTGCCCGCCCTGCACGACGTACCCGACGCGGAGCGGTACCGCTTCCACCCGCTGCTCACCCTCAGAGAACTCCAGTCCGGCGAGGTGTCCGTCCCCTGTGTCCTGGAGAAGGCCCAGCACGTCCTGGACTCCTTCGACGGCACCATCGACGCGATCGTCGGCTACTGGGACTTCCCGGTGAGCACCCTCGTACCGATCCTGAGCGAGCGCTACGGCACCCGCAGCACCAGCCTGGAGTCGGTGGTCAAGTGCGAGCACAAGTACTGGAGCCGCCTGGAGCAGGAGAAGGCCGTCAGCACCCACCCGCGCTTCGGCCGTGTCGATCTTCACGCGAGCACCCCGGCCCCGCCCGAGGGCGTCGGCTTCCCCATGTGGCTCAAGCCCGCCCTCGCGTACTCCTCCGAGCTGGCCTTCGGCGTCAAGGACGAGGACGAGTTCCGCGCGGCGGCCGCCAGAATACGCAAGGGCATCGGCCGCGTCGGCGGGCCCTTCGAGTACATCCTCGACCGCCTCGACCTCCCCCCGGAGATGGCGGGCGTCGGCGGGCAGGTCTGCCTGGCGGAGGAGGCGCTGTCCGGCATCCAGGTCGCGGTCGAGGGCTACGTCCACGGCGGCGAGGTCACCGTCTACGGCGTACTGGACTCCATCGACTACCCGGACAGCTCGTCCTTCCTGCGCCACCAGTACCCTTCGACGCTCCCCGAGCCCGTGCTGCACCGGCTGCGCGGCGCCTCCGCCCGCGTCATGCGGCAGATCGGGATGCAGGAGGCGACGTTCAGCATCGAGTTCTTCTACGATCCGCACGCCGACGAGATCAACGTGCTGGAGGTCAATCCCCGGCACTCCCAGTCGCACGCC
The DNA here is from genome assembly GCF_044329785.1 of Streptomyces sp. NPDC017529. Classification (NCBI taxonomy): domain Bacteria; kingdom Bacillati; phylum Actinomycetota; class Actinomycetes; order Kitasatosporales; family Streptomycetaceae; genus Streptomyces; species Streptomyces sp. NPDC017529. The sequence goes on from NZ_JBIRJY010000012.1 coordinate 131,710, forward strand.
GAACTCTTCCAGTACGTCGACGGCGCCCCCAACCACCACGCCATGCTGCGCCTCGCCCTCGGCGAGGACCCCGCCATGCCGCACCGCGCCGGCCGTTACAGAACGGCCGCCAAGTGGTACTACCGGTGGTTCACCGACGGCGTCGCCCGCGCGGTGCCCTCCCAGGAGGACATCGCGCGCATCGAGAAGGAGATACCGGGCACGCGGATCCACGTGATACCCGAGCCGGGCCAGCACCTGTCGGCCATGGACGAGCAGGACAGCTACAGCTTCGAACTGGCCCATGTCTTCACCGGGGGCGACAGTGAAGAGGAACTGCGCGAGAAGTACGACCACTGCGTGGCGGCCCTGAACCTGGCCTGCGACAAGGCCGGGCCCGCCGAAGGGAACAGCTGAACCGGCGCGCCCGGCCCGCCCGGCCGCGCCGACCGCACGACAGCGAGGAGAAGGCCGCCCCATGCGTTTCGTCAGCAACCTGCCCTGCGCGACTACGGAGGAGGACCACGTCACCATCCCCGTCTCCGACGGCACCCGCCTGTCGGCGCGCGTCTGGCGCCCCACCGCCTCGGACCAGGAACCGGTGCCCGCGGTGCTGGAGTACATCCCGTACCGCAAGGGGGACCTGACCGCCGTACGCGACTCCGTCCACCACCCCTACATCGCCGGCCACGGCTACGCCTGCGTCCGCGTCGACCTGCGCGGCACCGGCGAGTCGGAGGGCGTGCTGAAGGACGAGTACCTGGAACAGGAGCAGGCCGACGCCGAGGACGTGCTCGCCTGGCTGGCCGCACAGCCCTGGTGCGACGGGAACACCGGCATGATGGGCCTCTCCTGGGGCGCCTTCGCGGCCCTCCAGGTAGCCGCCCGGCAGCCCGAGAGCCTGCGCGCCATCGTCATCGCGTCCTTCACCGACGACCGGTACGCCGACGACATGCACTACATGGGCGGCCAGCTGCTCTCCGACAACCTCGCCGAGGCGGGCACCATGTTCGCCTACGCCACCTGCCCGCCCGACCCCGCCGTGGTCGGCGGCCGGTGGCGCGAGATGTGGCGGGAACGGCTGGAGAACACCAGGCCGTGGGCGCTGGACTGGCTGAGCCACCAGCGTCGCGACGCCTACTGGCGGCACGCCTCGGTCTGCGAGGACTACAGCTCCGTACGCTGCCCGGTCCTCGCCTCCAGCGGCTGGGCCGACGGCTACTCCAACGCCGTGACGCGCCTGCTCGGCGGCCTCGACGTGCCGCGCAAGGGCCTGATCGGCCCCTGGTCGCACAAGTTCCCCCACCTGGGCGAACCGGGCCCCGCCATCGGCTACCTCCAGGAAGTCGTGCGCTGGTGGGACCACTGGCTCAAGGGCGCCGACAACGGCGTCATGGACGGGCCGATGCTCAGCGCGTGGATGCAGGACAGCGTGCCGCCGTGCACGTCCTACGAGACCCGCCCCGGGCGCTGGGTCGGCGAGCCGGACTGGCCCTCGCCACACGTCCGCTCCGCCGCCCGCCCGCTCTTCCGGCACCGCATCGGCGCCGACGGCGAGGACTGCGGCGACCGGGGGTGCGGCGTGCTGACCGTGCGGTCACCGCTGTCCGTCGGCCAGTTCGCCGGCAAGTGGGCCTCCTACAACGCGCCGCCCGACCTCCCGTACGACCAGCGCGAGGAGGACGGCGGGTCGCTGGTCTTCGACAGCGACCGGCTCACCGAACGGGTGGAGATCCTCGGCTCGCCCACCGTCGAACTGGACCTGTCGGTCAGCGAACCGGTCGCCATGGTCGCCGCCCGCCTCAGCGACGTGGACCCCGACGGCCGGGCCACCCGCGTCACCTACGGCGTGCTCAACCTGGCCCACCACGAGGAGATCGGCGAACCGCAGCCGCTGGAACCCGGCCGCCGCTACCGGGCCACCGTCCAACTCAACGGCGTCGCCCAGGCGTTCCCGCCGGGCCACCGCATCCGGCTGTCGCTGTCCACCTCCTACTGGCCGCTCGCCTGGCCGCCGCCCCGGCCCGCCACCCTGAGCGTGTACGAGGGAACCAGCACCCTGACCCTGCCGGTACGGCCCACCACCGAACCGGACCGGCTGCCCCCGCGCCCGTTCGGCGAGCCGGAGGGCACCCGGCCGCTCACCACCACCCAGCTGTCCCCGCCGGAGGAACGCTGGGAGGTCAAGCGCGACCTGGTCGGCTACCACTCCGAGCTGGAGATCGTCAAGGACCGCGGACTGGTGCGCCTGGAGGACACCGGCATGGAGGTCGGCCGGCGCGCCTACGAGCGGTACGCGACCGTCGCCGACGACTTCACCTCCGCCGCCGGGGAGACGCTCTGGACCATGCGCTTCCGGCGCGGCGACTGGGACGTGAAGGTGGTCACCCACCAGAAACTCCGCTGCACCGAGAAGGAGTTCCTCATCGACGCCACCCTGGACGGCTACGAGAACGACCGCCGCGTCTTCTCCCGCACCTGGAACGAGAAACTGCCGCGCGACTGCCTGTGAGAGAGGTTACGGTCGGCCCGTGCGCCTGCTGCTGACGTCCGACACCCACCTGCCCAAACGCGCCAAGGCCCTGCCGCCGCAGCTGCTGGACGAGGTGGCGCGGGCCGACGTCGTCCTACACGCCGGGGACTGGGTGGACACCGCCACCCTGGACCTCCTGGAGGAACGCTCCCGCAGGCTCCTCGGCGTGTACGGCAACAACGACGGCCCGGACCTGCGCGCCTGCCTGCCGGAGGTGGCGTACGCCGAACTCGGCGGCCTGCGCTGGGGCGTGGTCCACGAGACCGGCCCCAAGCAGGGCCGCGAACGCCGCTGCGCCGCGCGGTACCCCGACCTCGACGTGCTCGTCTTCGGCCACAGCCACATCCCCTGGGACACCACGACGGACGACGGCCGCCTGCGCCTGCTCAACCCCGGCTCACCGACCGACCGCCGACGGCAGCCGTACTGCACGTACATGACGGCGACCGCCGTGTCGGGCCGCCTCACCGACGTACAACTGCACCGGCTGCCGCCGCGCGGCTGATGGGGCGCCCGGTTACGCCACCATCGCCGGTACACCCCGCCACCGCGCCTCCTCGTACCGCCGCACCAGTAGCCGGGCCAGCTCCGGCGCCGGGCCCAGGACGTCGGCGAGGACGTCGGCGCCGGCTTCCTCCGCGCCGCGCGCGATGCGGTCCGGGAGGCGGCCGGGGGCGATGACGTAGGGGGCCACGGCCACCCGTTCGGCGCCCTCGGCCCGCAGGGCCCGTACGGCGTCCGCCGTGCGGGGGAGGGAAGCGGAGGCGAACGCAGGCCGCACGGCGTACCAACCGGTGGTACGCCGCCACTCCCGCGCGATTTCAGCGATCACTGCGATCGCCTCCGGGTCCGAGGAGCCCGCCGAGGCCAGCACGACCCCGGTCGAGCGCCGGTCGCCGGGCCGCAGCCCGGCCTCGTGCAGCCGCCGTTCCAGCGCGGCGGTCAGCAGCGGGGACGGGCCGAGGACCCCGGCCCGGTGGACGGTGAGGCGGGGCAGCCGCGCGGCGGCCTCCCGCAGCACCGCCGGGATGTCGGCCTTGGCGTGGAAGGCCCGGGTGAGCAGCAGCGGCAGGGCCACCACGTCCCGTACGCCGTCCGCCGCCAGCCGCTCCAGCGCCCGGGGCACGCCCGGCGCGTTGAAGTCGAGGAAGGCGACCTCCACGCGCAGGCCGGGCCGCAGTGCCCGTACGCGCGCGCGAAGCGCGGTGACGGCCGCCGCGTGCCGCGCGTCGCGGCTGCCGTGGGCGATGACGAGGAGGGCGGGGCGGGCGGGTCGTGCGTCCATGGGTCAGCTCTTCACCAGCAGGCCGCGGCTGCGCAGTACCCGCCGCTCGATCGGCGCGAAGATCAGCAGTTCGATGCCGATGCCGACGACGAGGATGAGGAGGATGGCCGAGAGCACCCAGGGCATGTCCTGGAGTTCGCGGCCCTGTTCGAGGAGCTGGCCGAGGCCGGTGCCCAGGTCGGCGGCGTTGACGATGAGTTCGGCGGCCATCAGGGAGCGCCAGGAGAACGCCCAGCCCTGCTTGAGTCCGGCGAGGTAGCCGGGCAGCGCGGCCGGCAGCAGGACGTGCCGGACGCCGGTCAGCCCGCGCGCGCCGATCGTACGGCCCGCGCGCAGGTAGAGCGGCGAGATCTGGTCGACGCCGGCGACGAGGCCGTTGGCGATCGAGGGGACGGCGCCGAGCAGCACCACCGCGTAGATCGTGGCGTCGCTCAGCCCGAACCAGATGATGGCGGCGGGCACCCAGGCCACCGAGGGCAGCGACTGGAGGCCGCTGAGGATCGGGCCGATCGCGGCCCGTACCGGCTTGACCCGAGCGACGATCAGGCCGAGCGGCGTACCGATCGCCACCGAGGCCAGGAAGCCGAGCGCGCCGCGCGACACGCTCGTCCACACGTAGTCGAGCAGGGTGCCTTCGAGCCACTTGTCCTGGAGCGACCGGGCCACGTCGACCGGGCTGGGCAGCAGGTAGTGGTCCTTGAGCTCGAAGTGGTAGGCGAGCTGCCACAGGCCGAGGACGAGCGCGACGGCGACGACCGGCGGCACGGCCTTGGACACCAGCGCGCGCAGCCAGGGCTGGCGGTCGGAGACCGTGGTGTCCAGGGCGTCCAGGCCGGCTTCCAGCCCGGCGAGGTCGCCGGAGGCGCCATCCGGCTTCTCGGCGTCCGCCTCGGCGGTGCCGGTCCCGCCGGCCGTTTCGGTGGTGCCGGTCTCAGTGCTGGCCATGGCGGCGGATCTCCCCACGGAGCTGTTCGGTGATCTCTACGGAAAGGTCGGCGACCGCCGCGTCCTCGATGCGCCGCGGATGCGGGATGTCCACGGTCCACTCGCGGGCGATCCGGCCGGGCCGGGAGGACAGCAGCACCACCCGCTCGGCGAGCCGTACCGCCTCCCGGACGTTGTGGGTGACGAACAGGACGGACAGGCCGCCGCTGCCGGAGGCACTGTCGTTGGCGTCCCGCCAGATGCGGGTCAGTTCGTCGTGCAGCACGTCCCGCGTGATGGCGTCGAGCGCCGCGAAGGGCTCGTCCATGAGGAGGAGCTGACTGTCCTGGGCGAGTGCGCGGGCCATCGCGACCCGCTGCCGCATACCGCCCGACAGCTCGTGCACCCGCTTGCCGTACGCGCCCTTGAGCCGTACGAGCTCCAGCAGCCGCTCGGCCTCGCCCCGGCGCTCCGCGCGCGGCACCCCGCGCAGCCGCAGCGCCAGTTCGATGTTGCGGCCCGCGGTGAGCCACGGGAACAGCGCGTGCTCCTGGAACATCAGGGCGGGCCGGCCGCCGGGCGTCTCGATGCTGCCCGCCGAGGGGCCGTCGAGCCCGGCGACGAGGTTGAGCAGCGTCGACTTGCCGCAGCCCGAGGCCCCCAGCAGGCACACGAACTCGCCCGGCGCGACATCGATGCTGATGTCGTCCAGCACGTGCTGCCGCGCGCCGGGGCGGCCGAACGACTTCGAGACATGGTCGATGCGAGCGGCGTAGGCGGTGTCGGCGCCGTCCGCGTCCGCCGTGGCGGACGTCCGGCTGCCGGGCTTGCCGAGCGTGGTGGTCGTCATCGGTGTCACCTCCTGGGGTGCGGTGCGCGGGTCTACTCGCTGCCGAGGCCGGCGTCGTCGACCGCCGGTTTGCCCTCGGCCTTGAGCACCTTGTTGAGCAGCGTGAGGTCGTAGATGCCCTTGAGGTCGGGCTTCTTCAGCAGCCCGGCCTTGACCGCGTGGTCGGCCTCCAGCCGGAGGGTGGCGGCCAGCGGGTCGTCGGTGACGTCGATGTTCCGGAACGCCGGGTCGATCACGGCCGGCGGCAGCGGCTTGCCGGACTCCTCGCCCAGCTTGTCGTTGAGCGCCTGCTTGGCCTCGGCCGGGTGGGTCTTGAGGTACGTGTTGGTCTTGACCGAACCGCGCAGCACCGCTTCGACGGCCTTCGGGTGCTCCTTGAGGAACTTCTGCGAGACGATCACGTTCGTGATGACGAACTTGCCGTCCTTCCACAGCTTCCTCTCGTCCAGCAGCACCTTGCCGCCCTCGGCGACCAGCTTGGAGGCGGTCGGCTCGGGCACCCACGCGGCGTCGATGCCGCCCTGCCGGAAGGCGACCGGCATGACCTTGTTCTCGGTGCGCTGGACGGTCACGTCGCCCTTGCCGGTGGTGGCGTCGACCTGGTAGCCCTTCTCGGCCAGGTAGTTCAGCAGCGCCACGTCCTGGGTGTTGCCCAGCTGGGGGGTGGCGATGGTCTTGCCCTTGAGGTCGTCCAGGTTCTTGATCTTCTTCGGGTTGGCCACGAGCGAGACGCCACCGGAGGCCGAACCGGAGATGATCTTCAGGCTCTTGCCCTTGGAGGTGGTCCAGCCGTTGATCGAGGGGGACGGGCCGATCCAGCCGATGTCGATCGCGCCGGAGTTCAGCGCCTCGATCTCCGCCGGACCCGCGTTGAACACCGACGGCGCGAACTTCGTGCCGCCCAGCTCCTTCTGGAAGAAGCCCTTCTTGTCCCCGACCAGCGCGGTGGCGTGCGTGGTGTTGGCGAAGTAGCCGACCTTGACCCGGTCGAGGCCGTCGATCTTCGCGCCCCGGACCGCGACCGCGCCCTGGCCGTCCTGCTTGGCGCGGGAGCCGTACCCGCAGGCACCCAGCGCGCCGGTCAGCAGGGGGACGACGGCGAGGGCCGCCAGGAGGCGGTGGCGTACGGCTGGCACGGGAGGGGGTCCTCTCGGAGGGCCGGGCGGCGAACGCCTATGGCGGGCCCGGCAGAGCGGTGGTACTTCGGAAGGAGGGCATGCGGCGGCGCGTCATCGGCCCGCACATCGCCCGACGCCGCCCTGGCCGCTGCCCAGGGCGCCGCTGCCGATCCGGCCGCCCTCCTTCGCGAACGTCGAGAAGGCGTCCGCGAAGGTCGCGAGGGCGTCCGGGGCCAGGGAACCGGTCATGTCAGAAGTCCCATTCCGCGTCGTCGGAGTCCGCGACTGCCGCCGCGGCCCCGGCCGCCTCGGCGAACGCGGACCCGGCCATCCCCGCGGTCAGCGTGGTGCCGTCCGCCGGGTCGACGAGCAGGAACGATCCGGTGCGCCTGGAGTCGGCGTAGGCGTCCAGCGCGAGCGGCTCGGCGGTGCGCAGCACGACCCGGCCGATGTCGTTGGCGGCCAGCTCGCCGGGCGCCGGGTGCTGGGAGAGGTCGTCCAGCGTCAGCCGGGAAGGGATGTCCTTGACGATCGCCTTGACCGTGCGCGTGGTGTGCTTGAGCAGCACCCGCTGGCCGGTCCTCAGCGGCCGGTCCGCGACGTGGCAGACGGTCGCCTCGACGTCCTGCGTGGTGGCGGGCGGGGTGGCGGCCGGGGCGATCAGGTCGCCGCGCGAGATGTCCAGGTCGTCGGCGAGGCGTACGGTCACCGACTGCGGCGCCCAGGCCACGTCCACCGCCTCGCCCAGCACGTCCAGCGCCTCGATCGTGCTCGTACGGCCCGAGGGCAGCACGGTCACCGCCTCGCCGACGCGCAGCACGCCGGAGGCCACCTGGCCCGCGTAGCCGCGGTAGTCGGGCAGTTCGGGGGTCTGCGGGCGGATGACGTACTGCACGGGGAAGCGGGCCGGGTCCGCGGAGGGGTCGGCCACGACCGGCACGGTCTCCAGGTGCTCCAGCACGGTCGGGCCGCCGTACCAGTCCATGTGCGTGGACGGGCTCACGACGTTGTCGCCGGCCAGCGCCGAGATCGGGATGGCGGTGATCTCCGGTACGCCGAGGGAGGCCGCGTAGGTGGTGAACTCCGCGGCGATCGCCGCGAAGACCGGCTCCGCGTAGTCCACCAGGTCCATCTTGTTGACGGCCAGGACGACGTGCGGGACGCGCAGCAGCGCGGCGACGGCGGCGTGCCGGCGGGTCTGCTCCACGACACCGTTGCGGGCGTCGACCAGCACCACGGCCAGTTCGGCGGTGGAGGCGCCGGTGACCATGTTGCGGGTGTACTGCACGTGCCCCGGGGTGTCGGCGAGGACGAACCGCCGCCGGGGCGTGGCGAAGTAGCGGTAGGCGACGTCGATGGTGATGCCCTGCTCCCGCTCGGCCCGCAGCCCGTCGGTCAGCAGCGCCAGGTCCGGCGCCTCCTGGCCGCGGCCCAGCGACGCCCGCTCGACCGCTTCGAGCTGGTCGGCCAGTACCGACTTGGAGTCGTGCAGCAGCCGCCCGACCAGGGTGGACTTGCCGTCGTCCACCGAGCCGGCGGTGGCGAAGCGCAGCAGTGAGGTGGCCGCCGTAGCGGCCACGTCGACCGGGTCGACAATCGTGCTCATGGTTAGAAATACCCCTCGCGCTTGCGGTCCTCCATGGCGGCCTCGGACATCTTGTCGTCGGCCCGCGTCGCGCCCCGCTCGGTGAGCCGGGAGGCGGCGATCTCCGCGATGACGGCCTCGATGGTGGCCGCGTCGGAGTCGACGGCGCCGGTGCAGGACATGTCGCCGACGGTGCGGTAGCGCACCCGCCGCGTCTCGACCCGCTCGCCGTCCTTGGGGCCGCCCCACTCGCCGGGCGCCAGCCACATGCCGGCGCGCGCGAAGACCTCGCGTTCGTGCGCGTAGTAGATGGCGGGCAGTTCGATCTTCTCGCGGGCGATGTACTGCCACACGTCCAGCTCGGTCCAGTTCGACAGCGGGAAGACGCGCACGTGCTCGCCGGGGGAGTGGCGGCCGTTGTAGAGCTGCCACAGCTCGGGGCGCTGGCGGCGCGGGTCCCAGCCGCCGAACTCGTCGCGCAGCGAGAAGACCCGCTCCTTGGCGCGCGCCTTCTCCTCGTCGCGGCGCCCGCCGCCGAACACCGCGTCGAAGCGGTTCGACTCGATGGCGTGCAGCAGCGGCACGGTCTGGAGCGGGTTGCGGGTGCCGTCCGGTCGCTCGCGCAGTTCGCCGCGGTCGATGAAGTCCTGTACGGAGGCGACGTGCAGCCGCAGCCCGTGCCGGGCCACCGTGCGGTCGCGGTACTCCAGCACCTCGGGGAAGTTGTGGCCGGTGTCCACGTGCAGCAGCGCGAACGGCACCGGCGCGGGCGCGAACGCCTTCAGCGCCAGGTGCAGCATGACGATCGAGTCCTTGCCGCCGGAGAAGAGGATCACCGGCCGTTCGAACTCGCCCGCGACCTCGCGGAAGATGTGCACCGCCTCGGACTCCAGCGCGTCCAGGTGGCTCAGCGCGTACGGGTTGCCGGCGTCCCCGGCGCCGCCGGGCCCCTCGGCGTTCACGGTGGCGGCGGTCGTCATGCCAGTCCCCTCTCGGCGAGCAGCGCGTGCAGCGCCGCGGCGGACTCCCGCACGGTCTGGGTGTGCGAGGCGATGCGCAGATCGGGCGACTCGGGCTGCTCGTACGGGTCGTCGACGCCGGTCAGCCCGGATATCTCGCCCGCCGCCTGCTTGGCGTACAGGCCCTTCACATCCCGCTCGGAGCACACCTCGACGGGCGTGGCCACGTGCACCTCCAGGTACGGCGTGCCCTCGCGCTGGTGACGCTTGCGCACCGCCTCCCGCGAGTCCGCGTACGGCGCGATCACCGGCACCAGCGCCTTGACGCCGTTGCTCGCCAGGAGTTCGGCGACGAAGCCGACGCGCTGCACGTTGGTGTGCCGGTCCGCCCGGCTGAACCCGAGCCCCGCCGAGAGGAACTCCCGGATCTCGTCGCCGTCCAGCACCTCGACGCGGTGGCCCTCGCCCCGCAGCCGCTCCGCCAGCGCGTACGCGATCGTGGTCTTGCCGGCGCTGGGCAGGCCGGTCAGCCACACCGTGGCGCCCGTCATTCGTATCTCCTGAGTGTCCGTCATCGTGCGGTCAGCGGCCCTATCCGTGCAGTCCGCACTCGGTCTTGTTGCTCCCGGCCCAGCGGCCGGCCCTGGCGTCCTCGCCCGCCAGCACCCGCCGGGTGCAGGGCGCGCAGCCGACGGAGGCGTAGCCGTCCAGGAGCAGCGGGTTGGTGAGCACGCCGTGCCCGGTGACGTAGGCGTCCACGTCGGCCTGCGTCCACCTGGCGATCGGCGAGATCTTCACCTTCCGCCGCTTGGGGTCCCAGCCGACGACCGGGGTGCCGGCCCGGGTGGGCGACTCGTCCCGGCGCAGGCCCGTCGCCCACGCGTCGTACCCGGTCAGCCCCTCTTCGAGCGGCTTGACCTTGCGCAGCGCGCAGCACAGGTCCGGGTCGCGGTCGTGCAGCCGCGGCCCGTGCTCGGCGTCCTGCTCGGCCACCGTCTGCCGGGGCGTGAGGGTGATGACGTTGACGTCCATCACCTCGGCCACCGCGTCCCGGGTGCCGATGGTCTCCGGGAAGTGGTAGCCCGTGTCGAGGAAGACCACGTCGACGCCGGGGAAGGCGCGCGAGGCCAGGTGCGCGACGACCGCGTCCTCCATCGAGGAGGTGACGCAGAAGCGCGGGCCGAAGGTCTCGGCGGCCCAGGTGAGGATCTGAAGCGGGGAGGCGTCCTCCAGGTCGCGGCCCGCCTGCTCGGCGAGCGCGGCCAGCTCGGTTTCCGTACGGTCCTGAGTCGTCGTCATGTGCTGCTGCCCCCTTGGCGGTTGTCGTACTGCGGGGCCGGGGTGGCGACACCCTTGGCCAGCAGTCCGAGGAACGAGAGCCGGAACGCGCGGTTGCACGCCCCGCATTCCCATGCGCCGTGTCCTTCTTCGGACGGGCGCAGGTCCTCGTCCCCGCAGTACGGGCAGTAGAACGGCGCGGCCCGCCCGCTCACTTCAGCGCACCCTCTTCCGCGCGGGCGGCCCAGGTGGCGAACCGCTCGCCCTCCTCGCGCTGCTCCTGGAACCTGGTCAGCACCCGCTCGACGTAGTCGGGCAGCTCGTCGGCGGTGACCTTCAGGCCGCGGACCTTGCGGCCGAAGCCCGCCTGGAGGCCGAGTGCGCCGCCCAGGTGCACCTGGTAGCCCTCGACCTGGTTGCCGTCGGCGTCCAGCACCAGCTGTCCCTTGAGGCCGATGTCCGCGGTCTGGATGCGGGCGCAGGCGTTCGGGCAGCCGTTGATGTTGATGGAGACGGGCTCCTCGAAGTCCGGCATCCGGCGCTCCAGTTCGTCGATGAGGGAGGCGCCGCGCGCCTTGGTCTCGACGATCGCCAGCTTGCAGAACTCGATGCCGGTGCAGGCCATCGTGCCGCGCCTGAAGGGCGAGGGCCGGACCTGGAAGTCCAGCGCCTCCAGTCCCGCGACCAGCGGTTCGACCTGCTCCTCCGCCACGTCGAGAATGATCATCTTCTGCTCGACGGTGGTGTTCAGCCGGTCCGAGCCGTGCGCCGCGGCCAGTTCGGCGATCTTGACGAGGGTGGCGCCGTCCACCCGGCCGACGCGCGGCGCGAAGCCCACGTAGAACCGGCCGTCCTTCTGGCGGTGCACGCCCACGTGGTCGCGCCAGCGCGAGCTGGGCTCGGCGGGCGCCGGACCGTCGGCCAGCTTCCGCTTCAGGTACTCGTTCTCCAGCACCTCACGGAACTTCTCCGGGCCCCAGTCCGCCATCAGGAACTTCAGCCGGGCGCGGTTGCGCAGCCGCCGGTAGCCGTAGTCACGGAAGATCCCCACGACACCGGCCCACACCTCGGGTACGTCGTCCAGCGCCACCCACGCGCCCAGCCGTTCGCCGAGCCGCGGGTTGGTGGACAGGCCGCCGCCCGCCCACAGGTCGAAGCCGGGACCGTGCTCGGGGTGCTCGACGCCCACGAACGCGATGTCGTTGATCTCGTGCACCACGTCCTGCACGGGCGAGCCGGAGATCGCCGACTTGAACTTCCGCGGCAGGTTGGAGAATTCCTTGCTGCCGATGAAGCGCCGCTCGATCTCCGCGATCGCGGACGAGCCGTCGATGATCTCGTCGTCCGCGATGCCGGCGACCGGCGAGCCGATGATGACGCGGGGGCAGTCGCCGCACGCCTCGGTCGTCGACAGCCCGACGGACTCCAGCTTCTCCCAGATCGCCGGCACGTCCTCGATGCGGATCCAGTGCAGCTGGATGTTCTGCCGGTCGGTGATGTCGGCGGTGCCGCGCGCGTACTCCTGGGACACCTCGCCGATGGCCCGCAGCTGCGCGACGCTCAGCCGTCCGCCGTCGACCCTGACCCGCAGCATGAAGTGTTTGTCGTCCAGCTCCTCGGGCTCCAGCACCGCGGTCTTGCCGCCGTCGATGCCGGGCTTGCGCTGGGTGTACAGGCCCCACCAGCGCATCCGTCCGCGCAGGTCGTTGGGGTCGATCGAGTCGAAACCGCGCTTGGCGTAGATCGTCTCAATGCGTGTCCGCACATTGAGACCGTCATCGTCCTTCTTGAACTGCTCGTTGCCGTTCAGCGGAGTGAAGTGACCTACGGCCCACTGGCCTTCTCCGCGATGGCGTCCGGCCTTGCGGCGGGTCGTGGCGGAACCGGTTCGTTCGGGGGTGGCGGCCATGGCGGTATGTCCTTCTGGGCGGCTCGGTGAGAGTGGGGCGGGCAGCGGCAACCCCACTGTGACCTGCGCGGACGCACCTCATCGCGGAGCGGCGCGAGGTGTTGGTACGAAAGTGTCCGGGGCGGGTCGGATCAGGGGTGCCCGCGCGTCCGCGACGGTGGGGACGGCGAAAAGGATGACGTTGCTGAGACTGTCAGCCCGCCGGACAGATGGCGCTGGACATGCGGCCGAGGTCGACGTGCCGCCGACTCACCAAGGCAATTCCAGCTGTAGACATGACGGAAGCGTGTCACGGCGCTCTTGGGCCAGTCCACCGTCATCCGGAATATGGACAACTGTGTCCCGTGGAGTGAGACGATGTGGTGCCGGTCACGCAAGCGGAAGGGCGGGTCCCCGGCCTCGCCGGACACCCGCCCCGCCCTCCCGACTCCTCAGGCGCCCGGCCACGGGCCCGGAGCGGCCACGTCCGGTTCCTCGGTCACTTCTGTCGCGCTCACCCGGAACCCGCGCCGCCGGTAGTTGTCCAGCGCGTGCGGCCCGTCCTTGCTGCACGTGTGCAGCCACACCCGCCGGGTCTTCGCCCGCCCCGGCCACCGCTCGGCCAGGTCCCACGCCCGCGCGGCCCCGTGCGTCAGCAGGTGGCCGCCGATCCGCCGGCCCCGGAACGCCGGCAGCAGACCAAAGTAGCTGATCTCGACGACCCCCTCGGCCTGCGGGTCCAGCTCGACGTACCCGGCCGGCGTGCCCCGCTCGTACGCCACCCACGTCTCCACGCCGGGCCGCCCGAGGAACTCCTCCCACTGCCCGTACGACCACCCCAGCCGGTCGGTCCAGGCGATGTCCCCGCCGACGGATGCGTACAGGAACCGGCTGAACTCGGGCGAAACCACCTCCGCGCGGGCAATCCGTATCCGCTGCTCCTCCGGGGGCGCGGCCGCGGGCGCGAGGTCGTCGGGAGAGGTCTGTTCGAGGTGCCAGGTGGTCACGGTGAGGCTCATGAAGGCCAGCCAATCACAGCCCCACGCGCGCCCGCGGACCGGAGGCGGTCCCACCGGTCAGGCGCCCCGCGCCGCTACCACCGCCGGTGCCGTCGAATGCGGCAGCAGGTCCACCGGGTGCGGCGGCAGCCGCAGTTCCACGTCCACCCCGTCGGCGAAGCGGTACGGGCGGTGCGCCAGCACGCTCGCGAGATGGCGGCGCAGCCGCGACAGCTCGGCCCGCACCGTGACCGTACGGGCGCGGTCCCCGAACAGGTCCTGCGCCAGGTCGGCCGCGCTGCGCCCCTCCGGCCGCCGCGCCAGTACGAACAGCACCTCGGCGTGGCGCGGACTCAGCTCGTGCGTCCAGCTGCCGGCCGCGCAGGTGAGCGTGACCGCGGGCCGGTTCCGGCTGCCTAGGTCCAGCAGCACCCGGCTGGCCAGGGGCTCCTGGCCCGGCCCGCCGACGCGTATCAGCCACCCGCCGGGCAGCGGCTCCAGCGTGCACATGCCGTAGCGCGGCAGCCACAGCGGCCCGGCCCCCGGGGACTTGGGCAGCGCGACCCGGTCGGGCGGCGCCAGCCCGGTGACCGCCGCCGTCCAGCCGTCCTTGTCGACGGCCAGCGCCTGCCCGCCGAGCCTGGCCAGTACGGGCGCGGCGCTCGCCCGCAGCCGGTCCAGCGCGCTGTGGTGCCGGTCGCGCAGCTCGCACTCGGCGAGCCGGGCGACCGCCGTGACCAGCGACAGGGTCGTCGGATGGAAGGTGTGCGCCGGGCCGCTCACGTCCACGATGCCCAGCAGCCGCCCGTCGCGCGGGTCGTGCAGCGGCGCCGCCGCGCACGTCCACGGGTGGTGGGTGCGGACGAAGTGCTCCGCGGAGTGCACCAGGACGGGGCGCCGGGCCACCAGCGCGGTCCCGATGGCGTTCGTACCGACGACGTCCTCGGACCAGTCGGCACCCTTCTCGAAGCCGTGCCGGTCGGCCATCCGCCGGACCTGCGCGCAGCCCTCCCGCCACAGCACCCGCCCCTCGGCGTCCGTGACGACCATGATCTGCTGGGCGGCGTCGGCGGCCGGCAGCAGGCCGGTGTTGAACAGCGGCAGCAGCGTCGCGAGTTGCGAACCGTGCCGCCGGTGCTCCAGCTCCTCCACCGTCAGCGGGCGCTCGCGGCGGTCCCTGTCCGGGTCGACGCCGCGGCCCAGCACCCGGCGCCAGGACTCGCCGATCACCGCACGGGGAGCGGTGGCCGGCAGGCCCCCGCAGAGCGCGGCCTCACGGACCGACGCGAGCCGCCGCGTGGTCTCGCGTACCTCCTGGGCCGACCAGATACCCATGTCGATCGGTCTGTCGCTCACGCTGTTCTCCGTTGTGCACTGTCCGTAAGTTGCCGCCCATGGTGCCGCCACCGGACCGCTTCGAACGCCGAATCGGCGGAATTGGCTGCAACCGGCTGCAACCGTTGTGGCGTATGACGGCGGCGGGGAGGGTGGCCGGCAGGACGAGAGGGGGCGACGGCATGGTGACCGGACCTCCTCGCGCCGACGGCGCGCCGCGGCCGCGCGGCCGGGCGGCAACAGACCCAGCGGGCCCGCCCTGAGGGCAGGCCCGAGACCGGGGAGGGGGTGCCGGGTCGGCGCGGCACCGCTCCCCGACCACGCGGTGGCGGGCCCCGGACCCCACCCCCCTCTGAAGGGAACGGGGCCCGTCACCGCCCCGTCCGGGAACTCCGCCGCCTCTCCTCAGCCCTCCTCGCCCGCCACCACCGGCCGGGCCCGCTCCACGATCGCGCGCAGGCCGAGCGTGGGGGGCAGGGTGCCGAACGTGGCGCCGTGGTCGGTGCCCAGGCGCGAGCCGCAGAACGCGTCGGCGACCCCGGGCGGCGCGTAGCGTACGAGCAGTGCGCCCTGGAGGACCAGCGCCATCCGCTCCGCCAGCCGCCGGGCGCGGGCTTCGACGCCCTCCAGGTCGGCCAGTTCGGTCAGCAGGTCCTTGACCGCTGCGTCCAGGCGGTGGTCGGCGCCGCGGGCCGTGCCGATCTCCGTCAGGAACGCGTGCAGCGCCGCCGGCTCGCGGCGCAGCGCCCGCAGCACGTCCAGGGCCTGGACGCTGCCCGACCCCTCCCAGACGGAGTTGAGCGGCGACTCGCGCAGCAGCCGCGGCATGCCGGACTCCTCCACGTACCCGTTGCCGCCCAGGCACTCCAGCGCCTCGGCCGCCACCGGCGTGCAGCGCTTGGTCACCCAGTACTTGGCGGCCGGGACCGCCAGCCGCAGGAACGCGCGCTCCTGCTCGGTGTCCGCGTCGTACGCCGCCGCCAGCCGCAGCGCCAGCGCCGTCGCCGCCTCCGACTCCAGCGCCAGGTCGGCCAGCACGTTGCGCATCAGCGGCTGGTCGGCGAGCGGCCTGCCGAACGCCCGCCGGTACGCGGTGTGGTGCAGCGCCTGCGCCACCGCCTGCCGCATGACCGCCGCCGACCCCGTCACGCAGTCCAGCCGGGTCGCCGCGACCATCTCGATGATCGTCGCCACCCCGCGCCCCTCGTCGCCGACCCGCCGCGCCCAGGTCGTACCGTCGAACTCGACCTCCGCCGAGGCGTTCGAACGGTTCCCCAGCTTGTCCTTGAGCCGCTGGATACGGAAGGAGTTGCGGCTGCCGTCCGGCAGCACCCGCGGCAGCAGGAAGCAGGTCAGCCCGCCCTGCCCGCCGTCGTCCACGGGCGCGTCCCCCGGCGTCCGGGCCAGCACCAGGAAGGCGTCCGACATCGGCGCCGAACAGAACCACTTGTGCCCGGTCAGCACGTACTCGCCGTCGCCCGCCAGCGGCTCGGCACGCGTCGTGATCGCCCGTACGTCGCTGCCGCCCTGCTTCTCCGTCATCGCCATCCCGGCGAGCGCGCCCGGCTTCTGCGCCACCGGCCGCAGCCCCGGCTCGTACACCGGCGACGTCAGCAGCGGCTCCCACTCCGCCGCCAGCTCCGGGTCGGCCCGCAGCGCGGGCACCGCCGCGTGCGTCATCGACAGCGGGCAGCCGTGGCCCGCCTCGGCCTGCGTCCACACCAGGAACCCCGCCGTACGCCGTACGTGCCCGGCCGGCCGCGACCAGGCGCCGGTGAGCCCCGACGAGACGGCGTGCCCCAGCAGCCGGTGCCACGACGGGTGGAACTCCACCTCGTCCACCCGGTGGCCGTAGCGGTCGTGTGTACGCAGGACGGGTGGATGGCCGTCGGCCTGCTCCCCCCAGCGCTGCGCGTGCGCGGAGCCCGCCGCGCGGCCCAGCTCGCCCAGTTCGGTGCGTGCCTCGTCCAGGAAGGCGGGCGGAACATGCCGTTCCACGCCCTCGGTGAGCGCCGCGTCCGCCGCGAAGACGTCGTACCCGACCAGCGGCGGAGGCTGGTTCGTGACCGTGTGAGTGGTGGCTGCCATGGCAGCTACGGTAAGGAGGTGCAGCCAGTGAAAGAAGCAGCGCAGCGGCCGTCCGGCCGTCTGCACAGGGCCCGGGTCCTGTACCGCAACGTCTCCAAACGCCGCCTCGCCTGGCTGCTGCTGAAGGACACCGTCAACTCCTGCATGGAGTACCGCGTCACCGGGCTCGCCGCCGAGGCCGCGTTCTTCTGCCTGCTGTCGCTGCCGCCGCTGCTCCTCGGCTTCATCGGACTGCTCGGCTACATGGAACCCTGGATCGGCCAGGAGACCATCGACCACATCCGCGAGAACATCCTCGCCGCGTCCGACACGCTGCTCTCCAGCAAAGGCGTCAACGAGATCGCCCGGCCGCTGCTCGACGACGTCTTCACCGGCCGCCGCCCGGACGTCATCTCGCTCGGCTTCGCCATCGCCCTGTGGTCCGGCTCCCGCGCGCTGAACGTCTTCGTCGACACGATCACCATCATGTACGGCCTGGACGGCCGCCGCGGCATCGTCAGGACCCGGCTGCTGGCCTTCGCGCTCTACCTGGCCGCGCTGGTCGTCGGCGCCGTCGCGCTGCCGCTGATGGTGGCGGGGCCCGACACCGTCGTCAGCTGGCTGCCGGCGAGCGAGAACGTCATCCGCGTCCTGTACTGGCCGGTCGTCCTGATCCTGTCCGTCGCCTTCCTCACCACGCTCTACCACGCGTCCGTACCGGTGCGTTCACCCTGGCGCGAGGACATCCCCGGCGCGGTCGTCGCGCTCGCCATGTGGCTGCTGGGCAGCCTGCTCCTGCGCGTCTACCTCACCCAGACCGTCGAGGGCCCCACCATCTACGGCTCGCTCGCGGCCCCGGTCGCCGTCCTCCTGTGGATCGGCGTCTCCGCCTTCGCGGTCCTGGTGGGCGCGGCCATGAACGCCGCCATCGACCGGGTGTGGCCGTCGGTCGCCACCGCCGCGGGCCGCGCCGAAAAGGAACGCCGCACCCGCGAGGCGGCCGCGGCCCGGCCCCCCGCCCCCGCCGACGCGCCGGACCCGTACGACGAGGACGAGGACGACGAGGACGACGAAACCGAGGACGACGACACCCCACCCCCGTCCGAGTACCCCGAACGCTGGACCCACCACCTGCCCCCACCCGACATACGGGCCCGCCTCCACACGTACGCCAAGCGGCACCGGCGTCACTGACGGCCGGCCCCGGAAAACCGGGACGGCGGGCCACCCGCCGTCCCGGTTTTCCGGCTGCTCACCCGTGGCCCTCCGGGTGGCGACGCAGGTAGACGTTGCAGTCGGTCACGGTGGCCAGGGGCAGATTCGTCCTTGAGGGTGCGCGGGGTACACGAGTTACTTCCTGTGGTTGCAGGTGCCGGCATTTCCCGAAGCGCTGCGGCGGAAGGCCGGGGCAGGGTGCCGGGTACGGTTCCTGCTCGGTGACCCGGAGGGAGAGGTCACACGGGGCCGGGAAAGTGCGGAGAACGTGACGCTGACGGTCTCCACCCGCATCCGCACCACGCTGGAGCAACTGGACCGCATGGGGCAGGTGGACGGTCTGGAAGTTCGGTTCAGCGAAAGCACGTGCCGGCGTAGGGCGCGTTCTGGTTCGGGGAGGAATGCCGGCTCGGGGCGGGCCCATGGGGTGAATTCGGGTGGCCGGGGTGCGGGTGGACCGGCGAGCGGGGGCGCGGTGGTGGCAGCCGTGTTGCAAGGTGCATTCCGGGAGCTGATTCCCTGCCACCTTTTCCGGGAGAGCCGTGCACCCTTTTTCTCTTTGCGCGCCGCTGCTCGCCGCTCTCCTGATTATCGTGGGCGGCTCTCCAGGCGGCGCGTACGCCACCGCACCGCTCACCGACCCGCGACCGGCCACGGTGGGCGCGCCCGTGCCGAGCGGTGGGCCGGTGCCGTACGGCGGGACCGTCCGGTGCTCCGTGCCCGGTGACTGTCTTCCGGCGGTGGTGACGGTCGCTCCGGGGCCCGGTGCCGGACGCGCGCGTCCCGCGCTCCCCGTGACCGGGGGCGGCACCGGGATGACGGTTGCCGCGCTGGGCGCGGTGCTGGTCATCGTGGGTGCGGTGACGGCGGCCGTGGGGCGGGACCTGCGGAACAGGCGGCGGCGGGCGGCGGGGAGCGGGCGCGCGAAGGACTGACGGGGGGCGCGGGCCCCCGGCCGCGTACTGATGATCATGGATGCGGCGTCACGGGGCACACGGTGATCAGCGCGGCCGTTCCCGTGCCGCGGAAGCGAAGGAGCACCGATCGTGGCCGCACCCGTGAGAAGTGACTACTCCTCAGCTCGTCGCCGCACCTACCCGATGTGGCGGACGCTGTTCGTCCTGGCCGTCGTCAGCGCCCTCGCCTGCGGCGTCTACCTCGCCCTCCGGCAGTTGGTGCGGTGGGCGGTGCAGAACCCGGAGGCGGCCACCGTCACGGCCTGCGCCGTGCTCCCGGCCGCCCTGGTCCTCCTCGTGGTGGCCATCCGGGGCATGCCGCGGATGCGCGAACTGCGGCGCGCGGCCCGGGAGGGGAAGGCGGAGGCGGAGGCGGAGGCAGCCAGGGCGGCGGTGCGGGGGGAAGCGGCTCTGGCCGCCGTGGACGCTGCTGTGGCCCCGGCCGCCGCGGACGAGCCCGCGCCCCTGGCCGCCGTCTGGAGCGTCGAAGACTTCCTCGCCATGGACGCGGACGCCTTCGAGCAGGCGATAGCCCACCTCTGCGAACGGGACGGCTGCCGGGACGTGAAGGTCGTCGGCGGCGCGGGGGACTTGGGCGCGGACATTCTGGCCACCACGTCCGACGGCCGCCGCATCATCATCCAGTGCAAGCGGTACTGCGCGACGAACAAGGTCGGCTCCCAGGACGTGCAGCGCTTCGGCGGCACGTGCTACACGGTGCACGAGGCCGACATCGCGGCCGTGGTCACCACGAGCGCCTTCACCGAGCCCGCCACCGACTACGCCGGCACCTGCGGCATCCGCTGCTTCGACGGGGACAAGCTGATGGCCTGGTCGAACGGCGCCGGGCCGGCGCCCTGGGCGTGACGCGCGCCCGTGACGGCAGGGCCTAGACGCCACTGCTCGTCTTGTGGCCTCGGTTGTCGCAGGGCAGGGCGGCTCCGGGGCGTCGGCGGCAGCGGCGCCGGAATCGCGGGTTCCGCTCAGGTGAGCGGGACCTGTCGGTACCGGCCCGCCGTGTGCAGGTCGGCCTCGATGCGTGCCGCGGCCGCCCTGAGTGCGGGCAGCAGGGCGTCGCGGTCCTCGGTGGGGGAGCGGTGGCCGGCGTGGGTGGAGACGTTGACCGCGGCGACGACCCGGCCGTCCCGGTCGCGGACGGGGGCGGCGATCGAGCGCAGGCCCTCCTCCAGTTCCTCGTCCACCAGGGCGTAGCCGTCCTCGTGGACCTGTTCGAGGAGGGCCGCGAGGCGGTCGGCGGACGTGACGGTGTGCCGGGTGAGCGGGGCGAGCGTGGTGCGGGCGAGGTGTGCCGCGCGTTCGGCCGGTGGCAGGTCCGCCAGCAGGACCCGACCCATGGAGGTCGGGTAGGCCGGGAAGCGGGTGCCCACGGTGATGTTGACGCTCATGATCCGTACGGTGGGGACCCGGGCCACGTACTGGATGTCCGTGCCGGACAGCACCGCCATCGAGGCGGAGTCGTGCACCTGCTCCACCAGGGTGGCCAGGTGGGGCTGGGCGATCTCGGGGAGCGTCAGGCCCGACAGCGGGGCGAAGCCCAGTTCCAGCACCTTCGGCGTGGGGCGGAAGAGCCGGCCGTCCGAGGCGAGGTAGCCGAGGTGTTCGAGGGTGAGCAGGGCGCGGCGGGCGGTGGCGCGGGCCAGGCCGGTGGCCTCTGCCACGGCGGTCAGGGGCAGTGCCGCCCGGCCGGTGCCGAACGCGGTGAGCGTGAGCAGACCGCGGGCCAGCGATTCCACGAACTCCGGTCCCAGTTCCCGCTTGGCGGCGCGCATCCAGGAGGCGTGCCGGGGAGCGGTGGGTGCGGTGACGGGCGGGGCCGGGGCGGCGAGGGCCTGTTCCATTCGGGCGACGGTCTCGCGTAGTCGGGGGAGTGCGGCGGCGGGCAGGTCCCCGGGGGCCAGCCGGCTGGTGTGGCTGACCACGCTCACCACGCAGGCCGGGCGGTCCACGGCGTCGCGTACGGGCATGGCGACGGCGACCAGGCCCGGTTCGATCAGCTGGTCGTCCAGTGACCAGCCGGCGGTACGGGCCGCTTCGGCCCGGGAGGCGAAGTCCGTGGCGGGGTCCGTGCCGGAGCCGTCTCCCCGGCGCGGCGGGACCGCGGGGAACCCGGCGTCCGTGGGGTCCGCCGCGTGCCGTTCCCGCCAGCGCCGCCAGGCGTCCTCGTCCCAGTCGGCGGCGAACAGCGCGCCGGCCGCGCCGCGTTCGGCGGGCAGCAGGTCGCCGATGCGGAACGCGAGCGACATCGCGCGCCGCCGGGTCGTCTGGTGGACGAAGCGCACCCCGTCGCCGTCCGGCACGGCGAGGGAGACCGACTCGTCGAGCGCGTCGGCGAGCCGCTCGGCGTACGGGCCGAGCCGGTCGGGCAGTTCGCAGGCGGCCAGGTAGGCGTTGCCGAGTTCCAGGAGGCCGGGCGCGAGCACCGCGTCCCGGCCCTCGGTGCGTACGTGGCCGAGGCGGGCGAGGGTGCTCAGGACGCGGTCGACGGTGGAGCGCGCCAGCCCGGTCGCGCGGACGAGGTCGCCGACGGCCTGGCGTCCGCCGCCGGCGCTCAGCACACGCAGCACGGACAGGCCGCGCAGCAGCGGCCCCACGGCTTCCCGGGGCGGCGGCGCGTCGGTGGCGGGGTGCGTCATGGGCTCTCCACGGTGCGGAAATCTCGTCGGAACCGTACCCGCTGACCCGTTGACAGGTCTGGGAGAGGGGCTCAAACTCGGGGCACATTAGTTATGAACTTAGGTTCACCAGGCGAACGACGTGAGTGGACAAGGCGGGCGAGGACATGGCCGACATCCGTTCCCTGCACGACGCCGTGCGGGACCTGGTCCACGACGGGGACACCGTCGCGCTGGAGGGCTTCACCCACCTGATCCCGTTCGCCGCGGCGCACGAGATCATCCGGCAGGGCGTCACCGGCCTGACGCTGGTCCGGATGACCCCGGACCTGGTCTACGACCAACTGATCGGCGCGGGCGCCGCACGCAAACTGGTCTTCTCCTGGGGCGGCAACCCCGGCGTCGGCTCGCTGCACCGCTTCCGCGACGCGGTCGAGAACGGCTGGCCGCACCCGCTGGAACTGGACGAGCACAGCCACGCGGGCATGGCCAACCGCTACGTCGCCGGCGCGTCGAAGCTGCCGTTCGCGGTGCTGCGCGGCTACCGCGGCAGCGGCCTGCCCGCCCGTACGGGCACGATCTCCACCGTCACCTGCCCGTTCACCGGCGAGGAGCTGGCCGCCGTGGCCGCCCTCAACCCGGACGTCACGGTCGTCCACGCCCAGCAGGCCGACCGGGACGGCAACGTGCAGCTGTGGGGCCTGACCGGAGTGCAGAAGGAAGCGGTGCTGGCCGCGGCGCGGGTGCTGGTCACCGTCGAGGAGATCGTCGAAGGGGCCCTGGAGCCCCGGCCGGGCTCGGTGGTGCTGCCCGGGTGGGTGATCGACGCGGTCGCGGAGGTGCCCGGCGGCGCCCACCCCTCGTACGCGGCCGGCTATTCGGTCCGCGACAACGACTTCTACCAGGCGTGGGACGCCGTCTCCCGCGACCGGGAGGCCTTCTCGCGGTGGATCGACGAGCACGTGCGGACATCGACGAGCGCGTGAGGAATGGGACCGATGGGCGCTACGGAGGACGCCGCGCGCTGCGGCCGCGACGAGCTGATGGAGGTCAACGCGGCCCGCGCGCTGGCCGGCGCGAAGAGCTGCTTCGTCGGCATCGGGCTGCCCAGCACGGCCGCCAACCTGGCGCGCCGCACCGTCAACCCGGGCCTGGTCCTGGTCTACGAGTCGGGCACCATCGGCTCCCGGCCGACGCGGCTGCCGCTGTCGATCGGCGACGGCGAACTGGCCGACACCGCCGACGCCGTGGTGTCCGTGCCCGAGATGTTCAACTACTGGCTCCAGGGCGGCCGGATCGGCGTCGGCTTCCTCGGGGCCGCCCAGCTCGACCGGTTCGCCAACATCAACACGACGGTCGTGGGCCGCGGCCCCGGCCGGCCCGAGGGGCGGCTGCCCGGTGCGGGCGGCGCCCCCGAGATCGCCGCGAACTGCGATGCGGTGCTCATCGTGCTGCGGCACACCCGCCGCAATCTCGTCCCGGCGCTCGATTTCGTCACCACCGTCGGCCACGGCGCGGGGCCCGGCGACCGCGCGGCGCTCGGCATGCGCGGCGCCGGACCCACCGCCGTCATCACCGACCTCGGCGTCCTGCGCCCCGACCCGGCCACCGCCGAACTCGTGCTGACCGCCGTGCACCCGGGCGTGACGCCCGGTCAGGTCCGTGCGGCCACCGGCTGGGACCTGCGCACGGCACCGGACCTCGCGACCACCCGGGCGCCGACCGACGCCGAACTGTCGGCCCTGCGCGCACTGAAAGCAGCCGGGGAGGAGGGGGGCGAGACGGCGTGAGCGCCGAGGCGCCCTGGGTATCCGGCGGCGGATCGGCGAGGCTGGCCCGTGCACCCGTGCACCCGTGCACCCGTGCGCCCGGACACCGCCAACCGCCCTGCCTCGTACGGAATCGGAGAACGCCACTCGCCCCGTACGGAGACGGAGAACACCGAAGGACCGCGGAAGACACCGAAGGCCCCACGTCTGGAGAAGCCCCGATGACTCCACCGAGCGCATCCGCCGCACCCGCGCCTCCCGCCCCGAACGCCCCCGCGGCCCCGGCCCCGCCCCCGCCGGGCCCCGAACCGCAGTCCGTCATCGACCGCGAGACCGCCGCGCTGCACACCGCCGCCGCCCGCGAGCGCGCGGCGGGCGGCCCCGAACGCGTGCACCCGGCCCGCGACTTCGCCCCGTACCGCAGCACCCGGCTCCGCCACCCCCGCCGGCCGCTCGCCGCGATCGACGTGCGGCGCGACCCGGAGGCCGTCGAACTGGCCGGGCCCGCCTTCGGCGGCACCGACGTCACCGCCCTCGACGCCGACCTGACCCGGCAGCACGCCGGCGAGCCGCTCGGCGAACGGATCACCGTCACCGGCCGGGTACGGGACCGCGCCGGACGCCCGGTGCGCGGCCAGCTCGTCGAGATCTGGCAGGCCAACGCCGCCGGCCGGTACGCACACCGGGCCGACCGGCACCCGGCGCCGCTCGACCCGAACTTCACCGGCGCCGGCCGCTGCCTGACCGACGACGAGGGCCGCTACGCGTTCACCACCGTCAGGCCCGGCGCCTACCCGTGGCGCAACCACGACAACGCCTGGCGCCCGGCCCACATCCACTTCTCGCTGTTCGGCACCGCCTTCACCCAGCGGCTCGTCACCCAGATGTACTTCCCGGGCGACCCGCTCTTCCCGTACGACCCGATCCTCGCCTCGTGCACCGACCCGCGGGCCCGTGAGCGGCTGGTCTGCGCGTACGACCCGGGGCTCACCCGGCCGGAGTTCTCGCTCGGCTACCGCTGGGACATCGTGCTGGACGGACCGGCCGCCACCTGGACCGAGGAGGGCCCCCGATGACCGGGCTGCCGCACGACGGCGTACCGCAGCAGCCCGCCGCGGCGCAGGAGGCGGAGGGGGCGCCGGCTCCCACGCCGTCCCAGACCATCGGCCCGTTCTTCGGCTACGCGCTGCCGTTCACCGGCGGCGGGCAGATGGCCCCGGCCGGGCACACCGGCACGCTGACCCTGCACGGCCGCGTCCTGGACGGCGCGGGCGAGCCGGTGCCGGACGCGCTGCTGGAGTTCTGGCAGGCCAGTCCGGACGGGAGCCTGCGCGGCGTGCCGGGGTCGATGCGCCGCGACCCGGTGACCGGCACGGACGCCGGCCGCAACGGCGTGGACTTCACCGGCTTCGGCCGGGTCCCCACCGACGCCGACGGCCGCTACGTGCTGCGCACGCTGCCCGCCACGGCCCCGGCGGGCCGGCCGGACGCGGCGCCGTACATCGCGGTGTGCGTCTTCGCCAGGGGGCTGCTGCACCACCTGTTCACCCGGGTCTACTTTCCCGGCGACGCGGCGGCCCACGCGGCCGACCCGCTGCTGTCCCGGCTCCCCGCGCACCGGGCGCGCACGCTGGTCGCGCGGGCCGACGGCGAGCGCCGGTACCGCTTCGACATCCGCCTCCAGGCCGCCACGCCGAGCGGCGCGGAGGAAGGCGGCGAGGAGTGCGAGGAGACGGTTTTCCTTGAGTTCCGCTGAGCCTCGCGCCGATGCCGCCGACATGGGCTTGCTGGCGCCCGTCCGGGCGGGCTCCGCCGTCGAGGCCGCCACCGGTGACGCCGCGTACGTACGCGCCCTGCTGGCCGCGGAAGCGGCCCTGACCCGCGCCCAAGCGGCGCTCGGCCTGGCACCGGCGGAGGCGGCCGAAGCGGTCACCGCAGCCGCCTCCGACCACGGCCGCCACGACGCCCGCGCGCTCGCGGGACGCGCCCGCGCCGGCGGCAACCCGGTGATCCCCCTGGTCGCCGACCTCACGTCCGCCGTGGCAGGGCGCGATGCCGCGGCGGCCGCGTACGTCCACCGCGGCGCCACCAGTCAGGACATCCTCGACACGGCCACCATGCTGGTCTGCGCACGCGCACTGGAAGCCGTCCTGGCCGATCTGGACGCCACCGCGGCCTCCCTGGGCCGTCTGGCGGCCGCACACCGGGACACCCCGATGGCGGGTCGCACGCTGACGCAGCACGCGGTGCCGACCACGTTCGGCCTCAAGGCCGCCGGGTGGCGCTCCCTCGTCCTGGACGCCCGGGACCGGCTCGCCGCCGTACGGGCCGCGCTGCCCGTGCAGTTGGGCGGCGCGGCGGGCACCCTCGCGGCGTTCCACGCGTACGCGGAAGCCGAGGCGGAGCCGGTGACGGCGGACGACCTCGGTCTCCGGCTGCTCGCCGCGTACGCCGAGGAGACCGGCCTCGCCGAGCCGGCCCTGCCCTGGCACACCCTGCGCACGCCCGTCGCCGACCTCGCGGGCGCCCTGGCGCACACGGCGGGCGCCCTCGGGAAGGTCGCCGCCGACGTGCTGGTCCTCTCCCGTACGGAGACCGGCGAACTCGCCGAGGGCAGCGGCGGCGGCTCCTCCGCCATGCCCCACAAGGCCAACCCGGTACGGGCGACGCTGATCGCGGCCGCGGCCCGGCAGGTACCGGCCCTGGCCGGGGTGCTGTACGGATCGCTGGCCGCCGAGGACGAACGGCCGGCCGGCGCCTGGCACGCGGAGTGGCAGCCGCTGCGGGACGCGCTGCGGCTGGCCGGCGGCGCGGCCGGGAACGCCGCCGAACTGGCCGCCGGGCTGCGGGCGCACCCGCGGCGGATGCGCGCGAACCTCGCCGCGACCGGCGGGCTGGTCGTCACCGAACGCCTGGCGGCCGTGCTCGGCGCCGTGCTCGGACGGGGTACCGCCAAGGACCTGCTCACCGAGGCGGCACGCCGGGCCGCGGCGGACGGCGGCGGCCTGGACGAGGCGCTGGGCCGGGCGCTGCGCGCGGCGCACCCCGCCGCCGCGGCGGCCTTCCCGGCGGAGCGGCTGCGGGAGCTGACCGACCCGGCCGCCTACCTGGGTGCGGCCGGAGCGCTCGTCGACCGCGCCCTGCGCCGTACCGCACAGAACCCGCAGGAGAACGCATGACCACACCGACCACCGGCCGCGGCTCCCACCCGGTCCCGCACCACCGTGAGGACGGCCCGGCAGGCGCGCCCCCGCTGCTCCTGGGGCCGTCCCTGGGCACCTCGCTCGCCGTATGGGATCCCCAACTCGACGTATTGGCGCGCCGGTTCCGCGTCATCCGCTGGGACCTGCCGGGACACGGCGGGACGCCGTACGACGTGCTCGCGGGCCGCACGGACGGGCCCTGCACCGTCGCCGGCCTCGGCGGGCTCGTGCTCGCGCTCGCCGACTCCCTCGGCATCGACCGGTTCGGGTACGCGGGCATCTCCCTGGGCGGCGCCGTCGGCGCCTGGCTCGCGGCCCGCCACCCCGAGCGCGTCGCGTCCCTCGCGCTGGTCTGCTCCTCGGCCCGCTTCGGCGAGCCCGCCGGGTGGCGGGAAAGGGCCGCCCTCGTACGGGAACAGGGCATCGGACCGGTCGCCGGCACCACCGCGGGCCGCTGGTTCACCCCGGCGTTCGCCGGCTCCCCGGCGGCGGACCGCCTCTTGGCCGGGCTACGGACCGTGGCTCCCGAGGGCTACGCGGCCTGCTGCGACGCGCTCGCCGCGTACGACCTGCGCGCGGAACTCGGCCGGATCGGCGCGCCCACCCTGGTCGTCGCGGGCCGCGCCGACCCCGCGACCCCGCCGGCACACGCCCGCGAACTCGCCGACGGCATCCCGGGCGCGAGCCTCACCGAACTGGCCGGCGCCGCCCACCTGGCCAACGCCGAACGGCCCGCGCCGGTGCTCGCCGCGCTCCTCGGCCACTTCGCGGCCCACCCGCCCGCGCACGACGGCGCCCCCGCCGACGACCACGCGCGGCGCGCCGCCGGCACGGCCGTCCGCCGCGCCGTCCTCGGCGACGTCCACGTCGACCGCGCGGCCGGCCGCACCACCGCCTTCACCGCCGTCTTCCAGGACTTCATCACCCGCTACGCGTGGGGAGAGATCTGGACGCGCCCGGGGCTGTCCCGGCACATCCGAAGCTGCGTGACGATCACCGCGCTGGTGGCCCGCGGCCACCACGACGAACTGGCCCTGCACCTGCGCGCAGCCCTGCGCAACGGGCTCACCGCCGAGGACATCCAGGAGGTCCTGTTGCAGTCGGCCGTCTACTGCGGCGTACCGGCGGCGAACTCCGCGTTCGCGCTGGCCGAGCGCGTCATCGCCGAACACCGGGAAGGGACGTGATCCCGATGCGCACGACGAGCGCCGCACCCGCCGCCGCCACCGTCGGCATCGTCGGCGGCGGCCCGGCAGGACTGCTCCTGGCCCGGCTGCTGCACCGTTCCGGCATCGACAGCGTCGTCCTGGAGAGCCGCGACCGCGCCTACGTCGAGCAGCGGCAGCGGGCCGGAATCCTGGAGCAGGGCACCGCCGACACCCTGCGCGGCTGCGGCGCCGGGGAGCGCCTGGACCGGGAAGGCCTGGTCCACCACGGCATCCGGCTCCACTACGACCGGCGTTCCCACCGCGTCGACTTCCCCTCTCTGACCGGCGGCCGCAGCGTACTGGTCTACGCGCAGACCGAGGTGGTGAAGGACCTCATAGCGCTCCAGCTGTCCGGCGGCGGGCCGCTGCTGTTCGGGGCGCGGGCGCTCGCGGTCGAGGGCGCGGACACCGGCCGGCCCGTGATCCGCTACGCGCACCGGGGCCGGGAGCACACCCTCGCCTGCGACTACGTCGTCGGCTGCGACGGCTTCCACGGCATCACCCGCGACGCGGTGCCGGCGGCCGCGCGGCGCACGTACGAGCGCGGCTACCCGTACTCCTGGCTCGGCGTGCTCGCCGAAGCGCCACCGTCCTGCGACGAGTTGGTGTACGCCCACTCCGAACGCGGCTTCGCGCTGTTCAGCATGCGCTCGCCCACGGTCAGCCGGCTCTACCTCCAGGTGCCCAACGGAACCGACCCCGCCGACTGGCCGGACGACCGGATCTGGGACGAACTCGACGCCCGGTACGCCACCGAGGACGGCCGGCAGCCGGCGCGCGGCCCGATCACCGCCAAGTCCGTACTGCCGATGCGCAGTGTGGTCACCGAGCCCATGCGGTACGGGCGGGTGCTGCTCGCCGGGGACGCCGCGCACATCGTCCCGCCGACCGGCGCCAAGGGACTGAACCTCGCCGCCTCCGACGTCACCGAACTGGCCGGCGCCTTCGCCCACCTGAAGGGGACCGGCTCCACGCGGAAGCTGGACGCCTGGTCCGACAGCTGCCTGCGCCGGGTGTGGCGCGCCGAGCACTTCTCGTACTCCATGACGACGGCGCTGCACACCGAACCCGGCCAGAGTGCCTTCGACACCCGGCTGCAGATCGCCCGCCTGGACCGCCTGGCGGCCTCCCCGCACGCCGCCGCCGAGCTGGCCGAGAACTACACGGGCCTGCCGTGACTCACCGAGGCCGCCGCTCGCTGTCCTCGCCGGACTCCGCCGCCACGTCCTCGGCCACCTGCTTGAGCGTGTGCCCGCTCAGCGCCGAGCGCGCACGGCGGGGGTCGGGCGTGCCCCGGCCGCCCGCGTGCTCGTCGTCCGTCTTCACCAGCAGCCAGGATTCCCGCTCGTCGCTGCCGCGCCCGCCGCGGAACCGGGTGAGGGCATAACCGCCGTGCAGTTTCTTCCCTTCCATCCAGAACCGGGCATGGCCCTTTTCCAGGGATTCGGCGAACGGCACCGGGCGGCCCTTCTTGTCGTGTGACATCGGGCGGTAATGGCCCTGGTCCCACACGATGACCGTGCCGCCCCCGTATTCACCCGCCGGAATGACGCCTTCGAAATCCCGGTAGTCCAGCGGATGGTCCTCGGTGGGCATCGCCAGCCGTTTGTCCTTCGGGTCGGTGGACGGCCCCTTGGGCACGGACCACGACTTGAGCACCCCGTCGACCTCCAGCCGGAAGTCGAAGTGCATGGTGCTCGCGTCGTGGATCTGCACCACGAAGCGCGGCTTCCCCGAAGGGTCGGGAGCGGCACCGCCCTGCGGCTCCGACGTCTGGTCGAAGTGCCGCTTGGAGAGGTAGGTGCGCAGCGGCCCCTGGCTCATGGACGCCCCCGCCGTCAGCGGCCGAGCGCCTTGGCCAGCTGGTCCTTGTTCATGTTCGACCGGCCTTCCACGCCGCGCTGCTTGGCCTCGTTGTACAGCTGGTCGCGGGTGGGGCCCTTGGACCCGGTGCGGTTGCCGGAGCGCTGGCCGCCGCGCTCGGGCGCCGACTTGCGGTCCTTGGTCGACGACTTGCTGGCGGTCTTCGACTCGCCGGCGCGGGCGCGTTCCTTGTTCACGGTGCGGGCCGCGATCTCCTTGGCCCGGCCGGTGGACGTACCGCGCTTCTGGGCGCCTTCCTTGATGTGCTCGTACTGGCGCTCACGCTTGGCGTTCGATCCTGCGGGCATGATGTTCCTCCTTGTTCCGTTTCCGGCACTACGGATACCCGTGAATTCCGGAATGTAACGATCACGCGCGTCACTTACGGGCCCGCAGGCACCGGATGAATTCCTCCGCGTACGGCAGGGCGACGCACGCGCCCACCCCGGCCGCGATACCGGCGAGGTACTTCCCGGGCAGCGGGCGTTCCTTGGGCAGCAGTTTCCAGGCGTCGGGGCGCCGGCCGCCGTGTGCGAGGTCCCGTACGGACTCCCAGTGCAGGCAGGCGGTGAAGGCCACCGCCGCCAGCGGCAGCACTTCCAGGAAACTGTGGATGTGCTGCTCCACCGGGCGTACCTCGCGGTCCTCGGTGGCCACGGTCACGTCCCAGATCGCGGTGGCGCTGTGCGCGGCGGCGGCCCCGCCCATCATCGTCAGCACCAGCGGGTTGACCTTCGCGACCAGCCCGGCCAGCACCGGCACCCCGGCCTCGGCCATCATCACCGCGTGGATCGCGGATTCCTTCACGCCGGTGGTCTTCTCGATGTTCGTGCGCCGGTGCATCACCCAGTCGGCGACGGCCGGTACGAACCACATGGGCAGCACGCCGTACAGCAGGACGCGCTGGGCCGCGTTCTCCACGTCGTCGGCGCCGGGGGAGGGCCGCAGGGCCTTCCCCCGCCGCCAGTGCCGCCAGTCCTTCAGTGCCGTCAACCTGGCCACGGGGCCTCCTTGTGTCGGTCGGTCGGGTCGTCCGCCGCCCGGCCCGCGAGCGCGTCACGGGGCCGGGAGCGGCGGTCAGTCCTGGTTCTCCCCGCGGTGCTTGCCGCCCGGCAGGAACTCCTGGATCTTCGCCTTGACGCCCTGCTTGAGCACGCCGGCCGTCTCCGGGTCGCCCTTGAGGATGGCCGTGGCGGCCGCCTCGATCTGGTCCAGCGTGGCGTGCGGCGGGATCGGCGGCACGTTGGGGTCGGTACGGAAGTCGACGACGAACGGCCGGTCGGCGGCGAGCGCCTGCCGCCACGCGCTCTCCACCTCGTCGGGCCGCTCGACCCGGACGCCCGCCAGCCCGATCGAGCGGGCGAAGTCGGCGTACGGCACGTCCGGGATGCGCTGCGACTCCTCGAACTGCGGCGCCCCCGACATGGCCCGCATCTCCCACGTCACCTGGTTGAGGTCCTCGTTGTTCAGCACCGCGACGATCAGCCGCGGGTCGCTCCACTCCCGCCAGTACTTGGCCGCGGTGATCAGCTCCGCCATGCCGTTCATCTGCATCGCCCCGTCACCGACGATCGCCAGCGCGGGCCGCTCCGGGTGGGCGAACTTCGCGCCGATGACGTACGGCACGCCCGGGCCCATGGTGGCCAGCGTCCCGGACAGCGAGCCGCGCATCGAGCCGCGCAGCCGCAGGTGGCGCGCGTACCAGTTGGCCGCCGAGCCGGAGTCCGCCGCCAGGATCACGTCGTCGGGCAGCAGCGCGTCCAGCGCGTGCACCACGTACTCCGGGTTGACGGGATCGGCCTGCACGGCGGCGCGCCGCTCCATGACCGTCCACCAGCGCTCGACGTTCGACTCGATCTGTTCCCGCCACTTGCGTGCCTTCTTGCGCTTGAGCAGCGGCAGCAGCCGCTCCAGCGTCGCCGAGGCGTCCCCCACGAGATTGACCTCGAAGGGGTAGCGCAGCCCCACCATGAACGGGTCGATGTCGATCTGCACGGCGCGGGCCTGCCCGTACTCGGGCAGGAACTGGGAGTACGGGAAGCTGGAGCCGATCACCAGCAGCGTGTCGCACTCCTGCATCAGCTCGTAACTGGGCCGGGTGCCCAGCAGCCCGATGGCTCCGGTCACGTACGGCAGCTCGTCGGACAGCGCGTCCTTGCCCAGCAGCGCCTTGGCCACCCCGGCGCCGAGCAGTTCGGCGGTCTCCTCGACCCGCTCGCGGGCGCCCCTGGCGCCCTGCCCGACCAGGATGGCCACCTTCTCGCCCGCGTTGAGCACCTCGGCGGCGCGCCGCAGGTCCTCGTCGGCCGGCACCGGCGCGTACTGCGACACGCCCAGGCTGGACGGCACCATCTTGAACTCGTGGGTCGGCGCGCTGTACTCCAGCTCCTGCACGTCCCCGGGGATGATGACCGCGGTGACGGTGCGCTTGGCGTACGCGGTGCGCATCGCCCGGTCGATGACGTTCGGCAGCTGCTCGGGGACGGTCACCATCTCGCAGAATTCGGAAGCGACGTCCTTGTACAGGCTCATCAGGTCGACTTCCTGCTGGTAGGAGCCGCCCATCGCGCTGCGCGCGGTCTGGCCGACGATCGCCACCACCGGTACGTGGTCCAGCTTCGCGTCGTAGAGCCCGTTCAGCAGATGGATCGCGCCGGGCCCGGAGGTCGCCGCGCACACGCCCGCCTTGCCGGAGAACTTGGCGTACCCGACGGCCTCGAACGCGGCCATCTCCTCGTGCCGGGCCTGCACGAACTTCGGCCGGTTGGCCGCCCGGCCCCAGGCGGCGAGCAGGCCGTTGATGCCGTCCCCCGCGTAGGAGAAGACATGGTCGACGTCCCATTCGCGCAGGCGCTGGAGTACGTAGTCGGAGACTTTGGTGGACATGCGGTTCTTCCTCTCACGATCTCGGCGGCAGGTGGCCGACCGGTGTTCCGTGTGCCCGTCCAGGCCCCGCGGATGCACGGCGGGGCCGTACGGATTGCGGACGGGCGTACGGTCCGGGGCGGCCGGTCAGCGGCGCAGCCTGCGGACCAGGGCCGGCAGCCCGGCGCCCAGCGCGCCGCCGGCCGCCACGGCGGCGGCCGCGGTCACCAGGCGGCCGGTGCCGGCGGCGGGCGGCGCGGGCCGGTCCGCGGTCCGCTCCGGGTGGCCGGCGGGCAGCCGCCGGTCGAGCCCCAGGGCCAGGGCCTCGGCCAGGTGCACGGGACGCCGTCCGGTGCCGCCCTGCTCGATCTGCGTGCGGCAGCTGAAGCCGTCGGCCAGTACCAGCGCGCCGGGCGCCGTGTCCCGGACGGCGGGCAGCACGCCCTGTTCCGCGATGGCCGTCGACAGGCCGTGGTGTCCGCGCTCGAAGCCGAAGTTCCCGGCGAGCCCGCAGCACCCGGCGTCCAGCACGTCGGCGTCCACCCCGGCCCGGCGCATCAGCTCCCGGTCGGCGTCGAACGCGAGCACCGCGTGCTGGTGGCAGTGCGTCTGCACGGTCGCCGGCCGGTCCAGTGACGGTGGCCGCCAGCCCTCGGGCGCGTGGTTGACGAGCTGTTCGGAGAAGGTGCGGAACTGCCGCGCCAGCCGCTGCACGTCCTCGTCGTCCGGCATCAGCTCGGGCGCGTCGGCGCGGAAGACGGCGGTGCAGGACGGCTCCAGCCCGATGACGGGGGTGCCCGCCTCGATCCACGGCCGCAGCACGTCCAGGGTCCGCCGCAGCACCCGCCCGGCGGTGTCCAGCTGGCCGGTGGAGATCCACGTCAGCCCGCAGCACACCGCACGCTCCGGCACGGCCACCCGGAAGCCGGCGTCCTCCAGCACCCGCACCGCCGCCTTCGCGACGCCCGGGTGGAAGTACGTACTGAACGTGTCGGGCCACAGCACGACCGTGCGCGGGTCCGCCGGGTCCGGCTCGGGCGTGCCGCGCGCCCGCCACCACTGCACAAACGATTCGGGCGCGAAGACCGGCGCGTCCCGCTCGGCGGCCACCCCGGCCAGGCGCTTGCCGAGCCGGGCGAGACCCGGCGCGTTGAGCGCGGCGTTGACCAGCCCCGGCGCGAGCCGGGAGAGCCGGGCCCACAGCGGCAGCCAGCCCATCGAGTAGTGCGCGGCGGGCCGCAGCCGCCCCGCGTAGTGGTGGGAGAGGAACTCCGCCTTGTACGTCGCCATGTCGACACCGACCGGGCAGTCCGACTTGCAGCCCTTGCACGCCAGGCACAGATCCAGCGCGTCGCGCACCTCGGTGGAGCGCCAGCCGTCGGTGACCGGGGAGTCCGCGTGCCCGTCCAGCATCTCGAACAGCAGCCGGGCCCGGCCGCGGGTGGAGTGCTCCTCCTCACCCGTCGCCCGGTACGAGGGGCACATCACGCCCCCGGAACGCGTACGGCAGTTGCCCACCCCGACGCAGCGCATCACCGCCTGTGTGAAGCTGCGGTCGTCGTCGGGGTAGGAGAAGCGGGTCTCCAGGCTCCGCGGCCGCCACCGGGCGCCCAGGCGCAGGTGCTCGTCGACCGCCGCCGGGTGGACGACCTTGCCGGGATTCATCCGCTCGTCCGGGTCGAACAGCGCCTTGACCTCCTCGAACGCCGTCACCAGCCGCTCACCGAACATCCGCGGCAGCAGCTCGCCGCGGGCCTGCCCGTCACCGTGCTCGCCGGACAGCGATCCGCCGTAGGACGCGACCAGGTCGGCGGCGCGGAAGAGGAACGCGCGGAAGTCCGCGACGCCCTCGGCGCTCTTGAGGTCGAACGGGACGCGGGTGTGCACACAGCCCTGCCCGAAGTGCCCGTACAGCGCCGCGTGGTCGTACCCGAACTCGGCGAACAGCGTGCGCAGGTCCCGCAGGTAGTCGCCGAGCCGGTCCGGCGGCACCGCGGAGTCCTCCCAGCCCTCCCAGGTCTCCCGCCCGTCCGGCGGCCGGGCGGTCACGCCGAGCCCCGCCTCCCGCGCCTTGAGCATCTGCTGCTCGCGCACCGGGTCGTCGGAGAAGGCCACCGACGCGTCGTCCCGGGTCCGGCCGATTCCGTCCAGCATCTCCTGGCACTGCGCGTCCACCTCCTCCCGGCTGTCGCCGCTGAACTGCACCAGCAGCCAGCTGTCGCCTGCCGGGAAGCGCTCCAGCGAGTCCAGGTACGCGCCTTCCTCCCGCATCAGCTGCGCCATCCGGCCGTCAATGGCCTCCAACTGCGTCGGATCGCCGTGCTCCAGGAGTCGCGGCACGTCGTCGGCGGCCGTGCAGATGTCCGGATAGCCGAGGACGAGTATCGCCTCGTAGGGTCGTACGGGGACGAGTTCCAGCTCCGCGCGCAGGACGGTGACCAGCGTGCCTTCGCTGCCCACCAGCGCGCGGGCGAGGTTGAAGCCGTGCTCCGGCAGCAGCGCGTCCAGGTTGTAGCCGGAGACCCGCCGGGGGATGTCGGGAAAGCCGCGCCGGACGTCGGCCATGTAGCGCGTGGCGATGCTCCGCAGTCCCTCGTACAGCTGCCCCTTGCGCCCGCCCCCGGCGACCGCCTCCTCGTACGCGTCCTCGGACGTCGGCCCGACCCAGCAGCGCAGCCCGTCGTACGTCAGGATCTCCAGCCGCCGGACGTTGTCCGCGGTCTTCCCGTACGCCTGGGCGGACGCGCCGCACGAATTGTTGCCGATCATGCCGCCCAGCGCGCAGTGGCTGTGCGTCGACGGCTTGGGCCCGAACTTCAGCCCGTGCGGGGCCAGCAAGCGGTTCAGCTCGTCCAGGACGATGCCGGGCTCCACCACACACGTACGGCGGTCGGGGTCCACGGACACCAACGCGTTGCAGTACTTGGTCCAGTCGATGACCACGGCGGTGTTGGCGCACTGGCCGCCCAGGCTCGTCCCGCCGCCCCGGGACAGCACCGGCGCGCCGAACTCGGCGCACACCGCGACGGCCGCCGCGCCCGCGTCGGTGCTGTGCGGCACGACCACGCCGATCGGCACCTGCCGGTAGTTCGACCCGTCCGTGGCGTACGCGCCCCGGCTTCCCGCGTCGAACCGCACCTCGCCGTCCACGCGTTCGCGCAGCGCCGCCGCCAGCTCCGCGGTACGCGCCTCCGGCCACCGTGCCGGGGAGCGCCCGCCGCCGTCCGTCCCCGCCGTCATCGCCGCTCCGGCGCCGCGAGCAGGCTGCCGTCCAGCCGCTCCGCCAGGTCCGCCGGGCCGTCGTACACCTCGTGCGCGCCGGCCTCCCGCAGGTCACGCTCCGGATAGCCGCCGCTGAGCACCGCCAGGCACGGCACCCCGGCCCGGTGGCTCGCCCGGACGTCCCAGACGGTGTCACCGACGAAGACGGCCGCCTCGGCGGCGACCCCGCCGTGCCGGAGGGCGGCCTCCACCAGGTCGGGCGCGGGCTTGCTCGCCGACACGTCGTCGGAGCTGGTGACCGCGGTGATCACGTCCTCCGCGTCCAGCGCCCGGCGCATCGCCGCCAGCTCGGGGCCGTGCGCCGAACTCGCCAGCACCACCGTCCAGCCGCGTTTCGCGCACGCCCGCAGCAGCTCGGCCGCGCCGTCGAGCGGGGCCAGCCGCTCCCAGTACTCCGCGAAGAGCGTGCCGTGCGCCGTGCGGATCGTCTCGTCCTCCCCGCGGTCCCGGTCGCCGCTGAGCAGGTGGTCCAGCAAATGGTCGGAGCCCATGCCGATGGCCCGGTGGATCTCCGCCATGGCCACCCGGTGGCCGGACTGCCGGAACGCCTCCCACCAGGTGACGGCGTGCAGATAGGTGCTGTCGACCAGCGTTCCGTCGACGTCGAAGAGTGCGGCTCCGCGTGCGCTCACCGTGTTTCCTTCCGCGAGGGCCGCTCCCGTACGGAGCCGGCCGTCCTGCCCTGTCGCCCGCCGGGCCCGGCCCGGCTATCCGCGGGCGGGCGGCGCTGCCCGTCCACGCTGGTTGAAGCGTCCGGCGGCCCGGTCGTTGAGGGCGCTGAGCACCTTGCGCACCCGCGAGCCCGCCGCCCGGCCGCCTTCCTGTACCGCGACGCCCTCGGTCACGCCCGGCTCGCCGACGGCGTCCCGCGGCAGCACCCGCGCGAGGACCGACGAGAGCCGGGTGGTGGTCGCGGGCGCCAGCCCGTGCGCCTTGTCCGCCAGGCGGGCGGCGGGCGTCAGGACGATGCGGGGGCGGCGCCGCTGCACCCCCGTGACGATGCGTTCCGCGGCGCGTTCGGCGTTCATCGACAGCACGGGCGTGCCCGCCAGCGCCGAGAACCAGGCGAACTCGCGCGGCGCGTCCCCGCCGAATTGCGCGTGCAGATGGGACCCGGTGCGCATCAGGCCCGGGTGCACCGCCGTCACCGTCACCCCGTAGGCGCCCTCCTCCGCGTGCAGCCCCTCGGCCAGCGCGCCCACGGCGGACTTCGCGCAGGAGTACGGCAGCAGGTGCGGCACGGCCAGCAGACCGCCGACCGAACCGATCAGCGCGAGCCGCCCGCCGGACGGGCTGCGCCGCAGATGGGGGAGGGTCGCCAGGGCCGTGTTGAGGGCGCCGTCGAAGATCGATCGCATGGCGTCGTGGAACGCCTCGGGGCCCAGCGAGGCCGACGGGCCCACCTGGATGACGCCGGCGTTGCCGATGACGATGTCCAGCCCGCCCTCGCGCGCCGCGACGTCCGCGACGGCGGCCTCGACCGCCGCCCGGTCCCGTACGTCGCACACCACCGTGCCGGCCGGCGGGCCCCCGGGGCGCCGCAGCGACCGGGCCGCCTCGGCCAGTTCCTCCGCGTCGCGGGCCAGCACCGTCACCCGGCAGCCCCGCGCCACGAGCTGACGCGCCATCAGCAGGCCCAGCCCGCGCGACCCCCCGGTCACCAGGGCGGACAGCCCCGCGATCGGCGGCGCGGATGTGAGACGCGGCATGCCGGCTCCCTTCACTTCGGTTCCCTCGTCCACCGGCGCGCCGCCGGGCGCCCCGTCACGGGGTGAACAGCACCTTGATCGCGCCGTCCGTCTTCTTCTGGAACATCTCGTACGCCTCGGGCGCCTTGTCGAGCGGCAGCCGGTGCGTGGCGAAGTCGTCCACGCCCAGCGGGTCGTCGTCGGTGAGCAGCGGGAGGATGGCGTCGGCCCAGCGGCGGACGTTGGCCTGGCCCATCCGGAACGTGAGCTGCTTGTCGAACATCACCAGCATCGGCATCGGGTCCGTCATGCCGCCGTACACGCCGCTGATGGAGATCGTGCCGCCGCGGCGCGCCAGGGAGATGGCCAGATGCAGCGCGCTCAGCCGGTCGACGCCGGCCTTGCTCATCAGCTTCTCGGCCCAGCGCGACGGCATCAGCCCGGCGGCCTGCTGCGCGAGGCGCACGGCCGGGCTGCCGTGCGCCTCGGTGCCCACCGCGTCGATGACGGAGTCCGGGCCGCGGCCCCCGGTGTGGTCCTTGACGGCGGTGAGCAGCTCGTCCTCGCTGTCGAAGCCGTCCAGGTCCAGGACGGTGGCCCCGTCCCGGCGCGCCCGCGCCAGCCGCTCGGGCACGTGGTCGATGCCGATCACCTGCCCGGCGCCCAGGTGCCGGGCGATCCGGCAGGCCATCGCGCCGATCGGCCCGAGCCCCAGGACGGCGACGCTGCCGCCCTCGGGCACGTTCGCGTACTGCACGGCCTGCCAGGCGGTGGGCAGCACGTCCGACAGGTAGACGAAGCGGTCGTCGGCCGGCCCGTGCGGGACCTTGATCGGCCCGTACTGGGCCTGCGGCACGCGCAGGTACTCGGCCTGCGCGCCGGGCACCCGGCCGTAGAGCTTGGTGTAGCCGAACAGCGGCGCGCCCATGCCCTGCTCGCGGACCTGCGTGGTCTCGCACTGCGTCTGCAGGCCGTCACCGCACATCCGGCAGGTGCCGCAGGCGATCTGGAACGGGATCACCACCCGGTCGCCGGGGCTCAGGCCCGGCACGTCGGAGCCGGTCTCCTCGACGATGCCCATCGGCTCGTGCCCGAGGATGTCGCCGGGCGTCATGAAGGGTGTCAGGACCTCGTACAGGTGCAGGTCCGAGCCGCACAGCCCGCTGGACGTGATCCGCACGATCGCGTCGGTCGGCTTCTCGATCTTCGGATCGGGGACGTGCTCCACACGGACGTCACGCTTGCCGTGCCAGACCGTCGCTCGCATCGCGGATCTCCTCTCCCTTCCGGGCGGCGGCCGCCCGCCGCCCGGACGCGGCGGCAGGGCCCTGGGCAAGGCCGACCGGCCATACCGACCCAAAAGCCGCTTCGAAGTCTAAAGCGGTGTTCTTTGCCGTGGCAGCTCCAGTACCCGCATCGCCCGGCCCGAATCGTCTCCCGCACGCCGGGACGGCGGGTTTCCCCGGCCGGGAAAGCGGTTACCCGCCGCAGCACCCAAGGGGGCGACCCTCAGCCACCCCACCCGGCCCCGCAGCGGGCCGTCGAGACCGCACGGAGCCCCGATGACCGACTACGGATACTTCCTCTCCTGCGAGGAGCACCGTCCCGCCGAGCTGGTCGAGCAGGCCCGCATGGCCGAACAGGCCGGCTTCACCAAGCTGTGGATCTCCGACCACTTCCACCCGTGGAACGACGAGCAGGGCCAGAGCCCGTTCGTGTGGTCGGTGATCGGGGCCCTCTCCCAGGTCACCTCGCTGCCGGTGGAGACCGCGGTGACCTGCCCCATCATGCGGCTGCACCCGGTCGTGACGGCCCAGGCCGCCGCCACCAGCGGAGTGCTCCTGGACGGTCGCTTCCGGCTCGGCGTGGGCAGCGGAGAGGCCCTCAACGAACACGTGCTGGGCGGTTACTGGCCGCAGACCTCGGTGCGTCTGGAGATGCTGGAGGAAGCGGTCCAGGTGATGCGGCAGCTCTTCGAGGGCGGCGAGGTCAGCCACCACGGCAAGCACTACACCGTGGAGAACGCCCGGCTCTACACCGTGCCCGACGAGCCGGTGCCGATCGACGTGTCCGCGTTCGGCCCCAACGCCACCGAACTGGCCGCCCGCGTCGGCGACGGCTTCGTGACCATGTCACCGGACGCCGACGCCGTCGAACGCTTCCGGCGGGGCGGCGGCGGCAACAAGCCCGTACAGGGCGGCCTGAAGGTCTGCTACGGACCGGACCGCGACGAGGCGCTCGCCACCGCGCACCGCCTGTGGGCCAACGAGCAGCTCCCCGGCGAACTGCCGCAGGTCCTCCCCACCCCGCGCCACTTCGAGCAGGCGTCGCAGCTGGTCACCCCCGAGCGGGTCGCGGAGGCCGTCACCTGCGGCGACGACGTGGACGCCCATGTCGCGGCGGTGCACGCCTACGCCGAGGCGGGCTTCGACACCGTCTACGTCAACCAGATCGGCCCGGACCAGCGGGGCTTCTTCGACTTCTACCGCACCAAGGTGCTGCCCCAGCTCGGGGACTGAGCACCCGTAGGGCGCGCCGGCTCACAGCGCCTCGCCGGGCACCGGCACCACACCGGCCGGCGCCGCACAGCCGAAGAACTTGCCCGTCGCGGCCGGCGTGCCCGGCCAGGAACGGGCCAACTCCAGCACGCGGCGCGGCTGCCGTCGCCAGTTGAGCGCGCACACCGCGACGCCGCGCCGCTGCCCGTAGGCGTCCAGCCGGCGCAGGAAGTGCAGGCCGGCCGCGTCCATGAACGTGACGCCCGCCATTTCGAGCACCACGCTCCCGAGGCCGGGCGGCAGCGCTTCGACGGCCTCGTCGAGGACCGGGACGGTGCCGTAGTCGATCTCTCCCCGAACGGTCAGGACGGCGGAGGAGCCGAACAGCCGGGTACGGACCCCGAGGGCGTCCGGACCGGCCAGGGGAGACCGGTCTGTCTGTAAGGACATGGCCCCCATCGTGGCAGGACTCAAACCCCCTGTCCACGCCCACTTGGCGCCGCCGCGCCGGCTCCGGGCGCCGCCCCCGGCGGCGCGAAAATACGGTGGCGCGGGATTTCGCGGCCGGGCTAGGGTGAACACGTTCCTCGCGGTGGCCGCCGGCCGCCGCGTCCGGCCGTGCGAGAACCAGGAGGTGTGACCCGATGGCTGTCTTTGCGATGGGCGCTGCCCGCATCCAGAAGACCATCAGTTCCGCTTCCGTGGTCTCCGGCTGACCTCACCTCACTTCTTCCCGCGCGCTGGGCGCGTGGGGCCGGGACCACCCTTGTGAAGGGTTTCCCTTGCATTCGTCTTCCGCTTCATCCGCTTCGCCGTGCCCGCTGACCGCCTACGGCTGGGACGACGGATTCGCGGAGAGTTTCCTCCCCCACGCCGGGCGGGGCTTCCTGCCCGGCCGGATCGTCCGTGTGGACCGGGGGCGCGTGGACGCCGTGGTCCCCGAAGGTGACGGCGTACGGACCGTGCTGGCGGACACCGCGCTGGTGGCCACCGGCGATCCCCTGCGGGTGCCGTGCACCGGCGACTGGGCGGTGATCGACCTCGGCGAGGTCGGCACGGGCCGGGACGCCGCCGTGCGGGCGCTGCTGCCGCGGCGCACCGCGTTCACGCGGTCGGCCTCGTCCAAGCGGTCCGAGGGCCAGGTACTGGCGGCGAACGTGGACCACGCCGTGATCGCGGTCTCGCTCGCCGTGGAGCTGGACCTCGGACGTGTCGAACGCTTCGTCTCCCTGGCCTGGGAGAGCGGGGCACAGCCGCTGCTCGTACTGACCAAGGCCGACCTCGGCGGCGGTCCGGACGCGGTGGCGCACCTGCTCGCGGACGCGCAGACCGCCACACCGGGGGTGCGGGTGCTGGCGGTCAGCGCGGCCACCGGGGAGGGGCTGGACGCGCTCGCCGCGGTGCTCGCGAGCGGTACGTCCGTGCTGCTCGGGCAGTCCGGCGCGGGCAAGTCGACGCTGGCCAACGCGCTGCTGGGCGAGGACGTACAGGGCGTACGGGCCGCCAGGGACCGCGATGGCAAGGGCCGGCACACCACGACCACCCGGGACCTGCTGGTGCTGCCCGGTGGCGGGGTGGTCATCGACACCCCCGGGCTGCGGGGCGTCGGCATGTGGGACGCCGACGCCGGGCTGGCGCGTACCTTCTCGGACATCGAGGAACTGGCCGCGGAGTGCCGCTTCCACGACTGCGGGCACCACACGGAGCCCGGGTGCGCCGTGCTGGCCGCCATCGTCCGCGGAGACCTTCCGCAGCGGCGGCTGGAGAGCTACCGCAAGCTGCTGCGCGAAAACGAGTG
Organism: Streptomyces sp. NPDC017529; assembly: GCF_044329785.1. Classification (NCBI taxonomy): domain Bacteria; kingdom Bacillati; phylum Actinomycetota; class Actinomycetes; order Kitasatosporales; family Streptomycetaceae; genus Streptomyces; species Streptomyces sp. NPDC017529. The sequence continues at coordinate 173,487 of NZ_JBIRJY010000012.1, forward strand.
GATCGTGGCGAAGACCGACGCCCGGCTGCGGGCGGAGATCCGCAAGGACTGGAAGCAGAAGAAGGCGCTGGGCCGGCACATGGTGGAGAGGAAGCGGGGGATCCGGGGCTGAGCGGCGCTCCACGCAAGGGGCGGGGCCGCCCGGCGCCCCGCCCCTCGGCCGCTCCGAACGCCGCGTCCGATATCCGCCGGTGGCAGGTCGCCCGGTGGCGCACACTGGGCGTGTGATGGACGACGAGACCAGGTACGAGGCGGTGACCAGCCGTGACGCGCGCTTCGACGGCGAGTTCTTCTTCGCCGTCGTGACGACCGGGATCTACTGCCGGCCGAGCTGCCCGGCCGTCACCCCGAAGCGCGCGAACGTACGGTTCTACGCCTCCGCCGCGGCCGCGCAGGGCGCCGGCTTCCGGGCCTGCCGCCGCTGCCGCCCGGACGCCGTGCCCGGCTCGGCCGAGTGGAACGTGCGCGCCGACCTGGTCGGCCGCGCCGTGCGTTTCATCGGCGACGGCGTGATCGACCGGGAGGGCGTCGCCGGCCTCGCGCGACGGCTGGGCTACAGCGCGCGGCAGGTGCAGCGGCAGCTCACGGCCGAGCTGGGCGCCGGCCCGGTGGCCCTGGCGCGGGCCCGCCGCGCGCACACCGCGCGGCTGTTGCTCCAGACCACCGGCCTGCCGGTCACCGACCTGGCCTTCGCCTCCGGGTTCGCCAGCATCCGCCAGTTCAACGACACGATGCGGGAGATCTACGCCAGTACGCCGAGCGAGCTGCGCGCGGCGGCGGGGGCCCGCGACAAGGCGGCTGCGGCTCCGTCCGGCGCCGCGCGGCACGGCACGCCCGCCGGGGTCCCGCTGCGGCTGGCCTACCGGGGCCCGTACGCGGCGGCCGAGATCTTCGACTTCCTCCAGGAGCGCGCGGTGCCCGGCGTCGAGGAGATACGCGGCGCGCGGGGCGCCCGCACGTACCGCCGGACGCTGCGCCTGGCACACGGCAGCGGCGTCGCCGAGGTCGACGAGCACGCCGGGGCGCGGCAGCCGCGCCGCCCGCGCGCCGGGCTCGTGTGCCCGGCCGCCAGGGGCGCGGACGGCGGCTGGCTGGAGTGCCGGCTGCACCTGGCCGACCTGCGGGACCTGTCCACCGCCGTGCAGCGGACGCGCCGCCTGTTCGACCTGGACGCCGACCCGTTCGCCGTCGCCGAGCGGCTGGGCGCGGACCCGCGGCTCGGGCCGCTGGTCGCGGCACGCGCCGGCCTGCGCTCGCCGGGTGCGGCGGACCCCGGGGAACTGGCCGTGCGGGTCGTCCTCGGCGGGCCGCCGGAGCGCGCCGCCGAGCTGGTACGGGCGTACGGGAAGCCGCTGGACGCGGCGGACGGCACGCTGACCCACCTCTTCCCCGAGCCCGCGGCGCTGGCCGGCGACGGGGTGCCGGACGCGGTGCGCGCGCTGTGTGCCGCGCTCGCCGACGGCGCCGTCCTCCTGGACGCGGGCGCGGACCGGGACGCGGCCGAACACGCGCTGAGCGCGCTGCCGGGGGTGGGCCCGGCAGCCGCCGCGTACATCCGGATGCGGGCGCTGGGGGACCCGGACGTGGGCCCGGCGGCGGACGGCGGCCGGGAAGCGGCGTCCTGGGACGCCTGGCGGCCGTGGCGGTCGTACGCGTTCCACCACCTGCGCCTCGCGGCGGGCGCCCGCCCTCACGAAGACCAGCCCGCGGCGGCCACACCCGCCCAGGAGCCGGCCGCCAGCAGGCAGGCGGACAGTTCGGCCAGCACGCTGAGCCCGACGGACCGCATGACGGTGCGGGTGGCGGCCCACGCGTCGCCGTGGCTGCCCAGCCGCGTCCGCTCCAGCAGGTAGAGCCCGCCGACCGAGCCCAGCACGGCCCCCACGACCGGAATCACGAAGAACCCGGCGATGCCCGCGACGCCCGACAGGAACAGCGTGCGGTACGGGGCGCCGGCGGCCCGCGGATCACGGGGCGGCAGCAGCCAGGTGACGACCTGGCTCAGGAGCAGGACGGCGGTGGTGCCGATGAGGACGTACCAGGCCGGGCCGGTCCGCTCGGTCATCGACCACCACAGCACGCCCGCCCACACGATCGCCGGCCCCGGCACTCCCGGGACCAGCACGCCGAGCAGGCCGAGCAGCAAGACGAGGCCGACCGCGAGCAACTGCCACACGCCCATGGCCCCAGCGTGCCGGAAGCGGCACCGGCGCGCCCCTTGGCGCGTACCGGCCGGGCGGCCCGCCGGTACGCTCCCGCGCCCTGTTTCCCGGCCGTCCGCCGATGGACAATACGCCCCATGGACCCACTGGGGGATCGGCGTGGCCATGAGGACGACTGGTGGCGGCAGTTGTACGAGGGCGACGGAGCGGCGGTGCGGGACACCGGGCCCGCGGCGGCCCCGGACTCGCTCGACGACCGGGTGGCCTCCGCCTTCCGCGCGGTGGGCCCCGTGCCTTCGGACCCGGACCGGTGGCCGCCGCCCGGTCCGGAGCCCGACCCCGAGCCGATGGAACTGCCCACCGCCGATCCGGCCGCGCTCGACGGCCTCGTCACCGACACGGAGCTGGACGGCGCCGGCTACGGCGTCCTGACCCTGCGTGCCGCCTCGCTGCGCGGCGAGACCGCCCGCCGGCGGGCCGAGCCGCGCGGGGACGCCCTGCTCACCGCACGGTTCGGGGCCGGGCGGCACGCGTTGGTCCTGGTCGCGGTGGCCACCGGCGCCCGCGAAGCGGACGGTACGCCCACGGGCGCGGGCGCCGCCCACCGTGCCGCCCGCGACGCCTGTCACCGGATCGGCGGTGCGGTGGGCCGCAGTTACCCCCGGCTGGCCGAGGACGTGCGCACGGGCAACCGCGGCGCGCTCAAATCGGGCCTGCAACGCCTCACCGACCGCAGCTACGGCAAGCTCCGCGCATGCGCGGGCGAGCACGGCCCGGAGGCCGGCGAGTACACGGCCGCGCTGCGCTGCCTGCTGCTGCCCGCCGACCCCGCCTGCCGTACGCGCGTGTTCTTCGGCGTCGGCGCGGGCGGGCTGTTCCGGCTGCGCAACGGCGTCTGGCAGGACCTGGAGCCCGCACCGCCCGCGGAGGACACATCGGGCGGCCCGGTCGTCGGATTCGGTGCCGGGGCACCGGACGGCGGGGCCGGCGGGAGCCTGTACCCGGCCGAGCCGCGCACGTGGCCGGAGCCGTTCCGCTTCCGGGCCTCCGTCGCCCGGCCCGGCGACACGCTGCTGCTGTGCAGCGCCGGGCTCGCCGAGCCGCTGACCGGCGCCGCCGGGTTCGCGGGGCGGCTGGCGAAGCGCTGGGCGGACGCCGGACCGCCGGGATTCGCGGAGTTCCTGGGCGACGTCCGGCTGGGCGCGGAGGGCTACGGGCGGGACCGTACGGCCGTGGCGGTGTGGGAGGGCCGCGACGCGGCGGAGGGGGCGGAGCGGCAGGCGTAGTCCGGCCGGACACGGGCCCGCGGGAGTGGTAGAACCGGAAGGAATGCCACAAAGCGGGCCGGTCTGGACATCGCGCTCGCCGGCCCCGCAGCGGAGGAGCGACAGCGACATGGCGAAACAGACGGTGGCCGAGCAGTTCGTCGACATCCTGGTGCGGGCCGGGGTGCGGCGGCTCTACGGAGTCGTCGGCGACAGCCTCAACCCCGTCGTGGACGCGGTCCGCCGCACCGCCGCGATCGACTGGGTCCAGGTCCGCCACGAAGAGGTCGCCGCCTTCGCGGCGGGCGCCGAGGCCCAGCTCACCGGGCGGCTGGCGGCCTGCGCCGGCTCCTGCGGCCCCGGCAACCTGCACCTGATCAACGGCCTCTTCGACGCCCACCGCTCGATGGCCCCGGTGCTCGCCCTCGCCTCGCACATCCCCTCCAGCGAGATCGGCACCGGCTTCTTCCAGGAGACCCACCCGGACCGGCTGTTCACCGAATGCAGCCACTACAGCGAGATGATCTCCAGCCGGGACCAGATGCCGCGGGTGCTCCAGACCGCCGTCCAGAACGCCATCGGGCTCAGCGGCGTCGCGGTCGTCTCGCTGCCCGGCGACATCGCCGACGAGGAGGCGCCCGAGCGTTCCATCGAGACCGCGCTGGTCACCTCGCGCCCCTCCGTACGCCCCGGGGACGCGGAGATCGACCAGCTGGTCCGGATGATCGAGGACGCCGGCAAGGTCACGCTCTTCTGCGGCAGCGGCACGGCGGGGGCGCACGCCGAGGTGATGGAGTTCGCCGAGCGCCTCAAGGCCCCGGTGGGCCACGCGCTGCGCGGCAAGGAGTGGATCCAGTACGACAACCCGTACGACGTCGGCATGAGCGGCCTGCTCGGCTACGGCGCCGCCTACGAGGCCACCCACGAGTGCGACCTGCTGATCCTGCTGGGCACGGACTTCCCGTACAACGCCTTCCTGCCGGACAACGTCAAGATCGTCCAGGTCGACGTACGCCCCGAACGGCTCGGCCGCCGCTCCAAGCTGGACCTCGCGGTCTGGGGCGACGTACGCGAGACGCTGCGCTGCCTCAACCCGCGCGTCACGCCCAAGAAGAGCCGCAAGTTCCTCGACCGGATGCTGAAGAAGCACGCCGACGCCCTGGAGGGCGTCGTCAAGGCCTACACCCGCAAGGTGGACAAGCACACGCCGATCCACCCCGAGTACGTCGCCTCCGTACTGGACGAGGAGGCGGCCGACGACGCGGTCTTCACGGTCGACACCGGGATGTGCAACGTCTGGGCGGCGCGCTACATCAGCCCCAACGGCCGCCGCAGGGTGATCGGTTCGTTCACCCACGGCTCGATGGCCAACGCGCTGCCGCAGGCGATCGGCGCGCAGTTCACCGACCGCCGCCGCCAGGTCGTCTCGATGTCCGGCGACGGCGGCTTCTCGATGCTGATGGGCGACTTCCTCACCCTCGTCCAGTACGACCTGCCGGTGAAGGTGGTCCTGTTCGACAACTCCTCGCTGGGCATGGTGGAGCTGGAGATGATGGTGGCCGGCCTCCCGTCGTACGGGACCACCAACCACAACCCGGACTTCGCGGCCATCGCGCGGGCGGCCGGGGCGTACGGCGTGCGGGTCGAGAAGCCGAAGGACGTGCGCGGCGCGCTGCGGGACGCCTTCAAGCACAAGGGGCCCGCCCTGGTCGACATCGTCACCGACCCCAACGCGCTGTCCATGCCGCCGAAGATCAGCAAGGACATGGTCCAGGGCTTCGCGCTCTCCGCCGGCAAGATCGTGCTGGACGGCGGCGTCGGCCGGATGCTCCAGATGGCCCGCTCCAATCTCCGGAATATTCCCCGCATCTGAGCCGGTGGCACACCCCTTCGCGCCCGGGTCCGCCGCCTCGCGGGCCGAAGCATGGCCCCGGGTCCGGTGGGCATGCATGACCGTGAAGCTGTTCGAGAGAGAGGGACCGGAAAGCGTACGGGGCGGGGAGGATGAAGCGTCAGTCTGTGCGGCGCGAGGACAGAGGCGGGCCGGCCGCCGGGCGCGAGGGCGTCCGCAACGGGACCCGGCTGCCCGGGACGATGGAACGCAAACTGCGGCACGCGGATCTGACGGCGGTGGCCGGGGTCCGCGCGGAGCTGCGCCAGTTGATGCGCCAGTGGGGGGAATCCGAAGACACCGACATAGCGGAGCTGCTCATCAGCGAGCTGGTCACCAACGCCCTCGTGCACACGAACGGGGGCGCCGTCGTGACCGCCACGGTCACCGACCGGCTGCGTGTGGAGGTACGGGACTTCGTCGGGCGGCGGCCCAGACTGCGCCCGCCGACATCGGACGGCACCTCGGGAAGGGGGCTGATGCTGGTGCACTCCCTCGCGGACGCGTGGGGGGTCAAGGCCCACGGCGTGGGCAAGTGCGTGTGGTTCGAGCTGGGCGGCGGACCGGCCTGAGGCCGGGGGTGCGGGCTCGGTCCGCCGCCGGTCAGCCGAACTGCTTCTCGATCTGGGCGAGTTTCTCCTCCAGCGAGTCCAGCCGGGGGAGCGCCTGGGTGTCGTCCTCGGCGGTCAGGTCCACCGTCCGCTGGTACGGGACCGCGGTCTCAGTGCCGGGGGCGTGCACGGCTTTCAGTGCCGGACGGGCGTTGACGGGGTGCAGGGGGTCGGACCCCGCGGAGAACGATCCGGGCGGCAGGGTTTCCGGGTCGGCGGCTATGGCGGGTTCCGCGCCGGCCTGCTGGGCGGCGGCGGGGGTGCCGTGTGCCGTCGGCGTGCCCGTCGTCAGCGGCAGCTGCCGGCCGCCGCGCCCGCGGCTCCAGTGCCGGTGCTGGCGGTTGATCGCCTTGATGCGGGCCCGGTCGAGTTTGTCCTGCTCGCGCCTGCGGTGACGGTTCTGCTCCTTCTGCCGCCGGTCCTCGCGTACCTCTTCGACTGCCTCGTCCAGCGTCCGTACGCCTTCCAGCAGCATCAGCGACCAGGCCCCGAAGGTCTCCCGGGGGGCCCGCAGCCACCGTACGACGCGGATCTGCGGCAGCGGGCGCGGCACCAGGCCCTGTTCGCGCAGGGCGGCCCGGCGGGTCTGCTTCAGCGCCCGGTCGAAGAGGACCGCCGCCGACAGCGACATCCCCGCGAAGAACTGCGGGGCGCCGTCGTGGCCGAATCCCCTGGGCGCGTGCACCCAGTTGAACCAGGCGGCGGCGCCCGCGAACAGCCAGACGAGCAGCCGCGAGCCGAGCGCCGCGTCGCCGTGGCTGGCCTCGCGCACGGCGAGCACGGAGCAGAACATCGCCGCGCCGTCGAGCCCGAAGGGCACCAGGTACTCCCAGCCTCCGGAGAGGTTGAGGTTGGTCACGCCGAAGCCGACCAGGCCGTGGAAGGAGAGTGCGGCCGCGACCGCGGCGCAGCAGAACAGCAGCAGGTACGAGGCGGTGCCGTACACGGCCTCCTTCCGGCGCCGGCGTTCCTCGGTGCGCTCCCAGGAGTCTTCGCCCGCCGCCGGTTCGGTCGTGCGCTTGCCGCGCCGGATCACGACCACGGCGGCGAGGATGCCGAAGAGCAGCAGGACCCCCGGAACCAGCCAATTCAGCGATATATCGGTCATTCTCATCCTGGGGCCCCTTGCTTCGGCGTACGCGGTTTCGCGCGACATCCTGGCGGAATCCGACCGCTCCGCCGGGGGATATTGCGCAAGAGAACGCCAAGGGGGGTGCGGGGGCCTACGGATAGGTGCGTTCGGTTCGAACTCCTCTAAGAAGAGACGCGGTTGGGTTCGAATGTGGCTACCCGAACGGGTGGTGTGGGGGTCAGGTGGTTGCGGTGAGGCGCTTGATGCGATCCGCGTCGCACGTCCGGGGGCACGTCACACAGGTGTCCTCGGGGCGCAGCGTGTAGAACATGCAGCAGCTCGCCCGGTCCCGCGTGGCGAGCGCCGCGCCGTCCGGGCCGGTCAGCTCGCGGAAGGCGGCGCCACCCACGTACGGGGCCGTGCCGCCCGGCAGCAGCCGCGCCAGCTCGGCCGTCGCGCGCGCCTCCTCGCCCAGCAGGTGGCCCACGTACCACAGCCCCTCGACGATCTCGTCCGAGGCCATGCCCCACAGGGCGCGCGGGCCGCGCCGCAGCAGGGGCCTGAAGCCGTCCAGGACCGGCCCGAGGTGCTCGGCGACCGCGCCGCGCACCTCGCCGCGCAGGGCCTCCTCGTCCGGTACGACCCGGGCGCCGGGCAGTTCCGCCGCCGGGTCGCCGGGCAGGCAGGCGAACGAGCGGACCCGTACCGCCATCCGGCCCAGCTCGCGGTGGTGGGCCACGTCCTGGACGGGCAGCCGCGGCACCCGGCGGTGCAGGAACCAGGGGACGGTGATCAGCAGGCAGGCGGGCCAGGCGTAGCGGTGCAGGGCGAAGGTGGCGACGACGTCGGCGCGTGCCCGCTGTCCGTAGTCCCGCACCACCTGGGCGTCGTCCCAGGCCAGGAAGGTGTCGCGGGCCTCGGCGTCGGTGGCCAGCGCGGCCGCGGTCACCCAGCCCGCGCCGCGCGGCGGGGCCGTCTCCCACTCCGACACCCGCAGTCCGGGGTAGACCTCGGTGAGCCGTGCGTAGGCGCCGGCCACCGGCTCCACGCGCGGCCGGGCGGCGAGCAGAGGAGGCATGCGGGACACCACCGTATCGCGATCGTTAGCAGGTAAGCCTTACCTTACCCGATCATCGCCGGGTTTGAACTGCCACAGGGTGCGCCTATGGTGCTGGAAAACGTGAGGAGGAATGCGCATGGAGCAGGGCAGAGCGGAACCGGCGCCGCGGCTGCGGGCGCAGGTGCCCGCACAGGGCGGCTCGCAGCCCGTGCGGGGCGGACACGCCGGCCACGACGGGCCAGGGGAACACTCCGGCGGGCACGCCGGGGCCGCCGTACCGCCCGACGGCGCGTACGAGCACCGGCCCGCCGTACCGGACCCTGCCACCGCGTTCGTGCCCGCGCCCGTGCCCCCTCGGGCCGCCGTGCCGCCCCGGCAGCCGCAGCGGCATTCCGTGCGCGGCCAGGTGCTGGCCGCGCTGCGCGAGGCCCTGATCTCCGGCGAACTGGTCCCCGGCGAGGTCTATTCGGCGCCCGCGCTCGCCGCGCGCTACGGCGTCTCCGCCACCCCGGTCCGGGAGGCCATGCAGCTCCTCGCCGGCGAGGGCGCGGTCGAGGTCGCGCCGAACCGCGGCTTCCGCGTCGCCGAGCGCACCCACCGCGACCTCGCCGAGCTGGCCGAGGTGCGCGCGATGCTGGAGGTCCCGGCGCTGCTCCGGCTGGCCAGGGCGCTGCCCGCGGAGCGGTGGGAGGAGCTGCGCCCGCTGGCCGCGGCGGGCGTCGCGGCCGCCGCACACGGCGACCGGGCCGGTTACGCGGAGGCGGACCGCGCCTTCCACCACGCGCTGATCGCCCTGACCGGCAACCGGCGGCTCGTGCAGGTCGCCGACGACCTGCACCGCCGTACGCAGTGGCCGGTCACCGGCGGCAGCGCGGCCCGCACGGCCGAACTGCTCGCCGCCGCGTCCGAGCACACGGCGCTGCTGGACGCCCTGATGGCGCGGGAGTACGCGATCGTGGAGCGGATCGCCCGCGATCACCTGTCCCCGGCCCGCCGCCCGCACTGAGCGCCGGCGGCGGACCGCTGCCGAAGGGGCACGCCGTGCCGCCTCAGGGGAGCAGCCGCTCCAGTGGCAGCGCCGCGACGTCGGCGGCGGGGCGGGAGAGGTACAGATCCGCGTGGTAGAAGCCGTCCGACTCCTTGCCCGTGGTCTCCAGGCCCCGCGTCCGGAGGGCGCCGAAGGCCGCCCGGCGTTCGGCGAGGTCGGCGAACCTGCGCTGGCGGAAGGTGCGCGCGGGCAGCCGCTCCGTCACCAGGCCCGTGCCGGCGAGGAGTTGGGCGACCGGCTCGTAGGACACGGTCCGCAGCACGAACGCGGCGATCCAGGGCGCGGTGGGCATACAGGCGAGCAGCCGGCCGAAGGTCGTGGCGGAGATGTAGCCCACGCCGCCGGTCACGGTGATCAGGTCGGTGCCGGCCAGGGCCCGCCGCAGCCGTTCGGTCGGCTCGGCGGCCTCCAGGTTCTCGGCGAACCCGGCGTCGAGGAGGCCGACGGCCTCCGCGTAGCCGACCGCGTGCCGGGCCGCGTCGAGGCCGACCGTCCGCACGGCCTCCGGCCGCCGCAGTTCGTCGAAGAACGCGCGGTCCTCGGTCGCCAGCCGCTGCGGCGTCATGCCGGGGGCGTCCGGTACGTCGGCGTACCGTTCGTACAGGTCGGCGAGGCTCAGCTTGTGGTTGAGCAGGGCGGCGTTGACGCCGTAGGAACAGCACAGGTCGAGGACCCGGAGCGGCGGGGGGCCGGGACGGCGCCGTTGCAGGGACTCGGTCAGCGTGCGGAAGACGAGCTGCCCGTGGTGCGGGATCTGGTAGTCGAGAGGGCGCAGCGTCCGGAAGTACGTACGTGGATCGGGGCAGTCGTAGATGTCCTCGAAGTCCGCCTTTCCCCAGTCGGAACCGGCCGATGTGTGCGGTGCTCCTGCTGCCAAGGTGTGGCCTCCTGAAAGGCGCTGCCGAAGGTCGGGAGTCGACCGCACCAGCATCCAGTGCCAAGTCGCCGCCAAACAGTGCGACTTGAGGCCAAATTCGGGGCGCGTGGGGCGCGTAGGAGGCTGGGCCTCCGCGGCCCGCCGCCGGGTGAGGTGCGGCGGGCCGTGCCCGGGCCGGCTACGAAGGCGCGGGTGACGCGGACGCCTGGGTGAGGTGCCCGGCCAGCCAGGACGGTACGCCGCCCATGAGGCGCAGGAGGCGGGCGGCCTCGGCGCGCAGCCCGGGTGCCTCCTCGGCGGGCGCCGCGTCGGCGAGGGCGGCCAGGGCCGGGGCCGTGCCGATCAGGTACCCCAACTCCTCCCGGATGCGCAGGGATTCGCCGAAGCCGTGCCGGGCCTCGGCCAGTTCGCCGTCGCGCAGGGCGAGTCCGGCGAGGTGGCGCCAGGTGAAGGACAGCAGCAGGGCGTCGCCGTGCGCGGTGGCGCCCGCGTGGGCGCGCCGGTAGGCGGCGCGGGCGGACTCCGGGCTGTCGGCGACGTGTTCGGCCATCAGCCCGCGCCGGAAGTCCAGCAGCGCGCGGCCGGGCGCCGCCGGGTCCAGCAGCGCGGCGGCCCTGCCGAGTGCGGAGCGGGCCTCGTCGGCGCGGTCGCGTACGCCCAGGACCGTGGCGGCGTACGCGAGGTGGCCGCGCTCGCAGGCCGCCGCGCCCCGCTCGTCGTTGTCGCCCGCCACCGCCTCGGCGGCGCGCAGCGCGTCCTCGGCCGCGGCCCAGCCGGTGGCGGTGAACATGCAGCGCTCCACCAGGAGCGCGGCGCGGTGGATCGCGTACGGGGGGTGGCCCGCCGCGTGTGGTTCCAGCAGGGCCGCCGCGTCGTCCCAGCAGCCGCGCGAGCGCAGCCGCCACACGGCCCGGTCCAGGGCGTCCGCCCCGGCCGCGGATCTGGCCGCCGGAACATCCGGCGCCGGTTCCGCGGGATCCGCGGAGTCTGCTGCCCTTGACATGGCGGTGTCCGCCACATTGCCCTCCCCGAGCGCGCCATTGAGCTGGAACTGGAAGCAGTGGGCGCATCTCAGCACGAATCACATGGTGCGGCCAAGGGGGAAGGTGAATGATTTCACAATCTCTCCTGCGGTCCGGACGGCCGGTGCCGCGGCCTGGTACGGGCGGCGTACGGCGTCCCCGGGGGAGGCGGGGTGCTTCGTACGCCGGTGGGCCGTGCCGCCGGGATGCGTCCGAACGGGTGATGCCGGTACGGGATTTGCCGGGGACGGCCGCGGATTTGCTGACGCTGGGTCAGCACCCGTAGCACGGTGGTGCGTTGCCCGTCCGGACGACGGGCGGCGCAAACCGGCCATCCCGTCGTGGCCGGATGCGCACGGGTCCGCGCCTCAGCTCATCCGCAGCGCCAGGAAGAAGTCGAGCTTGTCCTCCAGGCGCGACAGGTCGCGGCCGGTGAGCTGTTCGATGCGGCCGACGCGGTAGCGCAGGGTGTTGACGTGCAGGTGGAGGCGGGTGGCGCAGCGGGTCCAGGAGCCGTCGCAGTCGAGGAAGGCCTCCAGGGTGGTGATCAGCTCGGCGCGGTGGCGGCGGTCGTAGTCGCGCAGCGGGTCCAGGAGGCGGGCGGTGAAGGCGCGGCGCACGTCGTCCGGGACGAACGGCAGGAGCAGGACGTGCGAGGCGAGTTCCTCGTGGCCCGCGGCGCAGACCCGGCCGGAGCGGGCGGCGGCGACCCGGCGCGCGTGCCGGGCCTCCTCCAGGGCGCCGCGCAGGCCCTCGGCGGAGTGCACGGAGGCGCTGACGCCGATCGTCAGGCGGCCGTCGTCGGCCAGCCCCCGGGTCAGCGGTTCCCGGACGACGGACAGCAGCGTGTCGGCCTGGAGGCCGGTGGCGGGCGTGTCACGGGCGTCCCGCGCGCCGTCGTCGTCCGGTACGGCCGGCAGCGGGACCAGGGCCACCGCCTCGTCGCCGGTGTGCGCGACGGCGATCCGGTCGGAGGGGTCGGGCCCGAACGTGCCGGGGTCGACCAGGACCTCTTCCAGGAGCGTCTGGGCGACCGGCCCGCCGGGCACGTCCCCGCCCGACCACTCGACGCGGGCGACGACGACCTGCCAGTGCGGCGCCGTGCCCAGCCCCGGCAGCAGCACCGGCGCGGCCACCCGCAGGCGGGCCGCGATCTCGGCGGGCGCGGCGCCCGTCTGGACCAGTTCGAGGACCTCCTGCGCGAGGCGCCTGCGCACCGTGCGGGCCGCGTCACGGCGGTCGCGTTCGACGGCGATGAGCTGGGTGACGCCGTGCAGCAGGTCCAGGCGCTCCTCGGCCCAGTCGCCCGCGTCCGCCTCGACGGCCAGCAGCCAGTCGGAGAGCACCGTCTCGCGCAGGTCCCGGCCGCTGCCGCGGATGGGGAACAGGGAGTACGCGGTGCCGCCGAGGGTGAGCCGGCAGGGCCCGCGGCGGCCGGTGCGGGAGGCGGCCAGGTGCTCGCCGGCCAGCCGTGCCGCGGTCTCGGCGGGCAGTTCGGGGCCGGCGTCCGCCAGGGTGGACCCGGCGATCTGGCGGCCGGTGGGGGACAGCACCCAGGCGCGCAGGTCCAGGTCCGAGCCGAGCAGGTCGAGGACCACTTCGGGGCCGCCGCCCGCGGGGCCCGAGGTCATCAGGCGGCGGTGCCGGTCGACCACGGCGGCCAGGTCGCCGGCCCGCTCGCCGGAGACCTGGCGCACGACGTACTCGGTGATGGAGGCGAAGGAGACGTCCTCGACGACGGAGAAGAGCGGGAGATGGTGACGGGAGCATGCCACAACGAGATCGTCCGGCACCGAGCCCAGCTCCGCCTCGCCCGCCGCGAGACCGGCGACCCCGGCCGAGGCCAGGATGCGCACGAAGCGCTCGGAGTCCGCCGGCTCGCGGCGCCAGGCCAGCCCGGTCAGCACCAGCTCGCCGCCGGACAGGTAGCGGCTGGGGTCGCGCAGGTCGGTGGTCATCACGCCGCGCACCGTGCGGTCCAGTTCCTCGCCGCCGCCCAGCAGGCGCAGGCCGAGCGTGCCGGTGTCCAAAAGTGCGCGGAGCCGCATGACCTCGCCCGCCGATCTTTGCTGTCTTGTGTTGCCGGTGGAATGCCGCGAGGTTTCTGGGCCCCGCCTTTCGTTCGAATCTACAAGACATGCGCCGTGGCCAGCCAACCGCTTCATGGTTTCGGTGACTGCACCCGGTGGGTACGGGGCGCGTTCACTGGGCCTCACCGCACGAACGAGACACGAACGGCCCCCTCGGGTCGAGGGCCGACGGTCCCCGCCGCAGGCGGCGGACGACCTGATTTCGCAGCAGCCGGTGCCCCGGCGTTCCGGCGCGCCGAAGATTCACAGAAGAGAGCCTCGAATGGACTTCCTTCGCCCCGCCAGCTGGGAGGAGGCGCTCGCCGCCAAGGCCGAGCACCCCACCGCTGTGCCGATCGCGGGCGGCACGGACGTGATGGTCGAGATCAACTTCGACCACCGCCGCCCCGAGCACCTGCTCGACCTCAACCGCATCGACGACCTGCGGGAGTGGGAGGTGGGCGAGGAGACCGTACGGCTGGGCGCGTCCGTGCCGTACACGCAGATCATGGAGCACCTCCGGGCCGAGCTGCCAGGGCTCGCGCTCGCCTCGCACACCGTGGCCTCCCCGCAGATCCGCAACCGCGGCGGCGTCGGCGGCAACCTGGGCACCGCCTCCCCGGCCGGCGACGCGCACCCGGCGCTGCTCGCCTCCGGCGGCGAGGTCGAGGCGGAGTCCGTACGCGGCCGCCGCATGATCCCCGTCGACGACTTCTACCTGGGCGTCAAGCGCAACGCGCTGGAGCCGGACGAGCTGATCCGCGCCGTGCACCTGCCCAAGGCGGACGGGCCGCAGCAGTTCTCCAAGGTCGGCACCCGCAACGCGATGGTCATCGCGGTGTGCGCCTTCGGCCTCGCGCTGCACCCGCGCACCCGCACGGTACGGACCGGCATCGGCTCGGCCGCGCCCACCCCCGTACGGGCCGAGGCCGCCGAGGAATTCCTGACGGCGGCGCTGGAGGAGGGCGGCTTCTGGGAGTCGGGGAGGCCCGTTCCGCCGTCCGTGGCGAAGCGGTTCGCCGAGCTGGCGGCCGGCGCCTGCAACCCGATCGACGACGTGCGCGGCAGCGCGAAGTACCGGCGCCACGCGGTAGGGATCATGGCGCGCCGCACCCTCGGCTGGACCTGGGAGTCCTACCGCGGCAACGAGAGGAGCGCCCAGTGCGCGTGAACTTCACCGTCAACGGCCGCGAACAGCAGGCCGACGACGTATGGGAAGGCGAGAGCCTGCTGTACGTGCTGCGCGAGCGGATGGGCCTGCCGGGCTCGAAGAACGCCTGCGAGCAGGGCGAATGCGGCTCCTGCACGGTCCGTCTGGACGGCGTGCCGGTGTGCTCGTGCCTGGTCGCGGCCGGGCAGGCCGAGGGCCGCGAGGTCGTCACCGTCGAAGGGCTCGCGGACTTCGCCGAGGAGCGCGCGCGGCGCGGCGGCTGCGCCACCGGCACCTGCGGCACCGCGGCCGGTACGAGCATGGACGCCGCGCAGGCCTGGCAGGCCTGGCAGGCCAAGCCGGCGGGCGCCGGCAGCCGGACGGGTGGTGACCAGGTCAGACTGGCGCCGGTGCAGCAGGCGTTCATCGACGCGGGCGCCGTCCAGTGCGGCTTCTGCACGCCGGGCCTGCTCGTCGCCGCCGACGAGCTGCTGGAGCGCAACGCCCAGCCGTCCGACGCGGACATCCGCGAGGCGCTGTCCGGCAACCTGTGCCGCTGCACGGGCTACGAGAAGATCCTCGACGCGGTACGGCTCGCCGCCGCCCGCGGCGACGCGCAGACCACCGGAACGGGGGCCTGACCATGGCCGGAGTCACCCGCACACCCACCCACCTGACCCAGGGCGGCAAGACCGACGCGGGCATCGGCGCCTCCACGCTGCGCCCGGACGGCACCCTCAAGGTGACCGGCGAGTTCGCGTACTCCTCGGACCTGTGGCACGAGGACATGCTGTGGGGCTTCACCCTGCGCTCCACCGTCGCGCACGCCGAGATCGTCTCCATCGACACCTCCGAGGCGCTCGCCCAGTCCGGCGTGTACGCGGTCCTCACCTACGACGACCTGCCCACGGACGTGAAGAACTACGGCCTGGAGATCCAGGACACGCCCGTACTGGCGCACGGCAAGGTCCGCCACCACGGCGAGCCGGTCGCGCTGGTCGCCGCCGACCACCCGGAGACCGCCCGCCGCGCCGCCGCCAAGATCAAAATCGAGTACGCCGAACTGCCGCTGGTCACCGACGAGGAGTCGGCGACCCGCGAGGGCGCGCCGCTGGTCCACGAGCACCGCGACGACGACCACGCCGGACACGTACCGCACCCGAACATCGTGCACCGCCAGCCGATCGTGCGCGGCGACGCCGAGGCCGCGGCCCGCCGCGCCGATGTGATCGTGACCGGCGAGTACGTCTTCGGCATGCAGGACCAGGCGTTCCTCGGCCCGGAGTCCGGCCTCGCGGTGCCCGCCGAGGACGGCGGCGTCGACCTGTACGTGGCCACCCAGTGGCTGCACTCCGACCTGCGCCAGATCGCGCCGGTCCTCGGCCTGCCCGAGGACAAGGTCCGCATGACGCTCTCCGGCGTCGGCGGTGCCTTCGGCGGCCGCGAGGACCTGTCGATGCAGATCCACGCCTGCCTGCTCGCGCTGCGCACCGGCAAGCCCGTCAAGATCGTCTACAACCGGTTCGAGTCCTTCTTCGGGCACGTCCACCGGCACCCCGCCAAGCTCCGGTACGAGCACGGCGCCACCAAGGACGGCAAGCTCACCCACCTGAAGTGCCGCATCGTGCTGGACGGCGGCGCCTACGCGTCCGCCTCCCCGGCCGTCGTCGGCAACGCCTCCTCCCTCGCGGTCGGCCCGTACGCCGTCGACGACGTGGACATCGAGGCCATCGCCCTGTACTCGAACAACCCGCCCTGCGGCGCCATGCGCGGCTTCGGCGCCGTCCAGGCGTGCTTCGCGTACGAGGCGCAGATGGACAAGCTCGCCGCGAAGCTGGGCATGGACCCGGTCGAGTTCCGGCAGGTGAACGCCATGGAGCAGGGCACCCTGCTGCCGACCGGGCAGGTGGTCGACTCCCCGGCGCCGGTCGCCGAACTGCTGCGCCGCGTCAAGGCGATGCCGCTGCCGCCGGAGAACCAGTGGGAGACCACCGAGGGCGCCGACGTCCGCGCGCTGCCCGGCGGGCTGTCCAACACCACGCACGGCGAGGACGTCGTACGCGGCATCGGTTACGCCGTCGGCATCAAGAACGTCGGCTTCTCCGAGGGCTTCGACGACTACTCCACCGCCCGCGTCCGCGTGGAGGTCGTCGGCGGCGAGGCGGTCGCGACCGTGCACACCGCGATGGCGGAGGTCGGCCAGGGCGGCGTCACCGTCCACGCGCAGATCGCCCGTACCGAACTGGGCGTCGAGCAGGTCACCATCCACCCCGCCGACACCCGGGTCGGCTCGGCGGGCTCCACCTCCGCCTCCCGGCAGACCTACGTCACCGGCGGCGCGGTGAAGAACACCTGCGAGCACGTGCGCGAAAAGGTCCTGGAGCTGGGCCGCCGCAAGTTCGGCACCTACCACCCGGCGTGGGCCACCGCCGAACTCCTGCTGGAGGGCGGCAAGGTCGTCACCGACGGCGGCGAGGTGCTCGCCGACCTCGCGGACGTCCTGGAGGACGAGGTCGTCGACCTCGAACTCGAATGGCGGCACCGCCCCACCGAGCCGTTCGACCTGCGCACCGGCCAGGGCAACGGCCACGTCCAGTACTCCTTCGCCGCGCACCGCGCGGTCGTCGAGGTGGACACCGGACTCGGCCTGGTCAAGGTCGTCGAACTGGCGTGTGCCCAGGACGTCGGCAAGGCGCTCAACCCGCTCTCCGTCGTCGGCCAGATCCAGGGCGGCACGACGCAGGGCCTCGGCGTCGCGGTGATGGAGGAGATCATCGTCGACCCGAAGACCGCGAAGGTGCGCAACCCCTCCTTCACGGACTACCTGATCCCCACCATCCTCGACACGCCGACCATCCCGGTCGACGTGCTCGAACTCGCCGACGAGCACGCCCCGTACGGGCTGCGCGGCATCGGCGAGGCCCCCACCCTGTCGTCCACCCCGGCCGTCCTCGCGGCGATCCGGAACGCGACCGGGCTGGAACTGAACAAGACTCCGGTCCGCCCGGAGCACCTGACCGGCACATAGCCGCCGGCGGAACGGCCGTACGCGGTGCACCCACCGCCGTACGGCCGCCCCGCCGCCGCTACCTGGGCCGTCCCCCGGGTCGTGCAGCCGACGTTCCATCCCAAATCTCGCGGCGCGGTGCGCGCGTGACGCGAGGGCCCCTATGAACCTTGGGAGTAAGGCACCATGACCCAGCAGTCCCTGGAGCCGAAGACCACGGCGGACGACGCGGGCACCGGCACGCGTCAGCCCGCCGGCCGGTCCTGGCTCGACCGGTACTTCCACATATCCGACAGAGGGTCGACGGTCGCGCGCGAGGTGCGCGGCGGCATCACCACCTTCATGGCGATGTGTTACATCCTCCTGCTCAACCCCCTCATCCTGGCCACGCCGGACGTCGAGAAGAACACCCTGGCGAGCGCCGGGGTGGTGACGGCCACGGCGCTCGGCGCGGCGCTCTGCACGCTGCTGATGGGCTTCGTCGGCAAGGTGCCGCTGGCCCTGGCCGCCGGGCTGAACGTCTCGGCGGCGCTGACCTCGCAGGTCGTCCCGTACATGACGTGGCCGCAGGCCATGGGGATGTGCGTGCTGTACGGCGTGGTCATCATGCTCCTGGTGGTCACCGGGCTACGCGAGATGATCATGAACGCCATCCCGCCGGCCCTCAAGCACGCCATCACCATGGGCATCGGCATGTTCGTCGCCCTGCTCGGCCTGGTGAAGGCCGGCTTCGTCGGCAAGGGCACCGGCGGCCCCGTACAGCTCGGCCCGACCGGCGAACTCTCCGGCTGGCCGGTCCTCTTCTTCGCCGTCACCCTGCTGCTGATCTTCATGCTCCAGGCCCGTAACGTCCCCGGCGCCATCCTCATCGGCATCGTCGTCGGCACCATCCTGTCCGTGCTCGCCACCACCCTCGGCGGCCTCACCGACAAGGACTGGGGCGGCACCTCGCCCGAACTGCACGGCAGCGCCGTCGCCCCGCCCGACTTCGGGCTCTTCGGGCACGTCGAGTTCGGCGGCTGGGACCAGATCGGTGCCATCACCGTCGGCATGATCGTCTTCACCCTGGTCCTCGCCGGGTTCTTCGACGCCATGGCCACCATCATCGGCGTCGGTACGGAGGCCGGGCTCGCCGACGCCAAGGGCCGGATGCCGGGCCTCTCCAAGGCGCTGTTCGTGGACGGCGCCGGCGGCGCGATCGGCGGTGTCGCGGGCGCGTCGGGGCAGACCGTGTTCATCGAGTCGGCCAGCGGCGTCGGCGAGGGCGCCCGTACCGGCCTGTCCTCGGTCGTCACCGGCCTGTTCTTCGCGGCCTGCCTCTTCTTCACCCCGCTCACCCAGCTCGTGCCCGCCCAGGTCGCCGCGGCCGCCCTCGTCGTCATCGGCTCGATGATGATGAGTGCCGCCAAGCACGTGGACTGGAGCGACCGATCGGTGTCGATCCCGGTGTTCCTCACCGTGGCACTGATGCCCTTCACGTACAACATCACCGCGGGGGTCGGCGCCGGCGTCATCGCCTACACCGCCATCAAGACCGCGCAGGGCAAGTGGCGGGAGGTCGGCGCCTTCATGTGGGTACTCGCTCTGGTCTTCCTTTGCTACTTCTCGCTGCACCCCATCGAGAACTGGCTGGGCGCCAAGTAACGCCCGCCCCTCCCGCATCCACCCGTAAGGAGACCGACATGCTGGACATCGCCGACGAGCTGCACCGGTGGGCCCGGCAGGGACGACCCTTCGCGGTGGCCACCGTCGTGGCCACCAGCGGCAGCGCGCCCCGCCAGCCGGGCGCCGCACTGGCCGTCGACGACGACGGCACGGCAGTCGGGTCGGTCTCCGGCGGATGCGTGGAAGGCGCGGTCTACGAACTGTGCCAGGAAGCGCTCCGGACCGGGGAGACGCTCCTCGAACGCTTCGGCTACAGCGACGAGGACGCCTTCGCGGTCGGCCTGACCTGCGGCGGCGTCATCGACATCCTGATCACGCCGGTGGGGGCACCGGCGCCCGGCGAGCCCGCGGGCAACGCCGGCACCCTCACCGCCGCCCTGTCCGCCGCCGCATCGGGCGACGCGGCGGCGGTGGCCAGGGTCGTCGGCGGCCCGGCCCGCCTGCTGGGCCGCGCGCTGCTCGTACGCCCCGACGGCAGCGTCACCGGCACCCTCGGCGGCCACCCGGAACTGGACCGCACCGCCGTCCACGAAACCCGCGCCCTCCTGGACGCGGGCCGCACCGCCACCGTCGAGATCGGCGCGGACGGCTCCCGCTGCGGCGAGCCCGTCCGCCTCCTCGTCGAGTCCTCCGTGCCCGCCCCCCGCATGATCGTCTTCGGTGCCATCGACTTCGCCGCCGCCCTCGTGCGCGCCGGGAAGTTCCTCGGCTACCACGTCACCGTCTGCGACGCCCGCCCCGTCTTCGCCACCCGCGCCCGCTTCCCCGAGGCGGACCGGATCGTCGTCGACTGGCCGCACCGCTACCTCGAAACCCAGGACCTCGACGCCCGCACCGCGCTGTGCGCCCTCACCCACGACGCCAAGTTCGACGTCCCGCTCCTGGAACGCGCCCTGCGGCTCCCCGTCGCCTACGTCGGCGCCATGGGCTCCCGCCGCACCCACCTGGACCGCCTGGACCGCCTGCGCGCCGTCGGCCTGACCGAACTCGAACTCAACCGCCTGCGCTCACCGATCGGCCTCGACCTCGGCGCCCGCACCCCCGAGGAAACCGCCCTCTCCATCGCCGCCGAGATCGTCGCCAACCGCCGCGGCGGCACCGGCACCCCCCTCACCGGCGCCCACACCCCCATCCACCACGACGCGCCCGCGGCCCTGGACCGCATAGGGCCGGCTTCGGTGGCGTGAGGCCCGGGGCGCCGGGGCGGCGCGGCGGGGGCGGCTCCGGGGGGCCAGGAGGGTGGCGAGCACGGCGGCCAGGAGCGGGACCAGGAGCGCGGTCCGGTAGGCGCCGAGCAGGTCACCGCCGCCCGCGGCGGCCGTGGCATTTCCCGTCACCATAGGGCGATGACGCCGTACCGGCCGGTGGGCAAGGTGAATCACACCGGCGTTTGGAGAATTCTTGACCGAAAGGGGGAGGGGTCGGCGGGCCGGGTATGGCATGATTCGGTGGTGAGGGCGCCGGAACGCGCGGCGCCCGGGTTTGTGTCCGCGCGAGCAAGGAGGTGATCGGGATGAGTCCCGAAGGAAGTCCTTGCCGCAGCGTTGCAGTGTGCTGACTGCTGATTTCACCGTGAGCTGACACCGGCGTCCCGAAGGGGCCGGTGTACCGCCGCGCTGTGTGCCGATACCGCTGAGAACTGCCGGGCGTCTGCTGCCGGGAACCGCCGAGTGCGGCGATGACGGCGGCTGCCGGTGTGCACTGCCCCGGCCGTTTCCTCTCCGCGTTCCGCCTTTCCGTGCTCTTTTCCGTGCGTCGCGCACAACTCGCCGCGCGCGGAAATGTGTACGGCTGTGTCGTGACGCGTTTCGGCGTGCTTTCTTTTTCCCTTTCTCGTGATTCCACATCACGGATAAACGAAATTCTCTTGTTCCGGGGCCCCGCGCCACCGGGCCATGCCGTCATGCCCTCATGCCGGCATGACCCGGTGCCGGCGAGCCCTCGTACGGAGGGAGGCTCTGTCATGACCGATCTGCTCATCCCCGAGAAGCTCGCGCCGCCGGGCCGCCGCCGGGAGCGGAAGGCCGCCGAACTGGCGGCCCGTACCCGCGCCGTCGGCGAGAACCTGACCGCGGTCAGCGCGCGTCCGGCGTCCCGGGTCCTCCAGGACCTGCGCACCGGCCGCGACGGCCTGCTGCACGAGAACGCCGTGGCCCGCCTGGAGCGCTACGGGCCCAACGTCATCGCGCACGAGCGACCGCCGCGCTGGTACGTGCAGCTGGCCAAGGCGTTCTGGAACCCGTTCATCCTCGTGCTCACCGCCCTGGCGGCCGTCATGTACGCGCAGTGGCTCCAGGTCGCCGACGAGGAGCCCTTCGACCCGAAAATTCCGATCCTCGGCGCGATGGTGCTGATCAGCGCACTGCTGCGGTTCTGGCAGGAGTACCGCTCGGGCAGTTCCGCCGCCGCGCTGCGCGCCCTGGTCACCACGACCACCGCCGTCCAGCGCCGGGCCGGACGGGAGCAGGCGCCGGCCACCGTCGAGATCCCCGTGGCGGACGTCGTGCGCGGCGACATCGTCAAGCTGGCCGCCGGTGACCTCGTACCGGCCGACCTGCGGCTGCTGTCCGCCAAGGACCTCATGGTCGCCCAGGCCGCGCTGACCGGCGAGTCGCTGCCCGTCGCCAAGGCCGACACACGGGCTGTGGACGACGGCCGGCACGCGACCGCCGACCCGGTGGAGGCCGGCAATCTGGTGCTGGCAGGCACGTCCGTCACCTCCGGTACCGCGGCCGGTGTGGCCGTGGCCACCGGCGCGGACACCTACTTCGGTTCGATGGCCGGTTCGCTGGCGGGCGAGCGCCCGGAGACCAGCTTCGACGCCGGGGTGAAGAAGGTCAGCTTCCTGCTGATCCGCTTCATGCTGGTGATGGTGCCGCTGGTGTTCGCCGTCAACGGCCTCACAAAGGGCGACTGGGCCGAGGCGTTCACCTTCGGTGTGGCCGTCGCGGTGGGCCTGACGCCCGAGATGCTCCCGATGGTGGTCACCACCAACCTGGCGCGCGGCGCGGTCGCCATGGCGCAGCGCAAGGTCGTCGTCAAGCGTCTGAACGCCATCCAGAACCTCGGTGCGATGGACGTGCTGTGCACGGACAAGACCGGCACCCTCACCGAGGACCGCGTCGTCCTGGACCGCTATCTCGACGTACGCGGCCACGAGGACGGTGAGGTGCTGGAGTACGCCTACCTCAACAGCCACTTCCAGACGGGGCTGCGGAACCTCATGGACCAGGCCGTCGTCGACCGGATGCACGAGGCCGAGGAGGTGGTCGTCGACGCGCGGTTCACGCTGGTCGACGAGGTCCCCTTCGACTTCGCGCGGCGCCGGATGTCGGTGGTGCTGCGGCGCAACGACCTCGAAGGGCCGGCCGCGGAACACCTCCTCGTCACCAAGGGGGCCGGGGAGGAGGTCCTGGCGCTGTGCACCCACCTCGTCGACGGCGGGCAGCGCGTGGAGCTGACCGACGCGCTGCGCCGGCAGGTCGCCCTGACCGCCGAGAACCACAACCGGCAGGGACTGCGGGTCCTCGCGGTGGCGACCCGCACGCTGCCCGCCACCCGCGAGACGTACGGGGTCGGCGACGAGACCGGGCTGACCCTGCGGGGCTTCCTCGCCTTCCTCGACCCGCCGAAGCGGGACGCCGCCGAGGCGCTGCGGGCACTGACCGGCAGCGGCATCGCCGTCAAGGTCGTCACCGGCGACAACGAGCTGGTGGCGGCGCGGGTGTGCGACGAGGTCGGCATCGAGGTGGGCACCGTCGTCACCGGGCCGCACCTCGACCTCCTCGACGAGTCGGAGCTGACCGCGCTGGTCCGTACGACGACCGTGTTCGCCAAGATCAACCCCGTACAGAAGGCCCGGATCGTCCGTGCGCTCCAGGGCGCCGGGCACACCGTCGGCTTCCTCGGCGACGGCATCAACGACGCCGCGGCGCTGCGCGAGGCGGACGTCGGCGTCTCGGTGGACACCGCCGTCGACATCGCCAAGGAGTCCGCGGACGTCATCCTGCTGGAGAAGGACCTGACCGTCCTCGGACAGGGCGTCCTCCAGGGCCGCCGGACCTTCGGCAACACCATCAAGTACATCAAGATGACGGCCTCCTCGAACTTCGGGAACGTCTTCTCGGTACTGGCCGCCTCCGCCTTCCTGCCGTTCCAGCCGATGCTGGCCACCCAGCTGCTCGTACAGAACCTCTGCTACGACATCTCGCAGCTCGCCACGCCCTGGGACCGGATGGACGAGGAGTACGTGCGCAAGCCGCGGACCTGGGACGCCCGGGGGATCGGGCGCTTCATGCTGGTCCTGGGCCCGACCAGCTCGATCTTCGACATCACCACCTTCCTGCTGATGTGGCACGTCTTCGGGGCGGACAGCGAGGCGCACCAGGCGCTGTTCCAGTCCGGCTGGTTCGTCGAGGGGCTGCTGACGCAGACGCTCGTGGTGCACATGCTGCGCACCCGCAAGATCCCGTTCCTGCGGTCCCGGGCGACCTGGCCGGTGCTGCTGATGACCGGCCTGGTCATGGCGTTCGGCATCGCGCTGCCGTGCTCGCCGCTGGCCCCGGCCCTGGGCCTCACGGCGCTGCCGGTGAGCTACTTCCCGTGGCTGGCCGGGACGCTGCTGGCGTACTGCCTGCTGACCCAGGGCGTGAAGACCTGGTACATCCGCCGGTTCAACACCTGGCTGTGAACCGCCGATGGAGAGAGGGGGCCGCCCCGGGCGGCCCCCGCACCGGCGCATCGAGGAGGAGCGCGGATCATGGTGAACGAGTGGCAGCTGGCGGGCAACATCGCCGCCGGCCTGGGTTTCGGCGCGGTCATCGGCCTGGAGCGGCAGTGGCGCGCCCGGATGGCGGGACTGCGGACCAACGCGCTGGTCGCCGCCGGTGCCGCGCTCTTCGTCCTGCTCTCCCAGTACGGCTTCGCCGCCGCGACCAGTACCACCGGGTACGACGGTTCGCGGGTCGCCGCGCAGATCGTCTCCGGCATCGGCTTCCTCGGCGCCGGCGTCATCATGCGCGACGGACTGAGCGTGCGCGGCCTGAACACCGCGGCGACGCTGTGGTGCTCGGCCGCGGTCGGCGCCCTGGCGGGGACCGGGCTGTACGTGGTCGCGGCGCTGGGCACGGCCGGCGTGGTCGGCGCGAACCTGGTGCTGCGGCCGCTGGGCCGGCGCATGGACCGGGAGCCGGGCGGCGGCGCGGAGGTGGCGACCGACTACTACTTCGAGGCGGTGTGTGCCGAGCCAGAGGAGGCGCACATCCGGGCGCTGGTCGTCCAGGCCGTCAGCCGGCCGGGCTTCCGGCTGCGGGCGGTGCACAGCCGGGACGACGGGGCCGCTGGACGGGACGGCGAGGCGGCGCCGAAGGTCACCGTGGCCGCGGAGCTGACCACCGAGCGGCGCGACGACAGCCTGCTCGAAGAGGCCGTCAGCAGGCTGTCGCTGGAGCCCGCGGTGTCGGCCGTGAGCTGGACCGTCATGAACAACCCGGACGGCGCCGAGGAGGACTACGACGGCCCGCGGCCGGGCGCCGGACGCCGCCGGGGCGGGGGTGCCGGATAAACCGGATGACGGCGCGCGGGGCCCGGGTTAGCTTCCACGGGTGACGACAGACATCCGGGACCTCCCCGAAGCACAGGTCGACCGGGCGCTCGATCTCGCCTGTCTCGCCTTCCACGAAAAGACCGGCGACGCGGCCCGCAAGCGCCACCGCGAGACGCTGCTGGACTGCGACCGGGTGGGCGCGTACGACGGCGACGACCTCGTCGGGTTCACCGCGGCGCACCGGCTGCGCCTGTCCGTGCCGGGCGGCGAACTGCCGGCCGCCGGGCTGGACTTCGTGTCGGTGGCGCCCACCCACCGGCGGCGCGGCGCCCTGACCGGCATGATGGGCGGACTGTGGCGCCGCTGTGCCGCGGCGGGACAGCTGCTGGCCTGCCTGTGGGCCTCGGAGGACGCGATCTACGGCCGCTTCGGCTTCGGCACCGCCACCGAGGCGTACACCGTCGAAATCGACTCCACCCGGCCGCTGGACCTGCGCATCGCGCCGGACGGGCGCCCGCTGCGGCTGCTGGACCCGAAGGACGCGGTGCCCGTGATCGGGCCGCTGTACGAGGCGGGCCGGGCACGGCGCGGCGGCCGGCTCGCCCGCGACGAGGCGTGGTGGCGGCGCTCGGTGCTCGCCGACGACGAGGACGGCGACAGCGACGGCGGCCCTCCGTGCGTCGTCGTCCTCGGCGAGAAGGGGGCGCCGGCCGCCGGATACGCCGTCTACCAGGTAGCGGACAAGGGCACGGTGAACGTCCAGGAGATGGAGGCGGCCGACGCGTCGGCCGCCGCGGCCCTCTGGTCCTATCTCGCGTCCATCGACCTGACGCGCAAGGTGCGCGCCTGGGCGGTGCCCGCCGACGACCCGCTGCTGCTCTTCGCCGCCGACCGCGACCGGGTGCGGGTCACCGGCCAGTGGCCGGCGCTGTGGCTCCGGCTGGTGGACGTGGCCGCCGCCCTGACCGCCCGCTCGTGGGCCGCCCCGGCCGATGTCGTACTGGACGTACGCGACCGCGCGCTGCCCGCCAACGCGGGTCGCTTCCGGCTGGTGGCGGGACCGTCCGGCGCCGCGTACGAGCCCACCGGCGCCCCTGCCGACCTGGCGCTGGACGTCAGGGAACTGGCGGCCTGCTACCTCGGCGGCACCCGGCTGCGCAGACTGGTGCGGGCGGGCCTGGCCGAGGAGCGTACGCCGGGTGCGGCCCGGCTGCTGGACGCCGCGCTGGAGACGGAGTACCTGCCGTTCACCGGCGAGGACTACTGACGGGCGGCCCCGCGCCGCGCGAGTCCGGTTGCCGGAGGCGTGCCGCGGGGGCTGCCGGCGCGCCCCGCCGTGGCCGGAAGCGGCCGGGCCGTGCCGTGCCGCCGTTTGGGTGCGGTGCGGCCGGGCACCCGGCGCCGTGTTCAGAGACCCGATCGTGTGAAGGAGCGTTCGATGAGCGACATCTGGGGCTACCCGGCCACCGCCGGCCACACGGCGGGCACGGACCTCGTCGGGTTCAAGGTCGAGGCCACGGACGGCGGCATCGGCAAGGTCGACAAGCACTCCGACGAGGTGGGCGCCGCCTGGATCGTGGTCGACACCGGTGTCTGGATCTTCGGCAAGCAGGTGCTGCTGCCCGCCGGCGTCATCGCCTCGGTGGACACCGCCGAGCGCAAGATCTACGTCTCCCGTACCAAGGAAGAGATCAAGAACTCCCCGGAGTTCGACAAGGACAAGCACCTCGGCAACCCGGACTACCACCAGCAGCTCGGCTCGTACTACCAGCCGCACCACAAGTGACACCACGCCCGGCGGGCGGGGCCGCCCGGCCCCGCCCGCCGGCGCCGGTGCCCCGGCCCGCGCGCCGCTACGGCAGCGCCCCCGCCCGCCGCGCCGCCACCACGGCCTGCAGCCGCGAGTGCGCGCCCAGTTTGCGCATGGCGGACCGCAGGTAGCTCTTGACCGTCTCCGGGCGCAGTCCCAGCCGTTCCGCCGCCGACGCGTTCGTCGCGCCCGAGGCCACGCACGCCAGGACGTCCACCTCACGCGGCGACAGCACGGTCCCGCCCGCCGCGCTGCCCCCGGGAGCGGACGCCGCCGCCAGCCGCCCGCACGCCGCCAGCATCTCCTGGCGCAGCGCCGGGTCGGCGACCCGCTGGGCCAGCGCCCGCAGATCGCCGTGCGCCTCCCGGACCTCCTCCCACATCGCCGGGTCCGCGGCCGTCGGCTGCCGGGCGACCGACAGCAGCCGCTGCGCCTCGTCCTGGAGCAGCAGCGCCTGCTCCAGTTCGCGGGCGGCCTCCATCGCGGCCGACAGCGGGCGGTCGCCGATCCGCACCGGGTCGCGCAGCGCCCCGTACAGGACCCCGCGCACCCGCCGCCGTACCACCACCGGCACCGCCAGTACGGAGCACAGCCCCTCGGCGGCCACGGCCGCGTCGTACTCGTGGCTGATCACGGGGGAGGAGCGGTAGTCGGTCACCGCGAAGGGGCGGGTCAGCGCCGCGGCCTTGCCGCCGAGGCCGTTGCCGTGCCGGATGGCCAGCCCGTGCAGCGAGCCGGTTCTGGCGCCCGTCAGCTCGCTGATGCGGTAGCGGCCGGCGCCGGACCGCAGTCCCCCGAACGCCACGGGCAGGCCGCTGGCCCGCCGCAGCCGCAACAGCGCCGCCCGTACGTCCACGGACCCGCCGGACTCTGACTCGACCCGCACGTCGAAACCTCCGCTTCCCCCCGTTCGGGGGTGGTGAGACCTGCGTCACTGATTACACGATGGCGGTAGGCGGTGCGGCAATGAGGAGGACACATGGCGGACACGCACGAGACAGGTGCGACGGGTGGTACGGATGGTATGGGCGGGGTTGCGGGGGTTACGGAAGTGACGGGAGCGGCGGCGTCCTCGGACCCCACCGCGGAGTTCCGCGCCGCACGCGACTTCCTCCTGCGCCACCGCGAGGACTACGACAGCGCGCGCGAGGGCTTCGCCTGGCCGCGCCCCGAGCACTTCAACTGGGCGCTGGACTGGTTCGACCACATCGCCGAGGCCAACGGCCGCACCGCCCTGCACATCGTCGAGGAGGACGGCACCCACACCCGCCGCACCTTCGACGAGCTGCGTCGCCGCTCGAACCAGGCCGCCAACTGGCTGGCCGCGCAGGGCGTACGGGCCGGCGACCGGATCGTGGTCATGCTCGGCAACCAGGCCGAGCTGTGGGAGACCGCCCTCGCCGCCATGAAGCTGCGTGCCGTGGTCATCCCCGCCACCCCGCTGCTCGGCCCGCTCGACCTCGCCGACCGCGTCGGGCGCGGCCGGGCCCGGCACGTGCTCGTACGGGCCTCGGACACCGGCAAGTTCGCGGACGTGCCCGGCGACTACACCCGCATCGCGGTCGGCGGTGACGCCGGGACGGCCGCCGCGGGCTGGCTCGCCTACGAGGACGCGTACACCGCCTCCGAGACGTACGAGCCCACGGGCCCCACCCGGGCCGACGACCCCCTGATGCTCTACTTCACCTCCGGCACCACGGCCCGTCCCAAGCTGGTGGAACACACCCACACCTCCTACCCCGTCGGCCACTTGGCGACGATGTACTGGATCGGTCTGCAACCCGGCGACGTCCACCTCAACATCTCCTCACCCGGCTGGGCCAAGCACGCGTGGTCCAACCTCTTCGCCCCGTGGAACGCCGAGGCCACCGTCTTCATCCACAACTACACCCGCTTCGACGCGGCCCGGCTGATGGCGGAGATGGACCGGGCGGGCGTCACCAGCTTCTGCGCGCCGCCCACCGTGTGGCGGATGCTCATCCAGGCCGACCTGACGGCACTGAAGAACCCGCCGCGCGAGATCGTCGCCGCCGGCGAGCCGCTCAACCCGGAGATCATCGAACGGGTGCGGGAGGCGTGGGGCGTCACCATCAGGGACGGCTTCGGGCAGACCGAGACCGCCGTCCAGGTCGCCAACACCCCGGGCCAGCCCCTCAAGCCCGGCTCGATGGGCCGCCCCACCCCGGGCTTCGAGGTCGTCCTGCTGGACCCGGTGAGCGGCCGGCCCGCCGACGAGGGGGAGATCGCCCTCGACCTGTCGGCGCGCCCCGTGGGCCTGACCACCGGTTACCACGGCGACCCGGAGCGCACCGCGGAGGCGATGGCGGGCGGGTACTACCGCACCGGCGACATCGGCAGCCGCGACGGCGACGGCTACCTGACCTACGTCGGCCGCGCCGACGACGTCTTCAAGGCATCCGACTACAAGATCTCACCCTTCGAGCTGGAGAGCGCCCTGCTGGAGCACGCGGCGGTGGCCGAGGCCGCCGTGGTCCCGGCGCCCGACCCCGTCCGGCTGGCGGTTCCCAAGGCGTACGTGGTGCTGGCCGCCGGCTGGGAGCCTGGGCCGGAGACCGCCGCGGTGCTCTTCGCGCACTCCCGCGCGGTGCTCGCTCCGTACAAGCGCGTCAGGCGGCTGGAGTTCGCGGAGCTGCCCAAGACGGTGTCGGGCAAGATCCGTCGCGTGGAACTGCGTGAACGCACCGCCGCCGAGGGCGGCGGGGCCGCCGAGTACCGAGAGGAAGACCACCGATGACCGACATGAGCAGGCCGCCGGGCCACCCACCGGGACCCAGGGAGGACGCCGTGGAGAGCGAACGGCTGTCGTACGCGCGCGGAGCCACCGACGAGCCGCTGCT
The DNA here is from genome assembly GCF_044329785.1 of Streptomyces sp. NPDC017529. Taxonomy (NCBI): domain Bacteria; kingdom Bacillati; phylum Actinomycetota; class Actinomycetes; order Kitasatosporales; family Streptomycetaceae; genus Streptomyces; species Streptomyces sp. NPDC017529. Next base: position 202,599 of record NZ_JBIRJY010000012.1, read on the forward strand.
CGTCCGCACCATCGGCGCCGACCTGGAGCGCGCGATCCGGCTCTTCGGCGACCGCGAGGCACTGGTCGACGTGGCGGGCGGCCGCCGCTGGACGTACGCGGAGCTGGGCCGGGCGGTGGACGAGGTGGCCCTCGGGCTGCTCGCCAAGGGCGTGCGCAAGGGCGACCGGGTCGGCATCTGGGCGCCCAACTGCCCGGAATGGGTGCTGGTGCAGTACGCCACCGCCCGCGTCGGCGCCGTCATGGTCAACATCAATCCGGCCTACCGTGTGCACGAATTGGCGTATGTGCTCAAGCAGGCCGGCATGAGCGTCCTGGTCTCCGCCGTCGCCCACAGGTCCAGCGACTACCGGCGGATGATCGAGCAGGTGCGCGCCGAGAGCCGGGCCCTGCGCGATGTGATCTACATCGACGACCCCACCTGGGACGGCCTGCTGGCGGCCGGCGCCGGCGTGCCGTACGCGAAGCTCACCGACGCCGCGAAGGAGCTGTCGGCGCACGACCCGGTCAACATCCAGTACACCTCCGGGACCACCGGTTTCCCGAAGGGCGCCACCCTCTCCCACCACAACATCCTCAACAACGGCTTCTGGGTGGGCGAGACGGTCGGCTACACCGAACACGACCGGGTCTGCCTGCCGGTGCCCTTCTACCACTGCTTCGGCATGGTGATGGGCAACCTCGGCGCCACCTCGCACGGCGCCTGCATCGTCATCCCGGCCCCCGCCTTCGACGCCGCCGCCACCCTCCGGGCCGTCCAGGAGGAGCGCTGCACCTCCCTGTACGGCGTACCGACGATGTTCATCGCCGAGCTGGACCACCCGGACTTCGCCACCTACGACCTGACCTCCCTGCGCACCGGGATCATGGCGGGCTCGCCGTGCCCGGAGGAGGTGATGCGGCGGGTCGTCTCCGAGATGCACATGGCCGAGGTCTCCATCTGCTACGGCATGACCGAGACCTCGCCGGTCTCCACCCAGACGCGGCGCGACGACGACCTGGCGCACCGCACCGGCACGGTGGGCCGCGTACTGCCGCACATCGAGGTCAAGGTGGTGGACCCGGCGACCGGCGCGACGGTCCCGCGCGGCGAGCCGGGCGAGCTGTGCACCCGCGGCTACAGCGTGATGCTGGGCTACTGGGAGGAGCCGGAGCGCACGGACGAGGTCATCGACGCGGACCGGTGGATGCACACCGGCGACCTGGCGGTGATGAACGACGACGGCTACCTGCGGATCGTCGGCCGCATCAAGGACATGATCATCAGGGGCGGCGAGAACGTCTATCCGCGCGAGATCGAGGAGTTCCTCTACACCCACCCCAAGATCGCGGACGTACAGGTGGTCGGCGTCCCGGACACCAAGTACGGCGAGGAGATCGCCGCCTGCGTCATCCTGCGCGACCCCGCCGACGGGCTCACCCGCGACGAGCTGGCACGGTACTGCCGCTCGCGGCTGGCCCACTACAAGGTGCCGCGGTACGTGCACCTCCTCGACGCCTTCCCGATGACCGTCAGCGGCAAGGTCAGGAAGGTGGAGCTGCGGGAACGGCTGGCCGCGCAACTGGCGGCGGCGCAGCCGGAGCCACCGGCCGGTCCGGCCGTGGCTCCCGGGCGGGCCGGGCCCGTCGAAGCGGCCCAGACGTAGCGCTACGGCCGGGTCGCGCGCCGTGGGATCAGGCGCGGCCCGGCCAGTCCAGCACCAGCTGCTGCGCGCGCGGCAGCCGCGACACGACGAGATCGTACGAATCCTCGATCATGTCCAGGACGAGCCGGTCGTCCAGCGCTCCCGCCAACGAGACGGTGTTCCAGTGCCGCTTGTTGAGGTGGTAGCCCGGCACGATCTCCGGGTGCGCGGCGCGCAGCCGCTCCGCCAGGTCGGGGTCGCACTTCAGGCTCACGCTCAGCGGCTCGGCGTCCAGGCTGCTCAACGCGAAGATCTTCCCGCCGACCTTGAACGTGGCCACCTCACGGTTCCCGGGGAAGGGAAACTCCTCGGACGCCCCGTTGAAGTCCAGGCAGACGGCCCGCAGCCGCTTCGCATCGAACATACGGGCATTATCGCGCGCGAGCGCACTCCGGCTCTCACCCCGGCGCGGGCGGCAGCGGCACGGCGGTCAGCACGGCGGACACCACCACCACGGCCGCCAGCGCCACCACCTCGGCGCGGGCCGGCCCGGTGGCCGCACCCGGCACCGCCGTCTCCCGCCGCAACCGCCGGCGGGCGGCCAGCGCCAGCCCGGCCACGACCAGGACGAGCACCAGCTTGGCCACCAGCACACGCCCGTACGCCGTGCCGAACGTCTCCCCGAGCGGCAGCCGGCGCAGCGTGCTGCACACACCGGTCACCGCGATCGCGGCGAACAGCAGCGCCGCCGGCCGCGCGTACCGCACCAGCAACTCCCGCCGCGCCACCGCGTCGTGCCGCCACCGCCACCGGGTCCGCAGGACGTGCACCAGGCCACCCGCCCACAGCGCGGTCGCCGTCAGGTGCACGAGAGTGAGCGCGACGCCGACCTCCGGCGTGCCGGTCTCCGGATGGGCCCGCAGCGCCTCCCCGAACACGACGCCGGCCAGCGGAACAACGGCCAGGCCCGGCCGCCTTGAGGCGGCACACAGGGCGGCGAGCACGAACGCGTTCGCCTCCAGCAAGGCCAGCAGGCCGGGCCGGGTGCCGTACGCGGCGGTCAGCGCCGGCCCCGACACCCCGGCCACCGGCGACCCGCTCCCCGCCACCAGCAGCAACTGCCCCACCGCGGCCACCGCCCCGGGCCACGCCGCCCGCACGGCCCAGCCCCGCGGCAACCCCGCCGAAGCACCCCCCACCCGCCGCGCGAGCCGCGCCCCGGCCAACTCGCCCATATGCACACACAGCGCGGCGAGCAGCACCGCCCGCAGAAAAGCGGTGGCCCCGTCCCCGGGTAATCGGATCTCGGCCGACTCGTCGACCGCCGGCCCGGTGCCGAGCAGCGGTACGAGAGCCGCGGCGCAGACGGCTGCGGACACGGCGCACACCCGGCGGGCGGACCACCGGCGTGCGGGCGCGGCGTCCGCACCGGACGTCTCGTCGTCGGCGCCCGACACGGCGGCGCCGGGGGCGGGTCGGGAAGGCGGTTGAGGTGGATTCATCCGGTGATGGTCCCCGGCGGCCGAAGACCGGGCAAGCGGGGCGCCCTCACCGGTCACACAACCAGGCCACCGTCCCGCCGCATGCACACCCGCTCCCACCGGTCCAGCCCCAGTTCCCTCTCCCGGTGGCGGATCTCCCGCAGGCCCGGGGTGAGTTCGCCGTCCGGCAGGACACGGAAGCCGAGCCGGGCGTAGTACGGGGCGTTCCACGGGACGCCGGCGAAGGTGGTGAGGGTCAGCGACGGCAGGCCGCTGTCCTGCCACGCCTGCTCGATCAGGGTGCGGCCGAGGCCGCGGCGTGCGGCGGCCGGGTGGACCGAGACCTGCTCGATGTGGGCGCAGCCGTCGACCGGTTCCCAGAGCAGGTACGCGAGCGGCGGGCCGCCCGGCGTCCGGTCGCAGGCGACCAGGGCGCGGCCCGCCCGCCGGTACCGGGCCAGTTCCGTCAGCGTCGGCGGTTCGTCGTCCGCGATCGCGTCCATGCCCAGAGCGCGGAAGGCCTCCCCGGCCGCGCGCTCGACGGCGCGCAGCGCGGGGAGGTCGGCGGAGGTGGCCGCGCGGACGGCAGGGTGGTGGTCAGGTGCGTTCATGTGAGCACCGTCGCAGGTCGCGCCGCGCGCGGCAGCCGGTTTTCGGGGCCGGTCGGTGCGGCGTTCAGTGCTTGAGGAGGCGGTCCGCCGAGCGGGCGGCGAAGAACAGGAGGCCGGTCGTGAGGAGAGCCGCCATGACGGTCACGAGGAGCGCGGACCGGCCGCCGGGGCCGTGGGCGAGCGGTGGGTCGAGTACGAGGGCCAGGCCGGTGACGGAGATCAGCGGGCCGGCCGCGTACCACGCGGCGAACAGGAACGGCCCAGGGCCGCCCATCGGAGTGGCGCCGCCGAGGAACAGCAGGTCCGTGCGCGCCGGTCCGCGGCACGCGCCGAACACCGCGGCCGCCGCGAACGGCACCGCGCACAGCGGCATCAGCAGCAGCGCCCACACCGCGCCGGCCAGCGCGTACGGCACCGCCGCGAGCAGGCCCAGCAGCGCCCCGAGCACCGCGGGGACGATCGCGTGGTGCAGCATCAGCGTCCGCAGCCGGAACGGCGACCAGGCCGCCCGCCGTACGTTGTCCGTCTCCAGGCGCGCCGGTTCGGCGAGGGCGCCGACCGCGGCGTACCCGCACAGCAGCCCCACGACCAGGCCGGTCACGCGCTGTTCGGCGACCGGCCCGGCGCCGAGCCCCGCCGCCGCGGCGGCCGCGGCCGTCCAGGCGCACGCCCGCCCCAGCCGGCCGGGCGCGCGCAGCAGCGTCAGCAGGTCGCGCCAGACCACGGCCAGGTACCGGTGCGGTGGGGGCGGCAGCCGGAGCCGCCGCCCCGGTTCGTCGCCGCCGGCCTCCAGGAGCGCCAGCTTCGCGGCCCGCAGCTCCAGCGCGAGCACGCCGGACGTGACGGCCGAGGTCGTCGCCGCACGGCTGCGCAACTGGGCATTGGGTACGTGCGCGGCGTCCCGGTGCGCGTACAGGACGGCCGCCGCGGTGACGGCGAGGAGGAGGGCGACGGCGGCGGGCCAACCCGGCGCCTGCCCGCCGCTCACCGCCACGACCGACTGCGCCGCCCAGCCCCACGGCCCGGACCACAGTTCGACCGCTTCCAGGGGCGCCCAGCGGCGGCCGGTGCCGGCCAGCGCGGCCTGGCCGGCGGACAGGGCCAGCAGGAGGGCGGCGGGCGCGGTCAGCCGCCGTACGTGCCGGGTCAGCCGCGGCCTGCGCTCCACCGCCATGCCCAGCGAGACGGCCAGCAGCGGCAGGCAGAGCGCGGCAGGGAGCGCCGCCAGAAGCGCGCCGCCGAACGACGCCAGGCCGGTCACCCGGAAGACGACGGCGACAACCGCGGCCACCAGCACGCCCGCGCCGGCGGCCGTCCCGGCGGAGAGCCGGAAGCCGGGCCGCAGCACCGCGCCGCGCCGTACGGGCTGTGCGAGCAGCCAGCCGACGGACGGCCCGGACACCACGACGGGCCCGCGCCACAGCGCGTCGCGGGCGGCGAGCACGGCCAGCCCGAGCGTGACGGTGACGAAGACGGCCGGAAGGGAGCGCTGGAGGTCGGCGCCGAGGCTGCCGTGGTCGGCCCCCAGCTTCAGCTGCCGCAGGAAGCGGTAGGCGTAGCCGCTTCCGTAGCCGACGGCCGCCAGTACGACGCAGTAGGCGAGAACGGCCTGGTCCCGGCGGCGCCGGCGCTGGTGGGCGCGGCGCTTGGCGCGCAGCCAGCGCAGTGTCTCGGCGGTGCGGTCGTCGTCCTCCTCGCACCACGGGGACTCGTCGTGGCGGTGGCCGGCCGCCTCGTCCGCGGCCTCGTCCGGGGCCCTGCCCCCGGCTTCGGCGTCCGTGTCCGTATCCGTATCCGTATCCGTACTCCGCATGCTCATGACCGCACGCCCAGTTCCCGCAGCACCGCCGCCGGGCTGCCCCGGCCGACGACCCGGCCGTCCTCCAGCGCGATCATGCGGTCCGCGACCGCCTCGGCCAGCTCCGCCTGGTGGGTGGCGAGCAGGACCGCCACCCCGTCCGCCTTCTCCGCGACCAAAAGGCCGGCGAGGCGGGCCCGCGCGTCGGGGTCGAGCCGCTGCTCGGGCTCGTCGAGTACCAGCAGGTCGCGCGGCCTGACCAGAGCGGCGGCCAGCAGCAGTGACTGCAACTGGCCGGAGGAGAGCGAACCCGGCAGCGCGTGGGCGTGGTCGGACAGCCGGCGGTCGGCGAGCACCTGGTCGATCCAGGCCTGGGCGTCGTCCACGGCGTGGGCGACCGTGACCAGTTCGAGGTGTTCGCGGACGGTGAGGTCCGGGTAGCAGGCGAGGCTGTCGCCGACCACCGCGACCCGCGCCCGTACCTGGGGGTCGTCCTCGGCGACCGTACGGCCGGCGAACAGGGCGCGGCCGCCGGTCGGCGCGTCCCGGCCGCACGCGATGCGCAGCAGCGTGGACTTGCCGGACCCGTTGTGGCCGAACAGGGCGGTGCAGCTGCCCGCGGCCAGGTCGAGGTCGATCGGGTGCAGTGCCTGCCGGTCGCCGTAGCGACGGCTGACGCCGCGCAGTTGCAGCAGCGCGTCCGCGCTGGTTCTCGCCGCCATCGGGCCTCTCCGTACGCAAAGGTGGGTTCGCCCGACCCTAACGAGCGCCGCCCCCCGTTGCGCGTGGCGCCCCTACCACCGGGCGGCGCCGTCCCTGATCAGGGCGTCGGCCGGATCGTTGACCGGCTGCGGGGTGCCGGTGAGGTCCATGACGAACAGCGGGATGTGCAGTTCGTCGGCGCGGGCGCGGGCGTCGCGGGAGTAGCCGGCCAGGGAGAAGCAGACCGCGATGGCGGAGTCGTTGAGGCCGTTGAGCCACAGGCACTCGATCTCGCGCAGCCTGGTCGCCCGGGTCGTCGGGTCGACCTGGGCCACCACGTTGCCGCCGCGCAGGTCCACGCCGGACGCGGTGCGCTCCTGCACCCGCGCGACGTCGGTGAAGCCCAGCCACTTCAGGTACTGGGCGGCGGCGGTGACACAGTCGCGCGCCGTACGGATGGTGACGGGACGGAAGGCGGGCCGCAGCACCGGCGGCGATCCGGCGGGCGGGGTCGCCGCGTGGCTGCCGGGGGCCGGCGGGTTCGGGGGCGGCGGGTTCGGTACGGGGACGACGGGGACCCGTACCACCGTGCCGCACACGCAGCCCGACTCCGGCGCCGGCCACTCGTCCAGCCGGCCGCAGGAGTCGCAGCGCACCTCGACCCAGGAGCTCTGCCACGTGCGGTGCAGGATCTCCACGGGCACGCCGCCGCGCAGCACCGGCAGGGTCAGCGGGGCACCGCACGCGCACGGGAAGGTGGGCGGGGTGAAGGCGTTCTCACGGCGGCACGTAGGGCAGCGCACCGGCACGCTGTCGGCCATGGTCGGCTCCTGGCGGGTAGGTCGGCAGACGCGTTCGGCGTGTGCTGCCGTCCATCTTCCCTCCGGCGACCGGTGTTGGTGGGAGGTTCACGGTGAGAGGCCGTAATTACCCGCGGTATATGCGTACCGGCCCGGCCCCGGGGCACCGGGGCCGGGGGTGTGGTGCCGCCCGGCGGCACGGGAGACGGGCGCGACATGACGTTCGCACCGCCGGGCGGGTATGGGGGGAGGGCGGGGAGCAGGCGGGCGGGGGCTCCGCGCCGGCCGGCCACCCCTCAGCGGACCGGCCGGCACGGAAGCGCGGGGCCGGACCTCCCGTCAGGCCCCGCGCGGACCGGGGGTCAGTCCTCGCGCAGCTCGTGGACCTTCGCCTCGACGCGCTTGCCGTACTCCGGGTCGGCCGCGTGGAAGTGGGCGAGGTTCTTTTCGACGACGTCGTCGCGCGAGACCTGCGAGAGGCCGCCGGCGATGTTCGCCACCAGACGGTTCTTCTCGTCCTCCGACATCAGCCGGTACAGCTCGCCGGCCTGGAAGAAGTCGTCGTCCTTGGCGTGCGCCGGGGCCGCGTGGGTGCCGGTGTGGCCGGTGAGCGCGAGCGGCGCGGACAGCGGCTGGTCCGACTGGGCCGGGCCGTCGTAGGAGTTGGGCTCGTAGTTCTTGGCGTGCCGGTGGTAGGCGTTGGACGCCATCAGGCCGTCCCGGCCGTAGTTGTCCGCCACCGTCGCCTTGGGCGCGTTGACCGGCAGCCGGGTGTGGTTGACGCCCAGGCGGTAGCGGTGCGCGTCGGCGTAGGCGAACAGCCGGCCCTGGAGCATCTTGTCCGGGGACGGGCCGATGCCGGGCACGAAGTTGTTGGGCGAGAACGCGGACTGCTCGACCTCGGCGAAGACGTTGTCGGGGTTGCGGTCCAGCACGAGGCGGCCGACCCGCTGGAGCGGGTAGTCGGCGTGCGGCCACACCTTGGTCAGGTCGAACGGGTTGAAGCGGTAGCCCGCCGCCTCGGCCGCCGGCATGACCTGCACGTACAGCGTCCAGGACGGGTACACGCCGCGTTCGATGGACTGCAGCAGGTCGGTCTGGTGGCTGTTGGGGTCCTTGCCGGACAGCTCGGCACCCTGCTCGGCGTCCAGGCAGCGGATGCCCTGGTTGGTCTTGAAGTGGTACTTGACGAAGAAGGCCTCGCCGGCGGCGTTCGTCCACTGGTACGTGTGCGAGCCGTAGCCGTTCATGTGCCGGTACGAGGCCGGGATGCCGCGGTCACCCATCAGCCAGGTGATCTGGTGGGTGGCCTCGGGTGAGTGGGCCCAGAAGTCCCAGACGTTGTCCGGCTCCTGCTTGCCCGTGAAGGGGTCGCGCTTCTGGGAGTGGATGAAGTCGGGGAACTTCAGCGGGTCCTTGATGAAGAAGACCGGGGTGTTGTTGCCGACGAGGTCGTAATTGCCCTCCTCGGTGTAGAACTTGACCGCGAAGCCGCGCGGGTCGCGGGCGGCGTCCGGGCCGCCGAGGTTGTCGGCCACGGTCGAGAAGCGGATGAACAGGTCGGTGCGCCTGCCGACCGCGCTCAGGAAGTCGGCGCGGGTGACCCCGGAGACGTCGTCGGTCACTTCGAAGTAGCCGTACGCGCCCGAACCGCGGGCGTGCACGACACGCTCCGGGATGCGCTCGCGGTTGAAGCGGGCCAGCTTCTCCAGGAGGTGCTGGTCCTGGAGGAGCAGCGGGCCACCGACGCCGGCGGTGGCGGAGTTCTGGTTGTCGGCGATCGGGGCGCCGGCTTCCGTGGTGAGTCGGCGCGTCGTCGTGGGCTTCGGCATGGTGACCTTCCGTACGAGAGCGCGGAAGTCGGCTTCCGCATGTTGGAGCGTATGGAGCGCCCCAACCATCGTCAACACTTTGTTGAAAACTTGCCGGGCGGTGCACGGGAGCTGCTCACGAACGGAGTTCGGGCACGCTCGCGGGGTTCCCGGCGGCGGCGCCTGGGCGCGACAGGACAGGTGTCGGCGCCGCCGCCGGGAAGTCTTGGAGAGGCCGCGGGCCCCGGGCGCGGGCCGCCGCCATGTGCAGCGCGCCCAGGTCGTGACTTCCCATCAGGTGCCGTGCGTCGCCACCCTGTTCACACGTCTCGTACCACGGCAAGGACGTGGCGCCGAGGGTACTGAAGACCTGTACGGCCACGCTGTCAGGCGGTGGTGTGGCCGGAGAGGCGTTCGACGCCGCGCAGGAGGGCGGAGTGGTCCAGGCCGCCGTCGCCTTGGGCGCGCAGGGCGGCGACCAGACCGGCGACGACGGTGCCGGTGGGCAGGGCTGCGCCGACGGCGCGGGCGGCGTCGGTGACGATGCCCATGTCCTTGTGGTGCAGGTCGATGCGGAAGCCCGGGGCGAAGTCGCGGGTCAGGAAGTTGTCCTTCTTGCGGGTCAGGACGGTCGAGCCGGCCAGGCCGCCGTTCAGGACGTCCAGGGCGGCGCCGAGGTCGACGCCGGACTTCTCCAGGAAGACGACGGCTTCGGCGCAGGCCTGGATGTTGACGGCGACGATGAGCTGGTTGGCGGCCTTGACGGTCTGGCCGGCGCCGTGCGGGCCGCAGCGCACGATGGTCTTGCCCAGCGCCTCGAACAGCGGCCGCGCGGTGTCGAAGTCCTCCTGCCGGCCGCCGACCATGATGGACAGGACCGCTTCGACGGCGCCGGCCTCGCCGCCGGAGACCGGGGCGTCCAGGACCCGGATGCCGTGCTCGGCGGCGGCGCCGGCCAGGTCGACGGAGGTCTGGGGGGTGATGGAGGACATGTCGATGAGCAGGGCGCCGCGGCGGGCGTTTTCCAGGATGCCGTCGGGCCCGTAGGCGATGGCCTCGACCTGCGGGGAGGCGGGGACCATGGTGATGATGACGTCGGCGTCGCGCACCGCCTCGGCGATCGAGGCGGCCGGGGTGCCGCCGGCGGCGGCCAGGCGCTCCAGCTTGTCCGGTTCCAGGGTGTGGCCGGTGACCTGGTAGCCGGCCTTGAGCAGGTTCTCGGCCATGGGCGCGCCCATGATGCCCAGCCCGATCCACGCGATCTTGGGAAGTGTGCTCATTGCGGGTGCCTTTCGGGGTCGGGTCAGTGAGCGGCGCGCAGCGGGCGCGGCAGCCAGGCGAAGGCGCCGGCGCTGGGGCCGTCGCCGGGCTTGTACTCCAGGCCGGTCCAGCCGTCGTAGCCGTTCTTGCGCAGGCGGTCGAGGAGGTCTTCGAGGGGGAGGGCGCCGGTGCCGGGGGCGCCGCGGCCGGGGTTGTCGGCGATCTGGACGTGCCCGGTCTTGCCGGTGTAGCGGTCGATGACCTCGTGCAAATCCTCGCCGTTCATGGCCAGGTGGTAGATGTCCATCAGGAAGCGGGCGTTGTCCAGGCCGGTGGCGGCGTTGACCGCGTCGACGACCTCGATGGCCTTGGGGGCCGAGACGATCGGGCAGTGCGGTGACTCGGGGGCGTTGAGTGCCTCGATCAGCAGGGTGGCGCCGACGCGGTGCGCGGCGCGCGCGGCCAGCGTCAGGTTCTCCAGCGCCAGGGCGTCCTGGACGGCTGCCTCCACCCCCTCGACGCGGTTGCCGTACAGGGCGTTGAGCGCGGTGCAGCCCAGCGACTGCGCGAAGTCCGCGGCCACGTCCACGTTCGCGCGAAAGCGCTCGGACTCCCGGCCCGGGACGGACAGGGCGCCGCGGTCGGGGCCGGGCAGCCGGCCGGCGTAGAAGTTCAGGCCGACCAGCCGGGTGCCCGCGGCGCGCAGCGCGTCACGCAGCGCCTCCAGCTCCCGCTGTTCGGGCACCGGCGCGTCCACCCACGGCCACCACAGCTCCACCGCGTCGAAGCCCGCAGCGGCGGCGGCCGCCGGCCGCTCCAGCAGCGGCAGCTCGGTGAACAGGATCGACAGGTTGACGTTGAAACGCGCGTCCGAGAAACCCATGAGGGAGAGCGCACCTTCCGTATTGCGGAACTATCTTTCTGCTTGTTGGAACATTGCCCGCGAATCTCGTGGCCTGTCAAGAGGCCGGGACGGAGGGCGGTCCGGCGGCGCTACTTTGGGGGCATGGTGCGATTGCGAGTGGAATTCACGACGGAACCGTTCGATCTGGACGAAGCGCCCGCCCACGCGGTCGTGGGGCGCGAGATCGTCACGGGCGCCGGGCTGGACGCCGTGGATGTCGGCCCGTTCGGCAACACCGCCGAGGGCGAGGGGGAGAAGGTGCTCGCCGCGGTGGACGCGCTGCTGCGCAGGTCCCTGGAGGCCGGTGCCACCCGGGTCTCCCTCCAGGTCAACGTGATCGCACGGGACGGGGAGGACGCCACGTGACCGAGCCCGCCGACCACCCGTTCGTCCAGGCGGTCAAGCCGCTGGTGGACGCCATGGGCGCGGAGATAGTCGCGCCGGAGCAGGCGCGGGGTGACGATGTGGTCCTGGCCTGGGAGGGGCAGGACCGGGTGGCCGTACGGCTGCCGCACCTGTCGGACTCCCTGGACCACCTCCTCGCCGAACTCCGCCGCCGGCACGGCATGCCGCTCTCCGACCTGGACCGCAGGACCAAGCAGTCGGTGGTGCGGATACTGGAGCAGCGCGGCGCCTTTTCCGTGCGGCACGGGGTCGAGACGGTCGCCGGCGCGCTCGGCGTCAGCCGTTTCACCGTTTACAACTACCTGAACAGGGACAACGCGGCGAAGGGTGCCGACTGACCCAGAAGTGCCGCCTGTTGGGCACTTGCGCACGTGCCGCCGTCCGGGCGAACCGGACGGCGGCTTTCTTGTCGCCGACTTTTCAACAAAGTGTTGACGTGATGTTGCCGGAGGTCTTAGCTGTTTCCAGCCAAGCAGAGCCCGTTCAGCACCAGGCCACGGAGGCTTCCCGTGTCTTCGAATCCGACGCCGGGTCTCACCCGGTTCAACGCCGCCGCTGTCAGTGAGGCCCGTGCCGCACTGCGCGAGGCGTGCGCCAGCGAAGCGTGGGGGAGCAGGCTCCTCGCCCGGCGCCCGTACGCCACCACCGACGCCCTGTTCGCCGCCAGCGACGCCGCCACGGCCGAGCTGACCGCGGCGGACCTGGCCGAGGCGATGGCCGGGCACCCGCCCATCGGCCGCCCCGCGCCGGGCGACGCGACCTCCTCCCGGGAACAGCGGGGGATGTCCGAGGCCGGGGACGACCTCAAGGCGGAGATGCTCGAACTGAACCTCGCCTACCAGGAGAAATTCGGGCATGTCTTCCTGATCTGCGCCACCGGCCGGACCGGTGAGCAGCTGCGCGACGCCGCCCGTAACCGGCTCGACAACACGCCGGAACAAGAACGCGAGATCGTCCGCAGGGAACTGGGCATGATCAACCGCATCCGGCTGGGCCGCCTCGTCGACGACGCGGCGGATCCGGCAGACGCCGCGGAAGGAGCCAGACCATGAGCAGCGAGACGGCTGCGCACGAGACGTCGGTGTCCACGCACATCCTGGACACCAGCGTGGGCCGCCCCGCGGAGGGCATCCCCCTCACGCTCTCGGTACGCCCCGGACGCGACGGGGACTGGAGCGCCCACGGCGCCTCCAAGACCGACGCGGACGGGCGCTGCAAGGACCTGCCGGCGCTGCCGGAGGGCACCACCCACGTACGCCTGGTCTTCGGGACCGAGGCGTACCTCGCCAGCAAGGCCGACCAGCAAGCCGAGGAACAGCAGGACGCCCCCCGCGTAAGGGACAGCGGAGCTTTCTTCCCGGAGGTGGCGATCACCTTTGCCGTCACACCGGGTGAGCACTACCACGTACCGCTGCTGCTCAACCCGTTCGGCTACTCCGTATACCGAGGGAGCTAGCACCGACATGCCCACGATTCTCGGCCAGAACCAGTACGGCAAGGCGGAAAACCGCGTCGTCAGGATCACCCGGGACGGCGACACCCACCACATCAAGGACCTGAACGTCTCGGTCGCGCTCTCCGGCGATCTCGAAGAGGTCCACCTCTCCGGCTCCAACGCCCACTGCCTGCCCACCGACACGACCAAGAACACCGTGTACGCCTTCGCCAAGGAACACGGCATCGAGTCGGCCGAGCAGTTCGGCATCCACCTGGCCCGGCACTTCGTCACCAGCCAGGAGCCGATCCACCGGGCCAGGATCCGCATCGAGGAGTACTCCTGGGAGCGCATCGAGACCTCCGCGGCCAACGCGAAGTTCATCGGCGCCGACGAGGTCAGGCACTCCTTCGTCCGCAAGGGCCAGGAGACCCGGCTGACGCAGGTCACCTACGACGGTGAGCGGTGGCAGGTCGTCTCGGGCCTGAAGGACCTGGTCGTGATGAATTCCACCAACTCCGAGTTCTGGGGCTACATCAAGGACAAGTACACGACGCTCAAGGAGGCGTACGACCGCATCCTGGCCACCGAGGTGTCCGGCCGCTGGCGGTTCAACTGGACCGACGACGACCAGCGCATGCCCAACTGGGAGCGCTCGTACGCCCAGGTCAAGAAGCACCTGCTGGACGCCTTCGCGGAGACCTACAGCCTCTCGCTCCAGCAGACCCTGTACCAGATGGGCTCGCGGATCATCAACAACCGCGCGGAGATCGACGAGGTGCGGTTCTCGCTGCCGAACAAGCACCACTTCCTCGTGGACCTGGAGCCCTTCGGCCTGAAGAACGATACCGCCGAGGGGGCCGTCTACTACGCGGCGGACCGCCCGTACGGCCTGATAGAAGCCACTGTCCTGCGCGACGGTGTCGAAGCCGAGATCCCGACGGATCTGACCAACCTCTGACGGCTCCCGACGCAGCGCCGTGCCTCGCGGCCCCCTCCCCGTCCCGCAGCGGGGAGGGGCCCGCGAATCCTGAGGGGAACGACCCATGGCACAGCCACCGCACGTTGAGAAACACCCCGTCCCGCCGGTCCACCCGGTGGACGAGAAGCCGGCCCCCAAGCGGCTCGTCCCCGCCGCCCTCCAGCACATCGCCGCCATGTACGCCGGGGTCGTCACCCCTCCGCTCATCATCGGCCAGGCCACCGGCCTGGACACCGCGGGCCGCACCCGGCTGATCGCCGCCAGCCTCCTGATCGCCGGGCTCGCGACCCTCCTGCAGACCCTGGGTGCCGGGAAGTTCGCCGGCAACCGGCTGCCGTTCGTCAACGCCGCCTCCTCGGCCGGCATCACCCCGATGCTCGCCATCGCCGAGACCACCGCCAAGGGCCACCAACTGCCCGCCATCTACGGCGCGGTGATGGTCGCCGGCGCCTTCTGCCTGGCCGTCGGACCGTTCTTCGGCAGGCTGCTGCGCTACTTCCCGCCGCTGGTCACCGGGGTCGTCATCACGCTCATCGGCGTCACCCTGATGCCCGTACCGGTCGGCTGGGCGCAGGGCGGCGACAAGGAATCCGCCGACTTCGGGTCCATGAGGTACCTGGCGCTGGCCGCCTTCACGCTCGTGGTCATCCTGCTGATCCAGCGCTTCACCCGCGGCTTCGTCAAGCAGATCGCCCTGCTGCTGGGCCTCGTCGCCGGTACCCTCGCCGCGGTCCCGTTCGGCATGGCGAGCTTCGACGCGCTGCGCGAGGCCCCCGTCGTCGCGCTGCCCACCCCCTTCGCCTTCGGCGCGCCGGAGTTCCAGCCCGCCGCCGTGCTGTCCCTGTGCATCGTCATGCTGGTCCTGATGACCGAGTCGGCGGCCGGCATGCTCGCCCTCGGCGAGATCTGCGAACGGCGTACGACGGGGCGGACCATCACCCGCGGCCTGCGCACGGACGGCCTCGCCACGCTCCTCGGGCCCGTCTTCGGCGGCTTCCCCACCAGCGCCTTCGCGCAGAACGTCGGCGTCGTCTCGCTGACCCGGGTACGCAGCCGCTACGTCGTCGCCGTCGCGGGCGCCACCCTGCTCGTCCTCGGCGCCTTCCCGGTCCTGGGCGCGGTGGTCAACCTCGTGCCGATGCCCGTCCTCGGCGGCGCCGGCATCGTCCTGTTCGGCTCGATCGCGGTCAGCGGCATCCGTACGCTCTCCGAGGCCGGGCTCGACGACAGCTCCAACATCATCCTGGTGGCCGTATCGCTGGGCGCGGGCATCATCCCGCTCGCCGCCCCGACGTTCTACGAGGACTTCCCCGCCTGGGCACAGACCGTGCTCGGCTCCGGCATCAGCGCCGGGGCGCTCGTCGCGGTCCTGCTCAACCTGTTCTTCCACCATCTCGGCACCCGGAGCACCAAAGGGACGGCGGTACTGTCGGCCGCCGCACCCGGCTCCGGCACTCAAATCCCGTAGGGCCCTGCCGTGCCCTCCCCCGAGCTTCTGCGGAGCAGGGGGACCCCCATGCCACAACCTCGGAGGAAGCACCATGGCAGCCCCTGACCGCACGGTGAAGCAGCGCATAATCATCGAGAACTGCGCCATCGCGACCGTCGACGCCCACGACACCGAGTACGCCTCGGGCCACGTCGTCGTCGCCGGCAACCTCATCGAATCGGTGGGCGCGGGCAAGGCACCCGAAGGCCTGGAGAACGTCGTCCGCCGTATCGACGGCACGGGCCACCTCCTCACCCCCGGCCTGGTCAACACCCACCACCACTTCTACCAGTGGATCACCCGCGGCCTGGCCACCGACCACAACCTCTTCGACTGGCTGGTGGCCCTCTACCCGACCTGGGCCCGCATCGACGCGCCGATGCTCGCCGCCGCCACCCAGGGCTCGCTGGCCATGATGGTCAAGGGCGGTGTCACCACCGCCGCCGACCACCACTACGTCTTCCCGCGGGGCTCCGGCGACCTGGTCGGCGCCGAACTGGCCGCCGTCCGGGAGATCGGCGCCAGGATCACCCTGGCCCGCGGCTCGATGGACCGCAGCCAGAAGGACGGAGGGCTGCCGCCGGACTTCGCCGTGGAGACCACCGAGGGCGCGCTGAAGGCCACGGAGGAGGCCATCGACACCCACCACGACGCCTCCTTCGGCTCCATGGTGCACATCGCCGTGGCGCCCTGCTCCCCGTTCTCGATCTCCACCGAACTCCTGCGGCAGGGCGCCGAACTGGCCCGCGACAAGGGCGTGCGGATGCACACCCACGGCTCGGAGACGGTCGAGGAGGAGAAGTTCTGCCACGAGCTCTTCGGCATGGGCCCGACCGACTACTTCGAGACCACCGGCTGGCTCGGCGAGGACGTGTGGATGGCGCACTGCGTCCACATGAACGACTCCGACATCGCCGCCTTCGCCCGGACGAAGACCGGCGTGGCGCACTGCCCCTCCTCCAACGCGCGGCTCGCCGCCGGCATCGCCCGCGTCCCGGACATGCTCGCGGCGGGCGTGCCGGTCGGCCTCGGCGTGGACGGCACCGCCTCCAACGAGAGCGGCGAACTCCACACCGAACTGCGCAACGCGCTGCTGATCAACCGGCTCGGCGCGCACCGGGAAGCCGCCCTCGACGCCCGCAAGGCACTGCGCCTGGGCACCTACGGCGGCGCCCAGGTGCTGGGCCGTACCGCCGAGATCGGCTCAGTGGAGGCCGGCAAGCTGGCCGACCTGGTGCTGTGGAAGCTGGACGGCCTGGCCCACTCCACCATCGCCGACCCGGTCACCGCGCTGGTCTTCGGGGCCGCCGCGCCGGTCACCCTCTCCCTGGTCAACGGTGAGCCGGTGGTCGAAGACGGCCGGCTGGCCAACGTCGACGAGGAGACCGTCGCCCGTACGGCCCGGGCCGAGGCCCAGCGCCTGGCACGCATCGCCGCCGAGGGCTGACCCCCGCCCGGCGCTGCCCGAGAACTCCGGCCGGGGGGACGGCCCCGGCCGGGCTTGTGGTTCCGAGCGGGACCCACAAGCGCCGTAACCCGGGGGCACGGAGGCCACTTCGTGCCCCCGGGCCGGCAAACCCGCTGCATGCGCGAGTACGTGACGAACCGTCATGCCACCTGACGCGCCACAAGCGCGGACCGCTGCCCCACCGCACCGACGCACGACCTCCGTGACAGCATCGCGCCGCCCTTCCCGGGCGGCGCAGAAATCGAAGGAGGCCCGCAGTGGCCGCAAGCCCAGGGCGGACGGCGCAGGGCGACCGGAAGCATCCGGTCGACGCGACCCTCCCGCCCTTCAAGATGTTCACCAGCGGCCTGCAGCACGTGGCCGCGATGTACGCGGGCGTGGTGGCCCCGCCGATGATCGTCGGCCCGGCCTGCGGACTCGGGCCCGCCGGGACCGCCTTCCTGATGGGCGCCAGCCTGTTCACCGCGGGCATCGCCACCCTCCTGCAGACCCTCGGCTTCTGGAAGATCGGCGCCAGGCTGCCGTTCGTCAACGGCGTCTCCTTCGCCGGCGTCACCCCGATGGTCGCCATCGGCACGGCACAGGGCCCCGGGGACGCGCTGCCCGTCATCTTCGGCGCGGTGATCGTGGCCGGGGGCCTCGGTTTCCTCCTGGCCCCCTACTTCTCCAAGCTGGTGCGGTTCTTGCCGCCGGTCGTCACCGGCACCGTCATCACCCTGATCGGCGTGTCGCTGCTGCCCGTGGCCTTCAACTGGTCACAGGGCGGCAACGCGCAGGCCCGCGACTACGGTTCGCTGACCAACATCGGCATGGCGGCGCTCACCTTCGTGATCGTGCTCGTCCTGCGGCGGGTGCTGCGCGGCTTCCTCCGGCAGATCTCGATCCTGCTCGGCCTGGTCGCCGGCACCCTGATCGCGATACCCGTCGGCATCACCGACTTCGGCGCGATCACCGAGGCGGACCTCGTCGGCTTCCCGACGCCGTTCCACTTCGGCGCGCCGCAGTTCGACGTCGCCGCCGTGATATCGATGTGCATAGTGATGCTCGTCTGCATGACCGAGTCCACCGCCGACATGCTCGCCCTCGGCAAGATCGTGGACCGGCCGGCGGACGAGCGCGCCATAGCGGGCGGGCTGCGCGCCGACACCCTCGGCACCGCCCTCAGCCCGCTCTTCAACGGCTTCGCCAACAGCGCCTTCGCGCAGAACATCGGCCTCGTCGCGATGACCGGGGTGCGCAGCAGGTTCGTCGTCGCCACCGGCGGGCTGATCCTGATCGTGCTGGGCCTGTGCCCGGTCGCCGCCTCGGTCATCTCCCTGGTCCCGCTGCCGGTCCTCGGCGGCGCGGGCATCGTGCTGTTCGGGTCGGTCGCCGCCAGCGGCATCCAGACCCTGGCCACGGCCGCCATGGACAAGGGCGAGAACGCGCTGATCGTCGCGGCGGCGGTCGGCATCGGCCTGATACCGATCGCGGCGCCGCGGTTCTACCACGACTTCCCCAAGGACATGCTGGTCGTCCTGGACTCCGGCATCAGCACCGGCTGCCTCGTCGCCATCGTGCTCAACCTCGCCTTCAACCACCTCGGCCGGCGGCGCGGCGAGCCTCCCCTTGAGGCCGTACCGCAGCAGCCGGAGCGCGGGACGCCGGACTCGCAGCCGGCGCCCGCGCACTGAGCCGGCCGCCGTCACCCGATGTGGAACGGCTCCCCGTAGACCTTCCAGTCCAGCGGCGGGTTCAGGTTCAGGTTGCCCTTCTTGAGGAAGACGCGCTGCGCGGTGTCCACGCGGCTGGTGTCGCTGTGCGCCTCCTCCTGCTTCATCGCCCACACCCGGGCGTCCAGGAAGGCGTTGAGGTAGGTCTTCTCGTCGCCGCCCTGCGCCGGGGTCTTGGCCTTGGCCATGGCCCGCTTGCGGATGTTGGAGAAGCTGGTCTTGTCGCTGCCGTCACCGTGCATGACGATCGCGTCGTAGTACGCGAACTGGCCCAGCACACCGATCTTGTCGGCCTTGCCCTGCTTGACCGCGGGGTCGAAGTAGACCCGGTCCCGCTCGTCGTTCTGCGCCTGCTGGAAGGCGGGGTCCTGGGCGGCCTTCTCCCAGTCCTTCTTGTAGTTCGGGTCCAGACCCGCGTGCGAGTCGCTGCCGTTGACCTTGCGCAGCGCGGGCAGGTACTTCGCGAGGATGTTGCCGGGCTTGCGCTTGGTGTACAGCTCGACGAGGTCGAGCATGTCGCCCGTACCGGAACAGAAGCCGATGATGCCGGCGGTGTAGCCGCGGCCGTCCTTGATGTCCTCGATGTACTTGTACTGCTTCTTCCACTCCAGCGAGGAGTTCTCGGCGCTGGAGACCAGCTGCATGGCGATCTCCTTCTTCGCCGGGTCGTCCAGCCCGGCCGCGGCCCTGGGGGCGCTGGGCGCGGCCGGGGCCTGGCCGGTGGCGGGGGCAGCCGTGGCGGCCACGGCGGTCACCGGTACGGCGACCAGGGCGAGGCCGAGGGCGAGGCGGACGGCGGGCTTGCGGATCGCTTTGCCTATGGATCGGGCACGCATGGTGTCCTCCGGTCGGTAGCGGGCCGGGTGGCCGAGGGGACTGGGGAGGCTCCCCAATCGTTAGGAACCTTTCCTATCAGACTCGGCGGAGGACCGTAACCCGTCAGTTCCCGCCAACGTCCCGCGCCTCGCCCGGCCTTGCCGCCGCGCCGGCCGCCGGCTGCCAGGTGTACGGGACGGTCGTGGCGACGCTGACCAGCCCCAGCCGTTCCAGAATGGGACGGCTGGTCTCCAAGGCGTCGACCTGCACGTACCGGAACCCGCGCGCCAGGGCGAGCGCGGCCCGGTGCGCGACAAGGGCGCGGTACAGGCCCTGGCCCCGCCAGTTGGGCAGCGTGGAACCGCCCCACAGCGAGGCGAATTCGGTGTGCCGGTGGAAGCGCACCCACGCGGCCGACACCACCTCGCCCGCCAGTGACTCCGCCACGGTCACCGTGCACGGGTCGCCGTCCCGGCCCGCCACCCACTCCTCCATCGCCGGCGGCAGCCAGCTCCGGTCGTCGGCCCAGACCGTCTCGGACAGCTCCCGGATGTGCTCGAAGTCCTCGCGCCCGGTGACGTCGCGCAGCCGTACGCCTTCGGGCAGCGGTACGCCCCCGTGCTGCGCCGCGATCGACGCCGCCTCGCCGACGACGACCGTCTCGCGCTCGCCCGGCGTGAAACCGGCCGCGGCCAGCCGGTCCGGCAGATCGGCCGGCAGGTCGTGGCTGTGGTATTTCCACTCGACCGGCAGGCCGCGGGCGGCGAAGTGGTCGCGCTGGGCGGCGATGAAGGCGTCCAGCGCGTCCCCTTCCAGCCCGCCCAGGTCCCGGTAGAGGACCAGCCCGCCCTGCCCCGGGAGCGTCCTGCGCAGGACGGGGCCGATCCGTTCGGTCCCCGGTGTGCCCGGCGCGAATCCGCGGGCGCGCAGCTGTTCGTCGTATGCCGCGCGATAGGCGGCGGCTCGTCCTCGCTCGGCTTCGTATGTGGTCACCGGCGCACTTCACCACAGGGGGCGGACCGGGGGCCACGGAATTCGGCCACGGCGTGGCGCGGCGGCGTCAGGGCGCCGCGGGCGGCTCCGTGGGCGCGAGCAGTCTGGTGAGCAGCTCGGTGACGCCGGGACGCGGGTCGAAGTCGGCTGCCGGGAAAGCGAGTTGGCGGAAGGCGGCGCCGTCGAGGTAGTCGAGGAGCAGCTCGCAGTGCCGCTGCGGCGTCGGCGACCCGAAGCGCCGCAGCCACTCCGAGCCCCAGCCGGCGACGGCCTGCCGCCCCCGGGTGAGCGTCGGGCGCAGCTCGGGCCGGGCCGAGGCCTCCAGGCAGAGGGCGAAGCGGGCGGCGGTCCGCGCGCGCCCGGGGCCGGTCGCGTACCGGAGGAAGCGGGTGACGGCGTCCGCGAGTTCGGATACGTCCGCCGGATCGGCCTGCCGGGCGAACTCCTCCCAGTCGCGGCGCTCCAGTGCCTGGAGATGGTCGACGATGCCGTCGATCAGGGCGGCGCGGTTGCGGAAGTAGTTGGAGGTGGTGCCCGACGGTACGCCCGCCGCGGTGTCCACCGCCTGGTAGGTCAGCCGCCGCGAGCCCTCGGCCCCCAGTACGCCGATTGCCGCGTCCAGCACCTGGTCCCGCCGTCGTGCCACCCTGCGTGCTCCCTTTCACTATGCCTGTAGTGTCGATCACTATAAACATAGTACCGTGCGGACATGGGGCGGAAACTGCGTGCGGCGGCCGTCGCGGGCGGCGGTAACAGCGGGAGTTGGGGCGCGCCTTGCGGGCGAGTCCCGGCGTGACGGCAGCGCCGCGTACGTATGATCATCAGCGGCGGACCGCCGGTCTGAGGGGCGTCGCGCCCTGCGGGTAGCGGCGTTTTGCGCCGATATGCTGCCTTGGCCCTGAAAGTGAGTCAAGTGAGCGCACGGCGCCACGGAGAGGGGTTCCGCGGTGGACCCGAACGCCCAGCAAACGCACGCCCGGCAGCCGGAGACCGGGTCCCCGGGCGGCGCGGTGCCGCCAGGACCGGCCCACGGAGACCTGGAAGCCACCGTCGACAGCCTGATGGGCGGCCTGTGCGACGACCTCAAGAGGCTCGCGGCGATCCCCTCGGTGGCCTTCCCCGGCTACCCGCCCGAGCCGGTCCTCGCGGCGCGCGACGAACTCCTGGCCCTGCTGCGCTCCGCCGGCGTCACCGACCTCGGCGAACTGGACCTCCCCGGCACCGCGCCGGTCATCACCGGCACCATCGCGCCGCCCGCCCCGGACACCCCCACCGTCCTCCTCTACGGCCACTACGACGTCCAGCCGCCGGGCGACCCGGCACTGTGGACCTCACCGCCGTTCGAGCCCACCGACTTCGACGACCCGCACGGCGGCCCCGCCATCCGCGCCCGCGGCATCGCCGACTGCAAGGCCAACCTCCTCGTGCACCTCGGCATGCTGCGCGCGTACGGCGGCCGGCCCCCGGTCGGCATCAAGATCCTCTTCGAGGGCCAGGAGGAGTACGGCAGCCCCTTCGACGACTACCCGCCCACCGACCCCGAACGCTTCGCCTGCGACGCGATGATCATCGGCGACACGGGCAACCTCCGCGCCGGCACGCCCACCCTGACCACTGCGCTCCGCGGCGCCGCCGAGCTGACCGTCGAAGTGCGCACCCTGGACGAGGCCGTGCACAGCGGCGAGTACGGGGGCGCGGCGCCCGACGCGCTGCTCGCCCTCGTCAACGCCCTGGCCACGCTGCACGACGCACACGGCAACGTCGCCGTCGAGGGCCTGCGCCGCGAGGAGTGGGCCGGCAGCGCCTACACCGAGGCGGAGTTCCGCGACCTGGCCGGCGTCCGGGCCGGCATGCCGCTCATCGGCTCCGGCGGCCTGGGCGAACGCCTGTGGAGCGGCCCGGCCGTCACCGTGATGGGCCTGGACGCCCCCTCCGTGGACCACGCCGCTTCGGCCGTCGTCCCGTACGCCCGCGCCAAGCTCAACCTGCGCTTCCACCCGCGCCAGGATCCCGAGGAGGCCCTCGGCGCGCTCGTCCGGCACCTCGAAGGGCTGCGGCCGTTCGGCGTTCCGCTGACCGTGACGCCCGGCGACGCGGGCGCCGGCTTCGAGGCCCGCGCCGGCGGCCCCGCCTACCGCGCGGCGGACACCGCGCTGCGCCGCGCCTGGGGAGCACCCGTAGCGCACGCCGCCACCGGCGGCTCCATCCCGCTCGTCAACGGCCTCGCGCGGGCCGTCCCCGGAGCCGAGATCCTGCTCTTCGGCGCCGAGGACAAGCAGTGCAACCTGCACGCGCCCAACGAACGGGTGCTGCTCTCGGAACTGCGCGGCGCGGTACTGGCGGAGACCGTCTTCATGCGCGAGTACGCCGCCGCGTTCCGCACCGGGGCCGCCACGTGAGCACACCGGCGCCCGACGGCGGAGCACCGGCGCCCCCCAAGCGCAGGTTCGCCTTCCCCAGCGCCCTGACCGTCCTGGTCGTCGTGACCCTCGCGGTCTGGGTGCTGGCCTTCTTCATTCCCTCCGGCACCTACGACCGCAACGAGGAGGGCACCCCGCTCCAGGGCACCTACCACCGGGCCCCTTCCGGCCAGTCCTTCACCGACCGGCTGAACGACCTCTTCCTCTCCCCGGTCAACGGCCTGTACGGCGTGCAGGACGCCAAGACCGGGCAGGTCGGCCCGACCATGGCCGGCGAACTGTACGGCAGCGCGGGCGTGTTCCTCTTCGTCCTCGCCATCGGCGCGTTCATCACGGTCGTCTTCTCCACCGGCGCGCTGGACCGCGGCATCGGCCGGCTGGCCCACCGCCTGCGCGACCGCGGCGCGCTGCTGATCGCGGGCGTGATGACGGTCTTCTCGCTCCTCGGCACGGTCGAGGGGTTCGCCGAGGAGACGCTCGGCTTCTACGGCCTGGTCGTGCCCCTGATGCTGGCGCTCGGCTACGACCGGATGGTCGCCACCGGCACGATCATCCTCGGCGCCGGGGTCGGCGTCCTGTGCTCCACCGTCAACCCCTTCGCCACCGGTGTCGCCTCCTCGGCCGCCGACATCTCGCTGGGGGACGGCATCGCGCTGCGGGTGGCGATGTGGCTGGTCCTCACCGGCGTCACCGTCGCCTACGTCGTCCGCTACGCGCGCCGCGTACGGGCCGACCCGGCGCGCTCCCTCGTCGGCTTCCTGCCCGGCGACCGCGAGCACGCGCAGACCGGCGACGCCGAGGAGCCGCCGCCGCTGACCGGCCTGCACAAGACCGTGCTGGTCACCGTGGCGCTGGTCTTCGCCTTCATGATCTTCTCGGTCATCCCGTGGGCCGGGGCCCTCACCGGGGACGCCGACGCCGCGCCGTACGCCTTCGAACTGGACTGGTCCTTCCCCCAGCTGGCCGCCCTGTTCATCGCGGCCTCGGTGCTCGTCGGCATCCTGGCACGCATGGGGGAGCAGCGGCTCAGCTCCACGTTCGTGCAGGGCGTGGGCGAGTTCGTCTCGCCCGCCCTGGTGATCGTGCTCGCCAGGGGAGTCACAACGATCATGAACAACTCGCGGATCACGGACAGCGTTCTGCACGCCGTCGAGGGCGTCGTCTCCGGCACCCCGTCCGCCCTGTTCGGCATCATGGTCTACGTCGTCAACCTGCCGCTGGCCTTCCTCATCCCGTCCACGTCGGGACACGCCACCCTCGCCATGCCGATCCTGGCGCCGCTGGCGGACTTCGCGCACGTCTCGCGCGCGGTGGTCGTCACGGCCTGGCAGGCGGCCAGCGGCTGGATGAACCTGTGGGTGCCCACCACCGCCGTCATCATGGGCGGCGTGTCGCTGGCCAAGGTCGGCTACGACAAGTACCTGCGCTTCGTCTGGCCGCTGCTGGCCCTTCTCGCCGTCCTCATCTGCGCGTTCGTGGGACTGGGAGCGGCGATGACGTGAGCGGGGGCCGCCGGGCGCGGCCCTCGCGCGGGCCGGGCCGTCACATGAGGGCGGACGGCTCGGCCGACGCGGGCCGCGGCCGGCAGGTGAAGCCGAGCTGGCGCAGCGCCCGCACCATCTCACCGGCGCTGAAGTCCCGCGCGTCCTGTCCGGTCACGATCCGCCCGACCTGCTTGACGGGGTAGGCGACCGATCCGATGAGCACGGAGTCACCGGTGACGGGCTCCGGTACGACCGCGCTCATCTTCTGCTCCACCTCGCTCGGCTGGAGGTAGAAGAAAACACCGGCGATGGTGACACGCATCATGCCTCGACAAGGGTGAGCAGGAATGGAGCCCGAGCCCCCACCCTCTCACGGGAACCGCGGGTTCGAGGATCCCGATCACCGCCGAGTTCGCCGCCCGGCCACCTGTTCGGGTCACCGCCGCGGGCGCGCCTCCGCTTCGGCCACCCCGCGTATCCGCAGCCCGGCGATCTCGGTGCGCGGCGGATTGTCACCCGCCAGGAGCAGCGTGGTGATCCGGTCGGCCGGGCCGGCGGCGAAGTGCACCCCGCCGCCGTCGAGCGGTACGACGGTGCCGCCCGCGTCCACCGGGACGCCGGTGAGCGCGCCCAGCCAGGCGGCGGACCGGCGCGGGTCGGGCGTCTCGACGACGATTCCGGCGAGGTCGAAGGCGCCGCGGTCGATGCGCCCGGACGCTTCGTGCTCGCGGCGGAGCGCGGGGTCGGTGTCGTACGTGATGAAGAACGGGGCCCAGACCGGAACGTCCGTCAGCATCGCTTCCTGGAAGGTGACGCGGCCCTCCAGGAACGAGAACGCGTGCACGTCGACCTGGTGGCCGGCGCGGCGCAGGCGTTCGGCGGTGGCGTTGGTGTCGGCGACGTGGACCGCGAAGTTCAACGGGCCGCCCCCGGTGGCCAGCAGCGCGTCGATGTGGGGCATCCATGCCGCGGTGGCCCGGCCGAACGCGGAGGGCGCGTACGCCGCGCGGTCGACGACGGTGAGGATCTCGACGTACCGGTCGTCCAGCCGCCACGCCCCGTTTTGGAAGCCCTCGTGCACCGGGTTGGTGTGCGCGGGCAGTCCGGCCTCCGTGTACTGACGTACGGCGGGGGCCACTTCGGGTACGCAGTGCAGGAGATGGTCGAAGCGTGGCGCGGTCATGGACGCCCTCCAAGGTCGGTTGGGTTAGGTAAGCCTAACCGAGGGTGGCGCGGGGCCCGTACGCACCGGAAGTCCGGTACGTACGGGCCCTCGGGAGGGGCGCGGGTCAGTCCAGCAGCTCGTACGCCGGCAGGGTCAGGAACGCCGCGTAGTCGGTGTCCAGGGCGACCTTCAGGAGGAGGTCATGGGCCTGCTGCCACGTGCCGGCGGCGAAGGCGTCCTCGCCGGCCTCCGCGCGGATGGCGGCCAGTTCGCTGTCCGCGATTCTGCGGACCAGGTCGGCGGTGGCCCGCTCGCCGTTCTCGAACACGACGCCCGCGTCCACCCACTGCCAGATCTGCGAACGGGAGATCTCGGCGGTGGCCGCGTCCTCCATGAGGCCGAAGATGGCGACCGCTCCGAGGCCCCGCAGCCACGCCTCGATGTAGCGGATGCCGACCTGGACGGCGTCGACCAGACCCTGGTAAGTGGGCTTGGCGTCCAGGGAGTCGACGGCGATGAGGTCGGCGGCCGAGACCGAGACGTCCTCGCGCAGCCGGTCCTTCTGGTGCGGCCGGTCGCCGAGGACCGCGTCGAAGGAGGCGCGGGCGACCGGGACCAGGTCGGGGTGGGCGACCCAGGAGCCGTCGAAACCGTCGCCGGCCTCGCGGTCCTTGTCCGCGCGGACCTTGGCGAGCGCCTTCTCGTTGGCCTCGGGGTCCCGGCGGTTGGGGATGAACGCCGCCATGCCGCCGATCGCGTGCGCGCCGCGCTTGTGGCAGGTGCGGACGAGGAGTTCGGTGTACGCGCGCATGAAGGGCGCCGTCATGGTGACCGCGTTGCGGTCCGGCAGGACGAACTTCTCGCCGCCGTCACGGAAGTTCTTCACGATGGAGAAGAGGTAGTCCCAGCGGCCCGCGTTGAGGCCCGAGGCGTGGTCGCGCAGCTCGTAGAGGATCTCCTCCATCTCGTACGCGGCGGTGATGGTCTCGATGAGGACCGTGGCGCGGATGGTGCCCTGGGCGATGCCGGCGTAGTCCTGGGCGAAGACGAAGATCTCGTTCCAGAGGCGGGCCTCCAGGTACGACTCGGTCTTGGGCAGGTAGAAGTACGGGCCCTTGCCGAGGTCCAGCAGGCGCTGGGCGTTGTGGAAGAAGTAGAGCCCGAAGTCGACCAGCGCGCCGGGGACCGGTGTGCCGTCGAGCCGGAGGTGGCGCTCGTCCAGGTGCCAGCCGCGCGGCCGGACGACGACGGTGGCCAGCTCCTCGGCGGGCTTCAGCGCGTACGACTTGCCGCTGGCCGGGTCGGTGAAGTCGATCCGGCGCTCGTAGGCGTCGATCAGGTTCGCCTGGCCGCCGATGACGTTCTCCCAGGTGGGGGCGGAGGCGTCCTCGAAGTCGGCGAGCCAGACCTTCGCGCCGGAGTTGAGCGCGTTGATGGTCATCTTGCGGTCGGTGGGGCCGGTGATCTCCACCCGGCGGTCGTTCAGCGCGGCGGGCGCCGGCGCGACCCGCCAGTCGTCGTCGGCGCGGACCCGCGCGGTTTCCGGGAGGAAGTCGAGGGTGCCGGTCCGGGCGATCTCCGCGCGGCGCTCGCCGCGGCGGGCGAGCAGTTCGTCGCGGCGCGGGGTGAACCGGCGGTGGAGTTCGGCGACGAAGTCCAGTGCGGCCCGGGTGAGGATCTCGTCCTGGCGGGCGGGCGCCTTGCCGGGGTCGACGTCGACGATGGCCAGCGGGGACGGCGCTGGTGCGGACATGAGCTGTCACTCCGTTCGGCGGCGGTGCCCGGGGCCGCCGGGGCGGGTGCGCGGCACGGGGTGCCGCGGGCTCCGGCAAGCGGTCGCGGGCGCCGTGGGGGTTCAGGGCGCTTCTGACCAGTGGAGAGTAGTTTCCTTATCGCGGAACTTCAATGGTTTGTTGATGTCGAGATTCTCTCCGTCGACACAAGCGGTGATCGAATGGCGCCGGGTGCCATCCCGGTCACCGCCCTCCGCCTGCCCGCGGCGCGTCCGGCGACGCCAGCCGGAACAGGTCCTCCGGCGTGTCGATGTCGTACGGCTCGGCCACGTCCGAGCACTCGACGAGCGAGATCGTCTCCTCGTGCTCCCGCAGATAGGCGCGCGCCCCGCGGTCCCCCGCCGCTCCGGCCGCCACCGCCGCCCAGCGCCCGGCGCCGAACAGCACCGGGTGCCCGCGCCGCCCGCCGTACGCCGCCGCGACCAGGTCGGCCCCGCCCTCGTACGCGGCGATCACGCGCGCCACCGCCGCCGCGCCGATGCCCGGCTGGTCCACCAGGGAGACCAGCGCCGCGCCCGCCCCGGAATCCGCCAGCGACGCCAGCCCGACGCGCAGCGAGGAGCCCATGCCGTGTGCCCAGTCGGGATTCTCGGCCGTCTCGTACGCCGCGAGGTCGGCCCGTTCCCGTACGGTGCCGGCCGCCGCGCCCAGGACGATGTGCACCGGGCGGCAGCCGCCCTCGCGCAGCACCCGGGCCGCGTTCTCGACCAGCGGCCGCCCGCGGTAGTCCAGCAGGGCCTTGGGGCGGCCGCCCAGCCGCCGCCCGCCGCCCGCGGCGAGCAGCAGCCCGGCGACCGGGCGGGCGGGGGAGGCGCCGGGGGTGGAAGGTTCGGTGTGTGCCATGGGCCCTGCTTACCTCATGGGGCGGCGCGGCAGGGGGTGGCGGGGCGGGGCCGGCCGGGATGCGGACGGTACCGCATGGCGGTGCCGGGCGCCCGTCGGAATTCGGTGATCCTGATTTCGCTCTGCGTGTGGCGCGCACCGCGCAGGGTGGCGTTAACTGGCCCGCGTCGCGGAGCGGGGCCAACGGCCGTGGAGGGTACCGTCGTTGTGGAACAGAGGCAGGAGCACAGGCGAGGGACGGGGTTCGAGGACGACCCGCTGGCCGTCGCGCTGCGCGGTGCGGTGGACCGGTTGCGCCGCGAACTGGCCGTGCTGCCGGGCGAGTTGCCGGACCGTTCGGCGGCCGACGACGAACTGGCCGCGCTGGACGCACTGGTGGGCGCGGGGGACCCCGAGGTCGCCAGGCTGCGCCGGTCCCTTCTGCTGATCGCGGGGGCGGTCGGCTCGGTCAGCGCGCTGGCGCCCGCCCTGACGGACCTGCGGGAGCTGATCGACCTGTACAAGGAGCTGCCGCGCGGCCTCTGAGGCCCCGGCCGGGATTGGGACGGAAAAGGACCCCGGGCGACGTCCGGGGGCCGGGAGGTGTCCGGGGCCTGCCCCGCTACGCCGGGTTCTGGTTGGCCAGCGCCACGGACAGCTCGGCCGCGATCTCCTGGAGCACCGGGACGATCTTGTCGGTCGACGCCTCGGTCACCCGTCCCGTCGGGCCGGAGATGGAGATGGCCGCCGCGGTGGGGGAGTCGGGCACCGGCACCGCGATGCACCGGACGCCGATCTCCTGCTCGTTGTCGTCCATCGCGTACCCGAGCCGGCGGACCTCTTCGAGGGCGTCGAGGAACGCGTCCGGGTCCGTGATCGTCTTCTCGGTCGCGGCCGGCATGCCGGTGCGGCCGAGCAGCGCGCGCACCTCCTCCGGCGGGTGGCCCGCCAGCAGGGCCTTGCCCACGCCCGTCGAGTGCGGCAGCACCCGCCGTCCGACCTCGGTGAACATCCGCACCGCGTGCCGGGACGGCACCTGTGCCACGTACACGATCTCGTCGCCGTCGAGCAGTGCCATGTTGGCCGTCTCGCCGGTCTCCTCGACCGCGCGCGCCAGGTACGGCCGGGCCCAGGTGCCCAGCAGCCGCGAGGCGCTCTCGCCGAGGCGGATCAGCCGGGGGCCGAGCGCGTACCGGCGGTTGGGCTGCTGGCGGACGTAGCCACAGGCGACGAGCGTGCGCATGAGCCGGTGGATGGTGGGCAGCGGCAGCCCGCTGCTGGTGGACAGCTCGCTCAGACCCACCTCGCCGCCGGCGTCGGCCATCCGCTCCAGCAGGTCGAAGGCGCGCTCAAGGGACTGGACGCCACCGCCGGCGGCTGCGGGCCTGGCTGCGGCGGCGGAAGTGCTGGCGCTGGACGGCGGCACGACGCGTTCCTTTCGGGGCTGGTGGTGGCGGGCCCGGCGCAGGGCTCTGGGGTTACGGGTGCCGGGGCCGACCCGGAGCAGCCTACCGGTCTCCTGCGGCGTACACACGGCCTGTCGCACACTCGTTCGCGCCGGTCAGGGCCCGTGCCCCGGCCGGGGCACGCCGCTACCGGCGACACGCGCCCGCTGCCAGTGGTCGTAGCTACGTTCTGCTGAGCGAAACTCGCTATCCATCCTGTGGAATCCTCCAAGCGCCGGGACGCCTGCGCAAACGCGTCACGCGCCGGAGGGGCGCGGGCGCCGTGGCGGCGCGATCCGGGCCACCGCCAGCCGGGCGGCGGGGTCTTGACGGGTCCGCGCCTCCGAGTGAAGACTCCTTCAACAGAACGTTGAATTCCGTGGTGCGGAACATCACGGCAGACCCACGAGGAGGGGACCGGGTGTCCGAGACCGAACTGGTGCTGCGCTCCACACGCGTCGTCACCCCGCAGGGGACGCGCGCGGCGACCGTCGCCGTCCGGGACGGGAAGATCGCGGCGGTGCTCCCGCACGACGTCCCGGTGCCGGACGGAGCGCGCGCCGAGGACTTCGGCGACGACGTCCTGCTGCCCGGCCTCGTCGACACCCACGTCCACGTGAACGACCCCGGCCGCACCGAGTGGGAGGGCTTCTGGACCGCCACCCGCGCCGCCGCGGCCGGCGGCATCACCACCCTCGTGGACATGCCGCTCAACAGCCTGCCGCCGACCACCACCGAGGCCGGCCTGCACACCAAGCGCGAGGTCGCGCGCTCCAAGGCGCACATCGACGTCGGCTTCTGGGGCGGCGCCGTACCCGGCAACGCCAAGGACCTGCGGCCGCTGCACGACGCCGGCGTCTTCGGCTTCAAGTGCTTCCTGTCCCCGTCCGGCGTCGAGGAGTTCCCGCAGCTGGACCGGGAGCAACTGGCCGCCGCGCTGGGCGAGATCGCCGGATTCGGCGGACTGCTGATCGTGCACGCCGAGGACCCGGACCACCTCCGGGCCGCGCCGCAGCCGCACGGCCCCAAGTACGCCGACTTCCTCGCCTCCCGCCCCCGGGCCTCGGAGAACGACGCCATAGCCGGGCTGATCGCGCTCGCCCGGCGGCTCGGCGCACGGGTGCACGTCCTGCACCTCTCCTCCTCCGACGCGCTGCCGCTGATCGCCGCCGCCAAGGACGAGGGCGTACGGATCACCGTCGAGACCTGCCCGCACTTCCTCACCCTGACCGCCGAGGAGATCCCGGACGGCGCCACCGAGTTCAAGTGCTGCCCGCCGATCCGCGAGGCGGCCAACCAGGACGCGCTGTGGCGGGGACTGGCCGACGGCACGATCGACTGCGTCGTCTCCGACCACTCGCCGTCCACCGCCGACCTGAAGACCCCGGACTTCGGCGACGCCTGGGGCGGCATCTCCTCCCTCCAGCTCGGCCTGCCCGCGATCTGGACCGCGGCGCGCGGGCGCGGCCACACGCTGGACGACGTCGCCCGCTGGATGGCGACCGCGCCGGCCGCCCTCGTCGGCCTGCGCCACAAGGGCGCCATCGAGCCGGGCCGGGACGCCGACTTCGCGGTGCTCGACCCCGAGGCGGCGTTCACCGTCGACCCGGCCGGGCTCCAGCACCGCAACAAGATCACGGCATACGCGGGGCGGACGCTGCACGGTGTCGTACGGTCCACCTGGCTGCGCGGCCGGCGGATCAACGACGGCGGCGCGCTGTCCGGGCCGTCCGGCCGGCTGCTGGACCGGCCGGGCCCGCCGGACGCCTGACCCGGCCGCGGTCCCTCACGGACGCCAGCCGGTCGCCGCCGCCCACGGCTCCGCGACCTCGACGATCAAGTCGACCACCGGGTCCTTCACCTCCGCGTAGCTGCCCATGTCCGCCGTGCGGTGGGACAGTTCGCGCTTGAAGCGGGCGTAGGCGGGCACCGCCTCGGGGTGCGCGCGGAACCAGTCGCGGAACAGCAGCGCCAGCCGCTCGTTGGGCGATCCGGCACGCCGGACGTGGAGGTTGACGTCCGGCCCCGGGCCGCCGCGCCGCGACCACATGCGCTTGGCCCAGCGGGCCGGATCGTCGTCCCGGCCCGCCGGTACGTGGTCCGCCTCGTACGGCGAGCGTACGAACCCCCGGGCCGCCAGCGGCGCCTCGAAGGCGTCGGCGGCCGCCTCCAGGTCCGCGACGCTCACCTGGAGGTCGAAGACCGGCTTGGCGGCCATACCGGGCACCGACGTGCTCCCGATGTGCTCGACGCGCCCGGCCACCGGGGCGAGCGCGGCCAGCAACTCCGCGCACAGCGCCGCCCCGCCGGCCGCCCAGTCCGGGTGCGGATCCGCCAGCACGGCCCGCGCGTCGTGGCCCTCCCCGGACGCGGCCACGACCTCCAGGAACTCGTCGTGCAGCGCCCCGTTCGTGATCAGTACCGAACCGTCCCCCGCCAGGACGGGCGCCCCGGTCAGGTCCGTGACCCGGCCGCCGCCCTCCGCGACGATCACGGGAAGCGGGGCGAGGTCCGCGTACCCCATCGCGGGACCCGCGACCACCAAGGCGTCCGCCCGCCCGGCGAGCACGTCCAGCACGCCGCCGCCGGCGGGGACGAGGGACACCCGCCGGTGCAGCGCCGTCAGCAGCGTCTCCGGCCACCCCGCCACGTTGTGCGCCTGCGTCCTGGCCCCGCTCAGCTCGGTCCGGCCGCCGGCGCGCAGCCGCCCGCGGCCCGACCGCAGCGCCTCCAGCGGGTCCGGGTCCTCACCGAGCAGCAGCCGGCAGCCGATCCCGCGCCCGGCCGCCACCAGCTGCCGGCTCATCGGGAGGTGCACGACGCCGACGGCGGGCCCGTGCTCGTCCTCGTACGCCAGGTCGCAGGAGAACGTCGGCACCCGGTCGGCGAACTGGCGGGCGCCGTTGACCGGGGCGAACACCCAGCGCCGTCCGGAAGTCCCGGGCCGCTGCCCGGCCTCCTTCCCGAGCACCGCGTCCCCGGGGAACGCCGCGGCCAACTCCGCGCGTACGTAATCCTCCACGGCGCAAAGGGCCGTAGTCGCCTCGGTGCCGTCCGCCTCGCGTGCGGCCGGCCGGTCGCCGTGGAAGGCCTCGGCGCTCATCCGGCCGGCGCGGGCGGCCAGACGGACGGCGAAGGCGAACAACTCCTGTGAGACGGGAGGGGTGTACGGGGCTCCGGTGGCGTGATCCATGGCCCGAGCCTAACCAGAAGCCGGTACCGGCCGGGTCGGCGGCGCTACCGTCGACGCATGGAACACGAAGAGCTGCGACGGCGGTTCGCGGCGCTGACCACGGCCCACCTCGCGGACGCGTGCCTGCGCGCCGGGACTCCGGTGCGCTGCGCCCCACCGCCGCTGCGCCCCCTGGAACCGGGCAGCCGGCTGGCCGGCCGGGTGCTGCCCGCCCGGCACGCCGGGAGCGTCGACGTCTTCTTCGAAGCGTTCGAGGACGCCGCGCCCGGCGATGTGCTGGTGGCCGACAACGCGGGACGGACCGACGAGAGCTGCGTCGGCGACCTCGTCGCCCTGGAGGCCGCGGCCGCCGGGCTCGGCGGCATCGTCGTCTGGGGCCTGCACCGCGACACGGCCGACCTGCGGGAGATCGGGCTGCCGGTCTTCAGCCTGGGCGCGACACCGACCGGCCCCCGGCGCCTCGACGCCCGGCCCGACGGCGCGCTGGACAGCGCGGTGGTGGGGGAGTGGACGGTGAGCCGTACGGACGTGGTCCTGGGCGACGACGACGGGGTGCTCTTCCTGCCGGCGGCCGGCGCCGGTGACCTCTTCGCGCTCGCGGAATCGGTCCGCGACACCGAGCGCCGCCAGGCCGACCGGGTCAGGGCCGGCGTTCCCCTGCGCCGGCAGCTGGACTTCCCCGCCTACCTGGAGCGGCGCCGGCGGAACCCGGCGCTGACATTCCGCGAGCACCTGCGGGCCGTGGGCGGGGCCGTCGAGGAATAGCGGCCCCGCAGGCCGGCCGGCGGCCTCGTACCGCGTTCTAGTTCTTCGGGCACAGATGGGTGTGCACGGCGGCCAGAATCCTCTCCGCCTGCGCCGCGTTGAATTGCGTCGCGCCGGAGAAACGCTGCCGGGTCTGGTCCACCTGCTTCGCGTGGTCCTTCGGGAAGGAGTGGATCGTGCCGCAGGTGCTTCTGCCGCGGCTCACCGCCCGTTCCGGCTTCTCGTTCACGATGTCCGGGGAAATGGCGTTCAGGGCGGCTATGTAACGTGCCTGCGACGCGGCGTCCGGCTTCGGCGGAATGCCCTGCCGCGCCTCGGCGTCGGCGATCGCCTTGGCGGGCGGTGCCTCCGCCGAGGCGCCGGCCGTCGGCGCCGAGGAGGCCGGCCGGGCCGCTTGCTTGGTTCCGCCGCCGCACGCGGTGAGGCCCGCGGCGGCGGCGAGGGCGGCGGACAAGGCAATGGCGGTGCGGTGGTTCACGATGCTCCCCTGACCAGTGGACATGAGCGGCCATTCTGGCAGCAAAGAGGCCCGTTGCAGAGGGAATTGGAGAAAGGAATTCCTCTTTCCGCAAACGCGGCGGCCCTTCCCATACCGAACGGTTATCACGCTATTGCGTTCCAGAACATCAGCTCGTACGCCTGGAGAAGCCGGCCGTAACGCCGGGCGAGGCCGGGCGTCACCCGTCCGGCGCGGAGGCCGTGCCGGACGGCTTCGTGCGCCAGGCCCGCGAGATCCCCGGCGGGCTCGGCGAAGAAGTCGAAGAACGCGCACGCCGGGCCGGCGAACCCGTAGCGGGTGCGCAGCGCGTGCGCGACGGTGGCGCAGTAACCGCCCCAGGCCGCGAAGTTGGCGCTCAGGGCGATCACCACGTCGGCGGGCTCCGCCTCCAGCGCCAGCCGCGCCACGTACGACGGGTACGCCTGGCACCCGGGCCGCGGCTCGTACTCCCGCACGGCCGCGTCGCCGAGCCCGCAGGCCGCCGCGAGCCCGCCCAGCGCGTCGAGCGCCTGCGTTTCCCCCTCGGCCAGCGCCGCGAAGAAGGCCCGCACCGGCGGCTCCCCGCCGGCGCGCCGTGCCAGGTGCCGGAAGCTGTGCCGGTCGGCGGCGATGACCTGGTGCTGCTCCAGGGCCAACACGGTGAACACCTCCCGCGGCGCCTCGCCGGCGGCGATCCGCGCCACGAGGGGGTTGTCCGCCGCGCCGGGCGCCAACTCCCGGGCGGCGTCCTCCAGGAGGGCCGCGGGCGTGTGCGCGCCCGGCGTGCCGTTCTCGCGGTCCATGGTCAGGGCCTCCCGGCGGTGCGGTCGTGCTCGGCGATCGCGTCGTCGACGAAGGTGTCCACGACGCCGTTCGCCACCAGTACGGGTACCCGCTTGCCGGTCATGTCGACATAAACGTGCGACTTCGCCGCCTCCACCAGGGCCGGGAGCCGCTGCCGCAGGTGCCGTGCGGTCTCCTCGTCGCCCGCCCGGGCCGCCCGCACCATCCGCAGCGCCGTACGCGCGGCCCGGCCCCACGCGGCGGTCGCGTCCAGCCACGGCCCGCTGTCGGCGACGAAGCCGCGGTCGGGGAGGGCGGCGCGCAGCACGCCCGGGGCTCCGGCGAGCGCGCGGAGCGCCGCGTCCAGGCGGTCGGCGTCGCCGTCGTCCCGGAAGCGCTCGATCGCGGCGGCGAGTCCGGGGGACTGCCGCGGGTTCAGGGCGGAGCCGTAGTGGGCGTCGGCGAAGGAGCGCAGGGCCCGTTCGGTGCGCGAGGAGCCGCCGGACAGTTCCTTGAGCGCCGCCGCCCAGGAGGCGCGGGCGTCGTAGGCGCGGTCGTTCCAGGCGTAGTCGGCGACCGTGAACAGGGCGATCTTGGAGGCGGCGGGCTGGATCATCGGGTTGGCGGTGATCCCCGCCAGCCCGCCCGGCAGCCCCTTCTCCCGGCCGTTGAACGGGCCGAGCAGCAGCCGGCTGGTCACGTAGTCGTTGACCGGGTAGTTGTCCCAGGTCAGGATCGGGTGGCCGAAGACCTGCCGGGCCGCCCGCGCCTGGGCGGCGGTCATGACGGGCGCGATGACACCGACGCCGGTCCACTCCACGAGCACGTCCGGGTCCAGCCGCGCCGCCAGCGCCGCCTTGTAGGGCGTCTGCCGTACGTCGTAGTACTCGGTCGGCACCATCTGGAGCCGCTGCGCGCCCTCGTCCCGGTGCGTGGCGATGAACTCCCGGTTCACGCGGTTGAGAAGGTGCGCCTGAGCGGCACCGGCGGCGCCCCCGCCGGTGCCGAAGCGCTCCTTGTCCGCCGCGCAGTTCCAGTCCGTGTAGCTGATGTCGTCCAGCGGCACCGCGAAGGTCCGTACGCCGATGTCCCACAGCGCCTGGAACTTGCCGGTCAGCGCCTTCAGATCGGCGTCCGAGCCGTAACAGACGGACAGGCCGGGGGAGAGCGCGTAACCGAACTCCACGTGCCGGGCCCGCGCCCGGTCCACCAGTTCCTTGAGCTGCGCGAGCCGGTCCGCCGGGTAGGGCGAGCGCCACTTCTCGCGCAGGTACGGGTCGTCCTTCGGCGAGTACACGTAGGTGTTCATCTTGTGCGCGCCGTAGAAGTCGAGCTGGTCCAGGCGCGCCGCGTGGGACCAGGGGGTGCCGTAGAAGCCCTCGATGACGCCGCGCAGCGGGGTGGCGGGCCAGTCGCGCACGGCGGTGCCGCGGACCCGGGCGCCGGGGCGGTCGCGGTGCGGGAGGAGCTGGCGCAGGGTCTGGGCGGCGTAGTACGTGCCGGTGGCGTCCGCGCCGGCCAGTGCGATCCGGCCGCCGCCGACGGCGAGCGCGTACCCCTCGGCGGGCAGCCCGGCGGCGCTCCCCGCGCCCAGGTCCGACAGGGTCCGCTCGGCGCCGGCGCCGTCCACGTACACGGTCAGCCCCCGGCCGCCGGGTGCCCGCCGGTCCCGTACGACCCGGTCGGCGCCCGCCCGTTCCAGCGCGTGTTCGACGACCTCCAGCGCCGGGCCGTCGGCCTTCGGCCCGGCCACGACCGTGACGGTCGGTGTGATGGTGACGCGGCCGCCGAGGCCGCGCACGTACTGCGGCGCCGGGGTGATGGCGGGCCCGGCCTGCGGCCGGTCGCGGGCGCCCGCGGGCCCGGGGACGGTCAGCGGGGCGACGGCCAGGGCCAGGACGAGGGCGGTGGCGGCCGCCGTGCGCGTACGGTGCATCCTTCGGTCCTCCTCGGTACGGCGAGGTGCGCGGAACTCCCGTGGTGCGTGCGCGACGAGCGACAGCAGGGTTCACCCGGCGCGGCCGGAGGACAATGGACTTTTGCGCCGGGTGGACGGACGTTCCGGTGGCGGCGCCCCTCAGCGGTTCTTCGCGATGACGAAGATGATGCTCATGAAGGCCAGCAGGACGTGGGTGGCCACGACGTATATGAAGACGCGCACGTAGACGCCCCGCGGGGGCTTGTTCTCCACGTACCTGCGCGCGGGCGCGGTGGCGGTCTCGGGGGTCGGTTCGTCGGACATGGCAGGGGTTCCTTCCTCGGTCACAGGCCGCGGCGTGGTGCGTGGTCGCCGAGGCACAGCTCGGCCGCGCCGCTCTGGAGCAGGGTGTGCACGAACAGCAGCTCCGTGCCGCCGCGCGAGGCGGCCGCGATGCGGTGCGGGGTCAGCGAGTCGAAGTGAGCCGCGTCACCCGGGTCCAGTACGTGTGCCGTCTCGCCCAGCGTGAGCCGCAGCCGGCCCTTGAGGACGTACAGCCACTCCTCGCCGGCGTGCACCCGCACCAGGTCGCCCTGCGCGCGCTGCGGCACGTGCACCCGCAGCGCCTGCATGGCCCGCCCGGCGCCGCCCAGGGTCCGGTACGTCCAGCCGCCCGCCTCGGACGGCTCGGCGCGGTCCGCCCGGACGATCGGGTCCCGTTCCGGCGCCGTCTCGCCGAGGAGGTCGGATACCGTTGTTCCGTACATGCGCGCCAGGGCCAGCAGCATCGGCAGCGACGGCTGGCGCTGGTTGGTCTCCAGCCGGGACAGGTGCGCGGGCGACAGCCCCACCCGCCGGGCGGCCAGCTCCAGGGTGAGGCCGGTGCGGCGCCGCAGCTCGCGCAGCCGGGGCGCGACGGAGGGCAGTTCGTCGGGCAGCTCGTCCGGGGACGGCTCGGCGGCGGTGTCGCTCATGTACCCGGTATAGCCAGGTTTCGCCTCTCGGGCAAAAGTTTTGCCTCACAGGCAAAAAGCCCTCATCAGGGCATTCCGATCGTTCAGACGCCCGTCGTCCCGTGAACTCCCGGGAAACATCCGCCCCTTGGTGTTGACAGGTACCTGTCTACGCGCGTCATGCTGTGTCCATGAAGATCCCCCCACGCATCACCCGGTTCGGCGCCGCCGGCGCCCTCGCGGCGGCCCTCCTCGCCGGCGGGCCCGCCCTCGCCGCCACCCCCGCCACGACGGCCGCCGCCCCCGTGGCGCACCCGGCCACCGCACGCCTCGCCGCGCACGTCGCCGCGGTCGGCGACATCTGCTACTCCAAGCTCCCCTCGCAGGCCCACGACACCCTGGACCTGATCGCCAAGGGCGGCCCCTTCCCGTACCCGAAGGACGGCACGGTCTTCAGCAACAGGGAAGGCGTACTCCCTGCCCAGGGCAGTGGCTACTACCACGAGTACACCGTGAAGACGCCGGGCTCCCCGGACCGCGGGGCCCGGCGCATCGTGACCGGTGAGAAGAAGGACGAGGACTACTACACCGCCGACCACTACAAGTCGTTCGACCTGGTCGACCGGGGCTGCTGAAGCGGCCCGGAGGACCGGACGGGGGGGGGCCGGGGGCCGCCCCCCCCCCCCCCCCCCGGGGGGGGCCCCCCCCCCCCCGGGGGGGGGGGGGGTGCCCGGCTAGGTTGTGGAGGAACCACGGAATGGCGGGGGACCCGGGGCACAGGGCCCCC
>NZ_JBIRJY010000012.1:240905-284506 GCF_044329785.1 Streptomyces sp. NPDC017529
TGTTGGCGGTGCACACCCCCCCCGCCCCCCCCCGCGGGGGGGGGGGCGGGGGGGCGGGGGGGGGGGGGGGGGGCCGGGGGGCCGGGGGGGGGGGGGGGGGGCCCCCCCCCGCCCCCCCGCCGCTGCTTTGGCGCACCCCCGCGGGAGAATTGTCGGTGGTCCCCGGTAGCGTTTCGGTAGAAACGACGAATGGGCGGGCAACGGTGGCAAAGGGACCAGGAGGTGGTCACCTGCTGCGCGGCACGGCCCAGGAGGCGCCGTGTGCCCGGCTGTTCCGCGGGGGCACGGCGACGGGTTAGGCGATTGAGACAAGGAAGGCGGCGAACTGCCGTGTACCGCTGGGAGATCACCCGGGCCGCTCTGGCGCAGCGCGTTTTCGCCATCGTCCGCAGCGAGACCTACGACGAGGCCAGCGCCACCGCGGACACCCTGCTGTCCGCCGGGATCACCAGCCTGGAGATCTCCCTGACCACGCCGTTCGCGCTGGAGGCCGTCACCACCCTCAGCCGCGAGCTGGGCGACGACGCCGTCATCGGCGCGGGCACCGTCCTGGACGCCGTCTCGGCCCGGATGGCCGTGGACGCCGGCGCCCGCTTCCTGGTCTCCCCCAGCCTGGACGCCGAGGTCATCCGCACCGGCCACCGCTACGGCGTACCCGTCTTCCCCGGCGTCAGCACGCCCACCGAGATGGTCCGCGCCCTGGAGCTCGGCGCCGACGCGCTCAAGCTCTTCCCCGCCTCCGCCCACCACCCCGGCTGGCTCCGGGACGTCCGCGCCGCCCTGCCGCAGGCCCCCGTGCTG
This sequence comes from Streptomyces sp. NPDC017529, assembly GCF_044329785.1. Taxonomy (NCBI): domain Bacteria; kingdom Bacillati; phylum Actinomycetota; class Actinomycetes; order Kitasatosporales; family Streptomycetaceae; genus Streptomyces; species Streptomyces sp. NPDC017529. The sequence goes on from NZ_JBIRJY010000012.1 coordinate 241,707, forward strand.
CCCACCGGCGGCGTGACGGTGGAGAGCGCGCCGGAGTGGATAGCCGCCGGCGCGGTGGCCGTCGGCATGGGGGCGGCGCTCTCGGACGGCGACCGCGAGACCGTCGCCAAGCGCGCCTCCGACCTGCTGGCCCGCCTGGCGGACGCCGCCCCGCCGCACCCGGCGGGCCCCGGGGCGGGCCTCTACGAGGTCTGAGGCCGCCCCCGGGTGCGGCAGGCGGAGCACTCCTCACGGAGGAGGTGCCGCCCCCGGCCTCCTCCGCGGGGCCGATGTCCCGCGCCCCGGGTGTACGTACGGTGACGGGAAACGTTACGAGGGGCGGACAGCACCATGGCGGACATCATCGACCTGAGCGCATACGGACCGGACTTCGTCGCCGACCCCCACCCGTACTACGCCGAGTTGCGTGCCCAGGGGCCGGTTCACCACGTCCGTATCCCCGAGGGCCAGGAAGCGTGGCTCATCGTCGGGTACGAGGAGGCGCGGGCCGCGCTGGCCGACCCCCGCCTGGCCAAGGACTGGACCCGGGCCGGCATCACCCTCATGGGCCCCGAGGAGCCCGTCGAGTGGGAGTTCATGAACATGCTCGACGCCGACCCGCCGCAGCACACCCGGCTGCGCAAGCTGGTCGCCAGGGAGTTCACCACCCGCCGCGTCGAGGCGCTGCGCCCGCGCGTCCAGCAGATCACCGACGACCTGCTGGACGCCATGCTCGCCGCCCCCGACGGCCGCGCCGACCTCGTCGAGGCGCTCGCCTTCCCGCTGCCGATGACCGTCATCTGCGAACTGCTCGGCGTCCCCGACATCGACCGGGAGACCTTCCGCGCCTGGTCCAACGAGCTGATCTCGCCGACCGGTGAGGAGGAATCCGCGGCGGCCGCCCGGGACATGAGCGTGTACCTGGCCGGTCTGATCGAGGACAAGCGGCAGGCGCCGGGCGAGGACCTGCTGAGCGCACTGGTGCGGACCAGCGACGAGGACGGCGACCAGCTGTCCCGGCAGGAACTGCTCGGCATGGCCTTCCTCCTCCTGGTCGCCGGCCACGAGACCACCGTCAACCTGATAGCCAACGGCGTCCGCGCGCTGCTCCGGCACCCCGGGCAACTGGCCGCCCTGCGCGCCGACGCCTCCCTCCTGGACAACGCCGTCGAGGAAATGCTGCGCTACGAGGGCCCGGTGGAGAACGCGACCTGGCGGTTCACCACCGAGCCCGTCGAGATCGGCGGCACGGTCGTCCCGGCCGGCGAGTTCGTCCTCGTCGGGCTGGCGGCGGCGGGCCGCGCCGCCGAACGCTTCACGGCCCCCGACACCTTCGACATCACCCGCGAGACGCGCGGCCACCTGGCCTTCGGCCACGGCATCCACTTCTGCCTCGGCGCCCCGCTGGCCCGTATGGAGGGCCGCACGGCGGTCCGCACCCTCCTGGACCGCTGCCCGGAACTCGCCCTGGACACCGGCGCCGACGCGCTGACCTGGCGTACGGGCATGCTGATGCGCGGCCCGCACCACCTGCCGGTGCGCTGGCGGTAGACAGCCGGCGCGCCGCCGCGGCATCGCCATGGGCGGGGTGTCGGTCAAGGAGTACGTCGACCAGCGGGTCCACCTGGCGACGCACGACGGCACGTACAAGAAGTGCGAGGACGCCTGGATGGCGAAGCGGGGAAGGGGGCGCACGGCCCGGGTGGGCGTGTGTAGGCGTAGAGCACGTCGACCTCGGTGAAGCCTGCCCGGTCGTAGAGCGCGCCGGCGGCGGTGCGGTCCCGTACGTCCTGGGCGGTGGCGTCGTCCGCGTCGTCGAGGAGCGGGATCACCTGCGTCGCGCCCAGGTCGCCGAGCGCCGCCAGGGCGGTGCCCAGGGCCGGCGGCCGAGCCCGCGGCCGCGGGCGTGCTCCGCCACGCCGATCCACCACAGCGCGCCGCAGCCGTCCCACGTGCCGATCAGCGCCTCCGCCGTGTCCGCCGCCTGCCGCACGGTCAGGTACCGGGAGAACGGGTCGTCGTCGGTTCCCGGCCCGGCGGTCACGCCGTCGGCGCGCGGCAGGTCGGGGGCCGGCAGCTCCCGGCGCAGGTAGCGCCATCGCCGCTCGCCCGCGAACCCGTACCGCTCCAGGGCCGCGCGGGTGGCCGGACGGTGCCTTGCGGGCAGCGCCTCCAGGCCGAGCGTCAGCGCCGAGGTGAGGTGGAAGGCGTCCACGGCGCGAGGCGTGAAGGTGTCCGTGGCGCGGCCGATCAGCGCGCGGGCGACCAGCGGGTCCTCGCGGCAGTGTGCCCACAGGATCAGCCCGGAGTCGTCCTTGCGGCGCAAGGCGTACGAGACGATGCCGACCACCTCGCCGCGCGGGCCCGTGGCCACGTCCGTCGTCGGCGGGTCGAGCTCGGCCCACCAGTCGGTGTCGGCCCGGGAGCGGCCGGCGAGGGCCTCGGCGAGCATGGCGGCGGTCGTCCGCGGCTGTCCCGGCAGCAGGTCGGCGTTGATCAGCTCCAGCGCCGCGGACTCGTCCGCGGGGTGGTAAGGCCGTAAGGCGGGCTCTGCCGGCAACGGCATGGTACGGGCTCCTGGTCCAGGGACGGGCGGCCGGACGGTGCTGCCGCCCATCATCGCCCACCGGGCTCCGGGGGCTCCGGACGCACCCGGGCGTTATTGTCCGGACAATGTGACCTCCGGACTTCCCGTCATCTGTTCGGCCGGATACCCTCGCGCCGTGGGCAAACGCGATACAGAGTCCAAGGGCGCCGAGAGCCCCGTGCAGTTCAGCGTGGACCGGAGCAGTCCGGTCCCGCTGTACTTCCAGCTGTCCCAGCAGCTGGAGGCCGCCATCGAGACCGGCAAGCTGGCCCCCGGCAGCCTGCTCGGCAACGAGATCGAGCTGGCGGGACGCCTCGGGCTCTCCCGGCCGACCGTCCGCCAGGCCATCCAGTCGCTGGTCGACAAGGGGCTGCTGGTGCGGCGCCGCGGCATCGGTACGCAGGTCGTCCACAGCCAGGTCAAGCGCCCGCTGGAGCTGAGCAGCCTCTACGACGACCTGGAGGCCGCCGGGCAGAAGCCCGCCACCCGCGTGCTGCTGAACACCACCACCGAGGCCACCGCCGAGGTCGCCGCCGCGCTCGGGATCGCGGAGGGCGCCGAGGTGGCGCTCGTCGAGCGGCTGCGGCTCACGCACGGTGAGCCCGTCGCCCACCTGCGCAACCACCTCCCGGCCGGTCTGCTCGCCCTCGGCACCGAGCAGCTTGAGGAGACCGGCCTGTACCGCCTGATGCGGGGGGCCGGCATCACGCTGCACAGCGCCCGCCAGGCCGTCGGCGCGCGCGCCGCCACGGTCGAGGAGGGCGAGCGGCTCGGCGAGCCCGAGGGCGCCCCGCTGCTGACGATGCAGCGCACCACCTTCGACGACACCGGCCGCGCGGTCGAGTTCGGGTCGCACGTCTACCGGGCCTCGCGGTATGCCTTCGAGTTCCAGTTGCTCGTACGGCCGTGAGGCCGCCACACCGGCCCTGATCGGGTCAGAATGTTCTGACAAAGCATTGACGGGGCTCGTCGCCCGCCGCTAGAACTCCTCCAGCCGCAGTCGGGCGGCGCGGGAGAGAGGGCGGTTCCACGATGCGTACCGTGCGCAAGCCCCGTACCGCCGAACGCCGTGCCGCCGAACGCCGTGCCACCAGGGTCGGGGCGGCCGCCGGGCTCCTCAAGAAGAGGCGGCCGACCGGCCCGGCGACCATTACCGCCAAGGATGTGCCGAGGCCGGAGGAGTGCACCGGGCGCGGGACCCGCCGACCGCACGCGGCGGGACCCGATGACCCCACACGGAACAGGCGTAACGGATACTTGGGCGGCCGGGACCGATCATTTTCGGCCCAAACCCGGCACAGCGCCCCAGGCGCACAGTGACAGCAACGACAGCAACGAGAAGGGCACGACCTCGTGGCAAGGGTTCGGACAGGGGTACGCGCGGTGACCGCGGTGCTGGCAGCGGTGCTCGCCGCGTCCCTGGCGGGGTGCAGCAGCACCGGCGGCAAGCGCGCCGAGGACGCGCGCGCCGCCCAGACCGCCGGCGGCAAGGCAGCCGTCAACACCCCGAGGTGGACCTTCGCGATGGTCACCCACTCGGGCGATGGCGACACCTTCTGGGACATCGTCCAGAGCGGCGCCAAGCAGGCCGCCGACAAGGACAACATCAAGTTCGTCTACGGGCACGACAAGGAAGCGCAGCGGCAGAGCCAGCTCGTGCAGTCCTACATCGACCAGAAGGTCGACGGGCTGATCGTCACCCTGGCCAAGCCCGACGCCATGAAGGACGTGGTCGCCAAGGCCGAGAAGGCCGGCATCCCGGTGATCACCGTCAACTCCGGCGCCGAGGTCTCCAAGGCGTACGGGGCGCTGACGCACGTCGGCCAGGACGAGACCATGGCCGGCGAGGCGGTCGGCGAGGAGCTGAACGAGCGGGGCCGCAAGAAGGCGCTGTGCGTCCTGCACGAACAGGGCAACGTCGGCCACGAGCAGCGGTGCGACGGCGCGAAGAAGACCTTCAAGGGCGAGATGCAGAAGCTGTACGTGGAGGGCACCAACATGCCCGACGTCCAGTCCACCATCGAGGCCAAGCTCCAGTCGGACGGGGACATCGACTCCGTGGTCACCCTCGGCGCGCCGTTCGCACCGACCGCCGTCAAGGCCAAGGAGCAGGCCGGCAGCGAGGCCGAGATCGACACCTTCGACCTGAACGCGAAGGTCGCCGACGGCCTCAAGGACGGCTCGCTCGGCTTCGCCGTCGACCAGCAGCCGTACCTCCAGGGCTACCAGGCCGTGGACCTGCTGTGGCTCTACAAGTACAACGCCGACGTCCTCGGCGGCGGCAAGCCGGTCTTCACCGGACCCCAGGTGATCACCAAGAAGGACGCGGCGGCCCTGCAGGAGTACACGAAGCGGGGGACCCGATGAGCACCGCGGACACCCCCGTGAAGGACAGCGGACCGCGAGGCGGCGCGGAGCCGGACGAGCGGCTGGTGCACCGGTCGCTGGCGCGCCGCCTGATGAGCCGCCCCGAGCTGGGCGCGGTGGTCGGCGCCGCGGCGGTCTTCCTCTTCTTCTCCTTCGCCGCCGACACGTTCCTGCGCGCCTCCAGCCTCTCGACCGTGCTGTACGCGTCGTCGACGATCGGCATCATGGCGGTGCCGGTGGCGCTGCTGATGATCGGCGGCGAGTTCGACCTGTCGGCCGGCGTCATGGTCGTCAGCTCGGCGCTGGTCTCGTCGATGTTCAGCTACCAGATGACCGCGAACGTCTGGGTGGGCGTCGGGGTGTCCTTGCTGGTCACCCTGGCCATCGGGGTCTTCAACGGCTTCCTGCTGACCCGTACGAAGCTGCCCAGCTTCATCATCACGCTGGGTACGTTCTTCATGCTGACCGGCCTCAATCTCGGCTTCACCAAGCTGATCAGCGGCACCGTCTCGACGAAGTCCATCGCCGACATGGAGGGCTTCGACTCGGCCAGGGCGCTCTTCGCGTCGCACCTGAGCATCGGCGGCGTGGACATCCAGGTCACGATCCTGTGGTGGATCGGCCTGGTCGCGCTCGCCACCTGGATCCTGCTGCGCACCCGCGTCGGCAACTGGATCTTCGCGGTGGGCGGCGGCGCGGACGCCGCGCGCGCGGTCGGCGTGCCGGTCACCAGGACGCGGATCGGCCTGTACATGGGCGTCGCGCTGGCGGCCTGGATCTCCGGGCAGCACCTGCTGTTCTCGTACGACGCGATCCAGTCCGGCGACGGCGTCGGCAACGAGTTCCTCTACATCATCGCGGCCGCGGTCGGCGGCTGCCTGATGACCGGCGGCTACGGCTCGGCGATCGGCGCGGCCGTCGGCGCCTTCATCTTCGGCATGGCCAGCAAGGGCATCGTGTACGCCCAGTGGAACCCGGACTGGTACAAGTTCTTCCTCGGGGCGATGCTGCTGCTGGCCACGCTCCTGAACGCATGGGTCCGCAAGCGCGCGGAGGCGACGAAATGAGCAACCCGGACAGGCCGCGGAGCACGGCGGGCGCCGAGGGCGCGGGCCCGCCGGAGGTGGTACCGCCCCTCGTCGAGCTGACGGACGTCAGCAAGTTCTACGGCAACATCAAGGCCCTCGAAGGCGTCTCGCTGGAGGTGCACGCGGGGGAGATCACCTGCGTGCTCGGCGACAACGGCGCGGGCAAGTCCACCCTCATCAAGATCATCGCGGGGCTGCACCAGCACGACGCGGGCCGCTTCGCCATCGAGGGCGAACAGACCCGGCTGTCCTCCCCGCGCGAGGCGCTGGACCGCGGCATCGCCACCGTCTACCAGGACCTGGCCGTCGTCCCCCTGATGCCGGTCTGGCGCAACTTCTTCCTCGGCTCCGAGCCCACCAAGGGCGCCGGCCCCTTCAAGCGCCTCGACGTGCGGCTGATGCGCGAGACCACCCGCGCGGAGCTGCTGCGCATGGGCATCGACCTGCGCGACGTGGACCAGCCCATCGGGACGCTCTCGGGCGGCGAGCGGCAGTGCGTGGCCATCGCCCGCGCCGTGTACTTCGGCGCGAAGGTGCTGGTCCTGGACGAGCCGACGGCGGCGCTCGGCGTCAAGCAGTCCGGCGTCGTCCTGAAGTACGTGGCGGCCGCGCGGGACGCCGGCCTCGGCGTGGTGTTGATCACCCACAACCCGCACCACGCCTACCTCGTGGGCAACCGTTTCGTCCTCCTCAAGCGCGGCACGATGGCCGGCAGCCACACCAGGTCCGAGATCGCGCTGGACGAGCTGACGCGCCAGATGGCGGGCGGCAGCGAGCTGGAACAGCTCAGCCACGAACTGGCGCGGGCGCCCGAGCCCAGCCACGTCGGCGGCCACCCGACGCACTGAGCGGGCCGGTGGCGCGGGTTCCGGTGGGCCCGCGCCGCCATGCGCCGCGCACCGCGGGTAGGGCACAATCGCACCGGACCGTGCACGTCAACGCCGCCGGCACGGCTCACGCACTCCGGGGCCCGGCCCCGGGGAGCGCGCCCGTACGCGTACGGCACCGAACGAGCACGACACCGGACCACGCACGCCCGAGGCCCCGGCCTCCCGACACCCGCAGGGACGAGACGACTCTTGCGAGCACGCAGCCGCCGCCACCGCAACGGCGAAGAGGTGGGTCGATGAGCACGTACCGGGACCGGGTGCACCGAGGATCGGCCAGAGCGACCGTGCTGCGCACGGTGGGCACCCGCGAGCGGCGCTCCCACCTGAGCGCGCCCCGCGTGCCGACCGTCGGCATCGACATCGGCGGCACGAAGGTGATGGCCGGCGTCGTCGACGCGGACGGCACCATCCTGGAGAAGGTCCGCACCGAGACGCCCGACAAGTCCAAGAGCCCCAAGGTCGTCGAGGACGTCATCACCGAACTGGTGCTGGACCTCTCCGACCGGCACGACGTGCACGCGGTGGGCATCGGCGCGGCCGGCTGGGTCGACGCCGAGCGCAGCACCGTCCTGTTCGCCCCCCACCTGAACTGGCGCAACGAGCCGCTGCGGGACCGCCTCGCGGGCCGCCTGGCGGTGCCCGTCATGGTCGACAACGACGCCAACACGGCCGCTTGGGCCGAGTGGCGCTTCGGCGCGGGCCGCGGCGAGGACCACCTCGTCATGATCACGCTCGGTACCGGCATCGGCGGCGCGATCCTGGAGGACGGCGCCGTCAAGCGCGGCAAGTACGGGGTGGCCGGCGAATTCGGCCACATGCAGGTGGTGCCGGCCGGGCACCGCTGCCCGTGCGGCAACCGCGGCTGCTGGGAGCAGTACAGCTCCGGCAACGCGCTGGTCCGCGAGGCCCGCGAGCTGGCCGCCGCCGACTCCCCGGTCGCCTACAACATCATCGACCGGGTCGGCGGCCGCGTCACCGACATCACCGGCCCGCTCATCACCGAGCTGGCCCGCGAGGGCGACGCGATGTGCGTCGAACTGCTCCAGGACATCGGCCAGTGGCTGGGCGTCGGTATCGCCAACCTGGCCGCCGCGCTGGACCCGTCCTGCTTCGTGATCGGCGGTGGCGTCAGCGCCGCCGACGACCTGCTCATCGGCCCGGCCAGGGACGCCTTCCGGCGGACCCTGACCGGCCGCGGCTACCGCCCCGAGGCCCGTATCGCCAAGGCGCAGCTGGGCCCGGAGGCGGGCATGGTGGGCGCGGCCGACCTGGCGCGCCTGGTCGCCCGCCGCTTCCGGCGCGCCAACCGGCGGCGCGTGGAGCGCTACGAGCGCTACGAACGGTCGGGCCGCCGATGACGGAGCAGGTCAAGCCGGCCATGACCGAGGAACGCGAGCCGGAGCCGGGCGCCGAGCGCGGGACCGGACCCGGCGGGCCTCCGGACGGGCCGGAGGCGGAACGTTCCGGGGGCCCGGCGTCCCGCCCGGGGCGGCGGCGCCGCTGGCTCACCGCGGTGATCGTCTTCCTGCTGATCGCGATCCCGGCGGGCTACATCGTCATCTCGGCCGAGCAGAGCCGGGACAGCGGCCAGAGCAAGGAGGAGGAAGCGGCCTCCACCGGCCTCTACAACGACTTCCCCTCCAAGGTGCAGCAGCGCATCTACAACGTCCGTATCCCGGCCGGCTCCACGCCGGTCTACTACTACGAGGCCAACGCCTGGCACCGCAGCTCCCTGTACGTACAGTTCCGTACGAACGACTGGGGTCTGGACCACTACCTCCGCTGGGCGGGCACCAGCCGCGACGCCCTCAAGGACGGCGAGATCACCATCACCGGGGCGCAGGCGGCGAAGGTCGGCTGGGACCTGGCTGCCGGCGGGCAGTGGGCCGGCACCTCGGTGAAGGCCGGGGACCCGCACCCCGGCCAGAACATCAGCGTGAACTTCGACGAGCCCGGACACCCGGTGGTCTACGTCGTCTCGACGGTCGCCTTCAAACGCTGAAGCCCCACCCGTACACTTCCGCCCGCATGCCCCGCCGGAACGCTCCGGCGGGGCATGCGGCGTCCTACGGCGGACCTCAGAGGGACTTGCCGTAGAGCTGGGTACGGGACGTGATGCCGAGCTTGGGGAAGAGCTTGTACAGGTGGTAGGCGACGGTACGGGGGCTGAGGAAGAGGCGCGCGGCCACCTCCCGGTTGCTCATGCCCTCGGCGGCCAGCCGGGCGATCTGCAGCTCCCTTGAGGTGAGCCGGCCGAGTTCGGCGGACGGGTCGGGGGCCGGCTGGTTGCGGCCGCGGTCGCCGGCCGCGCGCAGTTCGTGGCCGGCCAGCTCCGTCCAGGGGCGGGCGCCGAGCGTGCGCAGATACGTCTCGGCCTGGTGCAGATGCTCCCTGGCCGGTTTGATGCGGCGGTTGCGGCGCAGCCACTCGCCGTAGAGCAGATGCGTACGACCGGTGTCGAAGGCCGAGGGGTGCGCGACGTTCAGCGCCTCGGTGAACAGCTCGTCGGCGTCCTCGCACGGCGCGAGCAGGGCCCGGCACCTGAGCCACATGGCGCGCAGGTGCGGGAGCTGGGCGGGCATGGCCTGGACCTCGAAGCGCCGCAGCGCCGCGCGGGCCTGGTCCGGTTTCCCGGCCCGTACCGCCGCCTCGACGAGGTCGGGCAGCACCAGCCAGCTCACCATGAAGTGCCCGGCGGGCCCGCCGGGGGAGGCCACCTCGTCCAGCAGCCGGGCGGCGCGGTCCGGGAGGCCCTCGGCGAGGTCCTGCAACCCCAGTGCCCACTGCGCGAGCCCCACGGCGGAGGTGATACGGCGCGGCACCGAGACGGCGAGGGACGCCTCGGCCAGGGCGCGGCAGCGCTCGCCGTCCCCCTGCGCGGCGGCGAGCCAGGCCAGCATCGCCCGCAGGTGGCTCGCGGCGCCGAGCTGGCCGGTGTCGTCGGCGAGGGTGAGGGCCTCCGTGCCGTGGGACAGCGCCGCGGGCCACTGCCCGGTGACGAGTTGCAGCGCCACCAGCGGGGCCAGGGACATCGGCAGCGCGCCGGCCGCGCCGATCTTGCGCAGGCTGTCGACCGCCCGCTGGTGCGCGTGCAGCATCTCTTCCGTGGACCCGGTCAGGTAGGGGAGGAACACCGGGGGCCAGACCCAGGGCTTGAGGTGCGCCGGCGACAGCCAGGCCATACGGGCGTCCGAGATGTCCTGGGTGTACGGGCGACCTCCGTGGGGGTTGTCGGGGGCGAGGCCGCCCAGGTAGTGGAAGCAGCGGGAGAAGTAGTCGGTGATGCCGGTGTCGGTGGCGGTCCGGGGACCGTCCGCCGGGTCGGTACGGGCCGGGTCGGCGGGGGTGGGGCGCAGGCGGCCGATCAGGTCGCCGATCTCCGTCAGTTTCGCCGGGGCGCCCGCCACCCAGGCCGAGCGGGCCGCCATCACCAGCAGTTCCCCGGCCAGTTCCGCGTCCGTGTCGCACACCAGCCGGGCGCCGTCCAGCAGGATCCGGCAGGCGATGGCCGGGTCGCTGCTGGCGTGCGTGATGGCACCGCGCACCCGGGCCGAGCGCGCCCGCAGGGCCGGGTCGTCCGTCAGCGCCTCGGCGCGGTCCAGCAGTTCCTCGGCCTGGGCGGTCTTCGCCGCCGTCCACGCGCACTCGGCCGCGTCCACCAGCCACCTGGCCCGGCTGCGGTAGTCGGAGGCCAGCGAGGCGGCCCGGCACAGCGCCTGGGCCGCGGTGGCCACCCCGCCGGCGCGCCGGTTGCGTTCGGCCAGTTCGGCCAGCAGCTTGGCCACGGTGTCGTCCGTACCGACCGCTGCCGCCGCCAGGTGCCAGACGTACCGGTCGTCCTCGCTGCCGACGGTCTCCGCCAGTGCCAGGTGGGCGGCGCGCCGGTCGCTGAGCGAGGCCCCCTGGTAGATCGCGGAGCGGACCAGGGGGTGGCGGAACCGCACCTGGTGCTGGTCCAGCATGATCAGGCCCTCGGAAGCGGCCGAGGAGAGCACGTCCATGGCGGCTTCCGCGTCCTCGGCGGCGCCGAGCAGGGTGGCCAGGTCGCCCTTGCTCTCCGTCGCGGCCAGCAGCAGGACCCGGTTGTAGCCGGCCGGCAGGCCCAGCGTGCGGTGCCAGAAGACTTGCTGAAGACGGTCGCTGAGGGGCAGGTGGGTGGGCAGCGGCGCGGTGCCGTCCAGCTGCTCGGGGCTGAGTACGGTGGGCAGTTCGACCAGCGCGAGCGGGTTGCCGCCGGCCTCGTGCAGCAGCCGCTCGCGGGCGGTCGGCGCGACGTGTGGCAGCTTTGCTGCGAGCAACCGTTGTGCCGCGTCCTCGCTCAGCGGCTCCACCTGGAGTTGGGGGACGCCGGGCGCGGGGAACGGGCGGGAGCCGTCGCGGACCGCGAAGACCAGGGCCACGCCCTCCATGTCCATCCGCCGGGCCACGAACATCAGCGCGTCCGCCGTCGCCGAGTCCAGCCAGTGGGCGTCGTCCACGACCAGCAGCAGGGGCGCGTCCTCGGCGGCGTCGGAGAGCAGGGTCAGCGCGGCCAGCGCGACCAGGAACGGGTCGGCGGAGGCGGTGCCCATCCCGAACGCTCCCCGCAGCGCCTCGGCCTGCGGCACGGGCAGCCGGGACACATACGGCAGCAAAGACAGCAGTAGCTGGTGCAACGCAGCGAAGGGCAGCTCGACCTCGCCCTCCACGCCCACCGCGCGCAGCACCCACACGTCCGGCTCGGCCCGCTGCACCAGGTCCGCCAGGAGCGAGCTCTTTCCGATCCCGGCCGGACCGCGTAACACCAGCGTGCCGCTGCGCCCCGCGCGCGCATCGTCGAGGAGCCTGCCCAACTCGTCCCGTTCCTGCTCTCGCCCGACCAGCATCCGATGTCCTCTCGTGGTGGATCCACGTCGTATGACGGATGCTTATGTCAGTGGGTTGCTGATAGGGCGGTGCGTTCTGCGTGCCGATCGCGTCATGATCCGGGGAGTCACCGCCCGGTAACGGTTGGTGGACGGCGAGTCGCCCGACGGATGCCGCGGTCCGGTTCCTCGCGGAGACTGGTCTTCCGCGACCACGACACCAGCAGGAGGCGTCGGCCGAATGCGTAGAGGCGATCGAATGCCTCTGAAGCGAGGAGCAGTTATGCAGGTCGGAGCGTCCTTCCCGCCGGACTGCCACGAGGAGCGGAAGCCGGTGGGGGAGTACGTGCCCGACGTGCTGGAGAACTGCGAGTACCCCGGGCGCGGCCGTATACGGGCCTCCGCGCCGCCGGCCGGTCCACTGCGTACCGTCAAGAGACGCTGCTGCCCTATCTGACGGGTGCCCCGTGCGGGGCCGTTGACACCGTCCTGCCCGCAGGGCGTCCCCGGCGTGCGTCCCTTTTCCGATGCCGCGCCCGTACGACCGGGGCTGACACCCTCCGGTCCGTTTCGCGGGCCGGGGCGCGACCGGCAACGGTGCCGTTTCGCGCGTTATTCACCCGGATGGCTCGGGGAGTGAACGGGGTGCGCCGTCTTTTCCCGAACCACTCCCCACGCCTGCCCGTCTTGTTTCCGATCGGGCTTCCGGTCTCGCAATAGTCACTGACAATCCGTCGGTAGTTTGCTTCGCATGCCCCTCCGCCACCACCCTCAGCCGGGAGGCACGATGAACGACGATGCACTGCGATTCGAAATCCTTGGCCCTTTGAATGTGCGTACAGGCGAGAAGAAAGTGGATCTCGGTGCGCCGAGGCAGCGCGCCCTGCTCGCCCTGCTGCTGATCCACGTGGGCAGCGTGGTGTCGCTGCCCGTGATCATCAAGGCGATCTGGGGCTTCGACCCACCGAACCAGGTCACCAGGACGCTGCAGGCCTACGTTTCCCGGTTGCGGAAACTGCTGCACGCCCATGACCGCTCCATACGGCTCGTCCACCATCTCCAGGGCTACGTTCTGGAAGCCGATCCGCTGCTGGTCGACGCGGCGGTCTTCGAAGCGAAGGTCAAGGACTGCCGGGAATTGTCGAAGGCCGGCGACCTCGAAGCCGTTCGTGCGACGGCTTGGTCCGCCCTGGAGTTGTGGAAGGGCGCTCCGCTGGGCGAGCTGTACGGTTACGAGTTCGCGGTGGCGGAAGCGGATCGCCTTGAGCATATCCGTTTACGCGTCCTTGAGATGTGGGGTCAGGCGAGTCTCGAACTCGGCGCCTATGAGGAAGTGACGGTCCGGCTCGGCGAGGAACTGCACCGCAATCCGGGACTGGAGCGGTTGGGCGGCCAGTTGATGACCGCCCAGTACCACTCGGGCCAGTCGGCGGAAGCCCTGCTGACGTACGAGCGGATGCGCAAGGCGGTGGCGGAGGACCTGGGCGCCGACCTCAGCCCGGAACTGCAGGCCCTGCACGGGAAGATCCTGCGCCAGGACCTGGCGACGTCGGCGGTTCGGGAACCGGCGGAGCACACCGTGCCCGTACCGGCGCCCGCCGCGGTGCCTGCCCCACCGGAAGCAGCCGAGGACCCGGCGCCCCCGGTCTCCCCGCCGGACGACCGGCCCGCCGGCCGCCAGGCGGAGCTGCGACGGCTGGAGAGCCTGCTGGCGGGCGCCCGCAGCGGCCATGGCCGCGCCCTGCTGGTCTGCGGCGAGCAGGGCATCGGAAAGACGTGGCTGTTGCAGGAAGCGGAGCGGTTCCTCGCCACCGACGAGTTCCAGGTGGTGCGCTCGCACTGCGTCGGGACGCTGTCGGCCCCCGGCTACTGGACCTGGGACCACGTCGTACGGCAGCTGGAGCCGGGGAGCGACGCCGGTGAGGCCGCCGCCGACCTCGCCTCCCGCGCCGACTGGCCGCCCGAGCGGCACCTCACCCACCAGATGCGGATCTGCCAGGCCGTGCTGTCCGCCGCCGAGCGAAAGCCCGTGATCCTCCTCCTGGAGGACGTGCACCTCGCCCACGTACCGGTGCTGGAAGTGCTGCAACTGCTCGTCAAACAGATCTGCCGGGCCCGCGTCGTCGTCCTGGCCACGCTGCGCGACAACGAACTGGCGAAGGATCCGGCGGTCCGGCGCGCCGTGGGCCGCATCCTGCAGGAGGGCAACACCGGCATGCTCCGGCTGGAAGGGCTCACCGAGGAGCAGAGCCGGACGCTGATCACCTCGGTCTCGGGCGAGGTGCCCTCGTCCGACGAGGTCCTGGAGCTCCAGCGCGCGTCCGGCGGCAACCCCTTCCTCCTGCTCAGCATGGTCTCCGCGCAGCCCGCCGGGGACCGGCGGCGGGCGTCGGTCCCCTTCGAGGTACGCGAGGTGCTGTACGAGCGGCTGAGCGAATGCCCACCGCACACACTCGACGTACTCACCCTCTGCGCGGTGGCCGGCATGAGCGTGCGCCGCCCCTTCCTCGCCGACCTCCTGTCCGCCCTCCAGCTGCCGCACACACTGATCGACGAAGCCGTCCAGACCGGCCTGCTGCGCCACGACCGGGCCACCGACGGCCGGCTGTCCTTCGTCCACGGGCTGACGCGCGACTTCCTCCTGGACAACGCGCAGCCCGGCACCCGCGCCCGGTGGCACCACAGCATCGCCACCACCCTGGCCCTGCGGTTCCAGCCGGGCGACGACGCCGCCGAGATCCACCGCCACTGCCTGGCGGCCGCCCGGCACCTCGGTGCCCGCACCGGCGTCCGGCCGCTGCTGACCCTGGCCGACCGGGAGCAGGCGCGCTTCGCCCACGCGGCCGCGCTGCACTGGTTGCAGAGCGCGGCGTCGGTCGTCGCGGCGCTGCCGGGGGACGAGGCGGCCTCCGCCGTCGAACTGCACCTGCGCAAGCGGATGATCTGGCTGCACGCCCTGATGGAAGGCTACGGATCGGCCCAGGTCGAGAAGATCCTCTGGCATGCCCAGCAGCTGGAGCGCACCTTCGGCAGCCCGCAGCCCACCGGGCTGCTGCACACCCAGGCGCTGAGCGCGATCACCGCGGGCCGGCACGCGCAGGCCGGGGAGATCGCCGGTCTGCTGTACGAGCTGGCCGACCACGGCGGCGGCCCGGCGGCCCGGTCGGCGGCCTGTTACGTGGACGGGGTCACCCTGTTCGTGAGCGGCCGCCCGGACGAGGCGCTCGGACCGCTCACCCAGGGCGTCGAGATCAACGACTTCCTCCTGGACGCACCCGCGTACGCGCCGGTGCAGAGCCCGCTGCTGAGGGACCAGCGCATCGACTTCCGTGCCTACCTGGCGCTCAGCCACTGTTTCAACGGCGACCAGCTCCAGGCCCGGCGCTACCGGTCGGAACTCCTGCACCTCACCCAGTCCGACCGCTACGACCGGCCCTGGGACCGGGCCTTCGCCCGGTACGTGGACGCCGTCATCGCCGTCACCGAGTACGACATCCAGGGCGCCTGGCTGGCCGGCCGGGCCGGCCTGGACCTCGCCGCCCGCTGCCAGCTGCCCTTCTGGCACCGCATGCTCGCCGTCCCGCTCGGCTGGGCCGAGGTGTACCAGGGCAGGCACGAGACGGGTCTGGCCCGGATGCGCAGGGCGCTGCACGACGCGGCCCGGCACCGTACCCGGCTGCGCCGCACCCTGCACCTGGGGCTGTACGCCGACGCGCTGCACCTCGCGGGAGCCCACGACGAGGCCCGGCGGACGATCGCCGCCGCTGCCGGGGAGATCGAGGAGCGCGGTGAGTACTCCTGTCTCCTGCCGCAGTGGCCGTTCGCCCGCCTGCTGCGGGAACACGACAGCGGCAGCGCGGCCGCGCACAGCGTCGATCACGAGCACCGCTGACGCACGGCGGGGTCAGACCGGGCGGGCGGGGCGTCCGGTCCCGGAGGTGTCGGCGTCCTCGGCGCCGTGGCCGTAGCCGCCGCGCAGGAAGACCAGGGGCGGACCGAGCCGCCGGACACCGAGGCCGCGGACCTCGCCGGTCACGAACCAGTGGTCGCCCGCCGCCACTTCGCCCGCCACCTCGCAGTCGAACCAGGCGAGCGCGTCGAGCAGCAGGGGGGAGCCGGTGGCGGTCTCCTGGTGGGGCACCTCCCAGCGGCGGGGATCCCCGGTGGCGAAGTCGCGGCAGACCTGCTGCTGGTCGGCGCCGAGCACATTGACGCAGAAGCGGCCGGCCGCCCGGATCTTCGGCCAGGTGGTCGAGGACTGCGAGGGGAGGAAGCCCACCAGCGCGGGGTGCAGCGAGACCGAGGTGAACGTGCCCACCACCATGGCGGGCGGGGGCTGTTCGGGTTCCGGACGCGGCCCGGTGACCAGGACCACGCCGGTGGGGTAGTGGCCGGCCACCCGGCGGAACCGCTCGGCGGTCACGGACGCCTGGCCGTCCCGCACGGAACGTGTCTGCCCGGAAAGGGGCATACGGGTCTCCTTTGTCGGGTACGGGGGGCGCGCCGGCGAGGCCGGCCGCCGCACCCCCCGTACCGGCTCAGCCGACGGTCACCGGGCGGGCTGCCCGGCGTACGCCACGCCGGGGAAGGCCAGGGCCAGTTCGGCCACGTCGGCGGCGACCTTGCCGCTGTCCTCGGCACGCAGCAGGAGCCGGGCCAGCAGCTCGGCGACCTGCGCCATGTCGTCCTCCTTCATGCCCCAGCGGGTCAGCTCCTGGGTGCCCAGGCGCAGACCGGAACACGTGCTGCTCGGCAGCACGACCGTCGTCGTACGGATGTCGGTCCGGGTGAGCAGCCGCCCCCACTCGTGCGGGGTGTTGGCTTCGGGAAGGTGCACCCAGACCTGGTGTGTGTCGGTGTAGCCGAACTGCTCGCCGGCCACGTCGAAACCGCGCTCGGCCAGCTCGCGGGCCAGCCGGCGGGCGTTGGCGATCACCTGGTGCGCGTACTCCGCCCGGTGCGGCAGCAGCTCCTCCAGCGTGATCGCCAGGCTGCCGACCGTCGCCGAGTGGGAGCTCGACGCGGTGAAGGGGATGCGCGCCGCCATCTTCTCCGCGAGGGAGTCG
This sequence comes from Streptomyces sp. NPDC017529, assembly GCF_044329785.1. Lineage (NCBI taxonomy): Bacteria > Bacillati > Actinomycetota > Actinomycetes > Kitasatosporales > Streptomycetaceae > Streptomyces > Streptomyces sp. NPDC017529. Next base: position 258,528 of record NZ_JBIRJY010000012.1, read on the forward strand.
CTGTTGGTGACCAGCAGGCCCTTCTGCGGCCCCGGCAGCGTCTTGTGTGTGCTGCCGGAGATGCTGTCGAAGCCGCCGTCGAGGACCAGGGTCTGCGGGGCCGCGGGCAGCAGACCGAGCAGGTGCGAGGCGTCCAGGCAGATCAGCGCGTCGGGCGCGGCGGCCCGCAGGGCCCGCGCGTCGGGGAAGCGCAGCGTCGAGGACGCGTCCAGGTAGATGACGTCGACCGGGCGCTCGGCGACCCGGGCCGCGAGCGCGGCGTGGTCGATCTCCAGGCGCTGCCGGTCGAAGGGGAGGGCTTCCACCTCGTAGCCGAAGCCCTCGCAGATGGTGACGGTGGCGTAGTGGCCGCCGTCCTCGGGCGCCAGCACCATCACCCGGCCGCCGGGCGGTGCCACCGCGGTGAGCACGGTGTGCATGGTGTGCAGCCCGGAGAGGAACTGTACGAAGGCGTGCCGGGCGCCGTAGAACTCCTTGGTGAGGTCCACGCAGTAGTCGTAGACGTCGCTGAGTCCCGAGACGTCGCCGTAGACGGCCACCGGCGTCTCCGAGTACGGGTAGCGGTTGACCGCGTCGGTGGCGAGGGCGGCGGCGGCCCGTGGGGAGAGCCGGTTCTCGATCGGGAAGAGGTTGAGGCTGGGCTTGCGTTGCAAGGCGGCCAGGACGTCCATCGGTGCTCCTTGGCTGTGCAGGTGCGGAGGGGGGATTCGGGGAGCGGCGTCAGAGCCACGGGTAGCGGGCAACGTCCTTGCCCGCGTAGTCGGGGTCCATGTAGACGAAGGCCCGCTGGATGAGGAAGTCGCGTACTTCGAAGACTCCGCACCAGCGCCCGCCGCCCCATTCGGGCACGCCCACGCGCCAGGGCCCGTCACGGTGTTCGCCGTGCGTGGTGCCCTCCATCGCGAACAGGTCCGACCCGGTCATGATCCAGTTGGCGGACCAGAGGTGGTGGGTGATCGACTTGACGGTGCTCCCCAGGCCGTCGAACATCCTGGCTATCTCGGCCTTGCCGTGGGCCAGCCCCCACTTGGGGAAGAAGAAGTCGGCGTCCTCGGCGAAGTAGTCCAGCACGGCGGTCCCGTCGCTGCCGACCCCGCCGTTGTCGAAAGCCTTTAAGTACGCGGTGATGACGGCCTTGCGCTGCTCGTCCGTCATGCCGGCCGGTGCCTCGGGCATGATCGACCTCCGATTGTGCGGGAATCTGCGGAAGGGGCGTCGCGCTCGGGGACGGCGGCGTCGCTGCGGCCGCCCGGCGGACGGACCCACCGTCGCAGGGCGGCCTTGGCACCGGCTTGACGTCTCGCTGCGGCCCGGCTTGCAAGGAGTCAGCCGCGGACCATGGCGAGCAGCGCGGGCGCGTACCGCTCCCCGTGCACCGGGACGTCGACCGCCTCCGCGATCGCGGTCAGGGCGTCCTCGTCCAGCTGTACGGAGCTGGCGGCGAGGTTCTCGGCCAAGTGGGCCGCGTTGCTGGTGCCCGGGATGGGGACGACGTCGGGGCCGTGGTGGTGGAGCCAGGCCAGGGCGAGCTGGGAGAGGGTCAGGCCGAGTCCGTCGGCGACCGGACGCAGCCGGTCCAGCAGCGTCCGGTTGTGCGCCAGGGCGTCCGCGCTGAACCTCGGCTGGCCGCGGCGGAAGTCCTCGGCGGCCAGGTCGTCGGTGGTGCGGACGCTTCCGGCCAGGAAGCCGCGGCCCAGCGGCGCGTACGCGACGATGCCGACGCCCAGTTCCCGGCAGGCGGGCACCACCTCGGCCTCGATCTCCCGCGACCACAGGCTCCACTCGCTCTGCACCGCGGTCACCGGGTGCACCGCGTCCGCCCGGCGCAGCCTGTCGGCGGAAGGCTCGGAGAGCCCGTAGTGGCGGACCTTGCCCTCGCGCACCAGCTCCGCCACCGCGCCCGCGGTCTCCTCCACCGGCACCGTCGGGTCCGTCCAGTGCTGGAAATACAGGTCGATGTGGTCCACGCCGAGGCGGCGCAGGGAGCGTTCGCAGGCCGCGCGTACATAGGACGGCTCGTGGCACAGCCCCTGGAACGTGCCGTCGGCGGAGCGCACCATGCCGAACTTGCTGGCGATGACCACCTCGTCGCGGCGTCCCGCGACGGCCCGGCCGAGCAGTTCCTCGCCCGCGCCCATGCCCTGGACGTCGGCGGTGTCCAGCAGGGTGACCCCGGAGTCCATGGCGGTACGGATGGTGGCGAGCGCCCGGGCCGGCTCGGGGCAGCCGTAGAAGGCCGTGGTCGGCAGGCAGCCCAGGCCTTGGGCGCTGACGGGCAGATCGCGCAGTAGGCGAACAGGTGGACGCGGGGAAGCGGGCACGGCAGAACCTCCACTGCAAACGCCACTGGGGCAAGGGAAGAAGGAAGGGAAGGGCCGGTCGCGGAAAGGGCCGCGCCGAAAGAGACGGAAGCGGCTGCGGGGTCCGGCCCCGTCGCACGGTAGCCGCCGACGCCCCGCCGCCACAACGCCGCCCTTTCCAAGCGCTTGACAAAGCGCTGGCGTCCCGCGGCACGCGGACCCGCCGCCGGGACGAACCTCTGCAACAGGAACATCCACTGCCGTACAAGGACCTCTCCGCACAGTGAGCACGGCGCCAGGACCAGCCCGTCCCGTCCGTGCGCCGGCCCGGGGCGGCTCACCCGCCCGGTGCCACTGCCCCATCCGTATGCATGAGGAGACGTCATGTCACGTGTGTCCACCACCCCCAGCAACAACCCCACGGCAGCGCACGGCCTGCTCCAGCGCCTGCGGGACCACGGTGTGCAGACCGTGTTCGGTGTGGTCGGCCGGGAGGCCGCTTCCATCCTCTTCGACGAGGTGGAGGGGATCGACTTCGTGCTGACCCGGCACGAGTTCACCGCCGGCGTGGCCGCCGACGTCCTCGCCCGGATCAGCGGCCGGCCGCAGGCCTGCTGGGCCACGCTGGGCCCCGGCATGACGAACCTGTCCACCGGTGTCGCCACCTCGATCCTGGACCGCTCGCCGGTCATCGCGCTCGCCGCCCAGTCCGAGTCGCACGACATCTTCCCCAACGACACCCACCAGTGCCTGGACTCGGTCTCCGTGATGCGCCCGATGACCAAGTACGCGGTGGAGCTGCAGCGCCCCGACGACATCACCGACCTCGTGGACTCCGCGATCGCCGCCGCGACCACCGAGCCGGTCGGGCCCAGCTTCATCTCGCTCCCCGTCGACCTGCTCGGCACCGAGATCGACACCACGCAGGAGCGCCCGGCCGTGCGCGCCCCCGGCAAGCCGGTCGGCGCCGTCCAGGACGGCTGGCAGGACCGGGCGAAGGAGGCCGCCGACCTGCTCGCGACGGCCGAGCACCCGGTGCTGGTGGTCGGCGCCGCGGCGATCCGGTCCGGCGCGGTGCCGGCCATCCGCGCCCTGGCCGAGCGCCTGAACATCCCCGTCATCACCACGTACATCGCCAAGGGCGTGCTGCCGCAGGGCCACCGCCTCAACTACGGCGCGGTCACCGGCTACATGGACGGCATCCTGTCCTTCCCGGCGCTGGAGACCCTCTTCGGCCCCGCCGACCTGATCCTCACCCTCGGCTACGACTACGCCGAGGACCTGCGCCCGTCGATGTGGCAGCGCGGCGGCGCCAAGCAGACCGTCCGGGTCTCGCCGACCGTCAACCCCATCCCGCGGGTCTACCGTCCCGACGTGGACGTGGTCACCGACGTGCTCGCCTTCGTCGAGCACCTGGACGCCGGCACGGCCGAGCTGGCGCCGAAGACCCCGCACGACATCGAGCCGCTCCGCGAGCGGATCACCGAGTTCCTCTCCGACCCCGAGCACTACGACGACGGCATGCGCGTCCACCAGGTGATGGACTGCATGAACACCGTGATGGCCGAGACCGCCGAGCCCGGCGAGGGCACCATCGTCTCCGACATCGGCTTCTTCCGGCACTACGGCGTGCTCTTCGCCCGCGCCGACCAGCCGTTCGGCTTCCTGACCTCGGCCGGCTGCTCCAGCTTCGGCTACGGCATCCCCGCCGCGATGGGCGCCCAGATGGCCCGCCCCGGCCAGCCCACCTTCCTCATCGCCGGCGACGGCGGCTTCCACTCCAACAGCTCGGACCTGGAGACCATCGCCCGGCTCAACCTGCCCATCGTCACCGTGGTCGTCAACAACGACACCAACGGCCTGATCGAGCTGTACCAGAACATCGGCCACCACCGCTCGCACGACCCGGCGGTCAAGTTCACCGGCGTCGACTTCACCGCCCTCGCCCGGGCCAACGGCGTCGAGGCGGTGCGCGCGGGCAGCCGCGAGGAGCTGCTCGCCGCGCTGCGCAAGGGTGCCGGTCTCGGTCGTCCGTTCCTCATCGAGGTCCCGGTCAACTACGACTTCCAGGCCGGCGGCTTCGCGGCCCTGAGCATCTGACATGGTGCGGACGCTGCCCCCCGCCACCGGATTCCTGGCCGCCGTCCAGCAGGACGGCGGCCGGGTCCCCCGGCCGGTCTTCGCCTCGCTCGGCTCCCGCGCCGAGGAACGCGCGGAACGGCACGGCCTGACCCTGCACACCAGCCTGCTGCACGCTGGGGCGCCGGAAGCCGCCCGGGCGAGCGGACCGGGCACGTCGGTGGTGTTCGCCGGAGAGCTGTACAACCAGGGCGAGCTGCTCTCGCTGCTGCCGCACGGCGCCGATCCGGCCGGCGACGCCCAACTGGTCCTCGCGCTCTTCGGCATCTACGACGTGCACGCGTTCCGGCTGCTCAACGGCCGGTTCGCCACACTGGTGCACGACGAGCGCCGGGTCGTGGCGGCCACCGACCACGCCGGTTCGGTGCCGCTGTACCTGACGGCGGCGCCGGGCCGGGTGCTGGCCGCCACCGAGGCCAAGGCGCTGCGCACCGCCCCCACCGGGCTGCCGCTGCCCGTGGCCCGCCCAGTCCGCCGCCTGCCCGGCGTCTACCAGGTCCCGGCCGGCACCGTGCTGGAGGTGACGCTCGGCACCGGAGCCTGCACCGCGCACCGCACCTGGACGCCGCCGCTCTCCCGCCGGATCATGCCGGAGGACGAGGCGGTGGCGGCCGTCCGCCAGGCACTGGAACGGGCGGTACGCGTCCGCATGGACTCGGGAACGCCCCTGGTGGTGCTCTCCGGCGGCATCGACTCCTCCAGCGTCGCCGCGCTGGCCGCCCACCGGGCGGCCGGCCCGCTCGACACCGTCTCGATGGGCACGGAGGACGCCGACGAGTTCCCGCAGGCGCGGGTCGTCGCCGAACACCTCGGCACCGCGCACCGCGAACTGACCATTCCCACCGCCGACCTGCTGCGCCGCCTGCCCCACACGGTCTGGGCGGCGGAGTCCCTGGACCCGGACATCATCGAGTACCTGCTCCCGCTGACCGCCCTGTACCTGCGGCTGGAGGACACCGGGCGGCGCATCCTCACGGGCTACGGCGCCGACATCCCCCTGGGCGGCATGCACCGCGAGGACCGGCTGCCCGCACTGGACACCGCGCTCGCCCGCGACATGGAGACCTTCGACGGCCTCAACGAGATGACCCCGGTCCTCTCCGGCATCGCCGGCCACTGGTCCACCCACCCCTACTGGGACCGCGACGTCCTGGACGTCCTGGTCTCGCTGGAAGCGGGCATGAAACGCCGCTACGGACAGGACAAGTGGGTGCTCCGGGCCGCCATGGGCGACGTGCTGCCGCAGGAGACCGTGCTGCGCCCCAAGCTCGGCGTGCACGAGGGGTCCGGCACCACCTCCTCGTTCAGCCGGCTGCTCACGGACGCCGGGGTCCCCGAAGGGCGGGTGCACCACGCCAAGAGCCAGGTCGTCCAGGAGCTGTTCGACCAGGTGGTGGTGGCCGGGCGGCACCCGGACGAGGTCGCCGCCGAGCAGGTGGTGCAGCTGGTCGTCGACCGGCTGGAGCGCCGTGCACAGCCGGTACAGCCCATCGCGTGACGTCCCGTCACCCAGCGCAATCCGAAGGAGCAACCAGGGCGTGGAACGCATCGACACCACCGTCTCCCCCCGCTACGCGCAGATCCCCACCTTCATGCGCCTGCCGCACGACCCCGCCCCGCGCGACCGGGACGTCGTCGTCATCGGCGCCCCGTACGACGGCGGCACCAGCTACCGGCCGGGAGCGCGCTTCGGCCCCCGTGCCATCCGCAACGAGTCCGGGCTGATCCACGGCGTGGGCATCGACCGGGGACCGGGCACCTTCGACCTGATCAGCTGCGTCGACGCCGGCGACATCGACCTGACCCCGTTCAACATGCACATCGCGATGGACACCGCGCACCGCCGGCTGACCGAACTGCTCGGCGACAACGCGGCGTTCCTCATGCTCGGCGGCGACCACTCGCTGACCCTCGCCGCCCTGCGGGCCGTCTCCGCGAAGCACGGACCGCTGGCCGTGCTCCACCTGGACGCCCACAGCGACACCAACCCCGCCTTCTACGGCGGCGAATACCACCACGGCACGCCCTTCCGCCACGCCATCGAAGAGAAGCTGGTCGACCCGCAGCGGATGGTGCAGATCGGCATCCGGGGACACAACCCGGAGCCCGACTCGCTCGACTACGCCCGCGGGCACGGCGTGCGCATCGTCACCGCCGACGAGTTCGCCGACCTCGGCAACCAGGCCGCCACCCGGCTGGTCCGGGACATCGTGGGCGACGCACCGCTCTACGTGTCGGTCGACGTCGACGTCGTGGACCCGGCCTTCGCCCCGGGCACCGGCACCCCAGCCCCCGGCGGGCCCTCCTCCCGGGAGGTCCTGGCCCTGCTGCGCGGCATCGGCGACCTGCACCCGGTCGGGTTCGACGTCATGGAGGTGTCGCCGCTCTACGACCACGGAGGCATCACCTCCGTCCTGGCCACCGAAATCGGCGCGGAACTCCTGTACCAGTACGCCCGCGCCCACGTCAGCAAGCACGCATAGAAAGGAAACCGCCATGACAGTCGTGGACTGCACCGCATTCGCCGGTGAGCTGCGCGCCCTCGCAGCGCAGCTGCCGCAGGTCCCCCGCGCGGACATTCACGCCTTCCTGAACTCCGCCGGGTCGGCCGCCGCCGGCCTGCCCGGCGCCCTGGCCACCGCCCTGGACACCTTCAACGCCGAGGGCAACCACGACGGTTACCTGTTGCTGCGCGGCCTCCCGGTGGAGGACGACGCGGCGCTGCCGCCCACCCCGACCACCACCCCGGCACCCGAGGACCGCGCGCTGCTCACCATGGAGGCCATGCTCGGCCTCGTCGGCCGCCGCCTGGGCCTGCACACCGGCTACAAGGAACTGCGCTCGGCCACCGTCTACCACGACGTGTACCCCTCCCCGAACGCCCATCACCTGTCGTCCGAGACCTCCGAGACGCTGCTCGAATTCCACACGGAGATGGCGTACCACCACCTCCAGCCCAACTACGTGATGCTGGCCTGCTCCCGGGCCGACCACGAGCGCAAGGCGGCCACCCAGGTCGCCTCCGTCCGCAAGGCGCTGCCGCTGCTCCCCGCCGAGACGCGCGAGCGGCTCCAGGACCGCAAGATGCCGTGCTGCGTGGACGTGGCCTTCCGCGGCGGCGTTCCGGACCCGGGAGCCATCGCCCAGGTCAAGCCGCTGTACGGCAACCCCGAGGACCCGTTCCTCGGGTACGACCGCGAACTGCTCGCCCCCACCGACCCGGACGACGTGGCGGCGGTCGCCGCGCTGTCGAAGGCGCTGGACGAGGTCACCGAGTCGGTGTACCTGACCCCCGGCGACCTGCTGATCGTCGACAACTTCCGCACCACGCACGCCCGTACCCCGTTCACCCCCCGCTGGGACGGCCGCGACCGCTGGCTGCACCGCGTCTACATCCGCACCGAGCGCAACGGGCAGCTCTCCGGCGGGGAGCGCGCGGGCGACGTCGTCGCCTTCTCCCCGCGCCGCTGAGCCGCGGCACGGCACCAGGGCCGGGCGGCGCGGGGCGGGGCGGCCCCGCGCCGCCCGGTCCGGTTCCGCGGGCGGCGGAACATGGTATGGATCAGCAGGACGGCGCAGCGCCGTACCCAACCCGCACCTTCGGCACCCGGGAGACGAACAGGCATGACGGACAGCGAAACCTACGAACCGCGGGGGTTCGCGGTGCACACCGCGCCGGTGGGCCTCGGGGACGACGGACGGGACGACTTCACCGTTCTGCTCTCCACCGCACCGGCCGCGGTGAGCGCGGTCTTCACCCGCTCCCGCTTCGCGGGGCCCAGCGTGGTGCTCAGCCGCGCCGCCACCGCCGACCGCCGCGCGCAGGGCGTGGTGGTGCTCGCCCGCAACGCCAACGTCGCCACCGGCGCCGAGGGCGAGCGCAACGCGCGTGAGGTGCGCGCGGCGGTCGCCAGGGCGGCCGGGCTGGACGAGGAGCAGCTGCTGATCGCCTCCACCGGCGTCATCGGCCGCCAGTACCCGATGCCGGCCCTCCGCGACCACCTCAAGACCCTCTCCGTGCCGCTGCCCGAGGGCGGCTTCGACCGGGCGGCCCGCGCCATCATGACCACTGACACCCGGCCCAAGCGGGCCGCCCGGCGCATCGGCGACGCTTCCCTGGTCGGTATCGCCAAGGGCGTCGGCATGATGGAACCCGACATGGCGACGCTGCTCACCTTCTTCGCCACCGACGCCCGGCTCGACCCCGAAGAGCAGGACCGGATCTTCAGGCGCGTGATGGACCGGACGTTCAACGCCGTCAGCATCGACACCGACACCTCCACCAGCGACACGGCGGCACTCTTCGCCAACGGCCTGGCGGGCGAGGTGGACCCGGCGGCCTTCGAGGAGGCCCTCTACGAGGTGGCGCTGACGCTGGTGAAGGACATCGCCAGTGACGGCGAGGGGGCGGGCAAGCTGATCGAGGTCCGGGTCGGCGGGGCCCGGGACGACGCCCAGGCCAAGCGGGTCGGCAAGGCCGTGGTCAACTCCCCGCTGGTGAAGACCGCGGTACACGGCGGCGACCCCAACTGGGGCCGGGTCGCCATGGCGATAGGCAAGTGCTCCGACGACACCGACATCGACCAGGAGCGGGTGGTCATCCGCTTCGGCGAGGTGGCCGTCTACCCGCCGGGGCGGCCGGGCGCGGCGGGCGAGGACGAGGTGCGGGCCGCCGTGGCCGCCGAGATGGCCGGCGACGAGGTGGTCATCGGCATCGACCTCGGCATCGCGGACGGCGCGTTCACCGTGTACGGGTGCGACCTGACCGAAGGCTATGTCCGGCTGAACGCCGACTACTCGACCTGATCACGCATGCCGCGGCGGAAGCGGACGGCCCCCTCGGGGTGCCGTCCGCTTCCTTATGTACCGCTGGGCGGTCAGGCGCCGCCCGCCCGTACGGTCGCAGGCCGGCGGGCCAGGAGCCGGCGCAGCGCGCTCTCGACGAACTCCCGGTCGGCGGCGTTCGCGCCCGCTCCCGCGAGGTGCCCCCAGTCACCCGGGATCACCTCCAGCGAGGCACGCGGCAGCAGACGCGCGACCCGCTCCTCGTCGGCGGCGGCGAAGCACTGGTCCAAGGCGGCGGGCAGCAGCACCGCCTCGGCGGTGACCGAGGCCAGCGCCGCTTCCGTGCTGCCGCCGAACCCGGGAGTCGCGCCCACGTCGGCGCACTCCCAGGTACGCGCCATGGCCAGCAGGTCCACGGTCGCCGGGCCGCTCAGGAAGAACTCCTCCCAGAAGCCGGCGAGGTACTCCTCCCGGTCGGCGAACCCCAGCTCCCGGTACGCCTCCCGGGCCCAGAAGGGGTGCGAGGCGCCCCAGCCGGCGAACACCCGCCCGGCGGCGAGCTTTCCCCGCTCCCCGCCGCCGTCGGCGGTCAGCGCGGCGGCCAGCCCGGCCAGGAAGACCCGGTTGTGCTCACTGGTCACCGGCGCGCCGCAGACCGGCGCGATCCGGCGCACCATCTCCGGGTGCGAGACCGCCCACTGGTAGGTGTGCGCCGCGCCCATCGACCAGCCGGTGACCAGCGCCAGCTCCCGTACGCCCAGCTCCTCGGTGAGCAGCCGGTACTGCGCCGCGACGTTGTCCTGCGGAGTGATCAGCGGGAAACCGCGACCCGAGGGGTGGTTGCCGGGCGAGCTGGAGACCCCGTTGCCGAACAGCCCCGCGGTGACCACGCAGTACCGGTCGGTGTCCAGCGGCCGGCCCGCCCCGATCAGCCAGTCGTAGCCGGTGTGGTCGCCGCCGAAGAACGACGGGCACAGCACCGCGTTGGCGCCGTCCGCGTCCAGCGTCCCCTGCACGGCGTAGCCGATCCTGGCGCCGGTGAGGGTCTCCCCGCCGAGCAGCGGCAGCGCGTCGACCTCGAAGATGCGGTGGTCCACCGCGGTCCTCCTTGGTGGTGGTCCGGTGCGGCCGTGCCGCTCAGAGCCAGTTGGGGGCGATCTCGGTGGCCCACAGCTCCAGGCTGCGCATCTGCACGTCGTGCGGGATCAGCCCGGAGTACTGGCACTGGAGCAGGTACTCCGGGTCGTGGTGCTCCACCAGCTTCTCGATCTTGCGGTTGATGTCGTCGGGGGTGCCGACCCACTCCAGGCCCCGCTCGACCAGCGTCCCGTAGTCCGAACCGATCGGGCCCTTCTCGCCGACGTTGCGCAGCGCCTCGGTGAAGCCCATGGGGCCGAACCAGTTCTCGAAGATGAAGCCGCCGCCGCGGGCCGCCCAGTGGTGGGCCTCGTCCGCGTCCCGGGACACCAGGACGTCCTTCATCACGCCCACCCGCTCGCCGCGCCGCAGCCTGCCGTGCCCCGCCGCCTCGGCCTCCTCCTGGTAGAGGTCCATCAGGCGGCGGACGACCTGGTCGTCGGTGTTCATCAGGATCGGCACCACGCCCTCGCGGGCACAGAACCGGAAGGTGTCCTCACTGAAGCTGAACGGCTGGAACACCGGCGGGTGGGGCCGCTGGTACGGCTTGGGGGCGATGCCCACCTCGTGCACCACGCCGTCCTCGCCGACCCCGCGACCGTACCGCTGCACCGCCTCGAACGGGAACTCCAGGTCCTTCGTGGGGATCGTCCACTGGGCACCGGAGTGCGAGAAGGTCTCGGTCGTCCAGGCCTTCTTGAGGATCTCCCAGTGCTCCTCGAAGAGCGCGCGGTTGCGCCGGTCGCTCTCGCCGGCGTCGGACAGCGTGCCGCCCACGCCGTACACCTGGCCCATGACCTCGGCCCAGCGCTTCTGGAACCCCCGCGCGATGCCGACGAAGGTGCGGCCGCGCGTCATGTGGTCCAGCATCGCCAGGTCCTCGGCGAGCCGCAGCGGGTTGTGGAAGGGCAGGATGTTGGCCATCTGGCCGACCCGGATGTGCTTGGTCTGCATGCCCAGGTACAGCCCCAGCATGATCGGGTTGTTCGAGACCTCGAAACCCTCGACGTGGAAGTGGTGCTCGGTGAAGGACAGCCCCCAGTAGCCGAGTTCGTCGGCCGCCTGCGCCTGGCGGGTGAGCTGCAAGAGCATGTTCTGGTAATTGCGCGGGTTGATACCGGACATACCGCGCTGGATCTGGGCATGGCTGCCGACCGTGGGCAGATAGAAGAGGATGGACTTCACCGTGGTCCTTTCGGTTCGCGGCGCCGACGCGTGATGTTGCGTCGAAGGCGGCTCGACCCTTCCACCGCGCTCTTGCCATCCATTTGACGCGGCGCCTGTACGCCGCCCCGGCCCGTCCGGCCGGCGACGGGCCGGGACCGGCGCGTGCGCAGCGGGACGTCCAGCGGGTGGCAAGCCCCCACGGCGAGCCTGGGGCACGCGTCCTCGCCCCTTCCCAAGGAGCCCGTCTTGACCTCAGCACTGTCCACCCCGCCCGGGGCGCCCGGCACCGGTCTCGCCGCAGCGGACCGCGCGGCGCTCATCCACCCCACCCTGCCCGCGCACCGTACCGACCGGACCGTGCTGGTCTCCGGCTCCGGCAGCCGGGTCCGCGACGACCGCGGGCGGGAGTACCTGGACGCGTCGGCCGTGCTGGGGGTCACCCAGGTGGGCCACGGGCGCCGGGAGCTCGCGCAGGCGGCGGCCGAGCAGATGACCCGCCTCGACTACTTCCACACCTGGGGCCCCATCAGCAACGACCGGGCGGTGGAGCTGGCCGCGCGGCTGGCCGGACTGGCCCCCGACCCGCTGAGCCGGGTGTACTTCACCAGCGGCGGCGCCGAGGGCAACGAGATCGCGCTGCGGATGGCCCGCCTCTACCACTACCGGCGCGGCGAGCCGCAGCGGACCTGGATCCTCTCCCGCCGGATGGCCTACCACGGCATCGGCTACGGCAGCGGCGGCGTCTCCGGAATGCCGGTCTACCACGAGGGGTTCGGGCCCTCCCTGCCGGACGTCCACTTCCTGACGCCGCCGCACCCGTACCGCAGGGAGCTGTTCTCCGGCGCCGACGTGACCGACTTCTGCCTGGCCGAGCTGCGCGAGACCATCGAGCGGATCGGCCCCGAGAAGATCGCCGCGATGATCGGCGAGCCGGTCATGGGCGGCGGCGGCGCGATCGTCCCGCCCGGCGACTACTGGCCGCGGGTCGCGGAACTGCTGCGGTCCTACGGCATCCTGCTGGTCTCCGACGAGGTGATCACGGCCTACGGGCGCCTCGGGCACTGGTTCGCCGCCGAGCACTACGGCGTGGTCCCCGACATCATGGTCACCGCCAAGGGCATCACCTCCGGGTACGTGCCGCACGGCGCCGTCCTGACGACCGAGGAGGTCGCCGCCGTGGTGACCGGCGACACCGGCTTCCCCGTCGGCTACACCTACACCGGGCACCCGACCGCCTGCGCCGTGGCACTGGCCAACCTGGACATCATCGAGCGCGAGAAGCTGCCGGCCAACGCCGCCGCGATCGGCGCGTACCTGGGCGGACGCCTGGCGGAGCTGACCGACCTGCCGGTCGTGGGGGAGATCCGGCAGCTCGGCCTGATGATGGCGGTGGAGCTGGTGTCCGACCGGGACGCCCGGCGGCCCCTGACGGGCGGCACCATGGCGGTGGCGGACGCGCTGCGGGAACAGGCCGGGATCATCCTGCGCACCAACCCGTACGCGTTGGTGATCAACCCGCCGCTGGTCTTCACCCACGAGGAGGCCGACGAACTCGTGGACGGGCTGCGGTCCGTGCTCGGCAGGACCGGCCCCGACGGGCAGGTCCACTGACCTGACGCGACCCCGCCGCACCCGGCCTGACCTGGCCGGTCGTACCGGGGTGTGGCGGGCCGTCAAACGGTTCTGCAAGCGGGCGTCAAGGCCGGCGGGACAGCCTGGCGGGGGCCGTTCCGAGCCGGCGGCCGCCGCCACCCCCCCCACGAGCCCGGTCCACGTAGACCCGCACCCGCACCTCCGGAGACGCCATGCCGCAGCGCCAGAAAATCGTCCTTGTCGGTCAGCTGACCCTGTTCCCGTGGGTGTTCGAGGCCGCCGAACGGGCCGGTATCGACCTGGTGCTCGTCCCCCGGGGAGACGACACGGTGGAGAACGCGCGGCGCGCCAAGGCCGTGGTCGAGGTGCTGCCGCTGGACATCGACGGGGACCCGGCGGCGGCCCTCGCCGCGCTCGTGGCCCGCTACCGGCAGGAGCCCTTCGACGGGATCATGGCGGGCAACGAGAAGGTCGTACCCTTCGTCGCGCACGCCGCACGGACGCTCGGCCTCACCGGCATCTCCGAGGACGCGGCGGCCGTGGTGCGCGACAAGCGCAGCATGCGGCGGCTGCTGCGGGACGCGGGCCTGCAGACCCCGGGCTTCGTGGAACTGGACGGCCCCGACCGCTGGACGGACGCGTTGCCGCTGCGCTTTCCGGTGGTGGTCAAGCCGGCGAACGGCTACTCCAGCCTCGGCGTGATCCGCGTCGACGACAAGGACCGCCTGGAAGAGGCGGTCGGCAACACCTGGAAGCTGGTCGAGGCCAACCTGCGGCAGGCGGGCGAGCCCGCCGGGGAGGCCGGCGTCCTCGTCGAGGAGTACTTGGACGGCCCGGAGGTCTCCGCCGAGTCCCTGGTGCACGGCGGCCGCGTACGGGTCTGCGCCGTCAGCTGGAAGGGCGAGCTGACCGGGCCCTACTTCGAGGAATCCACTCTGCGGGCCCCCGCCCGGCTGCCCGCCGAAGTCCTCGCGGCCATCGAGGCGGAGGTGATCGGCGCCCACCACGCTTTCGGCATCACCGAGGGAACCACGCACACCGAACTGCGGCTGGTCGGCGGCATCCGACCGGTGCTGCTGGAGATGGGCGCGCGCATCGGCGGCGGGGGCGCCATGCACTACGTCACCCACGCCAGCAGTGGGATCGACCTGGCGGCCGAGGCGCTGCGCATCCACCTCGGCCGGGAGCCGGAATGCTGGAGCCGGGAGCCGGAACCGGCCGGTCACAGCGCGTTCTACCTGGTACCGGTCGGCCCCGGCGGGCGCTTCGTCCGGGTACGCGGCCTGGAGGAGATCGAAGCCGACCCGCGGGTGGACTACGTCGTACGGTCCGCCGCGCCCGGCACCCTGCTCCGCCCCTACCCGGACTGGACCGGATACCCGGCGCTGGTGCTCTCCCACCACGAGTCGGACGCCGCCGCCGCGGAGTTCCGCGACCACCTCGCCCGCACGCTGCACGTCGAGTACGAGGAGCAGAGCTGAGCACCGGCGACACCGCGCGGCGTACCGCGGACAAGCGTCTCGCGAAGGCGCTCAGGAACTCCCTGGGCGGGCTGCCGCGCCCGTACTGGTGGCTGTGGGGCGGAACGCTCGTCACCTCCGCCGGCGGCTTCGTGGTGCCGTTCCTGACGATCTACCTGCACAGCGTGCGGGGCTACTCCGTGGCCTTCACCGGGCTGACGCTCACCCTGTTCGGAGTCGGCAGCGGCATCGCCTCACTGCTCGGCGGGGTGCTCGCGGACCGCTTCGGCCGCCGGACGGTCCTGCTCGCCGCCGAAGCCCTGTCCGTCATCGGCATGCTGGGACTCGGCACGGCCCACACCCAACCCCTGGTACTGGCGGGCACCCTGGTGGTCGGCGTGGGCCTCAACGCGACCCGGCCCGCCCGGGCAGCGGCCATCGCCGAACTGGTGGCCCCGGAGGACCGCCCGCGCGCCTACTCCCTGCTCTACTGGGCCACCAACCTCGGCTTCTCCGTCGCCGCCGTGACCGCGGGAGCCGCCGCCGAACACGGCTTCCTCATCCTCTTCGTAGGCAACGCGCTGGCCAACCTGATCGCCGGCGTCATCGTCTACCGCTGCGTCCCGGAGACCCGCAAGGCAAAGGCCGTACCCGATTCCGACCCCGACGCCACCACCCCCACACCCACCGGAACCGTCTACCGCGACCGGCCCTTCCTGGTACTGCTCGGCTCGGTACTTCTCCTGGGCACGCTCTTCCAGCAGCCGATGGTCGCACTGCCGTTGACGATGACCGCCGACCACCTCTCCCCGGCCGACTACGGAACGGCCATGATGATGAACGGCCTGGTCATCGCGGTCTTCCAACTGCCGCTGACCCGGCTCGCCGGGCGTCTGAGACCCGAACACGCACTGGCCGCCGCCACCGTGCTCACCGGCCTGGGCCTGGGCCTCACCGCCGCCGTCCACTCCGTACCGGGATACGCGGGAACCGTGGTGCTGTGGAGCCTGGGAGAGATCGTCGTCTGGCCGACCTGCATGACACTGGTCTCCGCCCTCGCACCGCCCCACCAACAAGGCGCCTACCAGGGCTGGTTCCTGTCCATATGGAGCGTCTCCGTAACCCTCGCCCCCTTGCTCAGCTCACAACTGATCGGCGCGTCCGGCGGCACCTCCATCGTCTGGACCACCTGCCTGGCCCTCTCCCTCCTGGCCGCCACCGCCCACCTCTTACTGGCCCGCCTACGCCGGCCGACCGAGGCGTGACGGTCCTGTTGTCCCTCGGCGGGGGGGCCTTAGTGGTCGGCTCCATAAACCCTTCGGGGGTTGACGTGAGGTCAGGCGGAGGCGCCGCCTTGGAGAAGGGCTTCGGCTGCGGCGGTGCGTGCGTAGAGGACGGAGCGGCCGGCTCGGTGGGCACTGACCAGGCCCGCGTTACGTAGAGCGGTGAGGTTTTGGGATACCCCCGCGGGGGAGAGTCCGGTGCGGTGGGCCAGGCGTGTGGTGGAGTCCGGGATCTCCAACTCGGTCAGCAGCAGGGTCCGCGAGCGGCCCAGTACGGCGGAGAGGGTGTCGGCCTGGGTTACGGAGCGCGGCTTCCACAGTGTGCCGATACCGCGCGCCGGATAGGCGAGTTGAGGGGGGTCCGGCAGCGTCGTTCGGGTGCGCAGTCCCGGTCCGGTGAAGGCCGAGGGGATCAGCAGCAGCCCTGTTCCTGCCGTCGTGCGGGTAAGCGGCTGCTTTCGGCGGGCCATCCGCAGCGCGTTGCCGTCCCAGCTCAGCGACGTGTGCAGGTCGTTGAGAAGGTGGCCGGTGCCGTGCTCGGCGGCCATACGGGCCCGATAGAGGATGTCTGCGTCCAGGACTGCCCGGATCCGTGCCCAGTAGGGGGCGAGTGCCAGCTCCCAGTAGGTTTCGAGCTCATCTGCGACCTTGGCCAGGAGGCCCTGTGGGTCGTTGTGCAGGGCTCGTAGCCGGGGGCCGAGGTTCCCTTGGTGGCGGGCCAGGTGGTCGAGGTCCTGGCGTACCCGGTCGACGGGCGAGGCCCGGATCGCGTCCCGCTCTGCCGCCGGGGTGGGGGCCGGTCCGGTGGGGGCCGGGTTGAGGAAGTCGGGGATGTAGCCGCCGGTCGGCGGGATCAGCTCGCAGAGCCAGCCCCGGTCCAGCCCGGCGGCCACCATGCGCGGGCGTACTTGGTCGGCCCAAGGCCGGTGCACCGGATGAGTAGAGCCGGACCTCAGCAGCCGGAAGCTGGGCGCGACCTCCCACATCGGTGAGAGGGCGAACCGCACCTGCGCCAGATCGCTCGTCGAGAACGCCAGCTCTGCCAGGACAATCGCTCCTCAACGGATTCAGGCATACATGAATCAATGGCGGGTCAGCCTACCTCGCGGAGATCATCCCACCATGACCTCACAGACGATCACCACGGCGGCATCAGGAACCTGGAAGCTCGGCGACCGCACCGTCAACCGGATCGGTTTCGGCGCGATGCGCCTGCCGCAGCACGGCGAGGCATTCGCCGCCGATGCCGTCCCACGCGATCGCGACCAGGCGATCGGTGTGCTGCGCCGCGCGGTCGAGCTCGGCGTGAACCACATCGACACCGCCGCGTTCTACTTCTCGCCGCTGCGCTCGGCCAATGAGCTGATCAATCAGGCGCTGGCCCCCTACCCGGAGGATCTCGTCATCACCACCAAGGTCGGTCCGGGCCGCGACCCTGCGGGCCAGTGGCTGCCGCATGCCACCCCGAGCAGCTGCGCGGCCAGGTCGAGGAGAACCTGCGCCAGCTCGGCCGCGACCACCTCGACGTGGTGAACCTGCGCATCGTCGGCACCGATTCCATCGCCGAACGCTTTGGCGCGCTCACCGAACTGCGCGAGGCCGGACTCATACGTCACCTGGGCCTGTCCAATGTCCGACCCCACCACCTCGCCGAGGCTCAGAGCATCGCGCCGGTGGTCTGCGTCCAGAACATGTACGGCATCGGCGCATCGTCCGAGCAGAGGGAGTTCCTGCGTATCTGCGGTGCACAACGCATCGCGTTCGTGCCGTTCTACTCGATCGCCGGCACCGGACGCGACGCCGGCGCGACCACCGACCACAGCCCGGAGGTGCACGCCATCGCCCGCGCCCGCGGCGCGAGCGCAGCCCAGATCCGGCTGGCGTGGACACTCCACCAGGGCCCCCACGTCCTGGCTATTCCCGGCACCGGTGACCTCGGCCACCTCGCCCAGAACGTGGCCGCCGGCTCCCTGCACCTGTCTGAGGAAGAACTCGCCGTTCTGGACTCCCTCCACCACGAAACAGCATGAACAAGCCACCAGGCCGGGGTCCGGTCACAGATCGTGCTCCTGGCGACCCGGGCAGGTCCAACGCGCGGATCGTCGTCGAGGTGGGAGTGCACGTAGACACCGTGCGCACCTGGCGGGGCCGGTTCGCCGACGGCGGCCTGCCGGCCCTGGCCGGCCGCA
Organism: Streptomyces sp. NPDC017529; assembly: GCF_044329785.1. Classification (NCBI taxonomy): domain Bacteria; kingdom Bacillati; phylum Actinomycetota; class Actinomycetes; order Kitasatosporales; family Streptomycetaceae; genus Streptomyces; species Streptomyces sp. NPDC017529. The sequence goes on from NZ_JBIRJY010000012.1 coordinate 276,581, forward strand.
GGCGCGGGCGCCCGGCCCGCTTCACTCCCGTGCAGGTCGCCGAGGCCAAGGCACTGGCCTGCCAGCTCCCGGCCGCCGAGCTGACCTCGCGCGGGATCACCGACACCATCTCGCCGTCCACCGCGCCAAGGCTCAGCGCATCCTGACCTATACGCCCGAACTTACGAAGGGGCCAGGGCGATACGCGTCAACCACACCTGCGGCCGCGGAGGTGCCGTGGCCTACCTGGCCGCCTACGACGTCCATCGGGCGAGAGTCTTCGGCCGCTGCGAGGCCACCGCAGGCATCGAGCCGTTCATGGCCCTGATCGAACAGGTCATGACCACCGAGCCCTACGCCAGCGCCAGACGCGTTCTCTGGATCGTCGACAACGGCTCCTCCCACCGAGGGAAGAAGGCCATGAGACTTCAAGACGTCTGAATATGACCTCCGGCCATTGACGAAGTCGTACGGCGCTCCACCGAACGGGCAGGGGCCCGGGCTCTTGACGTCAACCGATGCTCGCGCGAACGGGGAACGTCTGGCGCCGTGCAGGCAAGGAGTGGGTGAGTGCGGTGTCGAGCAGGCGGCGTAGGCGGGTGGTGGTGGGGGCGACGGCGGTGGCGAGCAGGGCCGGTCCGCCGGCGAGGGGTGTGAGGACGGCTTGGCCCCGGGCCGGGTCGTCTCCTTCGTGGCCGGGTTCGTCTTCGTTGATCAGGACCGGCTTGCGGTCGGTGTCCAGGTCGGGGGCGACGATGAGGAGCTGGCCGGTGGCGCGGTGTCCGGCGAGCACGGCGGGACCGTCCCAGGCGGAGGCCGGTCCGCCGTAGTCGGTGTGCTGGTCGAGAAGGGTGTGTCCGGCGCGGAGCACGGTGAGCCGGGTGGTGAGGCGGCCTGGTGGTTCGGCGGTGCGGCCGAGGAGTTGTTCCTCGCGGAGGACGAGCCGGGCGGTGGCGGCGAGTTCGACGGTGTAGGTCTGGTGCAGGGTGCTGCCGCGGGTACTGATCAGTGGGTGGGGCAGCCAGCGCAGTGTGGCGTGCTCGCCCGCGGTGAGCCGGACGTCGTAGGTGGCGGGCGCGTCGGTGGGACCACGCAGTGCGAGGGTGGCGGCGGCGGTGGTGACTTCCAGTTCGGCGCGGGTCTCGGCGGTGATGTCGAGGGCGAGCCGGTCGCCGCCCAGGGGAGCGCTCATGGCACCGACGATGCCGACCCGGGCCCGCCCGTCGCGTGAACGCAGCCGTCGCAGGTCGAAGGGGCCGTCGTTGTGCAGCAGGGGGAGCGTGGTGACCCGGCCGTTGTGGGCGGCGCGCGCCCGGGCCGTGGCGTGGACCCCGCCGGGCGCGAGAGCGGTCGGGGGCAGCGGCGGGTCCTGTGTGGTGGTCACGCGGGGGCCCCGGCCTGCCAGGCGGTGAGGCGTCCGGTGACCCAGGCGGTGACCTGGTCGATCCCGTCGGGTGCGGTCAGGCTGGTGAAGACGACCGGCAGATCGCCGCGCTGCTTGTGGGCGTCGGCGGCCATGGTGTCCAGGTCGGCGCCGACATGGGGTGCGAGGTCGGTCTTGTTGACGACCAGCAAATCGGCGGTGGTGATGCCGGGGCCGCCCTTGCGGGGGATGTCGTCGCCGCTGGAGACATCGATGATGAAGATCTGGGTGTCGGCGAGGCCGCGGGAGAAGGTGGCGGTGAGGTTGTCACCGCCGGACTCGATGAGGATCAGGTCCAGCGCCGGGAGGCTCTCCTGCAGTTCCTCGACCGCTTCGAGGTTGGCGGAGATGTCGTCCCGGATCGCGGTGTGCGGGCAGGCCCCGGTCTCCACCGCGGTGATCCGCTCCGGGGGCAGGACGGCCTCGCGGCGCAGGAACTCGGCGTCCTCGCGGGTGTAGATGTCGTTGGTCACCACGGCGATGGACAGCCGGTCGCGCAGCGCCCGGCACAGGGCCGCGACGGTGGCGGTCTTGCCGGAGCCGACGGGGCCGCCCAGTCCGATGCGCAGGGCGCGGCGGCTGCCGTCGGGGCGCAGCGGCTCGGAGCTGTGGGTGTGCCGCTGGGGGAAGTCCACGGCGTGGTCGAGGTGCATGTCAACTCCGGGTGCGAGCAGGGGGCGGGTTCAGGAGGCGAAGAGCCGTACGGTCCAGGTGGCGTGCTGTTCGGCCGCGATGTCCAGCAGTGGCGCGGACGCGGCGGGTAGCGCGCCGGTGCCCTCGTCGGCGACGCGGGCTGCCGCCGAGGCTGCCTGGACCGCGATGTGGTCGAGATCGCCGGCGAGCCGGGCCAGTACGGCGGTCGCGTCGAAGGGGTCCAGGCTCAGCAGCCGTACGGCCGCGGCTGCCGGCCCGCCGACGCTCTCGTACGCGGTGGCCTGGGCGGCGTCCAAGGGGGTCAGGCCCGCGGCGCGGGCCGCGGCGCCGAGGACGACGGGCTGGTGGATGCCGTGCGGCCGGTCGCGGGCCAGCCGGTCGAGATCGGGGCAGGGCCAGGTGGCGCGGGCCGCGCGCAGCATCTGGCGGCCGAGCCTGCGGGCGACCTGCCGCAGCGCCGGTACGGGGGTGCGGGCGTCCGCGGCCTCGTCCAGGACCAGGGCGTCGTAACCGGTGGCCGCGGCGGCGGCCAGCCCGGCCCCGGTCAGGCCGGTGGTGTGCAGGCGGCCGCGGCAGAAGGCCTCCAGGCTCGCGGGGTCGCGTACGGTTCCGGCGGCGACGGCGGCCTCCACCCCGCCGGAGTGGGCGTGCCCGCCGGCGGGGAAGCGGCCGTCGGCCAGGACGAGCAGGGCTGCGCGGCTCATGGAGGCGTCGCCTTTCGCGGGTTCGCACGGCTGCGGGGCCCGGCCGCGGGCGGGTGGCCGGGCCGATGGGAGGGGCGGGTCAGAAGAGGAAGTACCGCTGGGCCAGCGGCAGTTCGGTGGCGAAGTGGCGGCCGACCTGTGCCGGCTTCGGCGTGTTCGGGTTCGTCGCCTGCTCCTCACCGATGCTGACGCGTACGTCCTTGGTGCCGGCGCCGCCGATGGTGACGTGGAAGGTGTCCGGGTCGATCACGATCTCGGGCTTCCCGCTGTTGTGCACCATGTCCTTCTTGGTCACGGTGCGGGTGGATGCGACGGCGTACAGCGGTTTGAGCAGTCCGAGCCGGGTGAGCGCACCCTCGCGGGCGCCCTTCGCGTTGACGTTGCCCTCGGCGTCCACCCCGTCGATGGCGGCCCGCACCACGAAGTTGACGGAGTTCGCCTTCGGGGCCCGGCCGCAGGAGCCCCACACCGGGCGCGGCAGGTAGGGCTGCGGCGTGGGGATCGACGCGTTGGCGTCGCCGATCTGCGCGTACGCGATCTGCCCGCCCTTGAGCACCATGTGCGGCTTCACGCCGAAGAACTTCGGCTCCCACAGCACCAGGTCCGCGAGCTTGCCCTGCTCCACGGAACCGACCAGGCCGTCGATGCCGTGGGCGATGGCCGGGTTGATCGTGTACTTGGCGATGTAGCGCCGCACCCGGAAGTTGTCCGCCTTGGGGCGATCGGTCTTGTTGTCCTGGTCCAGGAGACCGTAACGGGACTTCATCACGTGGGCGGTCTGCCAGGTCCGCATGATCATCTCGCCGATGCGGCCCATGGCCTGCGCGTCGGAGGACATCATCGAGATGGCGCCCATGTCGTGCAGCAGGTCCTCGGCGGCCATCGTGGAGGGCCGGATCCGCGAGTCGGCGAATGCCATGTCCGCCTCGATCTCCGGGTTGAGGTGGTGACACACGATCATCATGTCCATGTGCTCCTTGACGGTGTTGACCGTCAGGGGCCGGGTGGGATTCGTCGACGCGGGCAGCACGTTCTCCTCGGCCACCAGCTTGATCATGTCGGGGGCATGGCCGCCCCCGGCGCCCTCGACATGGAAGACGTGCAGGCTGCGGTACGTATCCTCCGCCCCCGGCGCCTTGGGCGCATCCTCCGCGCCCGGCTTCCGGGTCGCGGCCAGTGTGCTCTGCACGAACCCGGCCTCGTTCAGCGAGTCGGCGTGCAGGGCGACCTGTCCCTCGTAGCCCTCCTCCTCGCACACCGCCAGGGCCGCGTTGATCACCGCGGGTGTCGCACCCCAGTCCTCGTGAATCTTCAGGCCGACGGCACCGGCCGCCAACTGTGCCCGCAGCGCCGCCTTGTTGACCGTACTGCCCTTGGCGAGCAGCCCGATGTTCACCGGGTAGGAGTCGAGCGCCTCCAGTGTGCGGTGGATGTGCCACTTGCCGGGCGTCACGGTGGTGGCCGTACTGCCCTCGGCGGGGCCGGTGCCGCCGCCGATCAGCGTGGTCACCCCCGCGGCGAGGGCCTCGTGGATCTCTCCCGGGCACAGGAAGTGCACATGCGTGTCGACCCCGCCCGCGGTCAGGATCCGGCCCTTCCCGGAGATCACCTCGGTCTCGGGCCCGACGGCGAAGTTCACCGCGCCCTCGGCCTCGGCCTCGGCGTCGAAGCGCAGCGGGTCCATCGTCTCCGGGTTGTACGCCTTGCCGACCGCGACGATCATGCCGTCGAACAGGCCGACGTCGGCCTTCACGATGCCCCAGTGGTCGACGATCAGCGCCCCGGTGATGACGGTGTCCACCGGCGCGTCCGCGCGGATCTGCTCCGTCTTCGGGTCGGCGCAGGTGTCCTTGCGCTCGATGTGCGACTGGCCCATCGACTCCCGGATCGACTTGCCCCCGCCGAAGACCATCTCGTTGCCGCTGCGCCCGGGGCCGCCGGACCAGTCGTCATCGATACGGATCACCAGGCCGGTGTCGGCGAGCCGCACGCGGTCGTCCGTCGTCGGCCCGTACAGATCGGTGTACTCCTGCCGCGTCAGCGCCTTGGCCATGACGACCGCCCCCGTCCGCCGGTGTTCCGCGTGGTGCCCGTGTCCGTGCCCGTCCCCGGGACAGCCGGAGCGGTGATCTTCTTCTCGTCGAGCTTGCCGCCGTCCGCGTCCGGCTTGATCTGCAGCCCCTTGACCGTCTTCTGGCCCTTGATCGGCACGAGTTCCACGCAGCGCTCATCGCCGGGCTCGAACCGCTCCGAGGTCCCGGACGCGATGTTCAGCCGCTTTCCGTACGCCTCCGCTCGCGCGAAGTCCAGCCCCGGCCTGCTCTCCCCGTCGGCGGTGTATCCCGTGTTCGCTTCGTAGAAGTGGAAGTGGGAACCGACCTGGATGGGGCGGTCCGTCGGGTTCTTCACACAGAGCCGGGTGACCGGTTCGCCCTCGTTGAACGGCACGGTGTACGACGGCCGGCCGCCTGACCGGCCACTGCCCGACGCGTCCTGGTGCCCAGGGCAGACACAGTCCTTCTCGTCCTCGTGCTCCTCGGGCGCGGGCACATGGTCGACCTTTCCGGGGTAGACGGCCACGTCCTCGTCGCCGGCGAGCTTCTCGAACGGGTCGCGGATGGTCACCAGCTTCGTCCCGTCCGGGAACGTCGCCTCGACCTGCACGTTGTCGATCATTTCCGGCACGCCGTCCATGACGTCGCCGCGGCTGAGCACATGGCGGCCGGACTCCATGATCGAGTCGACGGTCGCCCCGGCCCGCGCCTCCTCGTACACGTACGCCGTCAACAGCGCCATGACTTCGGGGTAATTCAACGGCAACCCGCGTCGGCGGCGTTGGCGCGCCACGTCCGCCGCCACATGAATCAGCAGACGTTCCTGCTCATGCGGGGTCAGATGCATCCCGTCCCTCCTCCTGCTCGTCACTGCGATCCGTGCGGTGAGGGCTCACGAGGACAACGGCACGCGTACAGGTGCGCCGGAAACCGCAGGCAGATCTTGGCCGACCCCGCAGGCGAGCAGGGGAGAGCCGGCGGCATTGCACACAATGAGGTGACCGCACGTTCCAACTCGTTTGAGAGGGCCTTACGAGCGGTTGCGCGATACCGGAGCGCCAGGACCCCAGGACGTGGCCGGCATGCGGCTGGTTTCGGCGTCGGGTCGCGGTCGTCGGCCCGGTGGGTGGACGGCTTCACGTACATCAGATTGCTTACAGCAATTGCCTCAAAGACGGACCGCACGCGGCGCACGCCCCGTCATACCATCAGAGGGCAGGGCGGTTGCGGCCCAGCCGGGCCGCTGCTCAAGTCCTGCGGTAGCCCGGGCGGGCGCTTTCGGCTGCACGGCTGGTAGTGGGCGTTCAGGAGATCGGGAGCATGGGATGCACCCGGCAGAGGGAACGTGCTCGTACCAACCGCGTGGGCCGGGTACCCGGTGAGCGGGGCCGCGTCTTCGGATACGGAGCTGGTGGCCATGCTGGTGGCCATGCTGACAGCAGGAGGAGGGCTGGCCGAGGTATCCGAGCACTGCCAGCGTGTGGTGCCGGATGTCGATGCGGTGGGGCTGACCGTGGCGATAGAGCCGACGGCCGAGGCCCGACTGACGGTCAGCACGCACGGCTGGTTGGCCGAACCGGGCGAAGCCTTGCAGTTCACTCTGGGTGAGGGGCCTTGTATCGAGACGCATATGGAGCGGCGGGCGGTACTGGCGGAGGACCTGGGAGCAAGCGGGCCCGCGCAGCGCTGGCCGGTGTTCGCCGGGCAGGCGTGGGAGGCGGGCATCCGGGCGGTGTTCACCTTCCCGGTGCTGCTGCACGAGCAGGTCGTGGCGGTCCTCTCGCTCTACCGCGCGGCCCCAGGGGCACTGTCGGCGACCGGGGAGCGGATGGCGGCGGCCTATGCCGTGGCGGCAGCGGTGCTGTTGCTGCATGACGCCCACACGCTCTTCGCCTCCGGTCGGGACCAGGACGAGGTGGCCGCACTCATCCCGCCGTCGCTCGCGGTGATTTCGCAGGCCATCGGCTTCCTCGTCTCCCGCCTGGGCCTGGATGAGAATCAGGCGCTGGCCCGGCTGCGTGCACACGCCTTCGTCGCGCAGCGCCCGCTGGCCGAGGTGGCCGAAGACCTCCTTCAGCGACGACTTCCGGTGGAGCATCTGCCATGACGTCCGGTTCCCCCTCGCAGGGCGAACCTCGCCAGCAGGCCCTGGTCGACGCCCTGCTGGCACTGACCAGTTCCAGCGACGTTCCGTTCAACTTGCACGCTCACGCCGCGTTGGTGCTGCGGCACGCTGCTTGCCTGGTGCCCGGCAGCGCTCTGAGCATGGAAATGCCCGATGCCTCCGGGACCCTGGAAACCGTGGCCGCTTCCTCGGCCGCAGCCGCTTCCTTCGCCGCCCATACCGCTCACGCCAGCGGGCCCAGCACCGCCGCTTACACCAGCGGGGACGCCGTCTCCGTGACCGACCTGTCCGCGCCTGCCTCCGCCTGGCCACAACAGCGCTCGCCCGCCACCGATGCCGGCTTCCACGCCCTGTACGCCGCCCCGATGCGCCAGGGCCGCTTCACCTGCGGTGTGCTGGTCTTCTACCGCAACGACGCCACCCCTTTCACCCCCACCGACTGCACCTACGCCCAGGCCCTGGCCGACACCGCCGCCATCGCCCTGAGCCACCACCAGATCGCCGCTCAGCAGGCAACCTTGGTCGGCCAACTGCAACGGGCCTTCGACACCCGCCTGGTCATCGAGAGGGCCAAGGGTTTCCTCGCCGGTCACTTGGACATCGAACCCGACGACGCCTTCACCGTCCTGCGCAACTACGCCCGCTCACACCGCGCCAGGCTCCACGAACTGGCCCACGAAGTCATGTGCACCCGCACCTGGCCCCCCAAAGACACTTGAAACTCACCCGCCAGGGCTGTCGGGCGCCATATCCGAACGATTTCCCTGCGTACGGGCGCGCTGTTCCACGGAGCGGAAACCCTTGAAGATCAGCAGAAGCGGGAGCACTACTTCGGACAGGCCGCCAGGCACGAGGAATACGGCACCGGCCCCGGAATCGAGATCGATCGCTCCTAGTAGGACTTTGTTAGGTGGCTGGTCAGGGATTTCGGTTGGTAGTTCGCTGGGGGGATGACTCCGGAGGAGCTTGCCGGGTGCCGTGACCGGC
>NZ_JBIRJY010000013.1:0-170425 GCF_044329785.1 Streptomyces sp. NPDC017529
AACGGCTCGATCCACTTCGGATCATCTGCCGAGATCACCCCACCCATGCCCAACCAACGCGCCAACCGCACCACTGGTTACGGGACAACCTTTAGTGATCTGAGTCAGAGATTCGGTGGCAGTAAGCGACGACTTTGTCGAGGATCTCGTCGGCGGTCTTCGTCCAGGCGAAGGGCCTGGGGTGTTCGTTCCAGTCGGCGAGCCAGGCCCGGATGTCGCGTTCGAGGGCCTGGACGGAGCGGTGGACGCCGCGCCGGAGTTTCTTCTGGGTCAGTTCGGCGAACCACCGCTCGACCAGGTTGAGCCAGGACGCGCTGGTGGGCGTGAAGTGCAGGCGAAAGCGCGGGTGCGCCAGCAGCCACGTCTTGACCGCAGGCGTCTTGTGCGTCGCGTAGTTGTCGAGGATCAGATGCACGCCGAGACCGGCCGGAACCTCCTTGTCCAGCCTGGCCAGGAACTTCTTGAACTCCACGGCCCGGTGTCTGCGGTGCAGCGAGCCGAAGACCTTCCCGCTTGCCACCTCCAGGGCGGCGAACAGCGTCGTGGTGCCGGCCCGCACATAGTCATGGCTGCGCCGCTCGGGCACCCCGGGCATCATCGGCAGCACCGGCTGGGACCGGTCCAGGGCCTGGATCTGCGCCTTCTCGTCCACGCACAGGACCAGGGCCTTCTCCGGCGGATCGAGATAGAGGCCCACGACGTCACGGACTTTGTCGATAAACAGCGGGTCCGTGGACAGCTTGAACGTCTGCGACCGGTGCGGAGCCAGGGCGAACGCCCGCCAGATCCGCGAGATCGCCGACTGCGTATGCCCGTGGCCGCCGCCATCGACCGGGTCGACCAGTGGGTGGCGTTCTTCGGCCTCTCCTCCAGCGTCTTGACGATGACCCGCTCGACATCCGCATCGGTGATTTTGCGCGGGACACCCGGCCTCGGCTCATCGCACAGGCCGTCCAGACCGCGGTCGAGGAAGCGCCGTCGCCAGGTGCGGACCGTGTCCGGGGCGATCCGCAACCGGCGCGAGACCTCCATGATCGAGTGCCCCTCGGCACACTCCAGCACGATCCGCGACCGCAGGGCCAGCGCCTGAGCCGTCGTACGCCGACGCACCCACCCCTCCAGCACAGCCCGCTGGGCATCAGTGACCGACAACGGCGCAATCTTCGGACCCGGACGACTCATACCCAACCAACGACGAATCTCCGACTCAGGTCACTAGCAGGTGCCAGGCGTACTCCACGCCGACCACCCGGCCGCCGCATCACCGTCCCCCTGTCGGCCCCCCGGCCGCAGCACCGCAGCACCGCAGGAACAATCCCGCGCCGCTCCACCCGCAACACCCCGGCCCGCCGATACGACTCGAACAGCCGACGCAGGGCCACAGACATGTCGGCACCTGGCCGCGGCCAAGATCCCGCCCCCCACCGATGCGCCGGCGCCGCTACCCTTCCGACACCACCGATGCCGAACGGGCCTTGCTTCAGGCCCTGCTCTCGCCGGCCGCCTGCGAGATCGGCCGGGGCCGGCCCGAGAAACATCCTCGCCGCGAGATCGTTGACGGTATTCGCTATCTGGTCGATAACGGCATCACACCCGGGCGTGCGTCTGCACCCGCGCCTACTGCGACCTCATCGACCGTCAGGTGCCGGTGCAGTCCGGTCAGGAGGGCAGAGGCGTGATCGTGCGCATGGTCTACTGTCGGGCTGGACCCAACCAGCGGCGGACGAGCGCGATCAGGGAAGGTCCTCCGCGGAAACACCACAGGGCGATGACCGGATCGCAGATGGCGCATGCCAGGGATACGTCGTGGGAGAACGGCAGGATCGGATTGCCCTTAAGGTGGTGGGCCATGTCCCATGCGGTGTGGAGCAGCCAGCCGATGCCGATGAACGCCCAGGACTCCAGGCCGCGGTAGGCGACGTAGGCCATGAGCGCGACGAACGGGAGCTCCCATGGGCCAAATCCGCCTCCGCTCAAATATGCGGCGCCGGCTCCGCCCACCATGATCGCGTTGAAGCGGCGTCGGTGCGGTTCTTTGATCAGGGACATCAGCAGGCAGTAGATGATGCCGACGATCACTGGTGACACAAGGTTCATGAGGGTATGACTTCTTCCGGCTGGGCGCGGGCCGTATCGATGCGGTCGAGCTGTCGCAGCGCGAGCAGTCCGCCGATGCCCGGAACGATGGCCAGGACCTTGGCGGCGGCCGGGGCCTGCTTGAGGCGCCAGGTCGCGATCACGACGAACAGGTAGGCGCAGCCATGGGTGGGGCCCATCAAGGACGAAATGGGCTTGAGGTGGACGGTGAACACGTTGGCCAGCATCACGATCAGGGAGATCAGCTCGGCGTGAGCCGCGATGCGCAGGTGGCGCGGAGACCGGAGGTACATGGTCACACCCCCGTGGTGGAGCCAGGACGGATGATCATCAGTACGGTGACTGTGGCCCAAAGCAAGTTGAAGATGCCGGTGAGCATGGCGAGACGGCCCGGTGCCAAAGGGGTTGGCGCTGGCAACGGCGAGGCGGAACTCGTTGTCTCGGCCAGAGCACGGTCCTGCGCGGGCAGGACCAGCAGGGCCAGGACGGCGGCGGCCGCCGCCGTCAGCAGGATCGAGGTGATCAGCCAGGTGTCGCCGAGGACGCCGAGACTGCCGGCCGTGGTGAAGCCGAAGAGGGGAACGGCGATGCCGATGCCCGCGTAGACCCGGCAGCTGCGGTGCAGTGTCCGCAGGGTCGTACGGGCGCCGCCGTCGCCGGAGGTGCCGAGGGCGCGGCGCAGAGTCGCAGGAAACATGCTCGCGGCGACCGTGACCGGGCCGACGGCGACGATGGCGGCCAGGACATGCAAGGACCGAAGGAGCTTGGTCACGCCTGGTACTCCGGGGCGGTCTGACGCTCGCCGGTGACCTTCGAAGACGGAAGGCGGCCAGCCTTGGAGGTGCCCTGGAGGGTGTCGCCGTCGACCGTCACGTCGAACGCCAGGTTCAGCCGCATGGGCTTGGTGATGGCCTGCTTCCAGGTGAGCCGGTCGCCGTCGAGGATGATGTCGCCGAGTGGTATTTCCTCGCCGGCTCCGCGGGCGACGCCGGTCAGGGTGCCGGCCTGCTCACGGAGTTCGACCACGGCCTTGATCTTGCCGATGGGAGTGGAGACGGACAGGTTCCAGGTGCCTTCGACGGACATGCCGGTGTTCTTCCTGACTGTGCAAGGGGGATGGTGAGCGACTGACCTGCGAAGGGCCGAGTGCTCAGAGGGGGGTAGGCGTCGGGCCCTGGGCGCGCCAGACGGTGCCGCGCCGCTCGTGGCAGAAGAGCTCTTCGACGGCGTGCGCGACGCGGGGGCCGATCTCGCGCTCCAGCAGATACAGGCCCAGATCGAGCCCGGAGGTGACGCCCGCGCCGGTGATCAGATCGCCGTCGTCCACGATGCGGGCGCGGACCGCGTGGGCGCCGGTGGCGTCCAGCATGTCGAGGCCCAGGTGATGGGTGGTGGCGTGGCGTCCCTCCAGCAGACCTGCCATGGCCAGGACAAGCGAGCCGCCGCAGACGGTGGCGACCGTGACGTCCGGGGCGTCCATGGCCTGCTTGAGGAGCGCAGGGAGCTCGGTGGTCAGCGTGCGGCCCAGCAGCACCGGGATGAACTCGTCCTGCTTCCACTCGCCGGCACCCGCCTCTTCTCCCGGGACCTCGCCGGGTTCACCTACGCGGCCGGAAGCGCCGGGCACCAGAAGCATGTCCGCGCGCTCCAGGTCGAGGACGCCAGTGGCGCGCAGTGCCAGTCCTCCGGTGCCGCTGATCACCTCCCGAGGGCCCTCCGCGGAGACCAGCTCGACGGTCACCGCGCCGTCCGACGCCGAGCCGCCGGCGTACAGCACCTCGTAGGGGGCGATGGCATCGAGCGGGTCGAAGCCATCGAACAGGACGACCTGGGTGTGCATGCATATTCCTTCGGCGGGGGCGATTTCCATCGGACGCCCCGAAGTCAACCGGCTGGCGTCGTGATCGCCCAGTGGCACTAGTGACGGATTTCAACGGGATAATGCCAAGAGCTTCCAGAAGGCTCAGGGCTGCAATGACATAGAGCTGCCCGAGTATCGGTCCAGGTCCGTCAAGCCGATGGGAAGGTACGTTCTGGCCATGCACACCGTTGCTGTTCTCGCGTTGGACCAGGTGATCCCGTTCGATCTGTCCACTCCGATCGAGGTCTTCTCCCGGACCCGCCTGCCCGACGGGCGGCCCGGCTATCAGGTCCGGGTGTGCGCCGAGCACGACGAGATCGACGCCGGAGCCTTCACCCTGCGCGCCCCCTGGGGCCTGGAGGGCCTCCAGGACGCGGACACGATCATCGTGCCGGGTGTCACCGATCCCACTGCATCACTCCCTCCCGCCGTGCGCGACGCACTGCGGTCGGCCGCTGCCGACGGCACGCGGATCGCCTCCATCTGCGCAGGCACCTTCCCCCTGGCTGCCACCGGGCTCCTCGACGGGCTGCGCGTCACGACCCACTGGCGTGCGGCCGGGCTTTTGGCCGCCACCCACCCGGACATCGACGTCGACCCAGACGTCCTCTACGTCGACAACGACCAATTCCTCACCTCGGCCGGCGCTGCCGCGGGTATGGACCTGTGCCTGCACATGATCCGCCGTGACTACGGCTCGGCTGTCGCTGCCGACGCCGCCCGCCTGTCGGTGATGCCTCTCGAACGGGAGGGCGGACAGGCGCAGTTCATCGTCCACGACCACGCCCCCGCACCCCAGGGCTCCGAGTTTGAGGTGCTGCTCGCCTGGCTACGGGAAAACCTGGCCCGCGACCTCACCCTCGCCGACATCGCCGAGCGGGCCGGGACCAGCACCCGAACCCTGATCCGACGCTTCCGCGAGCAGACCGGCACCACCCCGCTCCAGTGGCTCCATCGAGCCCGCGTCCGCCAGGCACAGCACCTGCTGGAAACCACGGAACACTCCGTGGAGCGCATCGGCCACCAGGTTGGCTTCGGCTCACCCACTACCTTCCGTGACCGCTTCAAACGCACCACCGGCGTCAGCCCGCAGACCTACCGACGCACGTTCAGCTGAACCGGCAACTCGCAGCCGCCCCCGATCCGATTAGGCGCTGTTTCCCGGATCTCCTGACGCGAGTGGGTTGTTGGGGCCAGGCTGGCTATATGGGGCGTGGGGATCTGACGAATGCGGAGTGGGACCGGCTGGAGTCGTTCTTACCTCGTGGTGGTACGCGTGGGGGCCGGTGGAGCGATCATCGCCGAGTGATCAACGGGGTGCTGTACCGGGTCCGTACGGTCCGTACGGGGGTGCAGTGGCGGGATCTTCCGGAGCGGTTCGGGCCGTGGGAGGCGGTCTACAAGCGCCATCGTCGCTGGTCGGCGGATGGAACCTGGCGGATGTTGCTGTCGAAGGTGCAGGCCGCCGAGGACGCCGCCGGCCGGGCCGACTGGGAGGTGTCCGTGGACTCCACGGCGGTGCGTGCCCGCCCAAAGACGCCGACAGCGCACGCAGCACCGCCTCCGGATGGTAGATCGCGCACGTGGTGGCCACCTCCGGTCCCTGGGCCAAGAGCCGGAGGGCGTCCGCGACGGTGGCCAGGCTGCCGCCCTCCGATCCGGCGGCGCAGTCCAGGCGGTGCACCAGGCGGCGTCCGTCCCGCGTCATGTCGACGCGCCAGCGGGTGCGCTGCTCCGGGGATGGCGGATCCAGGACGGCGTAGCCCTCGCCCCCGATGGGCTGCACGATCGGATGCGGAGCGCTGAGCTCGACGATGTGCGGCTGCTGGATCGGGCCATGCGCGGTGTCCACCCAGTCGGGCAGCGTGAGCTGGTAGGTGTACCCACCAGGTGCCCAAGCGGTCGCGGCGGCGACGGGTGACGACCGTCCGGACCGTCTGCCCGTCCGGCAGCTTCACCTTCACCAGGGGGCCGTCGCCCCAGTGCGCCGCCGCCTCGTCATACCCCTGCACACCTCTGACCCTGGACGCCGCACAGCCGCAGCGCGGCCTGCCCGCACGGCCCGGCCGCCAGCCCCAGCGCCCCTGCGCTTCGTAGGACACCCCTGGTCGGCGCCCGGTCCGGGCCGTGTCGTGGGAGTGCGCCACCGCCCCGTCGGGAGGTGGCGCACTGGCCGTTCGTCAGCGTTATCCCGCTGCCGTCACCGGCGATCAGGTCAGCGGCGTCCCCAGTGTTCGGTGTCGATGGTGTGGCGGTGCTGGTCGCGCAGGGTGGCGACATCGCGCTTGTTGTCCCATATGTGATCGCGACGGTTCTGGAAGACGTGCTGGAGGTTGTCGTGGCCCCGGCCGGTGTGCACCCGTACCGTCTGGTGGCCGCCCAGACGCAAGGGGCTGAAGCGGTAGGTCTGGTGGCTGCGCTCGCCGGTCAGGGACCAGCCCTTGAGGTTGACCGGGTGCCGGCCGGTGTCTGCACGGTGACTCACTCCCCGTTCAGGCTCCGGTTGGCGCGGGTGTCCCGTCCGGGCTGTTGGCCTGCACCGCGCCGATCACGATCGGCGAGCGGTGCTTGGCCGGGGTGTGGTGGACGATGGCCGACGCCGGCAGCGCCACGGTGGCGGCCAGGGCCGCCGAGCCCAGGACGGTGGCGGCGAGACGTGATGCGAAGCGGTTCACGTAGACCTCCCGCGAACAGGCAGCCATATTCGACGGAGCTACCTTCACCGGGCTCGCCGCGTTCAACCAAGTGGCCTTTACCTACGCTGTCCGGTTCCACGGGGCGACGTGGCGATATCCGCCTTCGTATGGAGTCCGGGCAGAAGACAGGACAGGACTGAGCCGGGCGGGGTGAGCGCCGAGCGTGCCCGCGACCCGTGCGGGCACGTCTGGTGAACAGCCTCCGGAGGGCGTCCTCGCACGCCAACGCTTCCTCGGCGTACCCCATGCCCAGGCCCCATGCGCAGCGCAGCTGTGCCTCGCGGGGCGTCGGCCTGGGGATCACCCCGCACGTCGGCGAGCTGGTGCCGGTCTGACTTTCGAGGTCCAGCCGTCCGGCTGTGCTGCTTCCTGATCTGCGAGGTACGGACACAAGAACAGCCACACTCTGGTGACTCGCGCGCGTTCGACCCGGAAGTGTTTCGCAAGGGAGTGCTCTGATTCAGGACGCACGCTGTGGGCAGAGTTCCTTGACCGTCGGATCCGCAAGGAGCCGGGGCCAGTGGTTGGCCCTGCTGAGGCCGCAGATGCGGGTGGCGACATCGTCGATGTCCGTGCTCCACAGGCGTGCAGTGCCGTTCTGGCCGCGGGTGGCCACGGTACGGCCGTCGGGCGAGAACATCACCTTCAGCACCGCGTCGGTGTGGCCGGTGAGTACGGCGGTCGTCCGGCGGGAGCGCAGATCCCAAAGGCGGGCGGTGTGGTCCGTGCCGGCGGTGGCCAGGGTACGGCCGTCGGGGCTGAAGGCCAGCGCCGACAGGGCGTTGGTGTGGCCGGTGAGGGTGGCCAGTCGTCGGTGTGAGGCGGTGTCCCACAGGCGGGTGGTGCTGTCGGTGCCGGCGGTGGCCAGGGTGCGGCCGTCAGGGCTGAAGGCCAGTGCGGCGATGGCGTAGCTGTGGCTTTTCAGGATGGCGGACATGCGGTGGGAGTCCACTGCCCACAGGCGGGTGGTGCCGCCGATTCCGGCTGTGGCTACCGTACGGCCGTCAGGGCTGACGGCGACCGCGGTGGTCGTGCCGGGGGCTCCGGTCAACGTGGCGGTGGCGCGGCTGGTGGCGACGTCCCACCGGCGTATGGTCCCGTCGGCTCCGCAGGTGATCAGTGTCCGGTTGTCGCCGCTGAAGGCCATCGAGCGGATGACGCCGGGAGGCCCGCGCAGGGTGGTGGTCTGCCGTCCGGCGAGCATGTTCCACAGGCGTACGGTGCCGTCCTTGTCGGCGGTGGCCAGGATGCGGCCATCGGCCGTCGTGGCCCCTACCAAGGGGGTGGAATGAATGCGGGGCATGGCCGGTCCCGGTGCTTTGAGAGTCCACCACGCCACGCCATGGAGGTAATCGAAGGCGGCCTGGGCGCCGCTGCCGTCCGCGAACGCGGTGGAGGTGGCAATGCCCGAACGGCCGGCCAGGACGGTGATCTTCCGGTGAGAGGCGGTGTTCCACAGATGCACGGTGTGGTCTTGGCCGGCGGTGGCCAGAACCCGTCCGTCGGGGGAGAACGCGACCCCGTGGACAGCGCCGTTTCCGGTGAAGGCGGCCAGTGGCCGGTGCGTGCGCAGGTCCCAGAGGCGAGCGGAGCGGTCGCTGCTCGCGGTGGCCAGCACGCGTCCGTCCGGCGAGAACGCCACATCCTGCACCATCTGTGTGTGGCCGGTGAGGGCAGCAGTCTGCCGGTGGGAACGGGTGTCCCAAAGTGTGACGCCGCGGTCGCTGCTCGCGGTGGCCAGCGTGTGCCCGTCGGGAGAGAACGCCACCCGCATCACCGCCTCGTTCCGGCCGGCGAGAGTGGCGGTCATCCGGTGCGAGGCCACGTCCCACAGGCGGGTGGTGCGCTCACCGCCCGCGGTGGCCAGCGTGCGGCCGTCGGGAGAGAACGCCACCCGCATCACCGCCTCGTCCTGGCCGGTGAGGGTGGCGGTCATCCGGTGCGAGGTTACGTTCCACAGGCGGGTGGTGCGGTCGCTGCTGGCGCTGGCCAGCGTACGGCCGTCGGGGGAAAACGCCACCCCTTCGACCATGTTGGTGTGGCCGGTGAGGGTGGCGGTGGTCCGGTAGGTACGGGTGTCCCAGAGTTTGATGCTTCGATCGTTGCCGGCGGTCGCCAGGACCCGCCCGTCGGGAGAGAACGCCAGGTCGTTGACCGAGTCGGTATGGCCGGTGAGCGTCGCGATGAGGCGGTGGGAACGGGTGTCCCACATCTTGACGCTGTGATCGTAGCTGGCGGTGGCCAGCGTGCGGCCGTCGGGAGAGAACGCCACACCGTCCACTACGTCGGTGTGGCCGGTGAGTTGGTTCGCATAGTACCCGGCGTAGGAACTGAGCAGGCTGCTGCGGGCCTCGACGGTAGGCGCCTTCCGGTACCCCCGCAGGGCAAGAAGCATGGCGGCCTCTGGGTGCTGGCCGGTCATCGCCTCGGCGCGGGCGGCCAGCTCACGGGAGACCGCGAGACGGCGCTGGGTGTCGGCGTCAAAGGCCTTCTGCACGGCGGAGGTTGTCGCGGCAAGCGCCAGGACCAGCAGGATGCTGAGCGCCGCGATGAGCCGGCGGGTACGACGGGTCTGGCGCTGTGCAGCGACGAGGCTGGCCTGGAGGAAGGCGTCCTCCAACGCCGTGAGGTGGGCGCGGTGCCGCGGCGAGGCGAAGAGGTCTTTGGCAGCGGAAAGCCGCGTGCCGCGGTAGAGCGCGCCGGGATCACGCTGAAGCTGGTCCCAGGCTTGGGCCGCTTCGGTCAGTTTGCGGTGAGCGACCAAGCGCTCGCGGTCTTCTTCGATCCACCTGCTGAGCCGGGGCCAGGACGTGATCAAGGCCTCGTGGGCGATGTCGACGTTCTCGTCGTCGACGGTGATCAGGCGGGAGCGGGCCAAGGCTTCCAGGGCGACAGCGCGATCCGCCGGACGCCCGGTCCGTGTCTCGCTGTGGGCCAGGGGACGCCGGGTGTCCTGTGCGCCCTCTCCCGGGGTGATCATTCGCAGCAGGATGCGACGGGCTGCTGCGGCCTGTGGGGGCGTGAGGCGGGTGTAGAGGTCCTCGGCGGTGCGGGCGATGGCGCCGTGAATGCCGCCGGCGGCCTGGTAACCCTCCAGCGTCAGGGCGCGACCGCGGCGCCTGCGCCAGGTCTCCAGCAGCGTGTGCGACAAGAGTGGCAGAGCCCCCGGCTCCTCGCTCGTCTCCTTGAGGAGCCGGGCCGTCAATGCACGCTCCACTATCAGTCCTGCGGTGGCCGCGGGTTTGACGATCACCTCCCGCAGTTCGTCCGCCGTCATCGAGCCGACCGGCAGGCTCGCCGTTGCGAGGGTTTCCACCAGGCCCTCGTACTCGAGGCAGCGAGCGTAGAAGTCGGCCCGGACTCCCACCACTACGCGCAGGCGGCTGAGGGCGTTCCGGGCCGACAACAGCAGGTCGATGAATTCCCGTCGCGCCCCCGGGTCGTTACAGAGAGTGAAAATCTCCTCGAATTGGTCTACCACCAGCCATGTGTCTCCCGCTCCAGGGGCCGGAGTGAACAGCTTGCGGTGTTCGTGCACCGGCCGGGGACCGGGGGTCAGGATACGGATCGCCGCCGCACGCAGCGCCGGCTCCTGAGCGCTCTGCAACCGGGGGATGAGCCCGGCGCGCAAAAGGGAAGACTTTCCACTGCCCGAGGGGCCGAGCACCACGACACACCGACACGTTCGGACCAGGGACATGAGGTTGTCGGTGAGGCGGGTCCGGCCGAAAAACCGGGAATGGTCACAGGGTTCGAAGCGGGCCAGGCCACGGTAGGGAGGGTCCGTCAGCTCCTCGTCCGGGTCACGGGGCCGATGGGCCTCTTCATCACGCGCGGTCTGCCACCGCTGCTCCCATTCTTGCGGGTTTCCGCCGCAAGCCTGCACATAGGCCAGCGTCAGCGGCAGTGACGGCAGTATCTCGCCCGCCGCCGCGCGGGACAGCGCAGCGGTCGAATATCCCGCCTTTGGGGCCATCGCTCGGTAGGTCGGGCTGCCGGCCTCTTCCCGCAGCTTGCGCAATGCGAAGGCGAACCGCTGCACCGGCCCCGCACCCGGATCGATCGGCTTTTCACGTCGCCCCACTGCAGTCCAGCCCTCCCCGTTCACGTGAGACCGTCCACCTCAGCACGGCCGCCACAGCGCCACAAGACGCCCGCGGGCCAACTCCGGTCCCCCAACCGGACCACCGTTGCGTTGTCTACCAGCACGAACAGGGGGTGCGAGACAACCATCCGGCCGCTGAGATCACTAGGGCACGGCCTGGACCGGCACTGCCCACGAGAGCGGCCCGGGCCTGCGCAGAAGTGCCGAACACACCGCAGCTACACCATTATCGAAGGGAGATCATCATGCGCATGGGCCGTATAGCCGCGCTGGGCATCGGTATCGTCACGCTGACAGCTGGGGCGGTCGTTCCCGCAGTCGCCAACAGTTCCGAGGGCGCCACCCAGACTCGCCAGACGCAGTCCGACTCCGGTGATCTGGCCAGGGGGGCTCTGTGGCTGTACCAGAACAGCCACTACAGGGGCGGAAAGAAGAAAATCACGCAGAAGGACCCGAACTTCAAGAACAATCACTTTAACAACGGCAAGAGCCTCAACGACCGCGTCAGCTCGGTGAAGAACCGCTCCACCAAGGCGTGGAGGCTGTACAAGGACGCCGGCTACCACGGGCCGAGCACGAAGATCCTCCCGGACCACCAGCTCTTCACCCTGCGGTCCACCAATGTGGGCAACGACGCCGCGAGCAGCGTCAAGTAGGCGAGCAAGCAAGGAGCGCGGGTGGTGCCGACCGAGCCGTCGGCACCACCCGTACCGCCTTCCCACGAGAAGAGGCCGCCGTGACCGTCTCCGTCCGCCCGAGGGCCGTCGCCCTGCTGCTCCTTCTCGCGGCCACCGGCTGCGCGGGAACACAGCCGCAGCCTCCCGCTCCCCGAACGACGGCGGGCCCCGCCGCCAGCGCGGAAGCCAGGAATCTCATCCTGCCCTTCGACTCCTACGCCCAGTCCGACGCCGACCTGCTCACCATCTCCTCTGCCGAGGACGTGCTCATGGGCCCCTGCATGCGCGCCCAGGGGCTGGCCTGGAAGACGCTCCCCCGCGTCTCCGGCGAGAACGCGGACCCGCCGAACCGCCGCCGTTACGGGGTCATCGAACCCGAGGTTGCCCGCCGCTACGGATACCACCCGCCGTCCGACCCTCCCGCCTTGGCACAGCGCCAGGCCGACGAGAAGGCGCGAGACGCGGCGCTCGGCCCCCGGGAACGGCGAGCCGCTTACGGCACCGACGGTGTGGGCGGCTGCTGGAAGAAAGCGCACGCCCGCCTGCAACAGCCCATACCGGAATCCGCCGAATCCCTGTTCAACGACCTCAACCTGCGCCTCTTCGACAAGTCACAGCGCGACGCCGGCGTCGTCCGGGCCATCCGGGCGTGGAGCGCCTGCATGGGGCGCGCGGGATGGCATTACGCCTCCCCCGCGCAGGCCTCCGACGCCCCCGGGTGGAACAAATCCCCACGGGTCACCGCCCGCGAGATCGAGGTGGCCGAGGCCGATGTGCGCTGCAAGCAGGAGAACCACCTCGTCTCCACCTGGGCCGCTGCGGAAACCCGTATGCAACGAGCCGCACTCGTTCGACACGCCGCAGCTCTGGAGGCGTTGAAGACGGGATTCACACGCTGGCTGGTAAACGCCCGCGCGGTCCTCAACACCACATAGGGGCGGTGGCCCGGCCGCCCTGACCACCGCGCGGACGCAGCGGAGCCTGAGAACGCCTCCCTCGCCAGCGGACCCCATCGCTCATCCTCCACCCTGACCGGGAAGGCCACCACGCCGGGTACGTCCGCTTCCACGCAGGTGCGCACCACACTGTCCACTTCTCAGGGCGCGTCCGTGTCCGCGGGCGGAGGCAGCGTACGCAGCACCGCCTCCGGCCGGCAGATCGCGCACGTGGTGGCCACCTCGGAGCCCCGCGCCAAGAGCCGCAGGGCGTCCGCGTCGGTGGCCAGGCTGCCGCCTTCGAACAGTCCAGGCAATGCACCAGACGCCGCCCGCCCCGCGTCACGTCGACGCGCCAGCGGGTGCGCTTCTCCGGCGGCGGATCCAGGGCCCGTGATGGCCTCCGGTGCCTACTTCGCACCTGTGTTCCCTACGGAACGGACGAGCATCTCCGCAATCCGTCACGCTTCGCGGGCGACGAAACCCCCTTTCGTCGCCCGTGGAGCCACGACTCAGACAAGGACATGGCGCGATGCCGGGTTATTTTCCCCAGCAACCTGTGAAAACTGCGGGCATCTGCTGAAAGAGCAGTCCACGGGGCGGCCTGGAAAATACTGCGGCACCCAGTGCCGCCAGGCGGCATACCGCAAACGCCAGCAGAGCCAGGCCGAGGTCGATACCGCCGAGCTGGACGAGAAACTCGCCGGGCAGGCAGAAACACTTGAAGAAAAACGATCTGCCTGCGCCAGCAGTTGGCGACGTCCTGCGGCACCGACGACCTCCTGCAGACCCTGGTGCAGATCCAGCTCCTGGCAGAGAAGATGCTGCCGGCCGCCGTCCGGCGAACCCGCCGTCGCGGCGCCGACTGGGCCAGCATCGGCACCGTGCTGAACCTGAACAAGGACACCGCCCGGCACAAGTACGGTGAGGGCTGCGACCGCCCCCGCCCGCACCCCGCGCACCCGCCCCGCCGGCGCCTTCCGACGAGCGCCCGGCCACAGGGACCGGCAGCATCGGGCCATCGGCGGACCACCCCACCTCCGAACCGCCCCCAGTGCCGGAACCGACCGGGCCACCGGGCCAGCTCGCCCCCGTTCTGAGCAAGCTCCAGCGCGCCTTCCGACCGAGCCTGCGCAGCCTGGGCGATGTCACCCGCCTGTCCCCCAGCTACCTCTCCCGCATCATGAGCGGCGAGCGCTTCCCCTCCTGGGACGCCACCGCCCGCCTGGCCCGCGCCTGCGGCCGACCCAGCGGTCCTTCGCAAAATCTGGGAAGACGCCCGGACCCACCGCGCCACGCCGCGCGCCGACCACACCCTCCCCTCGGCCCTGCGCTACCAGCACCGGCGCGCTGGCTCCCCCACCCCGCCATAGGAGATTGGATCAAGTAACCGACGGGGAGTACGCACATGGCGGCAGAGGCCGGCACCCGGCACGAAGAGCGCGTCGCGGCACGGGCATGGACCGTGCGCCTGGCCCCCTACGGCCGTCCTTGCGCCGGTGCGGTGCGGCTCTCCTGCTTCCGCCCGGCCTGCCCCAACCAGCGCTTTCCCGAGGGCGCGGCGGCCGGGCGCAAGGCTGCGGTCGCACACGTCAACCAGAGAACCGGTCTGTACAGCGGTGATGAACTGTCCGGCAGGGCGCAGGAGATCGAGACCGGCGTGCCGGGGGGCGGGCTCACTGGCGCAGGGCCTCGCGAAGAGCCTGGGTGAAGCGCTCGGCTTGGTCCTGCTGGGGCATGTGGCCGGCGCCTTCGATGATGGTCAGCCGGGCGTTGGGGATCAGGTCCACGCACTCCCGAGGGATGGCGAGCGGGACTTCGGTGTCCAGTTCGCCGTGCAGGAACGTGGTGGGTACACGCACCTGGCCCAGGCGGCCGCGCGGGTCGTAGGCGGCCTGGTCGGCGACGAGTTGGTCGATGCGGAAGGTCGCTTCCAGGACCTGGCGGACCGTCCAGTCAGTCATCGCGGCGCTGACGCCGGGGCGATACCACTGCGGGATGAAGTCGGCGAGCGTGCCCGCCCGGTCTGCGCGCAGGTCCGCCAGCAGCTGGTCCATCGCCTCCCTCCTCCCTGAGAAGTGGTGCATGCCGGCATTGACGGGGATGACGGCGCCGATGTTGTCCGGAGCGGCCAGGGCGGCCTCGATGGCGAACGCCCCCGCGATCGATGATCCGATCAGCACGGGGTTGTCCAGTGCCAGGGCGTCGATGAAGTCCAGGATGTCGTGAGTGACCTCGGCGATGGTGTAGCCGGTGGCGGGCCGGTCGGAGCGGCCGCAGCCCCGCCAGTCGACGGTGATCACGCGGTGGTCGGTCATCAGGTCGGCTGCCTGGCTGTCCCACACCCGACCACTGGTGCCCCAGCCGTGCAGGAACACCAGGGGCCGGCCGGTGCCGTGCTCCTCGTAGTAGAGCCGGATGCCGTTGACCGTCGCGTAGGTCATCTTCTCGTCCTTCCTCCGACAGGCCGGCCGGAACCGCCCGTACTGAGCTGCGCTGACGTAGCAATTGCAGCGAAGGGGCCGGTGACGACCAAGGGGTGATCCGCTCCTAGACTGATCACAGATCGTGATGAATGCGAGATGCTCGTGGAACTGCGCCAGGTGCGTTACTTCGTGAGCGTGGCCGAGGAGCTGCACTTCGGGCGCGCCGCAGAGCGGCTGCACATCGTGCAGCCGGCCGTCAGCCAGCAGGTCCGGCGACTGGAGCGCGAGCTCGGGCTGGAGCTGTTCGACCGCACCACCCGTACCGTGTCACTGACCGCGGCGGGCCGGGCCTTCCTGCCGCACGCCCACGCCATCCTGCAGGCTGAGTACGCGGCGACCGAGGCGATGGACTTCCTGCGCACCGAACAGGAATCGACCTTGCGGCTCGGCACCAGCGTCGGGCTCGGCGACCGCCTGGACGCCTTGCTGGGCGTACTGGCCGAGCGGGCTGACCAGCTCATGGTCGAGCTGGTCAGCGTGCCTCTGGAGACTCGACTCCAGCAGGTGCGCACCGGAGAACTGGACGCCGCTCTCACCCGGGGCATCGATCACAGCCCGGAGTTGGAGCTGCTCCCCCTGTGGCCCGATGTCCTGGTCGCCGCGCTGCCCGCACGGCACCCACTGGCAGCCCAGCGGGAAGTCACCCTGGCCGAGCTGGCCAGCCTCCCCCTGCGTATCGCATCCCGAGGAGCCAACCCGCACCTGGTCGACACCGTCGTCGGCGCCTGCAGGACAGCTGGATTCGAACCTGTCATGGGCCCTGCTTTCACCACCGACCAGGACACTCTGGCCGCCATCGCCTCCGGCAGGCCGAGCTGGACGGTCTACTACGCGTCCCAGGCGCAGATCCAGCCGGCCCCCCGCGTCGCCTTCCGGCCGTTCGCCGGGCCCGCCCCGGCCGTACGGACCTGCCTGGCCGTACGCCCGGGTCCTCCGTCCCGCCGGCTGACCGCGCTACTGGACGCCTGCCACGAACTGGAGCGGGCTGACCAACCGGGACGTCCGTAGGCGAACGGCGTGTCAAAGGGGCATGACCTGCACAGGAACCCGCTGGCACAACGGCAGGCGAGGGGGTGAGCGCGGTGTTCCCCGACCGCAGCCTCTCCCCCGCGGCCGAGGCTGCGTCTTCCCCGGCCGCCACCACGTCGGCGTCGGCCCCCCGGCCCCGCGCCGCCGCATCGCGTACCAAGCGGTGGGGAAGATTGCGCAGCGGACCGTGCCGCACGACCTGGAGTCCGAGGCCCTGCGGACCGAGCTCATCGAGCTCGGGGACGCCTTCCGTTCCTAACAGCAGCGCGCCGAGCCCGACCTCGCCCTTCTGGCCGAGCTCCACGACCGCAAGGCCCGCGCCTTCACGCTGTGGGCCGACGTCAGCGGCGACCTCTCCCTGCGCCGCGAGGCCCAGCGCGCCGAGCAGGCCGCGCACGCCCGCACCGTACTGGAATACACCGCCGCCCACACCCGCCCCGACGGCCGCCTCGAACCCACCGAGGACGACGGCCTGGACCTGGCCCAGACCGCCGCCTTCAGCACCCTGCACCCCGACCAGATCCCCGAGTACGCCGGACTGCTGGTCACCGCCGACTGGCTCACCGAGGCCGACACCCCCGTGCACCGGTTTCGCGGCCAGCTCGCCGAACGCGCCTGGCCGCTGGCCGGACTGCTGTACATCGGACCGTACCGCCGGCCGTCTCCTCCAGAGTGCTCTCCCAGGGTGTCGCGGGCATTGACGGGCGGGGGCCATGCGCCGATGCCTGCGGCGAGGACCATTTGCTGGGCGAGGGTGGTTTTGCGTATGGATCCGTCGGTGAACCGCCGCTCGGTGAGGACTTGGCCGACCCGGTCGGCAGCCTCCGCGGCGGGTAGGGACACGCAGCCTGGCCGCGCAGTGGTGGTTCGGCGGCCCCCGGGGCAGTGGTCACATGCCAGCCATCTCACCCAGCACCCGATGAACGGGACGTCCCTTAGTTATGAGCTGTCCCGTAAAGATGTTGGCTCCGAGCACGGAGCAGCGTGAAGAGCTGGCGAGGTGCTCAGCCGGTGGTTCGTGAGGTGTACGGGGAGCTCGGCTCCGCACAGCACCGGTCCCAGTCCGAGTTGGACACCCTCCACGCCACGATGTCGAACCTGAGCACCGAGCACGGCCGCATCCTGGACGCCGACGAGGCGGTCGACACCGCGCACTTCATCCAGACAACCCTCCTCGTGGAGGGCGGTAATGCGGTGCTCGATGCGGTCAGCAAGGAGCCCCAGAAGGTTCTGGAGCTCCTCCGCGACATGTCAGAAGGCGCCGGCGGCAGCTGCCTGGGCGGCGGAGGACGAGTACTGCGCCACGTCGTGGTGTACGGGCCGGTGCCGTGCTGGTCGCAGACCGGGCCGGGCGGGCGGCTGCCGCCCGGCCCTGGCCACACACCACCGCCGCCTGCCCCAGCAGGTCACAGCGGTGGGTACCGGGCCGCTGCCGAGAGCCGCCGCTGATCGGCCGCCGTGTGCGCCAGACGCCGTCCCGCGGCTCTCGTCCCCCTCCCGGGCCCGGTGCCGCGGGGGGAGGCCGTGCCGAAACCGTGCCCGGCGCTGCACGGCGGGCAGTTGGCCGTCGTAGGCGGGAAAGGCGCCCCGCCGGTCGTGCTCCGTGAGGACTGCAGCCGCACCTTGACGGAGGCCGAGGCTCCGAATGACGCAACATTTCGGGCGTTTTAACCCGGCTACAGTCCCCTATCCTCACGGGCCCGGACCCACAGGGGTGCCGTTGGCTTCAATGCGTGGTCAGCCGCGCACCGTATTCAAAGCCTGCTGTACGGCAGCTGTAGCCTGCCTGCCGGTCTCCTTGACGACGTCGTCACCGGGGATCGCCTGAGCAGGAGCCGCGGTGAGGCACGCGGCGAGTGCGGTGGCGCCGATGACGCCAACTCGTGGGAGCCACGTGCCGCCGCTGGTGTGGCGGTCGGTGCCGACTTCGGGGGAGGTTTCGAGCTGGTGCATGAGATGCCTTTCCACGGGTTGCTGCTGGTGGGGGCCGGAGCTGGGGTCAGGTGAGGTTGGCCAGGCCGAGCATCGCGGTCAGGGACGGGTGGTGGGCCTGTCCCACGGCGCCGCACTGGCGGGTGTCGTCCTGAGGGTCGACGTTGTACGTCGGCGACAGCACGGCGGCGGCCCCGTAGCTGCTGCGGCAGTCGATGGTGGGGTTGGCCTCGTGGTGGTTGTCGCTGGCACCGGCCTGCGCGGCGCCGGCCGCACCGGCCACGGCCGCCAGGCTCAGCGTCGCCACAGCCACTGCCCTGCGGACCATGCGGTTCATCACGCTCTCCTTTGATCCGATGAGCACTACGTCCGGGTAACGCCCCCCAAACGGAAGACGCGACTCCGCAGAGTGAAACCCAGACGACACGCTCGACCTACCGCGACCAGCCCGAACGACGGTCCCGAGAGGCGTTGAAGACCAGCGTCAGCCTCCGGGAGGCTGACTGCCGCCCGGCCGCCTCTTGGCGTGTCTGGCTCACAACCAAGTTCTGACCCGCACGGGCTACTGCACCGAGCGGGACACCGCCGCCCACGGTCCACTGGAGGTGAGGACGAGCGCTCCCCTTCCGCCTCAGTGGCGGTCTCCTCGGGAGCGGATGAAAGAGAGACTGGCATGTCTATTCGCCGAATTACGGGCGCGACTGTGGTGCCTGTGGTTGCGTTTGCGACGCTTCTCGCAGGCAACAGCGCGATCGCAGCCGAACCTCAGACGCCCGGTGCCTCCTCCGCGAGTTCTGCTTCCATCCCGGCAGCGGGGCACTGGGTCTACGTCCGCGACTACTACTACAAGTCCGACTGTGAAAATCAGGGCAAAAAGGCTCCCTACGGCTACAAGTGCGATCCGGTGAACGGCGGGTCCGGAGTTTTCGGCTACTACATGCTGTTTGTCTGGGATCCCAGGTAACAGCGCGCCCGACGTACCCGCAGGCACCCGGGAGACAGTGGAAGCCACCGCTGTCCGCGGTTCGCGGACAGCGGCCGTGCGATGGCAGGCTGCCGATCTTTCGGCTCAGCTCTCGCCTTTCGCTCCCCGCCGAGCCGGCGAGTAGCTGCCCGCGTCGGTTCGGCGCTCACCTCCTGCACCAGGCTTTCAGCGAGCGCCTCTCCCGTTGTGTCGTCCGCGAAGGTCGTCACGGCCGTCTCCGCTCCTCGTTGCCCGGGGCATCCCGCACCACTGTGCCGTGCGGGCCCGGCCGCAGAACGGGCCCACACCCAGCAGGCCCCCATATGCCCCTGCGGACAACCCATTGCGTTGCAGCCCCGGGACCGAAAGCGCGCTCACAGGTACCCAGGGCCAGGCACCTGAGTTCCCTGACAGAGACAAGCTCAGACCTGTTCAACCAACCCGCCGGGCGAAAGCCCACAACGGGAGCCAGTAGCCTCGGGTTCCCGACGAAGGCCCTTCAGTTTCCCTGAACTTGTGGGCCTCGGGGGATGAGGGAGCTGACGCCGCGCCTGAGGGGCGTACGGGGTGGCTGAGTCGGTGCTGTGGTCACCGCATCAGTGTGCCGCCCGGCGCGCAGCCGTGCCGCCGGCGGGGCGGACCGTGCCGTCCCGTGCCTCCCGTTGGGCCCGTTGGGTCCAACGGGGGCAATTGGGCGCGGACGGCCTGTCTTGTGGGGCGGGCGCATCCATGTCGGGTGCGGGGGCCACCGGTCCTTGACGCCCCTGGCCGAGGGCCGGACGCTGGCTGGGTCGCCGCGCGGGAAGGGGACGGTGGTGGCCCAAGGACCGGGTGTACCCAAGGAGGTCAACGGCTATCCGCTGCTGGATGCCGAGACCGTCGCCGAGCCCCAGGACGACGCCGGCGACGACGAGGCGAACGGTGACGACGGTGGAGCGAGATGAGTCGGGGCGGCGCTGGGCCGAGGCGTACCTGCTGCGGCCCCCGGTACGGCGCCTGCCGGTGACCACCGATCCGTTCTGCTCCGTGCACCCGGACACCGAGCCGGTGCGCGTGCTGGGACGGGTGCCCCTGTGCCCGGCCTGCCTGTGCCAGCCCCGCTACGGAGCACCGGAGTGAGCACCGCAGCGCCCCGGTCGGCCGCCGCGCAGATGTGCGGTGTGCGCCGACCGGAAACCTCCGTCTTCCCGGTCGGCGCGCACCGCTGAACCCTGTTGGGACCAATACCCCCGACCCCTCTTGACCTGGTGTCCCGCAACAGGTTCGCTGCTTTCAGCGGGCGCGGTCGGTGAGGCGGCCCAGGCGTTCGTAGAGGGCGCGGACCATGCGGGCGCGGCTGCGGGCGCAGCTCATGGTGCCTTGCAGCGGCGGGGTCAGGCGCCGGTCGGCTTCGCCGAGGACGACTTCGGCCAGCGCCCGCCGACCGCTGCCCTTCGGGAGGCGGGCGGCGTGCTGCCGGACGTCGGCGGCCACCGCGCGGGCGTGCCCGGTGAACTGGAGTGCGATCTGGACGTAGTCGCGTTCGTGCAGGGCGGGTTCGTCGGGCCAGGCGAGCACGGCGGCGACCAGGGACTCGTAGCGGGCGCGGTCGAGGGGGACGTGCGCCCGGATCAGGTTCGCGGGGTCGTACAAGGCCGTGTGGTGGCTGGTCATCAGGGCCTCGCGGTGGTGTCGGAGGCCGCCTGGGCCGGGGGCGCCGGGTGGTCTGTCTGTTCGTGCAGGATGACGCGTACGAGGATGTCGGCGGGGTTGGCGCCGGGCTGCTGGGCCTCGTTGCTCAGCGTGCGGCAGCCGGGACAGTCACTGGTCATCCGCACCGCCTGGGGTGCGGACGGGCGGGACGCCGGCGGGCGGCTCGTGGTGGTGCGCGGTGGGCATGGCGTGCCTCTCGGGGTGTTCTGCGCCCGGTGATTGAAGGGGGCGGGCGCGCGGTACCACGCTGTCAACCCCGGCGAAGCGGGTCGCGGGCTGCGGCGTCCAAAGTTCCTGGACACGGGTGGGGCGCCGCCGTCTGCGCCGATGCCGTCGGCGGTGCTCGGTCTTGGGCACCGGGGCGGGTGGGGAAGTGGCGATCCGGGTTCGGCGGGGTGGCTGCGGCTCTACCGTGGCCCCAGCACCAGCACGAAAGGGGGCGTTGTGGGCCCCAGTCCCGGCTCGAAGGCGGGCGCGAAGTACGCACGTGACTGGCTGCGCCAGCAGATGACCGACCATGGTTGTACCCGGCGGGACATCGCGGCGGAGATGCGTGTGCGGTTCGGAGTCCGTCCGCGTGAGGCGTGGCGGCACGCGCTCGGGCTGACGCTGCAGCAGGCCGCCGACCGCCTCAACGCCTTGGCGGCCGTACGGCCGGAGCAGGCGGTGGCGGCGGATGCCTCGCTGCTGGGCAAGTGGGAGAAATGGCCGGGCTCGCGGCGCAAGCCGTCGCCGGGGCTGGTGTCGCTGCTCGCCGAGCTGTACGGCTGCACGGCCGGTGACCTGCTGGACTTCGAAGACCGCCAGGCCCTGCACGCCGGTGATCCCCTGCTCCTGCTGGGCACGGCCGCCGCTCCCGCCAGCACCGCCCCGGCGGATCCGGCGGATCCGGCGGAGCCGTACGCGTCCGTACCGGCGGCCGCGGACCCGGGTCCTGCCGAGCTGGTGGAACTGGCCTCCGAGGAGGCGGCCGCCTGGGCCCAGTGGGCGGAGTCCTCCAACCTCGGCGACATCGCCTTCGAGCAACTGCTCGCCGACACCCAGACCCTCGCCGCCCGCTACCTGCGCGAGAAACCCGGCACGTTCTTCCGCGACACCCGGAAGCTGCGCAATCGCGTCTTCGCGCTGCTGGAGGGCCATCAGCACCCGAGGCAGTCCGCCGACCTGTACATGGTCGCCGGCTACCTGTGCGGGCTGCGGGCGTGGATGTCCTCCGACCTGGGCCAGCCGCGCCGGGCCGACACCCAGGGCCGCACCGCTTGGCTGTGCGCCGAACTCGCCGGGCACGACACGCTGCGCGCCTGGGTCCTGTCCACCCGCTCGAAAATCGCGTTCTGGGACGGGCGGCTCAAGGAGGCCATCACCCTCGCCCGCCGCGGGGCCGAGCTGAGCCCGCACAGCACCGCCGGCGTGCTGCTGAACTGTCAGGAGGCCGACGCCTGGTCGCGCCTGGGGGCCGCCGAGGAGGCCCGCGCCGCACTCGGCCGGGCTGCCGAGGCCCAGGAGACGGTCCGCGGCCGCGACGACGTCAACGGGCTCTTCTCGTGCGGCGACTTCCGCCACGTCAACTACGCCGCTGCCGTGCACCTGCGCGGCAGCGCTCCCGAGGCTGCGCTGCGCGAGGGCACCGGTGCGCTGTCGGACCCGGCGCCGCACGCGTACGGGACGGCCGCGCAGCTGCACATCACCGTCGCAGCCGCCCACCTGGCGCTCGGCGGGCCCGAGGGCGCCGCCGAGGCCCTGGGCCCGGTCCTCGCCCTGCCGCCCGAGCAGCGCCTCGCCCCCATCGCCAACCGGCTGCACGGCCTGGCCGCCGACGTCGCACGCTGCCCACGTGCTGACCAGCAGCTCGGCGTCGGCGTCCTTGCCCAGGCCCGGCTCGCCAAGGGAGCGGGTCAGGTGGCCTGAAGGCCGGTTGCTCCGCCCTTCAGGTCTCCGCGCGTTCACCCGGCGCGGGGGTTGACCGGGCTGCTGGTGCGGTGCGCCGGGCGGAGTCAGGGAGGTGCCAGGGTGTCGAGCCGGGCGGCCAGGCCGGGGTGGGCAGCGGCCAGGTGGGGGCGGGTGGCGGCCAGGGGGGCGATGAGGTCGGCGGGGTCATCGTGGGCGAGGGCCGCGTGGAGCTCGCTGAGCGGGCGGCGGGCGGTGGGGGGAAGGTCGGTGAGGGCAGTGATCTGGCCGGCGAGGCGGCGCAGGTCGGCTGCGTTGCGGCGGGCCCAGGCGGCGGTGGTGCGGTCGGCGGCCCGGGCCTGGCGGGTGGCCTGGACGCGCTGCTCGCCGGTGGTTCCGGCGGGGCCGGGGCGGCCGCGCAGGTAGCGGCGCTCGGCGGCCTGGCGGCTGGCGACACCGAGGGGGCGGGCGAGGTCTGCCCAGCTGGCGCCCGCATCTCGGGCCGTTTCGATCAGGCCGGTCTCCCACCCGGCGAGCTGCTCGCGGACCTGCCGCAGCAGCGACAAGGAAGCCAGCGCCTGTTCCGGACCGGGAGCGTCGGGATGGGGCGTGTCGGGGACGTTCGGGGTCTCGTGTTGGGCTTCGCGCAGGGCGTCGTCTATGGCGCTGAGGGCCGCCGCGGCGGCAAGGAAGGACGCCGGGCTGCGGGCGTCGGTGCTGGGCGAGGACGGCTGGTGGGCCGGGGTCACGGACACCTCCCTCGGGTTGTCGTCAGGTAGATGACCTCGTGTTTGTCATCCATTGGATGACATGCTACAACAGTCTCACTGAGGCGCATTGGCAGCAACTGCCTGAACCCGCTGGAGGTGTTTTCACGATGTTGATGCGCACCGACCCCTTCCGTGAACTGGACCGGCTGACGCAACAGCTGATGAGCCCGGGCACCTGGTCGAGGCCGTCGGCAATGCCGATGGACGCCTCCCGCGAGGGCGACGAGTATGTCGTGGCCTTCGACCTGCCCGGTGTCACCGCGGACGCGATCGACATCGACGTCGAACGGAACATGCTCACCGTCAAGGCCGAGCGCCGGCCGGCAACGAAGGCCGACGACGCGCACATGGAACTGTCCGAGCGGCCGATGGGCGTCTTCTCCCGCCAGATCGTGCTCGCCGACACCCTCGATACCGAGCACATCCGGGCTGACTACGACGCGGGCGTGCTTACCCTGCGCATCCCGATCACCGAGCGCGCCAAGCCCCGCAAGATCTCTGTCGGCACCGGGGCCGGCCGCAAGGAGATCTCCGGCTGACACCGGCCAGACAGGTGCGGAGGACAGGCACCTGATCTCCCCTCATTCCGCCTCCGCACTCCCTGGGCAGTCCGAAGAACAAGAAGGGGGCGGCCGAGATGACTCTGCGACGCGAAGCGTTCCTTGACCACGTGAAAGAACGCGGCGAGTACGGCACTGCGAGGGAAGCGGAGCGCGCGGCCCGTGTGGTGCTCGCCCTGCTCGGTGCGCACCTGGTCGGCGAGGTCCGCGCCCAGCTCGCAGCACGCCTGCCGGAGGACTTTGCCCTGATCCTCCTCAACCCGCTCCAGAGCGCCGAACCGCTGCCCCCGGAGCGGTTCGTCCGGGCGACCGCGGCCTGGATCGAGGGCGCCACCGAGCAGACCGCGACCTGGGACGTCAGTGCCGTGCTGTCCACCGTTGCCGACACGGCCGGCGACGACCTGCTGGGGCAGGTCCTGCTCCAGCTCCCCGCCGGCTACGACCTCCTCTTCGGCCGCCCCCAGCCCACCTGATCCACACGTTAGGTGCCACACACCGGCACCATCCCGCCCTGGCTCCACGAAAGGCATGCACCGCAGTGATCACCGACGTGCGCGTACCGCATGAGCACCAGCAGCCGCACGGGACGGCGTACGAGCAGATGCTGGAGAAGGTCCGCTACGAAGGCGCCTACCCCACCCGCGAGAGAGCAGAGGAAGCCGTCCGCCTAGTCCTTTCCGGGCTGGGACGCCAACTGACCGGCGACGAACGCGTCGACCTGGCCGCCTGCCTGCCCCTGGAGGCCGCTCGAGTCCTGACCGTGCAGGTTCCCGCCACCCAGCCGCTGACCGGATGGGCCTTCGTCAAGGACCTCGCCGCCCGCTCCGGCGCCTCCCTGGCCACCACCCGGTGGGACACCGGGTCCGTCTTCGGCGCCGTCGCCGCCCACGCTGGCCCCGACCTCATCACCCGCATCCTCCACCAGCTCCCCACCGGCTACGCGCTGCTGTTCGGCCGCGCCGAACTCACCCCGGCCGCGTAAGCCAAACGGGCACCCGGCCTCCCCCGGGCCGCTGCAGGGCTCGCCCCGATCCCTCCGCCAGACTCGTCCGCCGGACGTCTGTCGGCTCCCGGCCGCAACACCCTGCACGGCGTCCAGCACAGCGCCCGGCTGATCCGCGCGCTGTACGACCGGCTGGACCGCCTCGAGGACTCGCCGCCCGCCGCATCGACTGCTTCGGCGACGCCCTGAGCGCCAGTCGTCAATCTTCAGCAGCGGTGGTGCTGGGCGTGAACGTCTTGAGAATGAGGTCGGCGAGCCGTACGCACTCCGCCGTCGTGCGGGAACGCGGTGCCCTGGTTCCAAGAGGACAGGGCCAGCATGAGCCGCTTCAGCCCGGCGCACCGCCCGGCTCTATCCGGGCGGTGCGCCGAGGCCGCCTGCTTTTCACAGCGGCCGTCAGCCCCAAGCCGATGTCACGTAGCAACCTACGGCTGGAAGGATTAGCACTGGCACGGTTTTCCAGCGTTTTTCGCCTCAAGCGCTGTCTTCATCGCATTTCTCAGGCGTGACCTTCTTTCCCGTTACGGCATCCAGGAAGATGTTGGACTTCCTGTCAGGGTTTGGAGGTCGCTCTTCGGCCTGAGGCCGATCAGCCACACCGGCCGCCAAGTACCGTCGAAGCGTTGCGCCATGAGAGAGACCGGTTCGGCCTGTGTTCCTGCTTCCTCGCGTTCGGCCTGCTGTTTCTCTTCCGCTTTGCTGAGGGTGGCGGTCGGCAGAGCCGGGTCCGGAACGCTTCGGGCAGTCACCTCTTAGTTGACGCTGGAGGAGGGCGACTGGAAGAGCACTGCGACGGCAACTGTGACTGCAACTGTCGCTCCGGTGCCCCATACCGCGTCTTTGCGAGTGAAGGGGAGCTGCCTCCGGCGCCCCCACAGGTATAGGCAGCCCAGCAGAATGCCGAGTATCCCGCTGAGGGCATTCGCCTTGACGTCGTCGTAGCTGCACGAACGTCCCAGGGTCGTCCACCTCTGCACCAGCTCATTTCCGCAGGCCAGCGCAAGGATCGCGGCCAGAGTCAGTAGGGGCCGGCGGAAGAGGAGGACGGCGAGGAAGCTTGCGGGTACGAACAGCAGGACATTCAACTGGGCCGACTCGGAGGCCAGGAAGTCAAGGCCGGACAGGCCGACATCGCACGAGTCGGCCTGCCCGGTTCCGGCGATTCCCGGCATCATCGTCACGGCGAAAACACCGGCCAGCGACAAGGCCAGCAGCAGCGGCAGGCCGACAGGCCAGCCTTTGACTTTGGAAATCAGGAACGCCGGCACCCCAAACAGAGCAGAAGCGATCAAGAATACCGGAATGAGGCCAGGGAGCGCACCGACCGATGTTTCAATCACCGGGTATATATTTCAGAGAGCGGGAATGAGGTAGCGCCGGGTCAGCAGAGATTCCTGATGGAAGGCGTCTCGTACAACTTTCCGCCCGACCTCATGAACCCGATGGCGTAGCACTTCGGGATGTCACTGACCGGATTTCCGCCGAAATTGTGGCTTACCGTCTGCCCGGACTTCACCGCCTTCGCGCCGGAGTTGTATTCGGCGGTCTGAGTGTCAAGGCCGAACGTGAGCGACACCGCGCTTCCGCCCGTCTTGTGGTAGCTGGTCGAAGAGAAGGAATTGGTTCCGGTCGTGCCGATGTATCGTCCGTTGACCGCAGCGAAGCTGAGCGTTCCGTTCGACAGCTTCGTCGACGTGGTGTCACCGGCGACGTACGCGACCGTGGTTCCTCATAGCGGCGAGCACGACCCCTCCGACGGCAACGATCCGTGCCGCCTTCTGCGGGAATATATTCACGATTCCCCCCTCGAAATGCACGCGTGACGCAGGCATGAACGGTTTACCTACGCTCGACCGGAAAGCCGCTCGAATCCCCACCATCCCGCCATCACCCGTTCGGACGCGCGATCGATGCAACTTTATCCGAAACTGATCACGCGCCCAAGGCGCTTTTCCGCGCCGGAACGATCTGGGAATGTCGCGCGCAGCACACGAATTCGGCACTACGAAGCCACTTCCGCGAGGGGGTCGTGCGCGGCCGCGAGTTCTTCCGCCAGTTCTTCGCCGTCGAGACCTGTGGGCGCCCTCCGGGGCGACCGGATGTGGCGGTCGGCAGCTTCCCTGCCACGGCGAAGCCACCGCCCGCCCAGCGGCTCGACGACCTGCCGGCCGCGTTCAGCAACACCCTCACCGCTCCCCTACAGCACCTGAGCACCGCCGAAGCCGGCACCTCGCCCGGCCCCCTGCCCCGCCCTCCCCGACTCCGCCGTCCGCCGCCGCCCCGGCCAGCCCCACTGGAACATCCGCTGGCCGCCTGCCGCGGTCGAATTCGTGGTGAACGGCCACCGCCCGGCCGGTCAAGTCCCCGTGTAACCGCGGCGGGCGGTGACACACTGGCCTTGCGGCCCTTCGAGCATCCCCGTCGCGAAGAGCCGGCCGCTCCCCGCCGGATCGGGTTCGCACGGGCGGGAGCCGGGGCGGACCGGAAACTCCAGGCATGCCGATCCTGCGGGCGGTTTCTTCAGCGCGGACACGCGCGGGACCTGTCGGAGCGACCGCCCGCTGCCACGGACCGGCGGGCCAACACCGGAGCGCACGGGCAGCGGTGAAGCCTGGCCGACCGGCCGCCGGCCTCTCTTGCAGCCGGTCGGTGCCACCTACGCGACGGTGTACTCCGCGCCGGTGTGGCCGCAGCCCGCGGCCAGCCGGTGCAGCGCCTGCCGCTCGGTGGTGTCGACGGGCAGCTTCGTCGAGGCCCAGTCGCTCGCGTAGGCACAGCGCCCAGTCGCTCGCGTAGGCGCAGCGGGCGTCGGCGGACGGCGGCAGCCACTGGGCCGGATCCTGGTTGGCCTGGGCTATCGGAGCGCTGCCGCCACCAGTCCGCGGATCTCCTGGTCCGACACGGTTCCGCCCCCCACCAGGCGATCGAAGACCAAGCCGTCCACACAAGTCAGCAGCGTGACAGTACGGTCCTCGGCGTCTGCGACGCCGTGCGCGGCCAGGAAGTCGCGTGCGGCTTGCCGTGCTGCGTTCTGGCGCGGCACGAGGATCTCCTGCAGTTCGGGGTGGTGCACACTCTCGATGGCGCACGCGTAGCGCGCGAGGGAGCGTCGTCGTCCCTCCCCTGTGAGCCGCTGCTCGACGAAGGCAGCGATCCCGGCTACCAGTTCCTCGGCGCTCCGCGGCGCCGGCGCCTGTTCCCCGATCGCCTGGAGGTCTGCCTGGTCAAGGGCGACCAGACGCCGGACCAGTGCGGTGAGCAATGCCTGGCGGGTGCGGTAGTAGGCGGACGTGGTGCCGGGTGGCAGGCCTGCTGCCCGGTCCACTGCGCGATGGGTCAGGCCCCGGATTCCGGCCTCGGCGAGTACGCCGATGGCCGCATCGGCGAGGACGGTACGGCGATCTGTGGGCATCCCCCATTTCTACACCTGTAGAGGAGCGGGGTACTCTCCTTCTACACCTGTAGAAGGATCACGGCAGGGCGGACGAGGGAGGGCCGGTATGGGTGGCAGCGCGGTGGTGGTGGGCGGAGGCATCGGCGGGCTGGCAGCCGCGATCGGTCTGCGCCTGATCGGCTGGGAAGTGACGGTTGCCGAACGCGCCCCCGTCCTCGCTGACGTGGGTGCGGGCATCTCCCTGCACGCCAACGGCATCCGTGCCCTGGACGTCCTCGGCGTCGGCGAGGCGGTGCGCACGGCTGCGCGGCCGCAGTACACCGGAGGCACCCGTGTCCCTGATGGCGGCTGGCTGGCACGGATGGACGGGACCGCTCTTGAGCGCGAACTGGGCACGCCGATCGTGGGCATCCCCCGGGCTGTGCTGCACCACCTGCTGCGCGCGGCGCTGCCGCCCGAGTGCCTGGTGGCCGGGGCCGAGGTGACGTCCGTCGACCGCTCCGACCCCAACCGGGTCCGGCTACTGCTCGGGGACGCCGCCCTCGAGGCAGATCTGGTCGTGGCCGCCGACGGAGTGGGTAGCCGGCTGCGCGCCCAACTGTTCCCGCAGCACCCCGGCCCGGCCTACAGCGGGTCGACCGTGTTGCGCGCCATCACCGAGCGCCCGGTCGAGTTGGCCACCGACTTCGAGCTGACCTGGGGTAAGGGCGCCGAGTTCGGCCACATTGCGTTCGCCGACGGCCGGGCCGAGTGGCACGCGGTACTCAACTCGCCGCCCGGGGTGCGGCACGCGGATGCCCTCGCCGCGATGCGCCGCCGCTTCAGCGACTGGCACGATCCGATCCCCGAGCTGCTGGGCGCGACCCGTTCCTACGCCGTCCTGCACCACGACATCCACGAACTGGCGACGCCCTTGCCCTCCTTCACCGCAGGCCGGATCGTGCTGCTCGGTGACGCGGCCCACGCCATGACCCCGAACCTGGGCCAGGGCGCCTGCCAGGCACTGGAGGACGCAGCCGTGCTGACCGCCGCACTCACTACCGAGCCCACCGTCGAATCGGCGCTGGCCCGTTACGACACCGAGCGCCGCCCGCGCAGCCAGTCCGTCGCCCGCGCCGCCCGCCAGGCCGGCCGGATGGGCCAACAACTGACGCACCCCCTGGCCGTCGCCGTGCGCAACACCGCTCTCCGGCTGGCCCCCTCCCGCATGTCCGTCCACACCATCCTGCGGCATGCCAATTGGACACCGCCGGGCCTGGAATGACGGCGCCGGGCCCGCTCCCACGGCCAGGTTGGCGCTGGGCTGCTGGGCGTCGTCGCGGAGCGCGCGGCAGCCGGGGCAGTCACTGATCACCCGCCCGTCCTCGGGTGCGGGCAAGCGGGACGCCGGCGGGGCGGCTCGTGGTGGTGCGTGGTGAGCATGGGGTTGCCTCTCGGGATGGTCTGCGCCCGGTGGTGAAGGGGGCGGGCGCGCGGTACCACGCTGTCAATCCCGACGA
The DNA here is from genome assembly GCF_044329785.1 of Streptomyces sp. NPDC017529. Classification (NCBI taxonomy): domain Bacteria; kingdom Bacillati; phylum Actinomycetota; class Actinomycetes; order Kitasatosporales; family Streptomycetaceae; genus Streptomyces; species Streptomyces sp. NPDC017529. The sequence goes on from NZ_JBIRJY010000013.1 coordinate 29,588, forward strand.
AGCGTGCGATAACCGACCACGGCTGCACCCGGTGGGACATCGCGGCGGTCTCATCCCGGCCGGGTCCGCCTTCCACAGCCCGGACAAAGGCTTTTGCTCTTCCGCTGCGCACCGTCGTCCAGATGAGCCCGGCAGCCGCCACGGACGGCCCCATCCGCAGCCCTCACCACCACGCTCCCGGACCGCTTTCAGCAGCCGACCGAACCGATCGACCCGCAGCCCGGCAAACGTCTCCCCCACACCCGCTCGGCCCCCAACACCCCAGCCATACGACAGAGAGGCCCAGTTCACAGCCTTCTGCAACACGCTTTAGCTGGTGTAGCGGAGGTATGTCTTCCAGGCGCTCGCCTTGAAGTGGTGCCGGTCGCCTGGCGTCAAGGAGAAGCTGGCCCACCGACCCTTCCCGCACACCCTTGCGGACAGGTCGGTGTCACGCAGTTGGCCGTTCTTATACCAGCGAACCATGATCTGGACGCACCATCCGTCATTGGCGTTGTCCTTGACCCAGCCCCTGGCTCCGTATCCGTTGAGCTGGTTGAAGTGGTAGCTCGCGCTCGACCTATTGGCGCTTTCTGTGTTGCCGGTGGCCGGTGAAGCAGCAGCAGTTCCGGCTCCCGTTGCTACCATCAGGGCGCTTGCCAACGCCATTCCTGGGATGACTTTTTTCCACGCATTCATGAGTCGGGCTCCTTCGTGCGTCGTATGCCCCAGACGGACCACAGCATCGCTCCTCCCAAGGGGGAGCGTGATCGACTGTAGGGGTCAAAGCGGCTTGTACGTAGAGCTGTTGCCAGGCGCGAAGGTTCGTCTAGGGGCGCACGGGCGGCGCGCTAACACGAGCGACACCGGGACTCCGTTCCTAAAGGTTGTCCCGTATGGGGTGTGAGTTATCCAGTGAGGGATAGGTTGTGTAGCCGGGCGCTGCCGAGCATGGCTTGGTGAACGCCGTCGCCCTTGAGCTGGCAGTCCCGCAGGGTCTACCAGTTCTTCAGCCGCGACAGGGCGTGTTCCACGCGTGCTCGCGTCCGGCGGTGGACGGCGTTCTCCTCTTCCTGCTGCGGGATGAGGCGCGTTTGGCCTCGCCGTTTGCGGTGCGGGATGAGCAGACCGGTGCCTTGGTAGCCACCGTCGGCAACGGTCGGGGCGCCGCGGCAGGCCCGCTCGACGCCGGACTCCGTGAACGCCCGGCAGTCGTTGCGGCTACCGGGCAACGGCAGGCCGATCGCCACCACCAGGCGGCTGTTGACGTCTACTGAACTGCAGGCCAAGGGCCCGAGCTACCACCCCGAACACGCCCCCAAGCCACGCCCATCACGTCCGAACGCAACCGCTCCAGCCGTCCCAAGTCCCGCCCCGAAAGACGGGTCACCACACCAAAACAGTCCAACACCCTGCAAAGCACAGCTCCGTCACCGTGGTGCGCTGAACGGTGCAGCACGTCGGGAAGGGGGCTATGGACTCCGGCCGCCGGGGCCGAGCTACGAGGGCACGGCCGTCTACGCGACGCACCATCTCTGCGATGGGACGGCCGACCATGTCAACAGCCATCTGACGCTGCCCGGGTGAGAGACTCCGCCACCGTGGCACCTGCGAGCCGGGCAACGGAGCGCAGCTCGGCGTCCGAAGCGCCGGCACGGCTCAGTACGGCCAGCGACTGGTTGACGGCGACGACGAAGGTGGAGAGTTCGTCGAGGGTTTGGGTGCCGGCCGAGGAGTCCGCCAGCGCCGTACGTACCCGTTGGCGCTGCAGGTCGAGCAGGTCACGTACCAGATTGCTGTTTTCCTCCTTCAGAGTCGGTGACTGCGCGGCGGACTGTGCGATGAGGCATCCCGCGGGGACCGACGGGTCGGCGATGCGGCTCAGGGTGACGTCGAAGAATGCCTCGATCGCATGTACCGGATCACCGGGGTGTGCCGTCAGTGCCTGCTCGTACTGCGCGCCGTAGATCGATGCGTAGCGGTCGAGGCACTGGCGGAACAGGGCGTCCTTGGTGCCGAAGGTGCCGTACAGGGAGCCGCGACCGAGACCGGTGGCGGAACCGAGGGCGTCGAGCGAGGCGTCCGCGTAGCCGCGCTGCCAGAACACTCGCATGGCCTGGTCCAGGGCCGTACCGACGTCGAACTGCTTTCGGCCGGACATGGCCTGCACCTCCAGTTTCACAGGTTCACTGTGAGCGTACCCACATCTTGGATCGATCGGTCAAATTATCTTTGACTGATCGATCCACGATGGCTAGCGTCATGGACACCCGTTCCGCCTTCGAAAGGCCGCACGATGATCCACGACATCGCCCCAGACGGCCGCACACACATCGTTCCGCCCGCCGCCGGGCGCCGGACGCGCGTGGGTTCCGGCCCGTAGCCGCGGTGTTCACCCTGGTCACGCTGGGGCGCTGCCGACTCCGCTGTATACGTTCCGGGGCCGCAGATGGACTTCGGGCCCTTCAGCACGACGCCGAACGTCACCGTTCACGCCTGGGGTGCTCAGACCGACGCTGTTCGCGTCGCTTTACGACCGCGCGGGCCGCCGTCCTCCCTGGCAGCCGACCGGCACCGGCCTGGCCTTCCGCGGCAGCGGGCCCGCCCAGCAGCTCACCGGTCCACGGCTCGGTACGGACCCGCTCTTGACGTACTTCCTGTTCGCCTACACAGGCTCGATCCTTCTCGCGCCGGCCTCGGGCTCATCGACCAGACACCCAACCGGGACGTCGCAGCCCCGCTCCTCGCCGGCGCACCAAGCCCGCCCGCCACCTCGCTACTTGAGCGAGAGCCGCACCCTGCGGCCCGCTTTCTTCCGACCGCGCCATGAAACCCCGTCAGCACTGCCGCTAAGGATGATCGTGAGTCTGCCGTCAACCCACCTGCCCACGCCCGAAGGTCTCGGCTCCGTCTTTGAGGCGCCCAACCTCCCGGCCCGGTTCACCGACACCTTCACCAGCCAGTTCATCGATACCGGCGAGCTGCGCCTGCACGCCGTGACCGGCGGTGAAGGCCCCGCGCTGCTGCTGCTTGCCGGCTGGCCTCAGACCTGGTACGCCTGGCGCCTCCTGATGCCCGCGCTGGCCCAGGACTTCCAGGTTGTCGCCGCCGATCCACGCGGTGTCGGACTGTCCGGCAAGCCGACGGACGGATACGACACCGGCACGCTCGCACGCGACATGGTGGCGCTGATGGACGCACTCGGGCATCAACGCTTCGCCATGGTCGGTCACGACGTCGGGATGTGGACCGGCTATGCCCTGGCCGCGGACCACCCTGACCGGCTCGAACGCCTGGCCGTCGCTGAGGCCGCAATCCCGGGACTGTCCCCCACACCACCACTTTTCGGCAGCCAAGAGGCCAACGACCGCCTCTGGCACTTCGCCTTCAACCGTCTCGCCGGCGTCAACGAGCAGTTGGTCAGCGGACGGGAACATCTCCACTTCGGTCACCAGTTCGCCACGAAATCCGCGAAGGCACTGCCCGACTATGCCATCCAGCACTACATCGACATCCTCGCCGCCGATCCGGAAGCCCTGCGATCCAGCTTCGAGTTCTACCGCGCACTCGATACGACCATCGAACAGAACCAGAAGCGCAAGACTCGACCGCTGTCGCTTCCCGTCCTGGCGATCGGGGGTGCGGAGAACTTGGGCGCATCGGTCGGCGCAACGATGAAACGTGCCGCCGACCACGTGGAGAGCATCGTCCTCCCTGAGTGTGGCCACTACCCCGCCGAGGAAGCACCAGAGGCGATGCTGTCGGCACTGACCGCCTTCCTGTCCCCGTACCGTGACAAGCCAACCGCATAAGACTCGCGCGCGGATAGATCATGCGGGGAGCTGCCTACCTTCCCCGTCCCAGCCTGAACCCACCCCTGCCCCGTCCGAGCCGCCCTGTCACCGCATACCGGCCACCACCTGATCGACGCCCGGTTGCGCGCCGCACTCGGCGAGCCGTGCGCCTCTTGAGCGCGCCCCTCCTCGCCACGCTGAGGATGCTTGCCGCCATCGCGGGCATCGTCAGCGTGGCGCCCGACATTCCCTTTCCGCACGCGCTCGGCACCATCGCGCGGGACCTTGGCAGCCAGACCATTTCCGTAGCCGATGCCCCATCGACGCTGCCGACTCGACCGCACACCTTGGCCCACCGGCAGCGGCGGGCACGCGCCCGCCGGGCCCCAAACGACCAGGAAGCCGGCCGGGGCCCGGCGCTGGGCTTCGTCACGGGCCGATCTGCCCGGCGAACACATGGCGATCGATGTAGGGGGCGACGGCGGCAAGGACCAGGCGCTGCAACTCGTGCCGTCCGAGGGCTTCGCCCTCCCACTGCGCCGGGCGTACGGGATCGAAGCCGTGGCAACGGGCGAAGGCCGGCCATCGCAGGTCGCCCCGCCGGCCCTCGGTCGCCGGCAATCCGTACGCGCGCACCGGCATCTCGTTTGTCGCGGCCCTGCTCCCCATCCAGGTATTCATGGGCTCGCCTCGCGGGCCCGGACCCGTCACGCGTGGAGGGCTTCGCGCAAGACGCGTACCTGGTCGGTGAGGTTGCATTCGCTGATGGGGGTCTGGGGGAAGAGGAGGTCGAAGCTGTGGATGGCGTCGAGGACCTGCACAAGTTCGGTGGTGACGCCGGCGGCGGACAGACGGGCGGTTTAGTCGCGGCCCCCGTCGCGCAGCGGGTCGACCTCCGCCACGGCGATGTAGGTGGGCGGCAGTCCGCCGAGGTCGGTGGCGCGGAGCGGAGAGGCGTACGGGTCGGCGTGACTGTCCTTCGCGTAGTACTGCCAGGCCAATTCCATCGTGCCGCGGTTGAGGAGCGGGGTGTCGGTGAACTCCCGCACCGGCGCTCGTCAGGCTGCCGTCCGCGCCCGGGGAGGTCAGCAACTGGAACAGTACGTGCGGGTCTTGCCGGTCGCGGGCGCGCAGCACGGTGGCGGCGGCGGTGTTCCCCCCGGAGCTGCCGTCGGCCACCGCGATGCGTGGACGGTCGCCGCCGAGTTCGGCCGGGTTGCCGGCGATCCAGGTCAGGGCGGCGTAGGCGTTGTCGGCCGCGGCCGGATAGGGGCGTTCGGAGGCGAGACGGTAGTCGGCGGAAACCACGACGGCCCGGCCATCGCGGGCATAGTGCAGGGCACGTCCCTCTTCGGCCTCGGGGGATCCGTAGGTGAAGGCGCCGCCGTGCACGTAGAGGACCAGCGGCAGGTCTTTAAAGGTGTCGGGCCGGTACACGCGCAGCCGCAGAGGCCTTACCAGCCCGGGTATGGACAGGCCGTGCACCTCGACCGGGCCGTCGACGGGGTGTCGGGGCATACGCGCAGGAGTGCGTAGCGCTGCGGGGCGGTGAGGACCTCGTCCAGGCCGTAGACGGGGAAGACGCCGGTGTCGGCGGCATCGAGCGGGGCCTGCCTGGTTCCCGGGGCGACAGCGGGGACAGGCATGGCTGATGCCATCTTCCAGGTTAGGGGTGAGGGGTGAGGGGGTGAGATGGACGAGTGAGAGGGATGACCGGGCACTCCCGGGCTGGGGTGCGGAACTGGCAGTTTCTGCCGATCATCAGCAGCGCAAGAGTGGCCCGAGAGCCACTGCCTGCACACCTATTGCGCCATCACTGGCGCACCGACGTTGCAGCGCGTCTGGGATGGTGTCGGTCACGGCATGGCCTTGGGCCGTTCCGAAGCTGTCTTGCGCACCGCCTGCTGGCTGACATTCCTCATACGGCGCCTCGACACGCCCCGGAGGCCAGCCCTGTCCTATCGCGCCCGTACCCCGCCAGGTCAGGTTCTTGGGCCCAGCAGGAACGTACTGAACGTACTGCGGCTGCCAGCGCCTGCTGGGCCGCCCAGCTTGTGCGGTACGCCGGCGCCACCGGCAGCACTCAGGAGGCTCAGTCGCAGTCAGACAGGGTCACGGCGCTGTACGCGGCGTCCGGCTCCTCGGGTGTTCCGCCCACTCGGCAGTTTCGTTCGGTTACGCGCGTGCTTCAACGCGCGCCATGTAGTCCTGAATGAGGAAGACGTACGCCTCGCGAAGGGGCTCCTCCTCCAGAAACCCCATGTGGGCTGCGCCGGGCTGCGTCACATGCTCGGAATCCGGAATTCTTGCGGCAATATCAGAGAGATGGGCGGGTACGCATTCGTCGAACTCGCCACCGAGAACGAGTGTAGGGACCTGAATCCGTTCCAGAGTGTCGAAGATGTCCCAGTCCTTGAGATTGCCGGTCACGTGGTAGTCCGCGTGGCCGATCATCGTCCGGAACGTCGTCAAGCTCATGAGTTCCGGGTCCAGGCTCAGGGAAGAGGTGCGCACCACGCACGCGCGCACGTACTCCTCTTGGGCCACCCGGTAATCAGGGTCGTCTGTCTCACCTCTCAGCTCCCGGCCGTAGGTCCGGTCGAGTACATTGCCCGGCAGTTTCGCCATCAGATCCCGGACTTCCTGCTCGAACCGGGGCACGCTCGCCAGACCATTGGCGCAGACCAGGCTGGTCCAATCCGGCGCCCGCTCCGCGGCGTACTGAAGGCCGAGCATCGCGCCCCAGGAGTGGCCGTAGACGTGCGGGCGTTCCAGCCCGAGCCCCTCGCACACCGCGCCCAGTTCGTCGAGGAAGCGGCCTACCGTCAGCAGCGAGATGTCGTCGACCGAATCCGAACGTCCCACGCCAAGCTGGTCGTACCAGATGACCTCACGTTCCTGGGCGAGTGGTGCGAAGGCATCGAACAACGGGTCACTCGGGTAACCCGGTCCGCCGTGGACGAGCAGCAACGGCACACCCCCGCTGCCCATTCTGCGATACCACACCTTGCCCCCCGGCACCGAGATCCTGCCTTCCGTCATGCCGGTTCCACCTCATAGGAATACTCCTCCATCCGGTCGATGAGATGTCCATCGAACCGGAAGTACATCTCGGCGTGGGCCTCACTGCGCGCCCCGTCCGGCATGGCCAGATGGAGAACGTGCTGCTGTAACACCTCGTTCGCGCTGTGGAACTGGCGTGTTATGCCGAACCGCAGTGAATCGACCATGTCGGCAAGAGTCTTGAGCTGTTCCAGTTTTTCGTCGATCTTCCTCATGTCACATTCCTCTGAGGGACTGGTGTGGTGGCCCCAAATATAGGAAAGAAGGCCCGCGGAGATAAGTCTTGACTTGGTTCTGTGCTTCAGGCAGACGGACAGCAAGTGCGAAAACCCGCAGGTCAGAGGAGTGACGGCACGTTCGCGAGGACCTTTCCTGGGAGGAAACCGGTAGTCGGCTCGCGGTCAGCGGGCTTCCTTCACCTCAGTCCCGTATTGGGTGGTCGCGGCCTCCCGCTCCTGGTAAGCCCGCATATTTAGGCGTCACGTATTTGTGAACAAGACGATGAGTCGTCACGATGAGTGACGGCACCGACGATGCGGCGGCAGCCTAAACCAAGACCTGGTCATGAGGTGCGATCCCCTAGATGACGTCATGCCATATTGGCCGTTCGCGTGACCGCGACTCGTCTCTCTTCCTCGACTTCGATGATGCCCTTAATCCCATCCATGTGATCAGGGAACACCTCCACCTGAACGTGAATTCTGCTCCTCTGACTGGCCAAGGCGAGCGCCCGGCCGGGGCCATGACACAGGCTTGGAGCTTGTCTTTTAACCAGGCGGTCGGTTCAGGGCCGGGCTGAGTGTCAGTGCTGGCGCGTAGATTGTGCGGGTGAGCTGGGATGTATACATCATGCGGTTTCCGCCCGAGATCGAGGCGATAGACGAGATCCCCGACGACTGGGAGCCACCGAGTCTGGGCGCAGGTCGCGACGTTCGTGCTGTCCTTGCAGAGATGCTGCCGGGCATCGAGTACTCGGCGAGCGGTTGGGGCGACTACGAGGGTCCCGGCTTCTCCATCAGCACCCCGGTCAACGAGGCTGACGACGCGCCGGTCGCCGGAGTCAGCCTCTTCATCCACGGCGGCAGCGAAGCAGCAGCTCACGCCGCCATCGCGGTCGCCGATGCGTTGAAAGCACGGGCCTTCGACACCGGGTCGGGAGACTTCCTCACTGCGGGCTGCGCCCAGTCGGCTTTCGATGCCTGGCGTGCATACCGAGACCGCGTCCTGGACCAGCATGGGCCCTGAGCACGTCTTCTAACCTCTGAGGCTGTCGCGTTCGATGCTGCTCCCGGGCCGTCTGGTCGTCTCCCCGACGTCATAGAGGGTCGTGGGACGGCAATTTTTGGAGCCAAGCGGTCTTCCTGGTCCAGGTGTTGAGGGTTTCGGTGCACGGGCTGGACAGTGCAGGCGCGGGCGGAGGTTCCGGAACCCCCGGCGGACTCAGGCCGGGGTGAGCCGGCCGGGCTCGGCAGGCTGCTCCCCCGGCCGCCGCAAGTCGGCGGTGGCCCCGCGCAAAAGGCGGACCTGGGTGTGCGCGGCGATGATCAGCCAGGTCCAGCCCTCGATTTGCATGGACTGCGCCATAGCTACGTGACGCATCTCGTCGAGTTCGGTTATCCCGAGCGGTTCGTGCAGGACCAGGTCGGCCACGAATACGCCAGCACCACGGCGCTCTATACCGGCGTCTCGGACGAGTGCCGCAACCGGCTGCTCCTGCGCACTCAGCTGCAGCGTCACCCGAGGCTGTGGGGGCACCAGACGTGATCAAGAAGATGGGGTACCGGTGGCATCCGCCGCGCTCGCCCGAGTACCAGGACCGCCGCACCTACGTCTGAGGCAACCGCCGCGACACCGCCACCCTGCGCAACGACCACCGCCACCTCGTCGACATCAAGCACTGGGGCCGCCACTGAGCACACGGGGCCGCCCCGGCGGCCCGGACTCCAGGTGCGCCGCAGCCGAAAGAGGGCTGATGTCCGGCTGTGGTACGGCTCCTGGCAAGGCGCGAGGGTGTCAGGGTGTCCGGCCGGGGTCTGCCGGGGCCTGTGCCGCTTCGTCCAGGTGGGTGCGGTTGGCCTGGTGGATGTCGTGCAGGAGGGTGGCGAACTGGCGCAGCACGTCGGGCGGGTAGTGGGCCATGGCGCGGTCCAGGCGGTCGGCCAGGGGGGTGAAGTACTGCTCGGCGAGGGCTTTGGCCTGTTCGCCGGCGCGCAGGGTGACCACGCGGCGGTCACTGTGTTCGCGGGTGCGCACGATGTGGCCGGCCTGTTCCATGCGGTTGAGCAGGGCGGAGGTGGCGGCCGGGGAGAGGTTGATGCGCTCGCTGAGGCGGGCCGGGGTCAGGGGCGTATCGCTGTGCTCGGTGTTGGCGATCTCGATCAGGGCGGCGGCGTCGGTGGGGTGCAGCTGGAGCCAGGTGGCGAAGCTGCGCCGCAGGTCGGTGTGGTCGGCCCCGTAGACCAGGAGCCGGTCCTGCACCTGCTCCTGCAGGGCTTTCCGCTGTTCGTCTGGGTGGTCCATCTCGCTCGTCCGTTCCTCCGTTGCACTCCCTGCCCGCTCAGGGGCGCTTCCAGCGTCGATTGTACTTCCATCCCAGAATGATTCTATGGTGGAAGTACTTGCGGGTGGCGTTGCCCCCGCCCTTTCCCGCGGGCAGCCACACCCGGCCCGGCAATACGCCGCCGCACTACTGTCCCGCCCCGTCCTTCACAGTCGAGAGGTAGCTCTGTCATGTCTCTGCCCACCCATGCATCCCAGCCAGATCCACGGCGCTGGCGTGCCCTGGTATTCATCTGCCTGGCCCAGCTGATGGTCGTCCTCGACGGCACAGTCATGAACATCGCCCTGCCCTCAGCCCAGCATGACCTGGGCTTTTCCGACACCAGTCGGCAGTGGGTCGTCACCGCCTACGCCCTGGCCTTCGGCGGCCTGCTGCTCTTCGGTGGGCGCATCGCCGATCTGTGGGGCCGCAAGCGCGCCTTCGTCACCGGTGTTCTCGGCTTCGCCGCCGCCTCCGTGCTCGGCGGGGCGGCCGTCAACACCGGCATGCTGCTGGGCGCCCGGGCACTGCAGGGTGTCTTCGGCGCGCTGCTGGCGCCCGCCGCCCTGTCCCTGCTGACGGTGATGTTCACCGAGGCCAGGGAACGCGCGAAGGCGTTCGGTATCTACGGTGCGCTGGCCGGCGGCGGAGCCGCGATCGGCCTGCTGCTGGGCGGCGCCCTGACCGAGTACCTCAACTGGCGCTGGACGCTGCTGGTCAACATCTTCTTCGCCGTCGCCGCCGCGGCCGGCGCCATAGCCCTCGTCCGCGACCCCGGCACCCGCCACGACCGCAGCCGAAAGCTGGACGTCCCCGGTGTCCTGCTCGCGACCGGCGGTCTGGTCTGCCTCGTGTATGGACTGACCCAAGCCGAAACCAACGGCTGGACCTCCGCCGCCACCCTCGGCCTCACCGGCGCCGGTCTGGTCCTGCTGGCCGCCTTCGTGGTCCTGGAACGCCGGGTGACGACTCCGCTGCTGCCGCTGCGGGTCGTCCTCGACCGCAACCGCGGCGGCGCCTACCTCTCGCTGGGCCTGGCGGTCATCGGCATGTTCGGCCTGTTTCTCTTCCTGACCTTCTACCTGCAGATCGTCCTCGGCTACAGCCCGCTCGTGTGCGGTGTGGCGTTCTTGCCGATGACGGCCGGCATGATGATCGGCGCTACCCAGATCGGCACCCGCCTGACCCCGCGCCTGCCGGCGCGCCGGCTGATGGCACCCGGCTTCCTGGTCGCCGCCGCGGGCCTGGCCATCCTCGCCCAGATCACCCCCCACAGCTCGTACGCGGCCGTGGTCCTGCCCGGCCTGTTCGTCATGGGCCTGGGCCTGGGCGCCGCCATGATGCCCGCCATCAGTCTGGCCACCGTCGGCGTCGAGCCTCAGGACTCCGGCGTCGCCTCCGCCATGGTCAACACCTCCCAGCAGATCGGCGGCGCCATCGGCACCGCCCTGCTCAACACCATCGCCGCCAGCGCCACCACCACCTACGCCCACCACCACCCGACAGCTGGACGCCCGCCGCTGGACGCTCTCGTCCACGGCTACGCCACCGCCATCTGGTGGGCCGCCGGCATCCTCACCCTCGCCGCCCTGACCGCCGCCGCCCTCGTCCGCCACGACCCCCGCCAACCAGCCCCCCGGACCGCAGCCGACACCCAGCACGACTCCCGCCACGCCCTCGCCGGCAAGGACTGACCCCTGAAACCACCCCGGCCCCGCCCGAGACAGGGCGGGGCCCCGAGGTGCTCGCCCCAGCCGAGCGGTTCGCCAAGCACGACCTACAAGGCGTACGGCAGGCCTTCACCACCGTCGACCACCTCGCCGCAGGTCCCTCCTCCACCGTCGCGAATCGACAACGACGTCGCGCGGCGAGCACCCCTTGAGGCTGGGGACGTGCGCCTCCAGACCCTAAGCGCCCAGCTGTCTGCCGCCGTGTGTCGCGGGATTCGGTGTCTACCAGGTGACCGGGAGTGCCACCGGCCCTCGGATGAGTACGTCCTTCTGCCAGGAAACGGCTGCGGCATCAATGGCCAGCCGCAGGCCGGGGAGGCGCGTGATGAGGGTGGTCAGCAGCAGTTCGGCTTCCATGCGAGCCAGCAGTGGTGCCAGGCAGCTGTGGGGGCCGTAGCCGAAGGCCAGGTGGGGCGGGCCTTCGCGGTCGATGTCGATCCGGTGCGGTGCGGTGTAGCACCGCTCGTCCCAGTTCGCTGCCACGTAGGAGACGTAGACGGCCTCGCCGCGGCGGATCAGCACGCCTTCCACTTCGACATCCTCGGTGGCGATGCGGGCTTGTCCCACGCCGTGCTTGTGGGGGATCCAGCGCAGCAGTTCCTCCACGGCCACCGGTACGGCGTGGGGGTCGGACCGCAGCCGGTTCCTCAGGCTGTCATCGGTGAGCAGGAGATAGACCATGTTGGTGGTGTGGTTGCGTACCGCGTGCCAGCCGTTGATCCCCATCAGCATGGCCAGGGCCAGGACTTCTTCTTCCTCGATCCTGCCGCTCTGGGCCGCGGCTGCCAGTTCGCTGATGAGGTCGTCCTGCGGATGGAGCCGACGTTCGCGGGCCAGTTCACGGAAGAATGCGCGGCCTTCCTCTTTGGCTTGCCGGGCGCGCTCGACCCCGGCCTCGTCTTTCGCCCGGGTCAGGATGGCGCCCGCCCACGAGCGCAGGCGCGGGCGGTCAGCCTCCGGCACGCCCAGCAGCGCTCCGATGACATGCAGGGGGAAGGGGGAGGTCACGTGCTGGACGAGGTCGGCGGGTGGTCCGGCTGCGACCATGGAGTCGATGTGTTCGTCGAGTACGTCTTGAGCGCGCGGCCGCAGGTCTGCCATGCCGGAGCGGTTGAACGCCGGGGAGACCACGGAGCGGACGCGGGTGTGGCCGGGCGGGTCGACGAAGCTGACCGCGCGGTCCAGCGGGACGAGGTACTTGTTCATGCTGGGCAGGGGGCGGCCGACGATGTCGCGGCTGAACCGGGGATCAGAGGTGACGAACCGGACGGCGTCGTGCCCTGTCGCCAGCCAGCACTCGCCGGGGGCTCCGTGCGGCAGCCGGACCCGGATGACCGGTCCGGCCCGCAGCGCGTCGCGCAGGAAGGGGTCGAAGTCGAGGGCGGGCAAGTCTGACACCTCGTACAAGGGAGCGGGTCCGTCCTGCATTACTGGCTCCTCGCCGGTAGGTCATGGCGCAGCGGTGTGAGCTGCTCGATGTCGTAGCGGCGGCGCAGTGCGGCGATGGCGCCATGGTCCACGGGCCCGTCGGCGGACAGGATCGTCAGCAGTTCTTCGAAGTAGCGTTCGTGGTCCGGGGGTGGGGAGGACTGGAAGAACATCCGGGCCGGGACGTCGGTGGGGTTGGCGAAGGCGTGCGGGCAGCCGGGCGGGACCAGGATGACGGTGCCGGGCGTGGCGCGGACCACCCGCTCGCCCTTCGGCGATCGCCATCCCCGCCAATCGTCCGGGGTGCGCACCTGCGGCTCGAAGGCGAGGACGTCGAGTTCGCCTTCAAGGACGTAGAACAGTTCCTCGCTGCGCGTGTGGACGTGCGCGCCGACGTCGAAGCCTGGTGGTACGCGTACTTCGAAGCTGGATGCGAAGCGCGACCGCGCGCCGGTCACTTTGAAGGTCACGTGCTGGGCGGCGGCATGAAGGGTGCGGCCTGCCCCGGGGGGCACGATCAGAGCGCTGTCCGCGGGTAGGGGGGCGGTGTGAGCGTGCTCGGTCATCGGGTTTCCTTGCGCGAGCGTCCTGGCGTGCGGCTCCAGCGGCCCAGTGCCATCTCGGCCGTGATGCCCGGGCCGAACCCGGCCAGGAGGCCGCGCGCCTGGTCGGCGGCGCCGCCTTCGTCGAACAGCCGGCGTAGCGCGTCCAGGACGACGGCGCTCGCGATGTTGCCGTATTCGGTGAGCGTGGCCCGGCTGTGCCGGAACGCCTCCGGTCTGACGTGGAGGAAGGTGCTCAGGTCGTCGAGGATCCGCGGCCCGCCGGCATGCACGATGTAGAAGTCGAGGTCTGAGGCGTCCCAGCCGTGCTCATCGGCGAGGCTGCGCAGCACGGGGGCGAGTGGCTCCATGGTGCCCGGCACGCGCTTGTCCAGCAGGAAGTGGAAGCCCGTGGCCCGTACGTCGTACGCGATCCAGTCCTCCGTCCCCGGGATGAGATACGAGCCGTTGCGCTCCAGGCGGATACCGTGGCCGCCCGTCCCGCGGACGACCGCTGCGGCCATCCCGTCGCCGAACAGGCCATTGGACAGCAGCGATCCGATACCGGTATCGGTGGGCTGATAGCACAGGGAGCAGAACTCGCATGCCACGATCAGCGCGTTCGCCTGCGGATAGGCCGTACAGAAGTCGTGGGCCCGGTTGATGGCCGCCCCGCCCGCCGCGCAGCCCAGCTGAGCGATCGGTATCTGCCGGGTATGGGAGGGGAAACCCATGGTGTTGATCAGCCAGGCGGTGAGCGAGGGCATCATGAACCCGGTGCAGGACACATAGATGATCATGTCGATCTCTGCGGCCGACAGCTCGCCGTCCTCCAGCGCGCGCCGCACGACCAGCGGTACCCGCGCCTTGGCCTCGGCCGCATACAACTTGTTGCGTTCCTCGAAGCCCGGATGCGCGAGTGTCTCAGCGAGCGGCTGCACGAGGTGCCGGGTCCGCACCCCGGTGTTCTCCATCAAGCGCAACGCGAGACCCAGCTGAGGATGGTCCGCATGCCGCGAGCGTGCGAGTTCGAGCGTCTCCTCCATGGTGATGACGTGCTCCGGAACCGAGACGGCCGGCCGGCACAAGGTCGCCATGCGACCCCCTTACCCCATCGGCACGAAAGTGCCTCCGTTGCCCCCGACGCGCACGTGTCGATCATCACACGTCCAGTTCCCCCCTACCTGCTCACGGGCCATACGGGTGATCCGAGGAAGACCGCCCCGGGGGATGCACTGTGCGGGGCAGCACTGTGCGGGGGGGCAGGGCAACAAAGATGTCGATGCCGAGCTCGCCGGGCACGGGTCCAGGGGGCGCCGCCGGCCTGCGGGGCGGTGCGGTCCGGGCGGAACCGTGCCGCAGCCGCTGCGTCCGTCTCGGCGGTAACCCGGTTCTCAGGGGACGTCGCCGCCCCAGTCCCACCGGCCCGTATCTCCCGGCTGGGGCTCGTACAGTGCCCGGTCGCCGGCGCCGAGCTGTCCGATCTCCTTCCGCGCCTGGCAGACGCGGCCGCTGAGTCGGTGCCGGTCGTTCGGCCGTCGGTGCTCCGTCGTTCGACGGAGGCGGATCGTTCCGTGGGGTTACATCCGTGTATGAGGCATGTGTCGATACTGGGGGCATGTCCCTGGTTAGCCGTACCCTTCGCACCATCGTGAGCGCCCGCGCGGTTCTGGCCCCGGGGCGGGGGCGCGCGGTGATGGAGGGGGCTCTGGCGGCCGTGTTCACCGGTCTGCTGGGGGCGGCAGTGCTGGGTCGATGGGCGATGCCGCGGCCGGGCATCCAACTTGCGGCGGTCGGTGTAGCTGCCCTCGTGTATCCGCTGCGCCGCCGTCATCCGCAACCGGTCCTGCTGCTGTTGACCGCCTCGGCAGGACTGTTGCCGTTTCTGGGGCCGGTCGCTGCGGCAGCCACCTACACGGTCTCCCGGGTGCTGCCTCCCGGACGGCGCCGCATGAGTTTGTGGGCTCTCACAGCCACCCTCCCGGTCGGTTCGGCGATGGTGGCCACAGCCACCGCGTGGACGGGCCCGGCCTCCCTGCCCTTCGCCATCGTCCTGGGCCTGGTGCTGATGGTGGCCTCCGTCGTGCTGCCCGGCCTGGTCGGAACCCTTGTCGGGCAGGAGGCCCGGCTGATGGAGGCCCTGCGGGCGCGGGCGGAGGCGTCCGAACGGGCCCGCGCCCTGGCCGACAGCGAGGCCCGCACCCAGGAACGGTCCCGGATCGCCGCCGAGATGCACGACCTGGTCGGCCACCGGTTGAGCCTGGCCTCCTTGCACGTCGGCGGCTTGGAACTCGCCCTGTCGAAGACTGCTCCCACGCTGCGCCCGGACGCCGCCACGGTGCGCACCACCGTGGGAGACGCGCTGCGCGAACTGCACCAGGCGCTGGGGGTCCTGGACCCGCTGGGCACGAACACGCAGGCCGGGGCCGCACTGACCGGCGGGATCGGCACACGTGCCGACATCGAGGAGCTGGCGGCCCAGTCGGCTGCGGGCGGGATCAACGTCACCTCGCAGTGGACCGGGCCGGACCTGACGGACGCGCCGGTGCCGGTCCGGCGCGCGGTGCACCGCGTGGTGCGCGAGGCCCTGACCAACGTGCACCGGTACGCGACGGGCGCCGAGGTCACCGTCGCGGTCACCCACGACGCGGATACCGTGCAGGTCGTCGTGCACAACACCGCCCCGCCACGTTCCGCGGTCGCCGAGGGCGCGGGTACGGGCCGCGGGCTGTCTGCCCTGCGGGAGCGCGTGGAGGTCCTGGACGGGTGCTTCACCGCCGGGCCGCTGCCCGAGGGTGGTTTCCGGCTCGCCGCGCACCTTCCCCTGCGCGGCGCCGGCGCGGCGATGACCCGTTCCGCGGCCGAGGAGCCTGCCCCGGTGCCCGACCCGGTGATCGCGCCGGCTCTGGCCAGGAGGCGAACTCCGGGGGCGATCCGGTCCTTGATGCTCGCCGGGGGCCTGGCCGCCGTGACGGCGCTGGTCCTCTCCGGGATCGGCTTCGCGTACGCCGAGCCGCCCCGGCCATCGCCGCCGTTGCCGGAGCCCCGCATCGGTATGACCCTTGAGCAATTCCATGCCGCCGGGGGCAACGATTCCCTGGACGCCAGAGCCGCCGCAGCCGGGCGGGAACCCGCCCGGCCTTCTGCGGCGACCGTCTGCGCCTATGCCTTCGTCCCGCGCCCCGATCACCGGCCAGCCGACACCGTGCCTGTGGTGCGCCACTGCTTCGACGCTCACCGGCGACTGATCGCCATCGATTCCTTCACCGTTACGACGGTGCACGACACCACCCCCTGGAAGAGCCCGTGACCGACACCACCGCACCCGTCCGTGTCCTGCTCGCCGACGACGAAACGATGATCCGGGCCGCGGTCGGGATGATCCTCAGCCATGCGGAGGGCATCGAGGTGGTCGCCGAGGCCGGCGACGGCCGCACGGCGGTCGAAGAAGCCGCCACCCACCACCCCGATGTCGTTCTGCTGGACGTCTACATGCCTGTGCACGACGGGCTCGCCGCGATCCCCTCGCTGCTCGCCCTGGATCCGGTGCCCCGCGTACTGATGCTGACCACCTTCGGCACCGACGACAACGTCCTGACCGCGCTGCGCGAGGGAGCGTGCGGTTTTCTCCTCAAGAACGAGGGGCCCGAGGAGCTGATCCGTGCGGTGCGGGCGGCGGCCGCCGGGGACTCCGTACTGTCCCCGCAGGTCACCGGCGTGGTCGTGACGCGCATGATCCAGGGTTTCAAGCCCGCTGTGCCCGAGCTCGACGAGCGCATCGCCCGGCTGACCTCCCGGGAACGGCAGGTACTGACCCTGCTCGGCGAGGGGCTGCCCAACCAGGACATCGCCGACCGGCTCGGCATCACCCTCGGCACCGTCAAGACCCATGTCGAGGCCGTCCTCGACAAGACCGGCGCCACCGGCCGTGTCCAGGCTGCTCTCCTCGCCCACCGCACCGGTCTGATCGCCTGACCCGGTCCGCGGCGTACCTTCCGGCGGCCCCGGCGCCGACGGCTTGGCCGGGGCCCGCTCTCCGCCGGGCGACAGAGGCGGGCGTCCCCTTCCAGGGGGAACCGACCGGGCTGCCGGCCCTTGATCCATCTGTCCGGCGACGGAGGGCACATCCAGCCTCACGGGCGATGTCTGTGCAGGTCAGGCAGGGTGATGATGGTGCGCGTTCCCGGTCCGTGTCCGTACACGGCCCTCTCCTCGCCCGCTGCCGGAGTCTCCCCTATGCCCTTCCCCCAGCACACGCCCCACGCCTCGCGCGCCCTCGCCGCCCACGTCCGGCATCGCGGCGTGCACGTCGGACCTGTCAAAGGCCTACGGCAGCGGTGACACCCGCGTGGTCGCCTTGGACCGCATCAGCATCGCCTTCCGCAAGGGCGAGTTCACCGCGATCATGGGCCCCTCCGGCTCCGGGAAATCCACCCTGCTGCACTGCGTCGCCGGCCTGGACTCGGCCTCCTCCGGATCCGTGCGCATCGGTGCCACCGAACTGAGTGCGCTGGGCGACCGGCAGCTCACCGAGCTGCGCCGGGACCGGATCGGCTTCATCTTCCAGGCGTTCAACCTCCTGCCGACCCTGACCGCGCTGGAGAACATCACCCTGCCCGTGGACATCGCCGAACGCGATGTCGACCGCCGGTGGCTGGACACCATCGTCACCACGGTCGGCCTGTCCCATCGCCTCGGCCACCGCCCGGCCCAGCTCTCCGGCGGGCAGCAGCAGCGCGTCGCGGTCGCCCGTGCTCTGGTCTCCCGCCCGGAGATCATCTTCGCCGACGAGCCGACCGGCAACCTCGACTCCCGCGCCGGCGCCGAGGTCCTCGGCTTCCTGCGCGACTGCGTGCGCGAGCTGGGCCAGACCGTCGTCATGGTGACGCACGACCCGGTGGCCGCCGGATATGCCGACCGGATCGTCTTCCTCGCCGACGGCCGGCTGGTCGACGAGATGACCGAGCCCACCGCCGACCGGGTGCTGGACCGCATCAAGGACTTCGACGCGCACGGCCGCACCAGCTGACCCTGGCTCTGGCCGATCCCCCGCCTTTCCCCTTCTACGCTCCGGAACCGCACTCATGCTGAAAACAGCCCTGCGCAACGTGCTGGCGCACAAGGCCCGCCTGCTGATGACCGTCCTGGCAGTCTGCCTCGGTGTCGCCTTCATCAGCGGCACTCTGGTCTTCGGCGAGACCTCCACGGCCGCCCACCGCGCCGCTGCCTCCGCGAACTATGCCGACACTGCCGTCCGTATCAGCCCGAAGCCGCCCCGGCCCGGGCAGCGCGCGCCGAAGGACACGAGCCCGGTACTCGACGACGCCCTCGTCGCGCGGCTGGCCGGCCTCAGCGGTGTCTCCTCCGTCCGGCCCTCGATCTACGGTTCCGCCGTACTGAACGCCGCCGACGGCAGCCCGCTGCGCAGTGACGACGGGCACGGCAACCGGGCGGATGCCTGGCTTCCCGGCCAGGACGGCAACGACCCGCGCTTCCCGGTGGTCAAGGGCCACGCGCCCCGGAGCGCCGATGAGATCGCCGTGGACAGCACCACGGCCGCCCGCGGCAAGCTCGCCCTCGGGAACACGGTCACCCTTGCCACCGACGGCCCGGTCATGACCAAGCACCTCGTCGGCATCGTCACCACCAAGGACACCCGCATCACCTCCGGTGACGGAACCCTGACGCTGTTCGACAAGGCCACCGCCCGCCGGCTGTTCTCCATGCCCGGCTACTCCTCGATCGACCTGACGGCCACGCGCGGCGTCTCCGACGATCAGCTGGCCCGGCGTGTCACCGCCCGGCTCCCTGCCGACCATGCCGAGGTCCGGACCGGCAGCGCCCTCACCGAGCAGCAGAACCGGCACATCAGCGTCTTGCTCCGGGGCAACGAGAAGATCGCGCTGAGCTACGCCGTCGTCGCGCTCTTCATCGGCTCGTTCCTGATCGTCAACACCTTCACCATGCTCGTCGCCCGCCGCAGCCGGGAGATCGCGCTGCTCCGGGCGATCGGCGCCGCCCGCCGCCAAGTGGTCCGCGCCCTGCTGTGCGAGGCCACCCTGACCGGCCTGGTCTCCTCCGCCCTCGGCTTCGTGCTCGGCCTGGGCATCGCCACCGCCATGCCCCGCCTGATGACCGTCCACGGCAAGACGCTGCCCACCGGGCCCCTCGTCATCGGCCCGGTGCCCGTGCTCGCCGCCCTCTTCGTCGGCGTGGGCATCACCGTCCTCGCCGCGTGGCTGCCCTCCCGCAAAGCTTCCAAGATCGCGCCGGTCGAGGCGATGCGCACCTCCCACCAGCCGCCGCCCGCCGCCCGCTCCCGCCTCCGGGCCATCGCCGGGCTGCTGCTCTCCTTCGGCGGCGCCGCACTGCTCATCTCCCTCTCCGCAGCCCAGGACGCCTCGGACGAGAACCTCCAGAACGCCATGCTCGGCGCCGCCCTCCTCGGTACCGGCCTGCTCCTGCTCGCCCCGACCCTGGCCGGCCCCACGATCCGGGCCGCCGGACGGCTCACCACCCGAACCGGCGTCACCGGCCGCCTGGCCCGCGACAACGCGCTGCACGATCCCCGCCGCACCGCCGCCACCGCCTCCGCCCTCTTCGTCAGCACCGCCCTGGTCGCCGCCCTCGCCACCATCGGCCACTCCAGCGCCCAGGCTCTCGACCGGCAGGCCGCCGACGGACTCACCGCCGACTACCTCATCAGCACCGAGCAGACGGCCGGCATCGACCCGGCCACCATCCAACGCATCGCCCGCACACCAGGGGTACGGACAGCAAGCGCCATCGCCGACAGCCCGCTGCCCATCGGCAAGGTGCTGAACGTCACCGGCGTCGACCCGGCCACCCTCACCTCCGTCCTCAAGCTCGACTTCGTCACCGGCTCCCTCACCGGCCTCAAGCCGGGCAGCATCGCCGTCTCGGAAACCACCGCCCGCACCAACGGCCTCAAAACCGGCAGCAAGACCACGACCGCCCCCGGCCCGGACCGGGCCAACCCCACGTCCTACACCGTCATCGGCGTCTACCGGGACAACCCCACCGCCCCCGACGCCATCGGAGACCGAAGCGAAATACAACACCTCAACAAGAACACCGAATACTTCCAGCGCGTCCTCGTCTCCGCCAACACCAACGGCCTGTCCAAAACCGAACTCCTCGACGCCACCGGCAACAACCCGCTACTGAAGATCCAAAGCCGCGACGACGTAATCCAGCAGGCCGCCGGCGCGATGGGCCCCCTCCTCAGCATGCTCTACGCCCTGCTCCTCCTCGGCAGCGCCATCTCCGCCCTCGCCATCGCCAACACCCTCGCCCTGTCCATCGCCGACCGCACCCGGGAGATCGGCACCCTGCGCGCCCTCGGCATGCACCGCGCCGGCATCCGCTCCATGATCCGCCTGGAGGCCCTCACCGTCGCCGCCTTCGGCACCGCCCTTGGCTTGGCCGGCGGCATCTTCGGTGCCTGGACCGTCGGCTCCCTGGCCAACGGCTCCATCAAGCAGTACACGTTCTCCCTCCCGTGGGGAACACTGCTGCTCACCTGCCTGCTCTCCCTCACGGCCGGCGCCCTCGCCGCCGCCCTCCCAGCCCGCCGAGCCGCCAACCTCAGCCCCCTCGAAGCCATCGCGGAATCCTGACCTCACCCCGCCCCATGAAGGTCGGCCACTGCTGTCTCCGGATCAGGGCAGGGCCCGGATCGCCCCGGCAATGGTGTCGGAAACTGCTGCGCCGTCACCGCCCGCTCGTGGCAGGGCAGGCGGCACCGCTCCCCGCTGAGCCAGGTTGGGGTGAGGGCGGCCGTACGCACCGGACACCGGCGGGGGCCTGGTCGGCGCCCGGTCCCGCTGCCGTCACCGGCGACCAGGTCAGCGGCGTCCCCAGCGTTCGGAGTCGATGGCGTGGCGGTGCTGGTCGCGCAGGGTGGCAGTGTCGCGCTTGTTGTCCCACATGTGATCGCGGCGGTTCTGGAAGACGTGCTGGAGCTGGTGGCTGCGCTCGCCCACCACCTCGTTGAAAATGCGACTGGCCCTTACAGAACACGGACATTTGCACACCCACTCCGCGACCGGCACGCACGCCCTCGCCCCCGGCACCCCGCATACGCCACTCCCCCACCCCGAGCCTGCCATCCCACTGACCAGCACAGCAGCAACAGTGCTGCGCCTTCGCGTGCAGAACCGTTTACCGTGGTGCGCCTGCACGGCGCAGGGGCAGGCCTGTGCTTTGCGGGCCGTTGACACAGGCGCGCAACAGGCGCCGCGCCGCGCACTGGACGACCTGGCACAAGGCCGCGACCACCTGTACGAGGCGAAGATGCGGGAAGCCCGTCGCACTGCCGCCCCCGACCGCCGCGCCCGCCTGGACAGCCCAGGAGGGGGTTCGGTGGAGCGACGGGGCTTCGCCAACGACACCCTTGCACGTGGCGCGCAACCTACCTCGATCACCGCTGCGGCATCACGGAATCGCCGGGTCGGTGTATCAGGGAATGACGCAGATCACCCAGGTGATGGTCCTCGCCTCCGTGTTGCCGGTGACCTCGACCAGTTCGATGGAGTCGATGTGAAGGGGAGCGTGGCTGGGGCGCACTCGGCGTACCCGTCGATGGGTCCGGTGGAAGTGTTCCAGGGACTTCGGCGGTGGCGTACGACTCGGTGATGTGGAGGACGGCAGTGTCGTAGGAAGTGGCGTCGGCGCCCAGCACGGCCTCGAAGGCGCGGGTGGCGGCAGCACGCAGAGCGTTCAAGGGCTCGTCGGGGCTGAGATCGAAAATGATCCCCGAGCCGTACGGCAGTGGGCTGCCCACCGTGACGGTGAAGGGCTCGACGGAGTGCATCTGTACGGTCAGGGCCTTGATGAGGTTTTGTCGTTCAGCCTCGGAGACCTCGGCTGCAGCCTTCTGGCTCAGCTGGTACAGGGTGATGTGGAACCACGGGTCGCCGGCGTGGGCGAGCGGGTCGTCCTTGGCGCGGTACGGACGCCGCGGATGAGCTCGGCGAGCTCCGGGTGATGCCCGAGATCAACGACAACGTAGGCGTGCAGAAGGGAAGGAGTGGTCCCTCCTGCCATAAGTCCTGCCCTTGCTGGAAGGCGGACGGCTTCATGGCCGATCGACCTACCGAGCCAATGATCAGATGATGCCCTCGTAGCCTGGGAGGGCTTCCGTCCTCGTCTGGGCCCGGAGCCGGATCTCGGCATCAGCCAGCACCACCTCCGCCCCGCCGAGCGCTTCCGGATCTCAACGCGCTCACCAGGGCACGGGCGTTCCGTCCCAGGAGAAGAAGCCGCCGGTGGGGCCGTCGTCCGGCAGCAGGGCCAGGCGGAGTGCGCCCTGCGCGGCTTCGGCCGGGTCACCGCCGGCGGCGGCCCGGGCGTTGAGGTCGGTGGCCCGCAGGCCGGGGGCGAGCGAGTTGACCTTGAAGCTGTCCTTGTCCAGCGTCTGGGCGTAGAAGACGGTGAGGGCGTTGAGGGCGGCCTTGGACGACCGGTAGGCGGCGGCGCCACCGCTTCCCGGGGTGAACTGGGGGTTGGGATGTGTGCTCCAGGTCAGCGACCCGGTGCCGCTGGAGACATTGACGATACGCGGGTGCGGGGACCGGCGGAGGGCGGGCAGGAAGGCATTGGTCACCGCCACCACCCCGAATACGTTGGTCTCGTATGCCCGCCGGTATTCCTCGACGGGGGTCTCGGCCGGCGGGGCGAGGGAGGGCGCGATGCCGGCGTTGTTGACCAGCACGTCCAGGCGGTCCACCTGAGCCGCGGCCTGTGCGATGCCGTCGGGGTCCGTCACGTCGAGGACCAGCGGGCGGGCGCCGGCGCCGATCTCCTCGACGGCCCGCTGTCCGCGCCCGGGGTCGCGGGAGCCCACGT
Organism: Streptomyces sp. NPDC017529; assembly: GCF_044329785.1. NCBI lineage: Bacteria > Bacillati > Actinomycetota > Actinomycetes > Kitasatosporales > Streptomycetaceae > Streptomyces > Streptomyces sp. NPDC017529. The sequence goes on from NZ_JBIRJY010000013.1 coordinate 52,533, forward strand.
ACACGGCGAAGCCCTCGGCCGCGAGCAGCCGGGCGATATCCTTGCCGATGCCCTTGTTGGCACCGGTGACCAGAGCAGTGCGATCGTTCATGGAACTACGGTCCCCTCGCGGTGGGTGCCCTGCCAGGGACAGTCTGTACCAGGCAAGCGACCGGAGGTGACATGGCACGTCAGGAACTGGCCCGCTTCCTGCGGGACCGCCGGGCGGGCCTGCGCCCGCACGAGATCGGCCTCCCGGCGACGGGCACCGCTCGCCGCACACCGGGCCTGCGCCGCGAGGAGATGGCGGAGCTCGCCCACATGTCGGTCGACTACTACACACGGCTGGAGCAGGCCCGGGGACCGCGGCCATCGGCCCGGATCCTGGACGCGCTGGCCCAGGCACTGCGGCTCACGCCGGCCGAGCGCAGCCACCTGTTCCGTCTGGCGGGATCGAGCGCGCCGCCCGGCATCAGCGCCGTGCGGCGAGTACGCCCGCACGTGGCCCGGATGCTGGAGCGGCTGCCGGAGACCGGCGCCATCGTCACCGATGCGGCGTACGGCGTCGTCGCCTGGAACCCCCTGGCCCAGGCACTGCTCGGGGGCGACCTCGAAGGCGGGACGACGAACCTGGCCCGGCGCCGCTTCCTGGGCCGGGGGCGGACGTACGAGAGCTCCGGCACCGAGGAGTTCGGGCACATCGTGGTGGCGCGGCTGCGCCGGGCCGCCGACCGCTACCCGCATGACCCGGAGTTGACCGCTCTGCTGGCCGAACTGCATGCCGGAAGCGAGGAGTTCCGACAGATCTGGGAGACACGCCCGGTCCATGCTCCCGGGCACCGCACCAAGACGCTCGACCACCCGGAGTCCGGCACGCTGCGGCTGAACTGCGACGTCCTGCTCGTGCCCGAGGACGACCAGGAAGTCGTCCTGATCACGGCCGACCCCGGATCACCTGCCGCGCGGACCCTGCACAGGCTGGCCGGGCAGGCGGCCTGAAACAGCGGGAAGCCGGGCCGGGCCACTCCAGGTCCCTGCGGCCGGCCGCACCAGCACCGGTCTGCCGCCCGTCCGCGGCAGCACAGCTAAGTCTGTCTCTTTGGTCAGCGTCCGGTCCAGATGAGGAATCGGTAGGCGGTGGCGTCGGTTCGTGTGGCCAGGCCGCGCCGCTGCTTGAGCCGGTTGTTGCACCGTTCAAGGGTGTTCCGCTCCTTGTTGGCCTCGCGGTCGAAGCCGGGCGGTTGGCCGTCGCGGCGGCCTCACCGCTCGCGGTGGCCGATCTGGTCTGGCCCGATGGGTCCTTGCCCGAGGACGGCCGCTTGGACGGTGGTGGGCAGGCCCGGTCAGTGGAGCGCGGTGCACCCGACTCGTTGGAGCACCGTGTGGCCGCTCTGGACGACCGGGACGTCGTTGAGGACCTCGCCGTGCAGTTCGGTCCATGAGTGGAAGGCGAACCGGGCTCCGATCGACGACCGTTGCCGGGCGATGATGGTCTCGGCCGGCAGTCCGAGCACTGACAGGTGGACGGCCAGCGCGAATGACCTGGCCAGACACAGTGCGTTGGGCTCGGTCAGCCGGACCACGAGCTGGCAGCGGGCCAGTTCCCGGCGGGCGAGGCGGACGGCCGTGGCCTCCGGCAGGCCGAGGTGGGCGCCCGTGGCCGGCCGCAGATCGCGTAGACGGCTCTGCGCCACGCCCCAGCCGTGCCGCCTCAGGACCCGTAGTGCCCGCGCGGTGTGCACGGCGGCGGTCAGGTGCGCCGATGGGGGCGTGCGAGGCACGGGCCCGGCCGCATCCTCGCCCCACAGCAGGAAGGCCCAGTCCGCGGTCGCCCGGTCAGCAGCCGTCCGGTTCCCGCTCGCCCAGCTTGTCACGGCGACACACCACTCGGCACGATGAGGCGGCTCTCGGCGAGCTGGGCGGCGAGCGAGGTGATGCCCTCGCGCAGTTCGCTGTCGCCGGCGTCGATGCGTGTCGCGAGGTCGCGGACGGCTTCGTCGTAGGTCTCGCAGCGTATGGCCGCTTCCAGGATGAGGGTCGCGGTGGGGTTCAGCTCGAAGTAGACGCCTTCGGTGGTGTCCAGGAGGACGCCCGTACCGTCGGCAGGGTCGAATACGGTCTGTTCGGCGAGGTGGATCAGCGGCATCGTAGATCTCCTGTCGCAGGGGCCGGAACCATGGCGGTCGTTGCGTGGACATGGGCCCCGGGGCGTGCGTCCGGTGTTCATGTGCCGGGCACCGGGGCGGTCTTGTGCGCCAGGTCACGCAAGAAGAGTTCGACCATGGCCGTACACAGCAGGCTCTCGGCGTTGCGGCGCAGTGCGCGCGGGTCGGCGAGGACGGTGGCCAGACGGTGCGGGTCGACGATACCCAGGGCGGTCAGCCGGGTGTCGGTCCCGCCCAGGATGTCCGCGATGGCGTCCGGGTGGCGCAGGCACCACGTCTCGTCCGGTGAGCCGAGCCAGTCCCGCCCGTAGTGCCGCCACACGCAGGAGGGCACCCCGCGGCGCGCGGCGGCGAGACGCAGCACGGGTTTGTCGATGGTGCGCCCGCCGTACGGGATGAGCCGGTAGGCGTTGGGCAGCCGGGCCGACAGTCGGCGCAGGTCGCGCCCGCCCCAGGGCTTGGTGCAGTGGATGCCGTACGGCCGCCAGACCGTGAGATTCAGCGTGTGCTCCTGCGCGGCCGAGTCCGGCTCGTACCGCTCGGGGCCGGTGTCGGGGGCGGGGACCAGAAAGTCGCTGGCACGCTCGGTTTCAGCGGTTGCTTCGGGGTCTTCGTAGAGCGAACGTCCGGGGCGGAGGCTGCGGATGATCCGGCTCAGTTCCCATCGGGAGCTGAGCAGTCCGTTGGCCATGGCAAACCGCTCGCGCCACAGCACGTCGGCGACGGCGACGTCGTACAGGCCGTAGCGCAGCGGGCCGAAGACGATGTCTCCGTCCAGGCCGGTGAGCAGCGTACGGACCCCGTCCTGGGCAATCCGGCGGGCCGTCAGGTCCAGGCGGCGGAACCAGACGTGGTTGAAGGGCAGCGGGAAGTCGTGACGGTCGGGGAAGTAGGGCTCGTCCTCACCGGGCGGGTCCACCGACACCAGAGGAACCGACAGCGCGCGGCACACCTCGCGCGCCCGCGGCGATTCGTCGGCGAGCGGGTCGGTGCTGCGCATGTGGTACGCGGTGACATCGGCCCCGTGGTCGGCGAGCGCGGCGAGCACGGTCGCGGAATCGACGCCGCCCGAGAGCAGGACCCCGGTACGGCCGGCGGACGCGTACCGGCGGGTTTCCTCCCGAAGCAGTTCGTAGCCGACTTTGGCGTAGGTGCGCAGTGAGGTGCGGCGCGGAATCGGCAGTTCCGTTATTTCCTCGTACGTCTCGGTATGTGCAGACCAGCCGTCCGCCACGACGAGCCGGCCGGGAGACAGCCGCTCCAAGCCGGGGAAGACGAAGACATCCTCGCCCCGGCACGCGCGCCAGAGGGTTTCGTGGTCGAAGCGCGGCGGGCCGTCGAGCAGGTCGCGCGGGTCACTCGACCAGCGGGTCCAGCCATCGGACGCGCGGAAGAAGAGCTGATCGGCGCTGCACACCCCTCGGAAGAGAACAACGCGCCGAGGCGTGACAATTGCGCCGGCGACATCCGGCCCCAGTCGGCGTAGGGCGGCGTACGCGCCGCGGTCCACGTCGCGGATCAGGCTCTGCACCCGTTCCGGTGGTAGTTCGCGCGGGGTCGGGCCGGCGAGGGCAAGGGAGAAATGGGAGAACGGCTGGAGGGTGCCGCTTGCGGGAGTGGCCATTCCCTCCGGGAGCCACTGGCGCACGTAGCTGCCGGGCGGGCGGTGGCTGCGGCGGGCGCCGAACGGTACGTACGCGTGGTCCACGACGGTCGCACCGGCGGCCACTCGTCCGGAACAGCCGGGAAATTCCGTCAGGCACTGGACAGCCATCGCTCTCCCCGCTCCCCGGGTTGGTCCCCGGCACGGGGCGGAACCGCCCGGCTCCGCCCCGTACTGAGAGTCGGTCAGAACAGGTTGCCGTGGCCAATCAGGTCGGGGGTTCCCCGCCGCAGCTGCCCGGTCAGCTTCTCGACTCGCCCGATGCGGACGACCTTCGGAGGCGTGTAGCGCAGGCGCATCATCGTCACCTTCCTTCTGCTGTCAGGTCGGCGCCGCGCAGAACTTACGCGACATATAGGGTATTTTTCCCTCCATTTCCAGCGTGAGGGGTGCAGCGTGCCACGTCAAAAGGAAGCGAACAGATGAGCCGGGCGGCGAACCTGGTGGGCTGGCCAGCGGGGCCGCACGGCCGGGCGCCGCACGTCGGTCGCGCACCGGGAGCGGGACGGTGACCGGCGCCGGAGACGATGCCGGTCACACCGATCGCAATGATCACACCGACGACGGTGATCACGCGGGCAGCACCGCCGAAGTCGGCCATGCTGACCACACCGCCCGGTACGCGATCTGCGTCCACGGCCTGACCAAGCACTATCCCGGCACGGAGGCGGTCCGCGGAGTCGACCTCCATGTGCGCCCCGGGGAGACGTTCGCCTTTCTCGGTCCCAACGGCGCCGGCAAGACCACCACCATCGCGATGCTCTGTGCCCTGGCCCGCCCCACCTCGGGGCAGGCCCGGGTGGCCGGGGCCGACGTCCGTACCCAGCCGCAGCAGGTACGGCGCGGTGTCGGTCTGCTGTTCCAACACAGTGCCGTCGACCCCGACCTCAGCGTCGAACGCAACCTCCTCCTCCACGCGCGCCTGTACGGCCTCTCCCGCAGCCGCTCCCGCACGCGCAGTGCCACACTCCTGGAACTGACCGGACTGACCGAGCGGCGCCGGGACCGTGTACGCACTCTCTCCGGCGGGCTACGCCGCCGCTTGGAGATCGCCCGCGCCCTGCTCCACGAGCCCGGCGTGCTCTTCCTCGACGAGCCCACCGTCGGCCTCGACCCGCGCGCCCGCGTCCAGGTCTGGGACCACCTGGCGCGGCTCCGCGCCGAGCACCGCACCACCCTGTTCGTCACCACCCATTACCTGGACGAGGCCGAGCACTGCGACCGCATCGCCATCCTCGACCACGGCCGCGTCGTCGCCCACGGCACCCCGGCGGCCCTGAAGGCCGCGATCGGCGACGACCAGGTACGCGTGCGCACCGGCGACGATGCCGCGGCGGCCACCGTCCTGCGCCACGACCTCTCCCTGCGCCCGGCCACCGGACCGGACGGCCTGACGGTCGCCGTGGCGGCGGGAGCTCAGCAGGTACCCCGGGTGTGCGCCGCCCTGGCCGCGCGCGGCATCTCCGTGCATGCCATCACCCTCTCGGAACCCACCCTGGACGACGTGTTCTTCCACCACACGGGCCGCCGCATCACCCACCCCGGCCCGCCACCAGGTCACGTCGACACGGCTCCCGGTCACGGTGACGCCTCGCCTGATCACGAGGAGGGGAGACAGCGGTGACGGCCCCCGCGGATCGCCCCGCACCACCGCGGCAGCCGGCCCCGGCACCACCCGCCACCGACGCTCCGGGCCCTCTCGTACGGGAACTGCGCGCCGTCCACGCGCTCGTCCTGCGCGACCTGCTGCGCATGTTCGCCCAGCCCGCGCAGACCACCCTGATGCTGGTCCAGCCCCTGCTGTTCCTGCTGCTCCTCGGCGGCGGCCTGGCCGCCCTGGTGCCCGCTACGGCCGTCGGCGGCGACTACCGCGCCTACCTCTTCCCCGGCGTGCTGGTGATGACCGTGCAAACTCCCGCAGTGACCGTCGGCATGCGCCTGATCACCGACCGGGAGAGCGGCTACCTGCGCGAGACACTGATGGCGCCGGTACGCCGCTCCACCCTGCTGTACGGCAGCTGCCTCGGCGGTACCACGGAGGCCACCGTCCAGGGCGCGGTCCTGCTCGCCACCGCAGGCGTCGTCGGGCTGCCCTACGAACCCGTGCTGCTCCTGTCGCTGCTGGCCACGATGGCGTTGACCTCGTTCGTCCTCACGGTCCTGGCGGCGGCGCTGGCCATCGGCATCCGTACGGTCGAGTCCTTCCACATCCTGCTCAGCCTGGCCCTGATGCCGCTGCTCTTCCTGTCCGGAGCCTTCTTCCCACTGACCGCTCTGCCCGGCTGGCTCGCCCAACTGGCCGCCGTCAACCCTTTGGCCTACGCCGTCGACATCCTGCGCCGCGGCATCGCACACCACGTCCCCGGCTCCACGGCCGCCACCGGGGTGCTCTGGGATGGCTGGCAGCCCCCGGCCGCACTGGAAATCGTGGTCCTGGCCCTGCTGGGCGCGGGCGTGCTGCTGTGGGCCGCCCGCCGTTTCGGCCGACTGGAATGAGGCGCGGGAGAACTCTCCCGAAGAGCAGGAGTAACGCCCCGCGCGGCAGACTGCCGGCCGCGGTGCACTGCGGTGGGATGAAGCGGCGTCCACACACAGGTCAGTGCTCCCTCTTCCCCAAGGGCGTCGGCGATCCCCCGGTGCTAGAGCATCCGCTGATACCGCGAACCCGCTGGTCACCGACTTGCCGCCGCCGGGCGAGGCGTTGACCAGAATGGGCGGGGATTCGGCGTCCAGGCCGACGGCGACGACCCGACCGCCGGCGCCGATCCCAATGACCGGTGCGGACTCCCTCCAGAGCGAGCTACTGGGCGATGAGGTCGACGACCACGTCCCGGGAGAAGCGCAGATGGACCGACAGGTCGATGCGTACCTGCGCGTCGTCGTCGCAGAAGTTCTTCGGGATGTGCAGGTAGCGGCGCGGATCGGTCTGCTCTGCGCCCCCCAACGGAACGGCCAGCGCCTGGTGCAGCGGGACGACCCACTCGCGCATCATCTCCCGCCGCTCCCGGCCCAGGACTCCGTACGCCAGACCTCCCGCAGCCGCAACACCGGCCGCACCAACACCGCCGGCCCGAAGTGTCGGCGTACATCTGATTGCGGCCAGTCAGGTACAGCCGTACGGCCCCTGCTGAAGGCGGTCGAATGTCGGGCGGGCCGGGGCCATCGGGTGCCTCCGAGGGGGCATGTCGGGTTGGCAAGGGCGCGCCCTACGCTTCAGCGCGCCGCAGGGAGGCAGGCGTACGCCCGATGAAGTCCCGCGCGGTACGGGTGAGGTGGGCCTGGTCGGCGAAGCCTGCGGTGGCTGCGGCCAGGGCGGCGGTCGAATCCGGCAGGTCGGCGATCGCGGTGCGGAGCCGGCCCCATCGGCGCAAGCGGGCGAGCGCGATGCCCACGTCCTGCCGGACCAGGGCGCGCAGCCGTGGGGCCGAGAGGCCGACCTCGTTGGCGATGGAGGTGATGGGCATGTCCGGATCGCTCGACGTACTCAGGTGGACGGCGTGGACGACTCTCGGATCGAGCCGGGCCGGGCTCCCGGCGAGTGCCCGCAGCTCGGTGTATCCGGCGGCCGGGTCCGCATCGGTGCCGGGGCCGTCGGAATCGGTGGTGCCGAGCGCGGCGAGCAGGCGGCCGACCTCGCCGGCATCGAGCCGTATCGGTCCTGGGCAGGGGGGAAGCAGCCAGGGGTCGATGAACAAGGCGATGTAGGGCGAGGTCGCCGTACAACTGTGGGCCAGCTGGGGCGGAACGATCAGCCCGGGCGCCGCCACCAGGGGCCGCCCCGGCTGGAGGAGTTCGGCGTGGCCGCCGATCGGCAGCACGGTCTTCCACGCGGGCAGCCGGTGCAGGGCGACATCGAACGGGCGGGATTCGGCGAACATCGTCGCCTCGGTGCCGGAGACGAAGACGATGCGGCGATCGTTTTGTTCAAGTGCCCAGGCACGCGTTGAATGGATCATCGTGCCATGCACGCTATCGCTTCCATCGGGTTGGCGACCTTCCTGGCCGGAACGGGGGTCATGCACTTTGTGGTTCCCGGCTACTTCCGCAGGCTGGTGCCCGCATGGCTGCGCCGGGAACGGCTCCTCGTGGCCGTCACCGGGGCAGCGGAGGTCGTGTCGGGTGCGCTGTTGCTGGTGCCATGCACCCGGTCGGCCGGCGGCTGGGCCGCCGCCGTCCTGATCACCGGCTACCTGGTGTCCCACGTGGATGCGCTGTGCCGCGCGCGTCCAGACCGGCCCCGGCTGCTGGAACGGCCGGCCGGCGCGGTGGCTCGGCTGGTGGTGAACGTCCTGTACATCGCCTGGGCGGTCGCCGTGGCCGGATCGGCAGCCTGACACCGATGTGCGGTCCATTGTCCGAGGTGGCAGCGAAGCCGCCCGTACTCCCAGAGGAAGTCCTGCCATGAGTCATCGCCTCGTCGTCGTGGGTGCCGGTTACGCCGGCCTGCTGGCGGCCAAGCGCCTCGCCCGCAAGCTGCGCCACAGCGATGTCACCGTCACGCTGGTCAATGCCTCGGACCGGTTCGTGGAACGGGTCCGGCTCCATCAGCTTGCCGCCGGCCAACGATGGGCGGCGCCTTCGTTGCGCCAACAGCTCAGCGGCACACCGGTCCAGTTGGTCGTCGCCCGCGTGACCGCGATCGACACCACTGGCCGGACCGTGTGTACGGACGGCGCGCCCGGCGCGATCGGCTACGACACCCTGGTGTACGCGCTGGGCAGCCGGGCGCGGCTCGACGAGGTCCCCGGGGCGGCCGAGCACGCCTACACCGTCGCCGACCTTGAGCAGGCGGCACGGCTGCGGTACAGGATCGCCGAGATTGCCTCCGCAGGCACGGTGGCGGTGGTCGGCGGCGGACTGACCGGCCTGGAAACCGCCTCGGAGCTGGCCGAGAGCTACCCCGGGCTGCGCGTCCGGCTGTTTACCGGTGCCGATGACGTCGGCTCCGGACTCGCGCCGCGAGCCCGGGCCCACCTGCGGCGCGCTCTGGAACGGCTGGGCGTCTCGGTTCATCCGAAGACTGTCGTCGCGACGGTGCGGGAGGACGGCTTGGACACCCGCGACGGCACGTCGTACGACGCTGACGCCGTTGTGTGGACCACCGGATTCCGTGCGCCGGAGCTGGCCCGCGCGGCAGGCTTCGCCACGGACGAGAGCGGCCGGATGATCGTCGACACCACCCTGCGCTCGGTCTCGCACCCTGAGGTGTACGCCGTCGGCGACGCAGCCGCCGCAGTGTCGGTGAGCGGAGCACCAAGCCGTATGTCCTGCCAGTCGGCCCTGCCCATGGGCCGGGGCGTGGCCGATGTCCTCGCGGCCCGGCTGGCAGGCCGAGAACCCGGGCCCGTCCGGATCGGTTATGCCTTCACCAACATCAGCCTCGGCCGGCGTGACGGTGTCGTCCAGTTCACCCACGCCGACGACCGCCCGCGCAGGTTTGTCCTGACAGGACGCGCCGCGGCGGTCTTCAAAGAAGCTGTTGTGCGAAGCACTGTGGGTTCCGGCCCGCGCGGCGATGCGGGCAGTGACGGCTCGGGTTCCTGAGTCCACCCGCCCATCGTGGACGATCTTGTGACCTCGCGAGGTCCTCTCACGAACGCGTATCAGCATCAGGGACACGCACCTGCACGCTACTGGGGAGCCAAGGCCCTACGCCGCCCCGAGCGAGCGGGCTCAGTAAGGCCCGCGGGCGGCAGCTGTGAGGAAGAGGGACCCGGAGCCGCAGGAGATGCACGAAGGCTCGCGCATGGGCCGACCGGGCTGCGCCCCGATGACCGCGACGCTCCCTGCTCCACGCCGGTTCCGGGCCGGGGCCAGGCTGGATCCGGGCTGGGGTCCGGGCTGGAGCAGGCGCGGTCAACGCGCTGCAGCCACCGAAATCGACGAGCCTGTGGCAGTCCATCGGCTCTGCCGCCCGCAGCGGCGGCAACGTGATCCCCAGCCCCCCGCGCGGCAACGCCGGCCGAGGGGGCTGGCAGCGGCGAGGCCCCGGTTCACGTCCGGGTGGTGAGTCGCGCGAGGGCCGCGTCGCATCGTGCCTGGAGTCGGGCATCGGCTGATACGCGCAGCAGAGCGCCGAGCGCCCGTACCGCGCCATCGTCGTAGCCGGAGGACTCCGCTTCCCGGGCCGCCAGCCGAGTTGCCTGATGCCCTCGGTTTCGTTCCCGAGCCCCAGCAGGCGCCTCTCCTTTCACCATGAGCAGCAGTGTCCGAGAGATGTCGGTCGTGCCCGGCCGGTCGTGGAGAGCCAGGGCCTGGGTCGCGGTGTCGAAGGCCTGGCGCTATTTGCCGGCGTCGGCCCAGCGGCGGGCAAGGTGCTGCATGGCCAGTTTCTCGATGGTCCGATCGCCGGCCTGGCGCGCCAGCTCCACCGCCCGCTCGCATCCTTGCGCGGCCTCGTCCAGGCTGCCGAGCGCCGCTTGTGCCATGGCCACAACGACCAGGGCGTTCGCCTCGGCCACCGCGTCACCTGCCCGGGAGGCGAGTGCGCAGGCGGCCCGCAGGTGGGTGAGCGCCTCCGGGATGCGCCCTTCCTCGAACAGGATCCAGCCGAGCACGTTGAGCACCCGTGACTCGCCGTGCTGGTCGGCGTCGGCCCGGGCCGCTTCGAGCGCGGTCTCAAGGAGCGGGACCCAGCCGTCCAGCCGTCGCGCACGCGCCACACGATCAACGGCCACAGCGTCAAGACGATCCGCCAGGTCCGCTCGTGCAGTGCGGCGGCGTGCGCCGCGGCCACCGCCCGTGTGGGGTCGTCCCTCTCGGCCGCGTACCAGGCCACGGCGGCGGACCGGTCGCCGAACTCCCGCACGGCGGCGGGCGGCAGGTAGTCCTTCGGCAGCGGGAAGCACTCCTCGTTGCCGGGCTCGGCCGCGGCCACCGCCGCGAGGCCCGTGGCGATGTAGTGGTCGAGCACGCGCTTGAGCGCATCGGGCCCGGCCTCCAGGCTCCGTGCGTAGAGCCGTACGAGATCGTGCATCGTCCAGCGGCCGGGCGCCGTCTCCGTGACGAGGTGCGCGACGGCCAGCCGCTCCAGACAGGCCTCGGCGGCTGCCGGGCCCGTGTCCGCCAGGGCCGCCGCGGCATACCGGTCGACGTGCGTGCCAGGGTGGCAGCCGAGATGGGCGAACAGGCGACAGACGTGCCCCGGGAGCTGTTTCAGCGTCACACGCAGCGCCGCTCGCACGCCGGTGTCCTCCACGTCCAACAGGCTCAGCCGGCGCGTCTCGTCGGACAGCTCGGCAGCCATCGTGCCCAGCGGCCAGGTGGGCCATTGCGCCAGCCGGGCGGCCGCCACCCCAACGCCAGGGGCCACCCGCCGCACAGCTCGGCCAGCCGTCGCGCAGCCGCCGGCTCTGCGCGTACCCGTTCGGCGCCGAGTACCCCGGCGACGAGCATCGTGGCGTCCCTCGGCCCGAGCACGTCCACGGCGACGGGCCGGGCGGTGTCGGTGACGATCAGCCCCGGCAGCCGGTGTCTGCTGGTGACGACGGTGACGCAGCGGCGTCGAGGAGGACGGCGTCATCGGCTCCTGGCCCGAACCGCTCGCTGAACTGTCCCGGGGCACCGAGACATACAGTGTGCTGACCACCGACGGCCTCGACGCCTTTCAGTTCTGGCGCGACGGCGCATGCGTCGAGAACTTCGAGCCCGGCATGGAGCACACCCGGACCGAGCAGACCACCCCCTGGTGGGGCCGGGTCAAGGCGGCACTCGCCGCACACGACGGCGAAGATGCAGGGGTGGCACCCGTAGTGGCCCTTGTACTCGATCACCTCGGCATCACCTACGCGGGCGAGGGACCCGTCCCGCCCGGGACCATCCTGGATTTCGGCGCTTGACGTAGGCGCTGACCGGGGCGTGGCTCTTATCGACCCCGGGGGCGAGCTGGCCGAGCGCCTTTGAGACGCGGGCGAGCGTGTCCTGGTTCTGCCGATGGCAGGCGGCGATGGAGGCGGTCATGCGGCGTCGTCTCCGTCGCCTCCGGGACCGAATGCTGGCTGGTCACCTGCCAGGCAAGCTGGCGGATGGTGTCAGCACATACCAGCACCTCCAGGCCCACGCTCACACCCCCTCACCCACCACACGCCCCTCGCCCTCGCCACACCTGGACGACCTGTCGTGGGCGGAGACGGTGGTTACGGCGCTGAGGCGCGGCTGAGGCGAGGAGGTTGGGTCCGTCTGGGACGGTCAGCCGGCGAACTGGAGTCGGTGGTCGTTCAGGTAGGACCCGAAGCCCTTCGCGATGGTGTGGTAGTTGGTGAAGCCGTTACCAGTGCCCTCGGCCAGGGTCACGGTGCCGTCCTTCTCCAAGGCCAGGAGGTCCGCCTTGCCGTCGCCAGTCACGTCGGCGTACTTCAGGCGGTCATCGTTGACGTAGGCGCCGAAACCCTTGGAGATAGTGTGGTAGTTGGCGAAGCCATTACCAGTGCCCTCGGCCAAGGTGATCGTGCCGTCCTTCTCCAGGGCCAGGAGGTCCGCCTTGCCGTCACCGGTCACATCCGCGAACTTCAAGCGATTGTCGTCAAGGTAGGCGCCGAAACCGGTGACGACGGTGTGATAGTTGGTGAAACCGTTACCGGTGCCCTCGGCGAGCGTGATCGTGCCATCCTTTTCGAGAGCGAGGAGGTCGGCCTTGCCGTCACCGGTCACATCCGCGAACTGCAGACGGCTGTTGTCCACGTAGGAGCCGAAGCCCTTCGCGATGGTGTGGTAGTTGTCGAAGCCATTACCCGTGCCCTCGGCCAGGGTCACGGTGCCGTCCTTCTCCAAGGCCAGGAGGTCCGCCTTGCCGTCGCCAGTCACGTCGGCGTACTTCAGGCGGTCGTCGTTGACGTAGGCGCCGAAACCCTTGGAGATGGTGTGATAGTTGGCGAAGCCGTTACCAGTGCCCTCGGCCAGAGTTATGGTGCCGTCCTTCTCCAAGGCCAGGAGGTCGGCTTTGCCGTCACCGGTCATGTCATAGCCGGGCGGGTACGGATTCGCGTGGTCCTGCCCCAGGCCGGCGCGCGGACCGCAGGTGGGCCAGGCGCCCTGTCCCTGTCCGGCGAGCACCTTCTCGCCTATGAGGATCTGTTCCTTTTTCGTCGCCAGGTCCGCGCGTGGCGCGTAACCGGTTCCTCCGTACGCCTCCCACGTGCTTTGTGAGAACTGGAGCCCGCCGTAGTAGCGGTTTCCGGTATTGATGCTCCAGTTCCCCCCACTCTCGCACTGGGCGACCTTGTCCCAGGTGCTGACGGATGCTGCTCCGGCGGGAGAGGCGGTGGCGCCGAGCGCTGCGAGGGCGGTCGCCGCCGTTGCCGTGAACGAGAGCAGGCGGGAGCGCTTCTTGTGCGAGGTCATGTTGAACCGTTCCGTTGGGGGGAGGCCATGAAGGCGCACACGGGCTTTCAGTACGGCGGCCGCAAACCGAGAGCCCGTGTGCGGAGAAAGGTGAGGATCAGCCGGCGAACTTCAGCCGGTGGTTGTCCACATAGCTGCCGAAGCCCTTGGAGATGGCGTGGTAGTTGGCGAAGCCGTCTCCGGTGCCTTCAGCCAAAGTGATCGTGCCGTCCTTCTCCAGCGCGAGAAGGTCCGCCTTGCCGTCACCCGTGACGTCGGCGTACTGAAGCCGGTCGTCGTTGACGTACCCGCCGAATCCCTTGGAGATGGTGTGGTAGTCGGTGAAACCGTTGCCGAAACCGCGGCCGAGGGTGATGGTGCCGTCCTTCTCCAACGCGAGAAGGTCCGCCTTGCCGTCACCGGTCACATCCGCGAACTTCAGGCGGTTGTCCTTCAGGTAAGCCCCGAAGCCCTTGGTGATGGTGTGGTACTTGGCGAAGCCATTACCGGTGCCCTCAGCCAGGGTGATCGTGCCGTCCTTCTCCAACGCCAAGAGGTCGGCCTTGCCGTCGCCGGTCACGTCCGCGAACTGGAGCCGGCTGTCGTTGACGTACTCACCGAAGCCCTTGGAGATGGTGTGATAGTTGGTGAAGCCGTTACCGGTGCCTTCGGCGAGCGTGATCGTGCCGTCCTTTTCGAGGGCGAGGAGGTCGGCCTTGCCGTCACCGGTCACGTCGGCGTACTTCAGGCGGTCGTCGTCAAGGTAGGCGCCGAAGCCCTTGGTGACGTTGTGGTAGTTGGCGAAGCCATTCCCGGTGCCCTCAGCAAGGGTGATCGTGCCGTCCTTCTCCAACGCGAGAAGGTCTGCCTTGCCGTCACCCGTCGCGTCATGCGTACCGGCAGCGGTCGCGCCGTCCTGGATGTTGACGTAGCGAATGGGCTTGAAGGTGCCGTGCCCGCTGAAGTACGGGTAGGGGATCTGGCGGTAGTGGACACCGCTGGGCGTGAACTCGTAACCCCAGTAGGTGTCCTGGGACGCGTCGGTCCACTTCGCGAACAGGACGACGTGTCCGCTGGCGAGCGTGGCATCGTTGAGCAGTGCGTCGCCGGGCTTCAGGTCGCCCTTGGAGATCCACTTGGCGAGGCCGGTGGGGACGAGCGTGTCCGTCGTCTCGGACCGGTCCAAGCCCCAGGCCATGGAGACATAGCCCGAGCAGTCCGTGCGGTACCCCTGGTACGAGCCACCCCAGTTGTACTTCAGCCCCTGGTCGACCCAGGAGGCGGCGCGTTCGAGGGCTTCGCCGCGGGTGAGCGATGCCTCGGCGCTGGCAGCGGCAGCTACGAGCCCTCTGACCTCCTTCTGCGGCACGGGGGTGACGGCACCCTGGCCACCCCCGCCGTGGTCCTGCCGGGTGTCGGGCGCGGTCGGCGACGTGTCGGCGCTCGCGACAGGCGCGGTGGTCACCACGGGGCCCAGAGCCAGGGCCGTCGTGGCGATAACGGTAAGGGTGCACCTGCGGGCTATGCCGGAGAGCTTCATGACGTCCTTCTGTTTGCGCACAGCCTGCAACCCGGCGGTTGTTCGTGGAGGCTGCGAGGAGCGAATGGTGGCAACGAACCGGGATGCCGACCGTCGGCGCGTCGTTCTGACTTGTGGCATGTCGACGGAATAACGGTCAATCCGGTTCGTATGTCTTTAGTGAGGCGGAGCCGGGCGAACGGCAGCATAAGCAGTACCTAAATGCGTGGCAAACAAGGCAATTCATGGGACATAAAGTGTGAATCCCTTGTTATCTCTGCATGTATAGCTGATGCCCGTTTTGAGAAGAGGGTTCATTCCGCGTTACGTTGGGAGGTTTTCCATGGGTGCGGGCTTGCTTCGCGGCTCGGTCCCCCGCCGCCCCGAACTGAAGCCATTCCGGGGCGGTCGCACGAGCATGCGACGTCTCGCGCGGTGGGCACGCCCAGTGGTCGCCAGACGCCTATTTCCGGCCAATCTGCCACGGGTGCCGTCCGATGTACCCTCGTGCGCGGTTTTTACCGCATCGTGATCACGATGGACGTAGGCGTCGTCGACAATCACCGCTTCTCAAACGTGCCGCCGCGCTTCCGCAGCCGCAGCCAGCATGCCCGGCACGCCGGCACTCTCGCTCGGTGGCACGAGGGAACCGGCGACAAGGTCGTGCACTTCGGCTGACGTTTCATCACGGCTCGCTTCCGTCCGCCCGCCGTTCCCGCCCCGCCCCGCCCCGCCCGAAGCGTTCGCCCGACGCCGTTCTGGGCAACTACGGCATGGACGCGTACGTCTGGGACCTGCGCGCGTCCAGCCCGCCTGCCGTACGGGAATGGCTCGCCGTACCAGCCATGCTGCGCCTGATCGGCCCGCACTACGACGCCCGGGACGACGCCGCCCACCACCTCTCCGATGGGTCGCTGGCCGACTGGTTCGACGTGCTCGTACACGTCCGCCCTGGCCCCAGTTCTCCCTAACCCTCGCGGGTGTCAGCCTTCGTCGTCCTGGTCGTTTCTGGAGGCACGCCGCCCCCGTGTGACCGCGAGGACGCTGCCGGCGACGGCGATCACGGCGATGGCCAGGGCGATGCTGACTCCGCCCTCCGTGTCCCAGTACACGTCTTCCAGGCTGATCAGCAGCGCCGCCTCGTCGACGACGAGGGCCAGGCCCACCCCGTAGGCCAGCCCCAGCCAGGCACGTGCCCGCGCCGAACGTTCGGCCAAGCTCGCCGCACCCACCACCGCGAGCAGCAGGATTCCCCACACGTAGTGGTGCAGGTGTACGCCGCCGGCCTGCACGTCGCCGACCCCGGCCACGTCGATGTGGATGAGCCAGGTCAGCAGGCGCATCCCACCGAAGGTCAGGGCGAAGCCCCACCAGGCCAGGATGAAGCCCCGGCGTTTCGGGGAGATGCCGGGCAGCAGGCGCAGCCAGGGCGACGGGCGCTCCGTGTGCCCCGACGATGCCTGGCCGGACGTCTTCGAGGACTTCATCCGGTCTCTCCCACCGTGAATTTCCCGATCAGTGCGGCCATGGTGTCTGGCGCACTGTAGTGAGCCGCGTGTGCCGCGCCCGCGACGTCTTTCGCGTGCCCATCGGCGACCAGGCCGGCCACGCGCCGCGTCCATGTGCCGGAGGCGATGGTGTCACCTGCTCCCCGTACGACGAGTGTGGGCGCGCGGACCTGGGAGAGGTTCACCTCGAATGACTCGGCCGCGTCCCGCAGTGAATGGCGAAAGGAGGCGGCGCAGCGCAGGGGGCCAGTCACCAGGTAGTCGAACGCGGCCAGAAACAGCAGGCCGAGGGGCTCGTGGGGGGCGTCCGCGACGAGTCGTGCGAACTGGCGCCACGCGGGAACCCTCGGTTCGAGTGCCGGGCCGATGAGCACCAGGCGGCTCACCAGGTGAGGATGGCGGGCGGCCAGGGCCGCGGCCACCTGGCAGCCGACTGAATTGGCCACCACCAGGCTCGGGCCCGAGAACAGTCCACGCTGCAGGCCGGCCAAGGCATCGGCGAGCTGTCCGACATCCGGTGCGCGGCGCGCGGCGGTCCTCGAACGCACGTTGCCTGGCAGGTCCGGCACCACTACGGTCGCCCCGCTCGCGGCCAGCCGATGCGCGAGCGGGGTGAAGTATCGCCCCGAGAGTCCGAGTCCGTGTACGAGCAGCACGGCTGGGCGGTCCTCGCGTGGCAAAGGCCCGTAGCTGCGGACGAAGAAGCCAGCGTCAGTCATGTGATCCACGTGCCCGCCATCATCTCCCGCGCAACCCGGATCGCGGGTCCAAATCGGCGCGCTGGGTCTGGCCTCAGTGGCTCTGGCCGCCGCGCCGGCGTTCGCCAAGGGCAGTGCGGACGTCACGGCGCCGCACACGGCGCAGGTCGGCAAGGCCTTCACCGTCACAGCGCACGGGGACGACGACGCTTCCACCTACCTGCGGGTATGCCTGGAGAACCGTAGCGGCGGGCAAGCCTGGCGCCAGCTGACTTGCGGCGCCGTAGTCGGCACAGGGGCCGACGCGCAGGCCACCGCACACGTAACGGCTGCACACCGCGGGGTCCAGGAATATCGTGCGGTGGTCTACGGTCTGAGCAGTCCGACCGCCCTCCACCCCATACGCCAGAGGACCTCAGCCCCGGCAACGGTCGACGTCCGCTAAACCCAGCAGCGCAACCGCAGACAGCCAGCGCCAACGCCGCCGGGTCCCGGGGCTGCCATCATCGGACCCCCGGGGCCCATGCTGCGTCCAGGGCGCCGACTGTTGGGGCAAGCCGCTGGCCCAGGCACCTGACAGCAGCCACGCCGCCAACTTCTCCTCCCCATCGACCACGCGGTGCCTTCGTGGCCGACCAGCGGCGCTGCAAGCCAGCCCAGCTTCGGAAGCAGACCGTGTCAGCGCGGCCACCCTTCATCTCACCAACGCCACCCCATCCGGCAGTACACCAACTGGGTACGACTCGGTCGGGTTCAGCCCACCGGCTCCTGCTTGAGCGGGTACGATGGCACGCCGGCCCACCGGTGCAAGGCGGCTTCGAGGCCCGCGACGCCAGCGACGTCGGCGGTGTCTGAGGCCCAGGCGACCACCCCGTCTGGACGTACCAACACTCCGGTGGGTGCCGCGGGGGCGTCGATCACGCTGCTCACCCGCCCGGCCCAGGCCGCGGCGAGGCGGGCGAACGCGCCGTCCGGAGTGCGGTCGAGCAACAGGAATCCGCCGCCGTGACCGTGGTCGGCCAGACGGGAGCCGTCCCTCAGCCACAGGTCGGGGACGAACCGCCCGACCAGCGGGTGGTCGCCGGGCAGGTCGATGCGCTGCGTGACACCGGAGATCTTCTTGACCGCGTAGGTCGTGCCCGCCCGAGTGCCCAGCAGATCGGCGACGACCTCCCGGAGCGCGGCCGACTTGGCGTCCCCGCGCATCACACCGATCTGGGCCCGCGTCCAGTCCAGCACCCAGGCACCAAGGGGACGGCGCTCGGCGTCGTACGTGTCGAGCAGGCCTTCGGGCGCCCACCCGGCAACCACGGCACCGAGTTTCCAGCCGAGGTTCATCGCGTCGCCGACGCCGAGGTTGAGCCCCTGACCGCCGAATGGCGAGTGCACGTGAGCGGCGTCGCCGGCCAGCAGCACCCGCCCCGACCGGTACGTCGCGGCCTGGCGGGCGTTGTCGGTCCAGCGGGTCGCGGCGCCGCGCAGCGCAGTCAGCGTGACGTCGGTACCCGAGACCCGGCGCAGACTGGTCTGCAACTTCTCCAGGCTCACCGGTGCCGAGCGGTCGGCCGGCGGAGCCTCGAACTCCACGGTGACCACCCGCCCGGGTTGCGGCCCGTAGCGGTACGCCCCTCGGGCCGACCATGCCCATCCGTTCGCTAGCTTCTCGGGGTCGGCGATATCAACGACCGCCAGATGTCCGGTCAGCTCGGGGTCGGTGCCGGGGAAGTCGATGTCCGCGAGGCGGCGCACGGTGCTGCGCCCGCCGTCGCACCCGACCAGCCACCTGGTGCGCACCGTGCCGGCAGTGGTGCCGACGAGCACGCCGTCGCCGGTGTCTTCGAGCGCGGTGACCTCCACCCCGCGGCGCACCGGTACGCCGAGTCGCGCGACATGGCCGGCCAGCAGCTCCTCCAACTCGCGCTGCGGCACCATCCTCGCTCCGGCGACCGCGGTGTGGGCGGCGAGGTCCGGATCGGACCAGTCCACGAGGTCGGCGTCGAGGATCATTCCCGCGAAATGCCCGGTGAACCGCGTCTCGCGCGCTCCCCCACTGCCGCCGGACTGCTGGCCGTCGACCGCACGAGCGAACGATCCCACCCGCTCAAGCATCTCTCGCTGCACCTGCTCGGCGGCAGGCAGCAGGCCGCGGCGATCGAGCGCCTCGGCCGTCGGCACGTTGATCGCCCCCGCCTTCATCGCCTCGTCCGGCTCGGCCCGTCGCTCCAGTACCTGCACCGTCGCCCCGGAGAGCGCCAGCTCCGCAGCGAGCACAAGCCCCACCGGCCCGGCTCCGACCACGGTCACGTCCACATCCACGCTTACATCCACGTCCACGTACCGGTCCTTCACATTCGTCGTAACGAACAGTGTTCTACTAACGAACAACGTTCGCGTCAAGCTATGATGGTTCGGTGAATCCGAGAGAGCGGCGCGCGGCGCGCCACCAGCCACCGACCATCGACACCGAAGCCACTCCCAGGCCACGGCGCCGCAAGGCCCCCATCACCGTGGACCAGGTCATCAACACCGCGCTCGACGTAATCGCCACAGAGGGTTACGAAGCGCTGACCATGCGCCGACTGGCCGGCGCGCTCGACACCGGCCCCGCCTCGCTCTACGCCCACGTGGTCAACAAGGCCGACCTCGACGAACTGCTCATCGGGCGACTGTGCGCCGAGCTCGTACTGCCCGAGCCCGACCCCGCGGCCTGGCGAGAGCAGGTTCGCGACGTGTGTACACAGATACGCGACCAGTACCTGAAATTCCCCGGAATCTCCCGCGCCGCGCTCGCCATGGCCCCCACCGACCTCGAAATCGTGCGCGTCAGCGAAGGGATGCTGGCGATCTTGCTCGCCGGTGGCGTCGCCCCGCAAGCCGCCGCCTGGGCCATCGACGCCCTCTTGCTGTACGTGGCCGCCTACTGCCTGGAAACGTCGATCGCACGCCAACGATCGGCATCCGATGACACCGCTTGGGTCCTCGGCCGCGACGAGCTGCTACGCCGGTTCACCGCCCTGCCTGCCGACACCTTCCCCCACACCACTCGCCACGCCGCCGAGCTCACCGCCGGCGAGGGCCACGACCGGTTCGACTTCACCCTCGCCCTGATGATCAACGGCCTCGCACACCGCTGACCCGACGCCGCCGACTTGATGCGACTCGGATGGTGCCAGCCCCGCCGCCCAGTCGATCGAGGCGCGCCTCGTGCACGAACCGGGTCTTCTCCGAGCCAGAGCCACCTTGCCGATGCGCGCCTACCACGCCCTACAGAACGACGACTTCCGGACAAAAATCACCTGAACCTCATGCATCACAGCTCTACACGGCATGCTCAGAACAATCAGGGCAGCCGTACGGGCGCCCGTCAGACAGAGGGGGATCCCATGAACCGACTGACGAAACGCGCGCGACTCGCCATGGCCGCCGCCGCACCGCTCCTGCTGACGGGCGCCACACTCACCGCCACGGCGCCCGCAGCCAACGCCGCACCCGCAGGCGCGGACGCGTGTACCCACCCCGGCTGGTCGAACAAGTCCCCCGGCAAGGGCAAGGTCAAGATTGACAGATCCCCGCTCCGCAGCGGCCCCAGCGAGAGCTGCCCAGTCAGTGTCTGGCTCACCGATACCTACACGCTTCAGTACCACTGCTGGGTGAAAAACTCGGCAGGCAACATATGGACACACGTCCGGATCGACAACGAGGAGACCTACGGCTGGGTCTACAACAAGAATCTGAACGACGGCGGTTCCGTGCACCCCGACAACAAGTGCTGACCTGAACGGCACCGTCCTGCACGGCCTCGGGAGCGAGTTCACTGCCACAACAGGGCCGCTCGCTCCCGCAGGCTGGCGGCTGTCAGCACTCGCTCACCGAAAACGGATGCGTGAGCAAGGAGATTGGCGAATCTGAACACGTCCCACCGTGACGGTCCAAGGAAGAATACCTGCAGGCCAACCACTGGGTACGCATCGAAGCACCACTCCCCCGGCCGTCCAGCCCGCGTCTGCGGCGAGTTCGTATCAGGCCGTGGACCACGGTGACGTAGCGCGGCAGGTCCTCCTACCGAGGAGGCGTGCACATCGGCATCTTCGGCAGTCCCGTCTCCTGCCAGATGCCCCACACTCCGCCTTCATCGGAAGAGCTAAGGGATCAGGGCCAGAACGCGGGCCGGAAAGGCGGTGCCGTGTTGCGCCTTGCCTACGCCAACCACGATGTGTGCACCGGTCGGAGGTAGGGCGTGCAAATTGGTGAGTAGCTCGACCTGGTAGCGATCGTGGTCGAGTACGTAGGCCTCGCAGGCGTATCGGCGGCGTGCGTTCTCCGCCGCGGTCGCGCCGTCGGGGCCGCCTGCGGTGGTCCACATGCCGGGGTCGGCGTCGATGGTTTCGTGGCCGATGGCCGTGACGGACCGTTCGACCAGGAGATAGCGAAGAGCGTCCAGGGTCCAGCCAGGGGTGTGGGAAATGCCGTCCGGGTCGACGTTGCGCATCGCGTCGATGTCGGGCCATCTGTGGGACCAGTCGGTACGCAAGGCAACGAAACAGCCTGCGGGGACCGGGCCATGGCGTTGCTCCCAATCGAGTACGTCATCCCGGCCGAGGCAGCGGTCGGGGTTGTCGGCGACGTCGTGGGAAATGTCGAGGACAATCAGGGGAAGGACCAGCTCCTCGGCCGGCAAGGCATCGATGGTGCGGCCCCCGGCCACCATCTCAGCAGGGGCGTCTACGTGTGTGCCCCATGAGCCTGCGATGCGGTGGTAGACCGCGTCGAAGCCGTCTCTTTCAATGGTCATTTCCCGGTGACGCTGCTCGTCGTCGAATTCTGGGTCGCGCGGCTGTCCAGGGCCGAAGGCGTGCGTCAGGTCCAGCACCCGCATGGAGATCATGTGGCCCATCATGTTCGGTTCGGCTTCCGTGAAGCGGGAAGCGGTAGCCGGATGCGGATCACGTTGCCTCTAATAGCTCATGCCGTTGTCCTGCGTGGTGGTGAGAGGACCCCGGTGGTGGTGAGTGGGCCTCGACAGAGACTGCTTTCAGCAGGGCGAGCGACGCCAGCACGGTCGGCAGGGCCGCTTCGTGGATTCGGAGATGCCTTTCGTGCGTGTCAGTGAGAAGCGAGGCCGCGAATTTCTTGTACGCAGCACTTTGCGCCACCGCCGCTCTTCGCGAGCTCGCTCAGGTCGATGCCGATCGGCTCGAATCCGCGGGCGCGTAGAGCGGAAAACAGACCCTGGGCGGCCTCGGGGAGCAGGACGTGCCGTCCATCGAAGACGGCATTGAGACCCAGGGCCGCGGCGTGGGCGGAGTCTGCGAGCACCGCGTCGGGGAAGCGATGTCGCAGCACGGCGCGGCTGGCCGCAGAGAAAGCCCCCGGGTAGTACATGATTTCGTCCGCGGCGGGGTCCAAGACGGCCAGAGCCGTGTCGAGGTGGTAATAGCGGGGGTCTACGAGTTCGAGAGCGAGTACGGGGCGATCGAAGAACTCCTGCGCCTCGGCGTGCGAGGACAGAGTAGTGCGGAAACCATGGCCGGCGAGCAGCCAGGAAGAAGTGACCGCGTAGTCGCCCTCGCCTTCGTTGAGGTGTTCCGGCTCTCGATACGCGGTGACGCCGTGCGAGAGGAACCACTCACGGTGGACGGCTGCCTCCGGGACACGTTCGCGGTGCGTGAAGCGCGCGCCCAGCACACGCCCATCGATCGTGGTGGCACCGTTGGCCGCGAAGACCATTTCCGGCACCCCGGGGCGCGGCGGCAATTCCTGCACGGTATGCCCAAGGGCGCGAAGACGATCCCGCAGCTGCTCCCACTGCCGGCAGGCCACGGCAGCGTTCACCGGTTCGTCAGGATCCATCCACGGGGTACGGGCCTCGGTGACCTCGAAATACGTGGGGGGCACATCAAGTAATGACGGGGGATGGCGTAACGCGACAAGGCAGCTCCTTACAGACCTGGTATCTCTCTACCCCCGTCGCGACCGGCCCCTCCTGCTGGTAAGGAGTTTCCCACGCCCGACCGGGCTCCGCCGGTAACTCGGTCAACCACTCGCCAAGCTGCATCACGTCCCCGTGGTCCCCGTCGTCTCCGCCGTCCTCGCCATCCGCGACATCGGGCTACGGCCGCGTCCTTGGCCTGCCCGAGACGGGCAATAGGCGTCGCGCTACAACCGCCTAGTTCCTAGCCCGAACTCGATCGACGGACCACGCGCCCAGCGCCACCAGCACGGCTGCTCCGGCCGCGTAGACCGGCAACCACAGGACGCAGATCGAAGACCAGGCGTCCACGTCGGCAGTCGGTAATAGCAGGAGATCACCGCCAGGAGCGTCACCCCGATGTACGTAGCGAACCACTGCCACGAATCCTGCGCGAGTGCGGCTGTCAGCACGGCGGCGAGCGCGATGCCGATAACCCCCGGCTGACCGGACGCCTCATGGCTCACATTGGTGGATGTCGGGTTCCGGGCTCCTTGACGGCTGGGATCGTCCACGGTCTCTCCTGCCTGTTTCGGCTATCAGCATCCAGACGCATCGCACCGTCTGCCTGACGCCATGCCGGACCGCCCGAAAACCTGACCCGGATGACCGGCGCGTTGGCAGCCTTGTTGTCACCTGGGGCAGCGCGCTGAATACCGCCCGGATCACTCGTTCTGGGCGCGATATTCACTACTCCCGTCGTTGTGCGCAGGTGGAACCTACAGCGTCGGCGAAAGCGCGAGCGAGTGGGGTGAGGGCGTCCCAGCGACGTACGGCCCAGCCCACCGACAGTTCGGGCAGGTCGGGGATGGGCAGGAAGCGGAGCGGGCCGGGCCCGTCGGAGGCCTGTTGGTCGGGTAGAGCAGGCACAACGGCGTGGCCGAGGCCGAGTTCTGCCAGAAGGATGGCCGTGTCCCAGTCGGCGACGCTGGTGTCGGACCTCACTTGGATGCCCAGCTTCGCGAAGGCGGTGTCCAAGTGGGCTCGGGACGAGGAGCTTTCCGGGAGCCTGATGTGCCGGATGCCCGCCAAGTCGGTGGCTTCGATATGCAAGCGCTCCGCGAGGGGGTCGTCGGCCCGTACGGCCAGCACCCAAGGCAGTTCGACGACAGAGCGCTGTTCGATGCCGCGGACCGGGCTGCCGAGGGTGATCCAGGCAAGGTCGAGGGTGCTGGAGGCAAGCGCGTCGAAGCAGCTACGGCTGGAGGTTTCCGTCTGGAACTCCAGGCTGACCTTGGGGAATCGCCTGCGAAAAGCCACGACGGCCTCGGCCATGAAGTGCCGCACGGTGGTGGCGCCGGTGGTCACCCGTACGGAGCCTGCGTCGCCGCGCACCAGCTCTTTGAGGTTGCGAAGGGCCGAGTCGAGGCCGGCGATGCCGTCGGCTGCCGCCGCTTGCAGTATCTGTCCGGCCGAGGTGGGGGCGACGCCTCGGGGCTGGCGTTCCAGGAGTTGCACCCCTGTCTCCCGTTCCAACCGTTTCACATGCTGGCTCACGGCAGATTGCGTACAGGAGAGTTCCCGGGCGACGGCGCTCAGGCTGCCGGCCTGGCACACCGCGACGAAGACGCGCAGATCGTCGAGAGTCATGCCCCCAAGCTATCCCTTGGGTGAGGTCGATAGAACCCGAGGATTGACTCTGGCCTTCCGAGGGATCGATGATTTTTCGGGGCGGCAACCTGTCCCGCACACGAGAGGAAACACGCGTGCCCATGCCCCCATCTCTCACCAACGTCCCCTCCTCCACCCACCAGTGGACCATCGCGGTACTCGGTCCAGGCGGAGTAGGGGGCCTCCTGGCCGGGGTACTCTCCCGGGCCGGACACCGGGTCATCTGTGTGGCCGGGCGGGACACCGTACGGACACTGCGCCAGGACGGCATACGCGTGCACAGCAGGCAGTTCGGCGACTTCACCACGCGCGTCGAAGCGGACACCGAACTGCGCGAACACGTCGACCTGTGCCTGATCACGGTCAAGCACACGGCACTCGACGCGGCACTGGAACGGGTGCCGGCCCAAGCACTCGGCGACGCGCTGATCCTCCCCCTGCTCAACGGCGTCGAGCATCTGCCGGAGTTGCGCCGGCGTTACGACGCGCAGGATGTCGCGGCGGGTGTGATCCGGGTCGAGTCGACCCGCACTGCTCCGGGCACCATCGAGCACGGCAGCCCGTTCACGGAGATCGACCTGGCCGGAGCGTACGAGCGCCTTGTGCCGCTGGCCGCGATGCTGACTGATGCCGGGGTGCGCACGCGCGTGACCGATGATGAGACTGCCGCGCTATGGGCAAAATTGGCCTTTCTCGCGCCCCTTGCCCTGCTCACCACCCGGTACGGGCTCGCCATCGGCGCAGTGCGCACCGAGCGACGCGAAGAACTGGTGGCTCTCGTCGAGGAAACCGGCGCAGTGAGCAGAGCATGCGGGGCGCCCACCGACCCCGTACAGGCTCTGGCGCTGTACGACACGTTCCCCGCCGACAGCAAGTCGTCCATGCAACGCGACGCGGAGGCGGGCCATCCGCTGGAACTCGATGCGATCGGCGGGGCGGTGCTGCGGGCGGCCGAACGGCACGGAGTTCCGGTACCAGTGATGGGCCGGCTGATGGCCGTACTGGCAGCTGACTCGTCCCGCAGCGAAACGACTCGGTAGCGGTCGCGGGATCGGGATCCGTGCGGATGCGTACAGATCGTGGATGCGTAGGGACGCGTTCGAACGCGGGCTTCAGGAGGTGAAGACCGTACTGGCGAGGATCACGTGGACGGCTGTACCACCGAGGATGCTCAGCAGCGCGTTGCGGCGCCACAGGTGCAGGCCGATGGTGACGGCCAGAGCGGCGAGCGGGGCCAAGCTGCGTGCGTGGGTGAAGGAGAGGTCGCGCAGGCAGTAGGCGAGGAGGATCACCATGACGCCGGCGGGCATGCGGGCGCTGAGGTACTGGACGGTCTTGCTGGCGCGCAGGGGCGTGAGGGCGGCGAATGGCAGGGCGCGCAAACCCCAGGTGATGGCGGCGGCGACGAGGACGGCGGCGATGGCGTAGCGCGTGTCAGACATGGGTCGGCTTCCTGCCGGTGGTGAGTTGGCGGGCCAGGAGGGCGGCCGCGAACAGGGCGAAGGCTGCCAGGAGCATCTGGTCGGGGAACAAAAACCGGGCGGCCAGGGCGCTGAGCAGGGCGAGCACGGGGGTGGGCAGGTCGCCGCGCAGGTCCCGGACGGCGTCGAGGGCCAGGACTGCGAACAGGGCGGTGAGGGCGAAGTCCAACCCGGTAACGCTGTCCGGGATGAGGGAGCCGAGCAGGGCTCCGGCGGTCGCGCTGCCGGCCCAGGACAGGTGCAGGAAGAACTGCAGCCACAGGATGCGCCGACTGGACCAGGAGCGGGCCTGTTCCCCAGTGGCCAGAGCGTATGCCTCATCGCACAAGGCGAAGGCACTGTACGTCTTGCCGAGGCGGCCGGATATGCGGTGCAGGGGGAAGGACAGCGCGTAGAAGACGTGCCGTACGTTCACCATGAACGCGGACAGCGCGATGGCTGCCAGCGGGGCCGCGGCGGTGACCATGCCGATGAGCAGGAACTCGAACGAGCCGCCGAATGCGAGCGTCGCGGACAGCCCCGCCCACCACCAGTCCAGGCCCGACTGTGTTACCAGCGCCCCGAAGGCGAGCCCGACCACGAGGAACCCCAGGCCGGCGCCGGCGGAGTCCTTGAGCGCCGCACGCGCTTGCGACGGTGTTGCGGAAGGAGCGGGAGGAGGGGCGGACATGGGCGGCCGAGGCCGGCTGTCGACAGCGGCAGAACTTTCTCGCATGGCGAAATTTTAGAAAGATTCGCGCCTCATTTGATTGCCGGCTGTCGCTCTAGGATGATCATGTGAGCAATAAAGTGAGCCTTGATTCCGTAGATCGCGACATTCTGTTTCACCTGAGACAGGACGGTCGGCTGACCAACGTCGAGCTGGCCAAGCGGGTCGGCCTGACCCCGCCGCCCTGCCTGCGCCGGATCAAGCGGCTGGAAGAGACCGGCGTGATCTCCGGGTACCGGGCCGTCATCAATCCCGAGGCCATGGGCCGCGGTCTGGAGGTTCTCGTCGCCGTCGAGATATACGCCCAGGACCGCAAGAGCTTCGAGGAGTTCGAGGACACCGTGGCCTCATATGAGGAGGTCATAGAGTTCCGTCGCATGTACGGGCGCCCCGACTACTTCCTCCGCGTCGCCGTCGCCGACCACGCCGCCTACGAAAGCTTCCTCACCGGCAAGCTCAGCTGCTTGCCGGCCGTCCTCCGCCTCGAATCCCACCTGACCATGAAGGAGATCAAGGCCAACCCGTGATCACAGCCCGGCTCCGACAGCTCATGCGGTCGGCTGCTGCCGGATGTCCGTAGAGAGAGGCCCTCGGAGAGGTGTTCTCGACGACTGGATCCGTACGTCTCACAACCTACGATGCGGTCCATGGCGATCACATATGAGTGGCGCGGCGATTTCGACAACGCCGCCGTCAACGCGCTTCACGCGGAGGCGTTCGATCACGGCCAGGTGCCCATCGATTGGCACACACAAGTGCACCGTCACAGCCTTGGCTGGGTGTGCGCCCGGAGAGACGACAGGCTCGTGGGGTTCGTCAACGTCGCCTGGGACGGTGGCGTCCATGCCTTCATTCTCGACACGATGGTCGCCCAGGACATGCGCAAGACCGGTGTCGGTACCGAACTCGTGACAACCGCCGCGAAGGGGGCCCGCGCAGCGGACTGCGAATGGCTCCACGTCGACTTCGACGAGCATCTGCGTTCCTTCTACTTCGACGCGTGCGGCTTCAGGCCGACGGACGCAGGGCTCATCGCCTTGCGCTAGATCACGCTTGCTCCGCAGTCGGCTGCCCGTCCGGCCAGGGCACCACGCTGGAACCCGCCGCCCGAACGCGCCGGGTGAGCGGCGGCGACGTACCGTACCGCCTCGCGAGGCCGCTCCCCGCGGCGCCTGTCCGTACGCCTCGACGGGTCCGACGACCTGCCTCTCCCCTCGCACGGCCTGGCGCTTGCCCCCTCACCGCGCAATCTCCCAGCGCGGCGGTGGACTGGCCCTCCAGGTAGGCGGCCCGTACGTCGGCGGCCGTGTCGCCCGCGAGGACGGGGCGGCGTCCGCCCTTGTTGCCCTTGGCTTCGGCGGCCCGCAGCCCGTCGTACGTCAGCTCGCGTTGGAGATCGCGCTGGAGTTCGTCGGCGGCGAGGGTCTGCACCATGAACTTCACGATGGACAGCAGCTCGCCGGTGCGCGGGGGGGGCGGGCGGTGAGGCCCATGCCGGAGAACGCGCCGTCGTGAATGCGCAGCGCGAGCCGGTCGCGGTGCAGGACGTCGAGCACGTCGAGGATGTGCTCTGTGCCGCGCACCAGGCGGAACATCTCGGAGATGTGCACGGCGTCACCCGGCCGTGCATAGGTGAGCAGGTCGCCGAACTTCGGGCGCTCAGGCGGGTGTAGGCGGCTGGAAGTGCCAGGCTCCTCCTCGAAGACGGCCGTGTCCTCGATCCCGGCCTCGTCCAAGACGAGGTTCTGCCGGCCAGTCAACTGCTGGTCGGTCGGCACCCGCTTGTAGACGAGATTGGCTGCCACGCTCTTCCCGCTCCTGCCGGCGCATCGGACCTCGGGCGTCATCTAACCCTGTCGCCAATCACCATCGGATCTCATTGGATCGGAGCCGTCGTCAGACCCCGGAATCACTGGGTTCATTGGACGCATGCCGCCCCTGTCGTCATTCGATCGTTTGACGACAGGCGGACGACGCGTCCGGGTGAGGTAGTCGGGGCAGGCTGCTGTCTGCCATCGGTGAACACCACCCCGAGCGGGCGCAACGGTCATTACCGTCCAGTCGCATGACGACGATAACAACCCGTACGGTCGAATACCCGGCCGACAACCTGACGATGATCGGATACCTCGCGCTCCCGGCCGGTGCCGAGCGCCGGCCCGCAGTCCTGATCGGGCCCGAGGGGACGGGGCTCAGCGACGTCGAGCGCCGCCGGGCCGATGCCCTGGCCGAGCTGGGATACGTGGCGCTGGCCTTCGACCTCCACGGCGGACGCTATGTGGAAGACCCAGAGGAAATGTTGGCCCGTTGCATGCCGCTGCTCGCCGATCCCGACCGCATGCGAGGAATCGGTCATGCCGCGCTCAACGTGTTGCGTGCCGAACCACGGGCCGACCCCGACCGGACCGCCGCCGTCGGCTACGGCACCGGGGGCGCAGTCGCACTGGAACTCGGTCGCGATGGCGTCGACCTGCGCGCGATTGGCACAGTCAACGCACTGACCACGGGCCGACCGGGCGAGGCGGCACGCATTCGCTGCCCGGTATGGGCCGGGGTCGGGTCGGAAGACCCGATCATGCCGCCCGCGCAACGGGAGGCGTTCACCGCAGAGATGCAGGCCGCGGGCGTCGACTGGCGCCTCGTGGTCTACGGAGGAGCCCTTCACGCCTTCCACCACCCACCGGTCGACCACACCGTGCGTCCCGGCGTCGGCTACCACCCACGGCACGCACAGCGTGCCTGGCGTGACATCGTCGCCTTGCTCGCCGAGTGCCTGCCCGTCACGGATTGATCCGATCGGCTCCTGATGCTCACTCCTGCCCGCCGTCGTCGTCTTCGTCCAGTTCTGGGGCGTCCGGGTCGCGCAGCGGGCGCAGGGCGCCGGCGGCCGGCGTGGAGGCGGTGAAGCTGTAGCGGCCGAGCAGGTTCAGGTTGCGGTGCTTGAGCGGCGACAGGCGGGCGATGTCCTCGTCTCGGATCTCGTGGCCTTCGGCGTGAAGCACGGCGACGGCGGCGTCGATGTACTTCGTGGTCCACAGCTCGATGGCGTTGAGGACCAGGCCGAGCGCACCGAACTGATCCTCCATCCCGTCCCGGTATGCCTGGTGGATGGTGCCGCGCTTGCCGTGGCACACGTCCCGGGCCAGCTTGTGGCGGGACTCCTACAGGGTGAGCTGCCGGTTCATCTGCCGCCGGTAGGTGTCGTCGACCGGGTCGACCACGCGCAGCAGGTGCTCGGTCTTGGCGATCCGCCCGAACTCCGCGAACGCGGCGCCCAGCGGGGGCGGGCGGCCGTCGCGTCCGAACATGCGCAGCAGGTCGTAGGCGCGGACCTGGTTGGTGACCAGGGAACCGGCGACCTTCAGCATGTCCGGCCAGTGCGTGATCACCTTGTTCAGGTTCACCCGGTTGCGGGCCAGGTCCTCCACCGCGCCGTAGCTGCCCGTCTCGACACCGGGCATCGTGGCCCGCCAGAACCGCTGGTCGTCCAAGTCGCGGAACCGTCACCGAAGTACTTCGGGTTCAAGCGCAGCATCACTTGGCTCAACGCCGTCAACGACCAGGTCGCGGGCACCGCGGGCAGATGGTCGTGCCCGGCACTCCGCGCGAAACTTCACGATGGGCACCTCGGCCTGGGCGGCAATCAGCGCGGCGTTCGCCGCGACGATGGTGTCGGCGCGCAGGTAGTACTGATCGACGTGCACGAGCCGGGCCCGGGCCATGGCCTAGCAGCCGGGGTTCACCACCGGGGCCAGGCCGATGTTGCACGCCTCTGACACCAGCAGCGCGACCGCCGAGGTGGACCGTCCTTCATCCGGGTGGTGCCGTCCCCGAGGTGCACGAAAGCGTCGAGGAACCCGGTCCAGGCGCTCACCTCGAACAACAGGTCCGGCAGGCCGATCTTCTGGAGTATCCTCTCGACCCGCTTGCGCAGCCAGGTCAGGGACTTCGGCTCGCCGAGCGCGCCGAGCTTGTCGACGTTCAGCTTCACCCGCCCGTCGTCCTGCACCTCGATGGATACCTTTGCCGCCGGCCCTGCCTCTTCCAGGCGTTCGGCGAGCTGCTTCCACCCGGCGTCCAGGCCCCGCACCAGCTCCGCCAGGTGTTCGGTGACGGGCATGTCCAGCCTCAGCCCGGCCAGCACGTCCTCCTCGACCGCATCCCAGTCGGGCCCGTCCAGCAGACGGGCGCGCGGGTTGGACCAGCGGTGCGACGGAGCGGCGAACACGTCGCGGTTGTTCAAGGCCCGGTGCAGTTGCTCCAGCGCGCACACCACATACGCGTCCCGGTCCACCGCTCCCTGCGGCAGATCGGGGTTGGCGTACACCGCCTTGCGCCACCTGGGCGGCACGATCTTTTCGTCCACCTCGCGCGGCAGCAGCGGCTTGCCCCCACCTTCCGCCGCGCCAGCGCCGGAAGGCCGCGCACCCGGCTAGGACCCGCTTCCCGGCGCTCGCCGCGTCCAGCGCCTTCGACTCGCCCAGCAGCGACAGGAACGGGCGCACCGTGGCGTACCGGGCGGCGAGCGCAGCCCGCATCGCGACGTCGGCCGTGTTCTCCTCCTCGGGCACCAGGGTGACCACGGTGGCCGCGGCCGTCGTCACGGCGGCGCGCGGGGCGGCCTCTTCCACCGCCGCCCACAGCGCGGCCACGTCCAGGTCCGCCTCCTACTCCTCGACCAGCTCCAGTGCCTCGAACAACACCTCCGCCGCCCGCGCGAGCACCCGTGACGCCTTCTCCAGCTGGGGCAGCATGGACAGCCGCTCCTCCCCCGTCTTCCGCTTCGCCGTGTTCAGCAGCCGGGCGGCCATGAGGACCTGGAACCGGGCCAACGCCGCCATCCAGTTCTGCGGGATCTGCGACAACTTCAGCCGCCCGAGCCGGTAGGCGCCGATCTCGTCCACCCGCTCCAGCGCGCGGGCGAACGCCGTGCCGGTGCTCCGCGTCGGCGGCCGGCGCAGTCGTTCCAGCTCCGAGAACCGGGAGCCCTCCGACGTCTTCAGCGTCGCCACCAAATCCCTGGGCAGCGCCGGGTCCGCGCGGCGGGCGGCGTCCGCGACGGTGGCGTGCAGCCGCTTGTCCGCGACCTTCCGTACCTCCGACACCTGCCGGGCCAGCACTGAGACGCCCGGCAGCAGCACCCGGTTGCGGCGCAACCAGCCCACCGCGTGGTCAAACAGCGCCTTCGGGCCCTCGGCGTACGTCCAGGCCCGGCCGTGCAGGGGGGTGCGGAACCGCCGGGACCACTCCGGGTCGTCGTACTCGTGGTACTCGTAGGCGTCCCGGATCTCCCACACATGCTCGTACGCCGTCTTCAGCCGCTCGGTGTACCGCTTCACCACCAAGGCGTCCTCGATACCGAGTTGCCCGGCCATGTGCTCGATCACCGGCCATGGTGCGTCGAGCGGGTCGTCCTGTAGGAACCGGCCGATGTAGCGCACCGCGCACATCTGGAGCGCGAAGCCGAGCTGGTGGTGCGTGGAGCGTCGCAGCGCGATCAGATCGCGGTCGACGTCGTCCAGGAAGAAGAACCGCTCCAGCCCGGGGCGGGTCGGCTCCTCGGCGAACTTCCCATACGCCTCGGCCTGCTCATCAGTCAGAAACTCCACCGGCACGAGCGGACCGTAGCCAGCCCCGGCAGCCGCGCGGCGATCTTTCCGCGAACCCCAGCGGAGCCCTCAGCCGGTGCGCTAGCTGTACTGATCGGGGACGTTAGTCAATCGTGAGAAGGGCGGCTGGTTGCCGCAGGCCGTGTGGGGCCGGTGCTGGTTGTAGTGGTGTAGTCACATCTTGAGTGCGTCCCGTCGCTCTTGTTCTGACTGGTAGCAGTGGGCGTAAGCCCAGCCGTCGGCCATTGTTCGATGGAAGCGCTCCACCTTGCCATTCGTCTGCGGTCGATAAGGGCGTGTGCGCTTCGGCGTGATGGCCAGGGCCTCGCAGGTGTCGCGCCAGAGGAAGGACCGGTACGCGCCTCCGTTGTCCGACAGAATTCGCTGGATGGTAACGCCGTGTTCGGCGAACCACGCCACTGAGGGATGTTCCCGAATTTCTTCACGTCCACGTGCACCAGCGAGCCGGGGTACGGGTGCTCGTAAGCGCGGATGGGTTCTCCAGTGGCACGGTTGAGATAGGACAGCCTGTTCAGCCACGCCGCGGTGAGGATACGGTGGACTGTCGACGCGGCGATGCCGAGTCGTGTCGCGAGTTGAACTGGGCCCTCCCTCAATCGCCTCCGCAGGCTGACGCAGCGCATCGATACTGCCTTGGGCGTCTTCTTCGGCGAGGTCTTCGGTCGGGACGAGCGGTCTTGCATTGACTCGCCAGCAAGGTGGCGGTCGACCCAGCGCTTCACGATGGGCCAGGAGACCTGGAAACGGGCCGGACTTCGCTGATTGGCCAGCCGTCGTCAACGACGAGTCGCGCGACTTTCAGACGGTGGCGCGGAGTGAGGGCAGCGTTCGGATGTGACACGCCTGAGCTCCTGGACAGGTTGAAGGGCCGGCCATTGTGGGCGGTTTCTAGGGTTCGTCGCAACACGTGGTCGGTTTGATCAGGCCGCGAGTAGTTTATGCAGACGCTCGGCTGTTCCCGGCCGAGTGTTTTGCGTGGGCGGCGGTTGAGCTGGTCTGCGACTGCGGCCAGGTGTTCAGGGGTATGGACCGTCAGGTCGGTGGCCTTGGGGAAGTACTGCCGCAGCAGGCCGTTGGTGTTCTCGTTCGAGCCGCGCTGCCAGGGGCTGGCGGGTCGCAGAAGCAGACCGGGATGTCGGTGGCGAGGTGAACTCGCCGTGCCGGGCCATCTCGCCGCCCTGGTCCCAGGTCAGGGACCGCTTCAACTCGGCGGGCAGGGTCTGGACGGTGGAGGTCAGGGAGGTGGGGACCGCCTCGGCACTGTGGTCGCCGGGCAGGTGCAGGGGCATGACGTAGCGGGTGGCGCGTTCGACCAGGGTGCCGATCGCGGACTTCCCGTCCTTGCCGATGATCAGGTCGCCCTCCCAGTGACCGGGCACGGCCCGGTCCTCGGTCTCGGCGGGGCGTTCGCTGATCACGACCATCGGTGTCGTGAAGCGGGGCCGGCGACCGTTGGCCTGCCGCTGCGGCCTGCGCCGGGCACGGCCAAAACGCAGGGCACCGGCGAGCTCACGCCGCAGCCGGCCCCTGCCCTGGACGTAGAGTGCCTGGTAGACGGTCTCGTGGACCACGTGCATCTCCGGCCGGTCAGGGAATCGTGTCCGCAGAGCGTGGCATATCTGCTCCGGCTCCACTTTCCGTCCGGCATCGCCTGGACGGCGGCCCGCAGCTCGGGATTCCTCAGGATCTTGCGGGGCTTGGGGCGGGGCCGGCGGGCATCGGCGCGGGCCTGGCGGCGTGCGGGCGGTAGGCCCCGCTTCCGGGGGACGGTTGCGGCGGATCTCACGGCTGACCGTGGACGGGCTGCGGCCCAGCTCCGCGGCGATCGCCCGCACCGTGGCCTTCTCCCGCAACCGGTCGGCGATGTGCATCCGCTCGTCCTCACGCAGGAACCGGGACGGGCCGGAAGGCGGCACCACCAGGTGAATCGGTGGTGCCGCCTTCTGTCGCCGGTCGGCACTGCGGCCGTTGCGCCACTTCCGGCCGGTCCGCGCATCGACGCCGACGATTCGGCACGCCTCGGTGTTGCTATATCCCTGCTGCACGAGCCGGGAGTATGCCTCCCGCTCCCATGACAGCTTCCCGGGGCCCTGCGGCGTCCGGTCCCCTCGGATCTTGAAGTCCATCGCACCCCTTGAGCTGGGGTGTTGCGACGACTCCTAGAACCCAAGGTGTGTGGCCGACCCTTCGAGAACGAACATAGTGGGTAGGGGTCGTGCAGCTCAGTCCACCGGGGAGACCCGGATGAGGTTGCCGTCGGGGTCCGTGATCACGAACGTGCGGCCGAAGACAGCGTCGTACGGCTCCTCCACGACATGGACTCCCTTCGAGACCCAACTCGTGAAGATCTCGTCAACTGCGGACGCTGCTCCCGGCACCATCAGCCCGACTTCGCTCGTGCGAGGGGTGCTCGGGACCGCGTGTTCGCTGCCCCCCGTCCACAACGCGAACAGGACGCCGGGGGCTACCTCGAAAGCCACGTAGTGGGGACTGGTGAAGGTCGGTTCGATCTCGAACAGGTCGCTGTAGAAGGCCGTAGCGGCCTCGGCGTCGCGGACGTAGATCAGGAACAGGTTGGGTGCGGGCATAGAGCGCTCCTCAGATCGTTGCGTTCTCGGTACCGCTTCAGTTGATCGCCTAACCGCGACAGAACCTGTCACCTTTTCTGCGAACATTGGTCAGCATGAAGGCTTCAAGGCTGTTGCACCTCTTGCTGCTCCTACAGACCCGTCAGCGCATCACCACCACCGAGCTCGCCAAGCGTCTGGAGGTGTCCAGGCGGACTGTGCTGCGGGATGTCGAGGCACTCTCTACAGCAGGTGTGCCTGTTTATGCCGAACGCGGGCGGAACGGTGGGATCGTTCTGCTCCCCAGTGCACGGCTCAACGCATCCCATTTGGAACCACCAGAGCTGGAGGCCCTCTCCGTGGCTGGTTTGGACAGCGCGCAACTTGAGTGCATGGGCCTGTCTGCGGTGCAGGAGTCGGCCGCGCGCAAGATCGCCGCCCGTCAGGCCGCAGCACCTGAGTCGTCGAGCCTGCTGCGACTGGCGGACCTGGTACTGGTGGACAGCAACGCGTGGCTTGCTGACTCAAAGCCAGCGGTGGACGTATCGGATCTAGCCTCGGCCCTGCGACACCGACGTCGGCTGCGAATCCAGTACCGACGCAGCGCCGAGAAACAGGCCTCGACGCGGGTGGTCGACCCGTACGGGATCGTGGCGAAATCAGGCCGCTGGTATCTCATTGCCGACGACCAGGGGACCGGTCGGCTGTTCGCTCTGGAACGACTCTCGGCCTACGAACAACTCGACGCGCCAGCTGTTCTCCGACCAGATGAGACCCTCCGCACCAGGTGGGCTGCGTTGAAGGAACGCACCGAGAGGCCAGGCCGCGTGAGCGTGACCGTCCGTCTGCGAGAAAATGGCCTCGACCTGGCACGGCGCATCCTCGGCACCCGCATCCACGATGTCTCCGACACGGAAAACGGCTGGCGCACCATCGTCGTCCGCTACCCCGACATCGAGTCAGTGCGCCAGCTCCTCCAGTTCGGCAACCACATCGAGATACTCACCCCAGAGACAGCCCGCAAACGCATCAGCCAGCTTGCCAAGGACCTGGCTGAAAGACACTCGGCCCCAGCCTCGTGACTGCTAAGCGGCACGCCCTGCTCTCGATCAATGTCCCCGGTCGGTACAGCTAGCCGACCATGATCAATCTCAGCGCCAACCGCTGTGCCGATATTCCCCGAGGCCGGTGCCCAGCACTTGGACCACCGATCTGCGCACCGTCTTCAGGGACATCGGCCCGGGTCAAGGCACATTCGGCATGCTCATGGTGGCGAACGACAGCCGGGCCAAGACCCGGCAGGCACGACTGGCGGAGTCGGCCCGGGCAGTCCCCTGGGCGGTCTACTGGTTCATGCTCGTCCTGCTTTCCATCGCCATCGTGTCCCTGTGCCTGTGCATTCCCAGACGCCACAACCGGCCCCGGCTCGCCGCCTTGACCATGGTGACCGCGCTGCTCACCGTCACACTGCTGCTCGTCCACGGCGCCGAGCGGCCCTTCGGCGGAGCCATCTCCGTCGATTCCGCCATCATCACCGACGTCGAACACCAAGCCATCCGCGCCTTCGGCTCCGACAGCCCCGGCACCGAGCTTCCCTGCGATACCCATGGCCGCAAAGAGGCAAAGGGCGTCATCCTGTGTGCCATGCCCCGGGTGCGCCGGGGCTGGTCTGCCGGTGGTACGCCCGTCCCGGCCATCGGCCCCGCCTGCCGCCCGCGCTCCGGCGCGCCCTTCCGATCACCTTTCGAGGCAACGACCCTTCGCGATCAACTGCGACCGTTGACGACAAAGCGGACTCCCTCCCTCCGATGCTGCGGTACGCAGAGAGGAAGTTGAACCGCATCAACCGTGCGCCTTCAAGGGGCTTGTCATGGCAGACATCATTCAGATTCGCGCGAAGATCGATACTGCCGTCCTGGATCACTACCCCGCCTACCTGCGGGCGGAGGACACAGAAGATCCGCACGGGTGGTGCCTGGAACGCGCCCGGGTCACGGTCCGCGCAGCCGACAGCAGCGGTTACAAGTTCGACAACCACCGCCTGGAAAAGATCGCCGAAAACCGCCGGATCTGGCTTCACGAGAAATACGGCAAGCAGTTGCTCCTGCACCGCGCCGTCGAGCGGGCCGGCACCCCATGAGCAGGTGCCGGAACGGCTGAAGGGTGGCTCGCTTCCGCTCGGTGCTGCTCGCCCTGCCCAATCTTCAGGGCTGGTCTTCGCTGAGCCAGAACGGATCCCAGCATCGATGCTGCGGCCTGGTCGCAGGGTGGAAGCGAAGGCCGTAGGGTCCGTCGGGGCCGGCCTGCGGCATGTCTATGAGCCAGTCGAGAACGTGGTCGGGAAGCTCGTCGGGATCGTCCAGATCGGTCAGAAAGGCAGCCGGGCCGCGGGTGTCATAGGGCGTCGGCAGCGCTATTTCGGCAGCGGTCGCGCTCTCGATGATGCGCTGGCAGATGCTGTGCCAGCGACCCTGCCCCCACCAGGAGTCCGTGTAGCTGGTGGAGCCTCCGATGGTCATCAGGATCAGAGTGGTCTCCGTCCCCAGGACCCGGTGGTCAAGTTCCTTCCAGCGGGTGAGCTCGTCGGTGACCGTGGAGGCTACTTCGCTCCAGCCGGAACCAAACAGCGAGTGGACCGGGGTGCCGTCGGGCAGGGCCCACTGCGGCTCCATCAGCGCGGAGCGAATGCCGTCCCAGTCGATGCCCTCCAGCGGGCAGACGCACTCCTGGACGATACGGGTGACGGCGATGTTGACGCGTGCCATCAGCACGTCGGTATCCAGATGGTGCTGCTCCACCGCGGTGTTGTTCCGCCAGCACCAGGCGGCGACGCCGAGCGCCGCCGCGTCCGGCACGATGTCGGGCGCGACGTCCCGGCCCGCCATCCCGACGACCCATTCCAGGTATGTGCTCAGCCATTCGTGCTCGCTGACTTCCCGCAGGATCTCGACCAGCGGCAGTCGTCGGAAAGCGGCTGCCGGCTCGAATATTCGGCGGATTCGGGCCAGGGCGAACTCCTGCTTGGCCTCCTCAGGGGCGGTATCGGCGACGCGGACGTGCGTGGCGTCCAGAAGTCCCGCGTGGCCTGCGGCGCGGGCGACTGCGATCACCGCGTCCTCCCCGGACGCCCCTACGGCCAGTTCGATGGTGTCGTCCAGCATGGTGTAGGACTCGGGCCAGTCTCCCATGACATCGTCGAACGGCTGCAGCTCCAGCACTTCCTCCTGGGGCCGGTACTCGGCCACTACACATCCGTCACCACGCCACAGTTCCGAGAACAGCAAGGCTCCCGCCTCGGGGTCGAATTCGCCGTCCCACTCCTCCGGCAATTCGAAGCCCGCCCATTCCAGCGGCGCCAGCAGGTCGTGCAGTCGGTCCACGAAGTCGCTCCATTGGTGGTCCGTGGGGCGGTTCACTGACGCGGGTTGCGGCGTCCCGGTGCGGGCAGGCGTGTCGGCCATGGCCGGCAGTTGTTCGCGGTCCGCGTGAGTATCGGCTTGAGAGCTACTGGGCAAGGTCCACAACTTCTCGGCCTGCTGAACGTCCTGCTCCCTCTCCGCAGTGCGGCAGCGTGCGCACAGGTAGCGGTATTCCTTGCCGAAGCGCGCCGAATAGCGCGTCAGGGAACGCGTCTTGCCACAGTCACGGCATGGGCCGCGGCCGTTCTTGGGCCACCACAGCCACCATTGACCTTCGTAATGCCACGGCTGTGGAACTACCCCCCGGCCGACCAGTTCCTCGGCCAGCCGCCGCAGGCACCCGGCGTCACGGTGGCGAGCCGCGCTCGCGTGGAGCAGGTCGTGAGCGTCCAGTACGGCGGCGTCGGGAACCTCTTCGCCGCTTTCCACCTGGCGCAGCACACCCAGTGCCGCCGCCAGTTCGGCCACCCCTTCGGTCTCCGCGCCCGTTGTGCGTCCAGGACGTGAGGTGGTGGCTATGGCTAATGCGATGTCTGCCTGAGAAGGCGCGGGGATGGTCACCCGCGCAGCGTAACCCAGCCCTGTGACACCGGCGGCGGACTGTCCGTGCGGTCGGCTGTTCCCGCGGTGGGCTCTCCCGGCGGCGGCTTGTCAGTGGCCGCGGTTAGTCTCGGAGAGCAATGTGGAGGGGGTTTGCATGACGTACGGTCGGTTGTCGCCGGAGGTGCCGCTGGGGCCTTTTGCGAATACACCCGTCGAGGTCTGGTCGGCACCAGGCAGGGCGGACATCGGCATGAACCCGCGGTGGGCGGGATTGTGCGTGCATGGTAGGCGCGGTTGCGTGTGCGCGGTTGGCGGGGTGTGGTCACGCTCTGGTATCCGTTCGCCGTGTCACGCACGTAGTCGTGGTACGGCTCGACGGTCTCGAATTCAACGTCGTCGGCGACCACGAGGCTGCCGGTCGCCTGACGAGGTTGTAGAGCAGCTTGCCGCCGTTGGCGGAGATCGGCATGTAGATCTCTTCAGCCGCGTCGGCCAGTTCCTGAGGAGTTGACGGTATGTAGCCGGAAGACCGTTGCGCCCTGGCGCGTGTCGCGGTTTTGCTGTCGCGTGTCGTGCCCTCGAACATGCGGGGCAGGGCAGCGGCGACTCGGGGGGCCGGGCGGAGCGTTGCCTCAGGCTGTGGTGTAGGCGCCGGCTTCGATGTCCTGGACCAGGGTCGGCCCGGTGGGGGCCCAGGAGAGCATCTGGCGAGTCAGTTCGCTGGTTGCGGTCATGGTGGTTGCGAAGAAGCTGCCGACAACTCCGAAGTGGGCGGCGGCGTCCTGCGGGTCGATCGAGGCAACAGGGATGCCGAGGTGCCGGCCGATGGCTTCCGCGATTGTCTTGGTGGTGATGGCCTCCTCAGTAATGGCGTGCAACCGTGTCCCGGCCGGCGCCTTCTCCATGCCGAGGCGGATGGCCCAGGCTGCATCGCCACGGTGCACCGCCGACCAGGTGGTGGAGCCGTCGCCGACGTAGCCGGAAACGCCCTGCTTACGGGCGGCGGCAACGAGGAAGTTGACGAACCCCCAGTCGCCGACGCCGTGGACGCTCGGCGCGAAACGGGCGATCACTGTCCGCACGCCCCGGGAGACGTAGTCCAGCGCGAGGTTCTCGCTGCCACCCCGGTTCGAGTCCAGGCCGACGGCCGGAGAGACGTCGGTTTCCGTGGCGGGCCGACCCTGGACGAGGCCGGATATGGGCGCGGCGACGATGAACGGGCGGTCGGTGCCGGCGAGCGCTTCGGCGAGGGTGTGCACCGCGGCGCGCTCGGAGCGGTCGGTCTCGGCCGGGTTACCCCAGTCGTGCTTGTTGGCCATGTGGATGACCGCGTCGGCCTGTGCGGCACCCCGGCGCAGGGAGTCCAGGTCGTCCAAGTCGCCGCGGAGGATGCCGACGCCCTTGGACGCCAGCGCCTGCGCGGCCTCGTCCGATCGGGCCAGGCCGACGACCTGGTGGCTTGCAGCGGTGAGCTCGTCCACGACAGCGGAGCCGATCCAGCCGGTTGCTCCAGTCACAAAAGCACGCATGTGCATGGTCCCCTTCGTACTTTCGTACAGGATGAGATTCGCGAGAGTTCGACAGAGGGGGTGTCCGGGCCGAGCTGGGAGCTTCGCCGAACGAAACCTCAATTGCAGAACATCGTGTCTTGAAATTAGTAGGTGCGAGACCTTCCACGACTGCGGACACGTCGACACGGGACGGTCCCGCCTTACGGCCCAGGTGCCGATACCTCGGCAGACACGCACGGCCGTTGAGCCTGTACGCCTATCCCACGGCGGCGTTTCGGCGCACACGTGTCGCCCCGGCGACGACAAGAGCCCCGGCGATCAGAGTGAGGACGCCGGCCGCGCGCAAGGCAGTGTCTGCGCCGCCGATGAACGCCTCGGTAATAGCGCCCTGTTCGGCCGGGGCCAGGGCCAGCGCTTCCGCTACGGTACGTGGAACCGGGGTGTGATGGGCCAGGCTTGCCGGCAGATGTTGAGTGAAACCGGTGGTGAGGACGGTGCCGACGACGGCAACTCCCAGCGCACTGCCCAATTCTCTTGTCGCCGACTGCAGTCCGCCGGCGATCCCGGCCTGTTCGACAGGCAGGCTGGCGGCGATCTCCGCGGTCAGGCACGGCCCGGCGAGCATGATGCCGAGGCCGATGACGAACAGCGCTGCCGCGTAAACGGGGTAGGGCATGGCCGAGGTGAAGGACAACCCGAACAGGCCGGCACTCACGAGGAGAAAGGCTGCCGCGAGGATCACGGGCAAGCCGGTACGGCGGATGAGCCCGGGGACGTAACGGGTGCCCAGCAGGAGCGGGAGGGTCAGCGGAATGATGCCGAGAACCGCCTGCAGGACGGTGAACCCGCGGCCGTACTGGAGCAGCGAGGCGTTGACGTAAAAGAGACCGAAGCTGCCGAAGAATATGACGGTCATACCGATGCTGGCACTGCTGAGCAGAGGGTTGCGGAACAGTCGAGGGTCCAGCATGGGATGGGGCATTCGTAGCTCGACCAGAAACCAGACAAGCCCCAGCACGAGACTGCAGACGAAGGCGACAAGGACGACAGCGCTGTCCCACCCCTGCTCAGGGCCCTCGATGATGCCGATCAGCAGTGCGACGACGGTGGCCACAAACAGCACCGCACCGGCCGGGTCCAGTCTGCGGGCGTGGTGTGCGCTGAGCGGCGCCCAGGCCGCCACCCACACCAGACAGCAGACCGCAACCATCGCTACCGCCACGAACAGCAGGCGCCAGGAGCCGATGCTCAGTAGTGCGCCGCCGCCGACATTGCCGACGACACCGCCGATGCCGGTGGCTGCCGCCCACACCGCCAGCGCGTGGGCGCGGCGCTGGGGCGCGGTGGCGTGAATGAGGACGCCGACGCAATTGGGCAGCACACATGCCGCCCCAAGACCGGTGATGGCGCGTCCGATCAACATGACAGGCACGCTCGGCGCCACTGCCGAGAGGATGGCGCCGACCGCGAAAACGCCCAACCCTGTCAGGAGCGTGCCCTTACGCCCGAACTTGTCACCGGCGGCGCCGGCGGGAATGACCAGACATGCGAAGACGACGACGTAGGCGTCGACGATCCACAGCAGGCCGGATGACGTCGGATGCAGCGAGCTCGCCGCGAGCTTCGGTACCGCGAGGTTGATCGCCGCGACGAACCCGACGACCAAAGCGGTGCACACGCTCATGCCGGCGAGCACCAGGCCAGGCCGTTGCGCCTGACTGGCAGGGCGTTCCACCGTGGAAGTCATTGATCTCGTTTCCTTTTCGGATACTCCTCGAAGGCACGGCGAGGCTCGGGGTGAGAGCCGACCTCAGGCGGCTTGGTGCACGCATGGGAAGGGAGGATCGGGAACACCGCAGACAGCAGCACTTTCGAGTCACCGTGCCTCGCAACCGTAACATATACGAGGCACGGTGACTCGTTATAGTGGTGTCATGGTTGAGGAACACGGCCGCAGTGGACGGCCTCGCAGCGAGCGCGCCCGAGTGGCCGTCTTGAACGCAGCAGACGACCTGCTCGTCGAAGTCGGATACGCGGCGCTGACCATGAAGGGCATCGCGGAGCGAGCCGGTGTGGGACGGCAGACCGTCTACCGATGGTGGTCGAACAAGGCAGAGATCCTCTACGAGGCCAGCGCCATCGACGCCCAGCAGGAACTCTCGGTGCCCCTGAGCGGCGAACCGTCAAGAGATCTCGCGACCTATCTCGACGCGTTCGTGAGCTTCCTCGTGAACTCCGATGCCGGAGCCGCCTATCGGGCACTCATCGGAGAGGCCCAGCACGACACC
Organism: Streptomyces sp. NPDC017529; assembly: GCF_044329785.1. Classification (NCBI taxonomy): domain Bacteria; kingdom Bacillati; phylum Actinomycetota; class Actinomycetes; order Kitasatosporales; family Streptomycetaceae; genus Streptomyces; species Streptomyces sp. NPDC017529. The sequence goes on from NZ_JBIRJY010000013.1 coordinate 95,110, forward strand.
GCTGTCGCGGCCCTGCTCTCCTCCAAGGACATCCTCAGCGAGAGCGCCGCAACAGTCATCGAACCGGTACTCAGCACAAACGACAGCGCGCTGTCGATCGAACAGGCAACGGCGCTTCTCCTCGGCCCGCCCTTCTTCCACATCCTGTCGGGACGCAGCGCGGAAAGCATCGACACCCATCAACTGGCCAAGGAATTCCTGCGCGGACTCACCGCTCGCTGACGCCGGCCGCCGCGGCGCCCTGGCCGTACGGATCGAGACGGTTCCGGTGACCTCACTGCCAGGTGCGGCGTACCCCCGTATGCGGTACTCGTAGCTCCCGACCACCATCCGGCATCCGGCATCCGGCATCCGGCATCCGGCATCCGGCATCCGGCATCCGGCAGCGCGTACCGTACGGATCCGCGATGGGGCATGCTCGGCCAGGACACGCGATCTTATCGACGCATGAGGAGACAGACATGGTGGACTGCTTACTGGCACACGCATTCGTCGACGATGGCGGGGAGTTCGGGAATCCCGTACTTGTGGTGATCGAACCGGACGGTGGCGGGCTCCCCGACGACCAGCGGCAGGAGTTGGCCGACCGGCTCGGCATTCCCGCGGTCGCCTTCGTCCGCTCCCCACCCGCACGGCGCACGTCCATCGCCATTCACGGTTCGTACGGGCTGCCGATCCGGTTCGGCGGCCACCCTGTGCTCGGCACGCTCGAAGCCCTCCACCGCCTGGGACATACGGTCGACGAGATCGTCCCGGAGGCCGGACCGGTCGCCTGTCGGCGCGACACGGAAGGTGTCTGCTGGCTGACCGCCCCCGCCGCCTGGTCCAAACCATGGCGTCATCTGCGGATGGCGTCCGCCGCGGAGATCGAAGCGCTGACCGAGCTGCCGGACGGGGAGGACTTCACGCAGGTCTGGGCCTGGACGGACGAGGACGCCGGCGAGGTCCGCGCGCGGCTGTGGGCCCCACGGATCGGAAAGGGTGAGGACGAGGCGTGCGGCAGCGCATCGATGCTGCTCACCCTCCAGCACGACCGCCCGCTGCGGGTCCTGCACGGCCGGGGCTCGGTCATCCGCACCTCCCCGGCCGGTGACGGGCTGGTCGAACTCGGCGGCCGGTGCGCGGTGCGGCCGCCCGACGAGGAAGTGGCCGTCGAAGTGGAGCGGACCTACGCACGGGGCTGAGCGCTCGGGCCAGCCCTGGGCTTGAGGCGCCCCGGACGATCCACGATCCCAGGTCTACCCCGGCCGTTCGCCGCCTGTGCGACGAACGGCCTGTAGGCCTCGGTGAGGCTCAGCCCCATGTCCTCAGCAGCCCGCTCGGGCAGGTCTGCCAGGTTCCACCGGAGCGTCTGCTCCTCGTAGTGGACGTCTTCGGTGTAGACAGCCACCGTGGCGTCGAGGCCGTGCCGGGCGAAGCCGTCGCAAAGGCGTTGAAACGCAGCAATTTGCGTGGTGCGGTACACCAGTTGGGAGGCGGCACCGGCTAACAAGTCACTGCGCTCACTCCTGATGTCGGGGCTATGATTCCCCGTCCCCCGCGACGCACGGCAACTCGACGGCTCCGTAAGCCGATCAGGGCGGTGGGCGCCAGCTGCTGATGCTGTGGCTGTCGCGCGTCCCAGGGCAGGCCGGGCATGCCGCGGCCAGCTCAGTCAGTCGGAACTCGGGGCAGCGTCGACTCGCCATCCCCCCATCTCGTCACCTCGCCATCACGTGCATTCGTGCGCACTTGTTTCTATGGTGAGTGTGGCCGCGCGTTCAGAGGGGCGGGAGGGTGTGCATGCTGTCCGTACTGCGACACCGCACGTACCGTCGTCTGTTCACCGCTCAGGTGGTCGCGCTGGTCGGAACCGGGCTTGCGACGGTGGCCCTGAGCCTGCTCGCTTACGACATCGCCGGCCCGGCCGCCGGTTCGGTGCTCGGGACGGCCCTGGCGATCAAGATGGCGGCGTACGTCGGGCTCGCTCCGGTCATCAGCGCGCTCGCACACCGGCTGCCACCTCGGCCCCTGTTGGTGGGCGCCGACCTGATCCGTGCGTCGGTGGCGTGCGGCCTGCCGTTCGTCACGGAAGTCTGGCAGGTCTACGCCCTGATTTTCGCGCTACAGGCAGCCTCGGCCAGCTTCACGCCCGCCTTCCAAGCCCTGATCCCCGAGGTACTGCCCGCCGAGGAGGACTACACCCAGGCCCTGTCGCTCTCACGCCTGGCGTACGACCTGGAAATGCTGTGCTCCCCGGCGCTGGCCGCCTCGCTGCTGTCCTGGATCACCTACGACTGGCTCTTCACAGGGACTGCGGCCGGCTTCCTCGCCTCCGCCGCCCTGGTCCTGTCGGTTGCCCTCCCCACGACCTCTCGAAACCCGGCGGGCGGCGGCCCGGGATTCCTGTATCGCGCCACTCACGGGACCCGGCTGTTCCTGGCCACCCCGCGCCTGCGCGCCCTGCTCGCGCTGACCCTGGCGGTGGCTGCGGGCGGCGCGATGGTGATGGTCAACACGATCGTCTACGTACGCGACCATCTAAGCCGCGCCACCTCGGACGTACCCCTGGCCCTGAGTGCCTACGGCGCCGGCTCCATCCTCACCGCCCTCCTGCTACCACGCCTCCTCGCCCGTACTGGTGACCGTGTGCTGATGCTGCCCGCCGCCTTCGCCTCGGCGGGCCTGCTTCTCGCCCTGGCCGCCGCCACCCGGGCCGCGCCCGGCGGCTGGGGATGGCCGGCACTGCTGGCCGCCTGGGCCGCCTTCGGCGCCACGGAGTCTCTGATCACGACCCCCACCGGCCGCCTGGTGCGCCGCTCGGCCGCCCCCGGCGACCTGAACGCCGCCTTCGCCGCCCAGTTCTCCCTGTCCCACGGCTGCTGGCTCCTGACGTACCCGCTCGCCGGGTCACTCGGCGCCACTGCCGGTCTGCCCGCTGCCGCCCTCGCCCTTGGCACGGTGGCCCTCGCGGCGGCGCTCGCCGCCTGGCGTCTATGGCCCACCACAGACCCCCAGCGCCTCGCCCACATCCACACCGCCCTGGACCACGGGCACCCACACCTGATCGGCGCCCACCGGGCAGGCGCAGGATGGCGGCACGCACACGACTACGTCATCGACGACCTGCATCGCCGCTGGCCGGCGCGGACCGCCGCCGACTGAACGAACTCCCCTCTTGCCGGAGCCGGGTGGGTCAGGGACGCCTACCATGTGCGCATGAGCACACGCGTGCACGCCGCAACTGCGCACTCCACGCAACAACAGGACGACGAACGGCTGCAGACCGCCGCGGCCGTACTGGCGCTGCTCGCCGACCGCACCCGGTTGGCCCTGCTCCAACAGCTCACCGAAGGCGAGGCGGACGTCGCCACCCTGACCGCCCGGAGCGGGGCCGCCCGCCCCTCGGTCAGCCAGCACCTGGCCAAACTCCGACTGGCCGGACTGGTCGCCACCCGCAAAGACGGCCGCCGCGTCGTCTACCGTCTCCAGCACGGCCACCTCAAACGCCTGGTCGCCGAGGCACTCAACGTCGCCGACCACCAGATCAGGCACCTATCTCCGCACGACTGATTCCGGGGCGGCGCAACGTCTGCACTGACACGTTTCCATCGGCCGCGGCATCCGGCTGGTCGCGGCTGCCCTGAATTGAGTTCTCATGCTGTGGTGATTCGCTTCTCGAACCAGTGATGAGCGTACGGCTCGTCGTTGAAGGCGGAGACCTGCTGAAAGCCGCAAGATTCGTACAGGCTGATCGCGCCGCTGAGAGCTTTGTTGGTGTCCAAGCGGAGCACGCCACAGCCGTGGCGGACAGCCCGTTCCTCCAGGTCGGCCAGCAGCCGGCGGCCGAGACCGAGCCTCCGAGTGTGGGGATCCACCCACATGCGTTTGACCTCAGCCGCGGCACCGGGCGGTAGTTTCAGGCCGGCGCAACCGACGGGCTCGCCGTGCAGCCGGGCGACCAGGAACAGGCCGCTCGGCGTCCGGAGTTCGCCCGCATCGGGCAACAAACTCTGAGCAGGGTCGAAACCGGACTCGAACCGCTCGTGCAGCTCGGTGAAGTAAGACCTCAGGCAGTACTGAGCGTCGGGGTGGGCCGGGTCTACGACGTCCAGCGCGACCGTCGTGGCGGTCAGCAGTCGGTCGACCTCGGCCATGGCGGCGACCAGACGGGCACGCTGGGCGGTGTTGAGCGGCTCCAGCAGGGAGCCGGCCAACGCGTCACTGCAATCGTCAAGCATCGCGTGCTCCACGCGGCCCGCGTCGGTGAGCCGGACGGTGCGCACCCGTCGGTCCCGGGGATGAGGCTCCACCGTTACCAGGCCATCGGCTTCCAGCGAGCGGAGCAACCGGCTCACGTAACCGGAGTCCAGTCCAAGGCGCTCGCGCAGCTGTCGTACGTCTTGCCCCTGCACCCCGATCTCCCAGAGCAGCCTGGCTTCGCCGATGGGCCGGTCGCGGCCGAGGTAGCGATCGTGGAGCACACCCACGCGTTCGGTGACAGTGCGGTTGAACTGCCGCACTTGGCTGATCTGCTCAGCACCCATTCTCTGACTTTAGTCAGGCAATGGAGCCGTGGCTAGGGCTCCAGAGGCGCCGAGCCAAGATCGAAGAGTGAGTACAGGTGGGTGCGGATGCCGGGAGAGAACAACCACTGACCGTTGTTCGCGAGGGCAGCGCGCTCACTTCCGATACCGGGGGCCTATCCCTTCTGCACTACCGCATATCCAGGTACGGACGGCCATCGCACCGTCAAGACCACGGACTCCTCCTCCGCGTACCACGAATGGTCGACCCCACGCCCCCACACCACATAATCACCCTGTTCTTCCAGCAGAACGCTGCGGCCGGGAAGCTCGACACGAAAGCGGCCTTCGATGAGTACCAGAAGAGCCGTTCGTTGCTCGCCTGTCACCCATTGACTTCGCTTATCGCCACGCGGGTGGACACCCCACTTGATTTCTACAGTTTCGCTGTAGCGAGGGTCATCAGCGTCCTTGAAGTGCCCGAGCAACCACCCCTTGTCCAGCACCGCATCTTTCCCCGCATTTCCTACGTATACGCCGTCGTTCACATCCTCGGACGCTAGCAACTGCCGACGGAAGAGGAGGCACCGCCTCCGGGGCGGCGACGGGTCCTGCGGCGTGACTAGGGCTGCGAGAAGGCGGCTTCGGCGCTGACCCGATCAAGACTCATTCACGCTCGCGGAGGTACGCCTCCAGCTCGGCGGCGCCGGTCAGCATTGCGCGCCCGCGGGCGGACAGTCGGTCGTGCCAGTCACGCAGGGTGGCCTCCAGCGGCTCCAATCCACCGGCCGCCCGTACCTGCTTGACCAGAGGGGCGATCTGCTCCAACAAGTATCCGCCGCGCCTGAGTTGGTGAACCAGCCTGGTGTCTCGTACGTCGGCCTCGTCGTACACCCGGTATCCGGTCTGCTGGTCGCGACGCGGGCGCACCAGCCCGGCGCGCTCCCACTTGCGTAGCGTCGCGGGCCGGATACCGAGCTTGTCTGCCAGCGGTCCGATGAACATGCCGTCGGGTCCGGTAAACGGCACCTCGGGCTCGGGCGCTCCGGCGGTCGGACCCACATCGCGGATGGCACTCTCCACGGCTTGCAGGGTCCGCCGGTCGTCGAGGAGCTGGGCGTGGCTTTCGTCGATGAGGCGGAATGCCGCGTCGATCGAGTCCTGGTTCACCGCCCGCATGACCGACGTCGCTGTCTGATGGCCGTGGCCGGGTACCAGGGCGAGGAATGCGCGCAGGGCCCGCGCGTGCAGCGGGGTGTAGGTGCGGTAGCCGTGGGGTGTGCGGTCGGCGGCCGGAAGGATGCCGGCTTCCTCGTAATTTCTGACGGCCTGCGTGGACAGACCGTGCCCTCGAGCCAGATCAACCGGCCTTAGCCGTTCACCGGTTTTAAGGTTTTGCTCCATCGTCCTGCCGTTATCGCGGGAAAGTTTCAACCGAAGGTTCAACGATACCGTTGAAGGCATGGCAACTGACATCAAGGACATCACCCATGCCGTCGACGCCGCCGCCATCATGAAGTTGCTCCCGGTCCGGCCGCGGCTGCTCGCCTTGGGCGAGCCCACCCACGGCGAGGACACTCTCCTCGACGTGCGCAACGAGCTCTTCCGGCAGCTCATCGAGCAGGAGGGCTACCGGACGATCACCATCGAGAGTGACTGCCTGAGGGGCCTGGTCGTGGACGACTACGTGACCTCGGGCACGGGCAGCCTCGACGAGGTCATGGAGCACGGCTTCAGCCACGGGTTCGGCGCGTCCCCGGCCAACCGCGAACTCGTACGCTGGATGCGCGCGTACAACGACGGCCGACCCGCGTCCGAACAGCTCCGCTTCGCCGGTTTCGACGGCCCGCTGGAGATCACTGACGCCGCGAGCCCCCGGCAGGCCCTCACCTCACTCCACAGTTATCTCTCGCCTCAGGTGGACGCGGACCTGCTCCCATGCTCCGCGGAAACGCTCGACCGACTGCTCGGCACCGACGGCCGATGGACCAATCCCGCCGCGATGATGGATCCGTCCCAGTCCACAGGGCGGTCGGCCGAGGCCAGGGAGCTGCGGCTGCTCGCCGACGATCTGGCAGCGGTGTTGAACGAGCAGATGCCCCACCTCATCGCGGCGACCTCGCGGGATGACTGGGACCGAGCGTGCCTGTATGGGCGTACCGCCACAGGTCTGCTGCGTTACCACTACTGGATGGCAGACGCCTCACCGATGCGCATGACGCGGCTGGTGGGCGTGCGGGACCGGATGATGGCCGACAACCTCCTCGCCCTCGCCCAACAAAACCCGGCACTCATCCACGCCCACAACACCCACCTCCAACGAATCAAGAGCACGATGCGCATGTGGGACCAGCCACTGCTGAAGTGGTGGGGCGCCGGGGCGCTGGTAAGTGCCCAACTTCACGACAAGTACGCCTTCGTGGCCACGGCCCTCGGCACGATTCGGCACCAGGGCGTGGACACCCCGCCACCGGACACCGTTGAGGGACTTCTGTACGCGCTCCCGGAGGACCGTTACGTCATAGACGGCCCGCGGTTGGCCACCGCCCTCGCCGACACGCGGCCCGCGCCCCGGGTCTCCCCCTGGTTCGGTTACGCCCCGCTTGACCCAGCCCACCTGGCGGACAGTGACGGCATCGTGTTCATCAAGGACGTTCCGCAAAGTTCGTACTGAGGCCCGGCAGAGGATGTACGCGCAGGTCACCGGGCAGCAGCCGAGCGTCGCCCAGGGAGACACACTGCCGGTCGAAAGCGTTTCTTGGTGGGATGCGTCCGCGCGTCCGCCGACGGCTACCGGCTCCCGACCCAATCCGTGGGGCCTTCACGACATGCTTGGCAACAGCGGGGACTGGTGTTGGGACCTCTACGATGCCGAGGTATACGGCGCCTCCAGAGCGCAATGCCACCAGATAGTTGAGGGCGTTGGCCTCCCGTCGAGCGGGAGGCCAACGCCCTCAAGGCTGCCCTTCAGACGCAACGCACAAGTCTTCAAGCCTCAACTTGGGTGTGCGCATCTTCGGCTTCGGACATCAGTCAGTCCTGGTATTCCACCTTCACCGGCGCAGTGTTGTTCTCCTGATTGGGGTCGATCTCCGGGTCGGACGTAGCGGAGATGCTTCCCTGCGCACCCTCTACGCGCTTGTCGATACGGGCCCGCAGCCAGGTGCTGCCGTCGAGGCTTCCGGCACAGTGCACCAGGCCATTCTCCTGCTCTGCGTACCCGCAATAGAAGATTTCGCTCGGGTGGTCTCCGGGATTCACCGGCACCAAGCTGACGCCTTCGGGCAACTTCAGCCGCAGCACACCGCCATCGTAATTCCGCGGGTAGGGAACCTGCGTTTCCACCACCTGGCCGACCTTGCCCTTGATGGTGAATCCGATGGCCTGTACGTCGTTGATCTGGTTCGTGCTGAAGGTGAGGTCGCTGCTGGACATCTCCGCCTTCCAATACGACGACGGGATGAAATCGTCCCCGCTGCCGTCAACGGGACGCACGCCCAGCGGTCCCCCGGTACCGCGCGGCGCCGAGGCGGGCAACAGAGTGTTGCTAAGGGGGTCGTGCGCCCGGAGCACGGAGTAGAAGACCTTGCCGTACATCGCCGTCTTGTCGACCACGGCCGTCAACGGCCCGTCGGTCTCATACGCTGCCCCGGCCGGCAGCGGGCCGGGCAGTTCACACAGCGCCTTGGTGGGAGCTACGGCCTTGTCGTAGCGGCAGTTGCTGTACTGCCTGCGCAGCGTCGCTTCCTCCGTTGACAGCAAAACGATGAAACTGTCGTCGATCGCGGTGTCGCCCTTGTTGCCGAAGGCGGGTGTCAGCCGCAATGCAGAGCCGGGCTCTACCCCGGTCAGCGGCTGGTTCTGCCTTGCGGTCAGGACCGGCACCCCCATGACGATGTGGGTGGTATGCCGGATGGTGGGCGCGTTGGCGCTGGTCACAGTGATGTTCATGTCCCCGGCGGGGCCCGGTGCCGCGCCCGGCTCCGGCTTCAGGCGGAACGGGGTGAACAGCGCACCAGAGTCGATGTCCCCCAGCGCGCAGGTCATGAGGGAGCCCGAGCGCTTGCAGCCGTAGCCCGTGTTCTCCCAGGCGACGCGCACCTTGCCCTTGAAGGCGGCAAGGTCGATGTTCACCTTGACGTTCTTGACCGTGACCGGATCCCCGCCGGCGGAACGCCCGGTCGCCTTCAGGCTGACCTGGAATTCGGAGGGGCCTGCGTCGGGAGCCGACGCTTGATACTTCGGTATGTAGTACGTGTTCATCATGTGCTCAGCCTTCAGCTGCGCCCCCGTGGCCGGCTGTGCCCCGCCCCCGACGGCGGCCACCGGCGTAGTGCCACCGACCGTCACCACCGTGCCCAGTGCCAACAGCAGAGCTGCCGCCCCGGCCCCGACCAGGTGCTGCCCCCGTGTACTTGCCATAGATCCCTTCATGCGCGATCAGACTGGCGGGGACGCCAGATGGTTGTAACAGTTCCGCTTTCTGCCAGGAGAAGTCAGCGTCTGTAGGGGCCGCCGACCCGATCCGATCCGCTTCCAGCTGCTCAATCTGGACCGGCCTCGACGACTGGCAAGAGACTTGGTCGGCGCAGTACTTCACCGAGACACCGTGGGTGAATCGCGGGAAGGGCAACGCGGTTTGCAGGCACTACCTGGGCGTCGCGCCCGTCACGCCGTACGCAGCCCCCGCGCGGGCCAACGACCTGTTCGGCCTGCCGCATTATCAGGTGTAGACGAGGCGGACCACAGTGACAGTCAGTACCGCGGCGCTGACGTAGTAGCGGACCACCACACCGCTGACGACGGCTTCGCGCCGGTCCTCGTCGGCTTTGACGGCGGTGGAACCATGCCCGTACGAGTCGGCGGCCAGGCGCTGCATCCCGGCGTCGAAGGCGATCCGTAACGCGTGTGGCATGGCTCGGCAAGCCTGGTCGGCGGGCGGGGCGTACTGGAGTCGGTAGCGGCTCACGCCACCTCCGCACCGGGTGTGCCGGCGTCGGTGGCGCCGATGTCCTCATCGCGGGCGAGACGCTCGAAAAGCTCCTCGTCCTCTTTGTCGGCGTTGGTGCCGGCCAAGGCCCAGCGCACCAGCGCGGTGGGGAGCTCGGCTGCGGGGACGTGCTCGATGTCGCGGTCGAACTCGTCGGCCCGGTCATCGTCCAAGCGGGCGCGGATGGCCGCGATGGTGCCGGGCAGTTCCACGATCTCACCGGCGATGACGGTCTTGAGGGTGGCGTCCACTGTAGGCCTCCTTTCAGCCCAGTACGGTACGCCGCCGCCCCAGGCCAAGGCCCGTGTTCGCGGAAGGTTCATCTCCAGGCCCGCTCCGTGGCTTCTGCACTGCAAGCCGCTGGAGGGCGGCTCAGAGTTCGCGGCGGAAGGTGACCCGGTCCAGCGAGGGGCCGTCGTAGTCGGCAATCGGGGCGGAGGGGGTGAAGCCAAGGGCACTGTGGAATGCGATGGAGCGGTCGTTCTGGGGGGAGGTGATCGCCTTGACGACCGTCCGGCCGTTCGCTCGCGCCATGTCGAAGAACCGCTCGTACAGGAAGCGGCCGAAGCCGCTGCGCCGCCACGCGGGGGCAACCGCGGTGAAGTGGATGTACGCCTCCTCCGGGACGGACGGGGAAAGGAAGCCGATGACGAAGCCCGCCAGCTCGCCGTCGCGCTCGGCGATCAGGCTGGTGTCGTAGAAGTGGTTGACGAACACTCGGGTCAGGTCGCGGGAGGCGGCGCGGCCCCACCAGTCGTCGACCACCGCGACGACGGAGTCGAAGTCCTGCGGTACTGCCGCGCGCGTCGTGAAGGGCTCCAATGTGCGGACCTGTGGCGCGCCGAGTTTCTTGCGAAAGGCCACCCGTTCCTGGCCCGGTCCGTCGTAGTCGCTGTGTGCCGTCAGGCCGTCGACTTCCCGGTCCCCCGTATCCAGCTCGAAGCCCATGGCACGGTGAAAGGCTATGGATCCGGTGTTTTGCGGCGAGGTGATGGCGCGTATCCCGGTGCGGCCGGCCGCTGCGGCGCGTTCGAAAAATGTGGTGTAAAGGCGGCGGGCCACTCCCCGCTTGCGCAACTTCGGGTCCACTCCGACGAAGTGGATATACGCTTCGTGCGGGTGGTCGGCGGAGTCGAAGCCCACCAGGAACGCACGGATACCCGTCTCGTCCTCCAGCACCAGGCTGGTGCCCGCGAAGTGTTGCAGGAACAGCCGGGGCAGCAGCAGCGAAAGCTCGCGCGCCTGCTCCGGGGTCCGGGAGTCGCCCCACCACTGCTGTATGCACTCCACGAGCTTGGGGTAGTCGGTTGTACGGGCCCGGCGTATGTCGTGCATGTCCTGCCTCTCAGTCGGCAATGGCGTCGAAGTCGGTGGCGGTAGTCGCGCGGTCGATGCGTTCCCATCTCATGGGGCTCACGCGGTTTTGTCGAGGGCGACGTTGCTTCTGGGGCGGGCGGGATGCCGCGTCGGCCCCAAGAATCTGCCTGGTGACCGCGTGGAACGCGTGCACGCGGTGCGTCATCTCCCGGTAGGCGGACCGGCGCCGGTCGTCTTGCTCACGAAGAGCTGTGCGGTTGCGGTGGTCCGGGCCTCCGTAAGCGGCCACCGTCCTCGCACTGCTTGTGCACTGGTCACTGCCCGTGTTCGGGTTGTCCTCAGGCAGCCGTCCTGAGGACCTGCCCCTCGCAGATGAGTACATCTACTGAGTACATCTACGGATGGTCGGTCGGCAGCCGCGAGCAGCAGGATGGCTTCATGACTGGACACGAGAGTTACCGCCAAGACACCACTGGGCCCGCCCGCGACTACCAGGCCATAGAGAACGTAATGAAAGCCGTTCTTCTTGTGATGGCCGTCGCGGGCGTGGCCGTGGTGCTCTACATGGTCTTCTTTATCGGCATCTTCGCCATAGCCAGCTGACCAGTTGTCCAGTCGACCAGTTACCCAGTCGGCCAGTCGGCGACCGCACCGTGCGCCGTTTCTCAGCGCGGGTTGAACTTCACGCTCTTGAAGACGACGCTACGCGGTGCCACCTGTCCGGGGGCGAGGCGGCGGCTCTTTCCCTTGCAGTCTTTTCGGCTGTATACGGTGAGCGGCCGGTTCGTCTCGTTGCGTGGTGCGCGGGCCTCCTGGTTCATGCCGAGGCACCTGTTGTCCGGTGGGTTCTCTACGGAGTAGGTCTGCCGCTCAGGGCCTTCCCACACGAATTGGCCGCTGGAGGCCACCGCCGCACTCTGCGGCAGCGCGAGGGCGAGGAGTAGCCCGCAGAGGGCTGTGGCACGGGATGAACGCATCACGAATCCTTTGTGTCGTCGGCGCGCTATTCGGGGAAACTCCCCATGCGCTTAACGACAACCGCCGATATACGACACGCGTGATCACCACGAACGAGGTCGGCCAACCGGCTCATCGGCAGGCAGGCGGAGTGGAACTCAGCGGGACAGCGGCACGGTGATTTCCTTCAGCCAGGCACGGCGGGTGAAATCGCGGGCTTTGATGACGACTGCGTCCTGGCGCACCTCGACCTGGAGCCCTTGGTTGAAGGCTCCTCCGACGGCGACTTCGCCGCCCTTGCCGTCGTCCCGGTAACCGGTCTGGATCGCGCCCGTGTTGACCACGGTGAATCCGTTGAGATTCGCGGTGCCCGGCACGACGCGCCGCACCACCCAGTCGGAGAGTTCCAGGTCCCAGTGGGTGTGGCCGGAGAAGAGGAATACGTCGGGGTGCCGGCCGAGCAGGCTCAGGAGGCGGTCGGCCTGGAGGTAGTCGCTCGCGTAGAGCTTGTTGCGGGTGCCGGAGACCGTGTTGGGGAGGGGGTGGTGGGTCATCACCATGACCGGCTTTCGGCGGCGCGACCAGTGCCAGAGGCGGTTCTCCAGCCACCTGAATTGCGCCTCGCTGATCCAGACCTCGTCCCAGAGCTTGGCGTCGTGGTAGTGCGCGTACCACTCGGTGCCGAGCGTGAGGACCGGGATGCCGCCGAAGGAGGTCTCCGCGTGGACTGTGCCGCGCCTGGCGAAGCGGTAGAAGCTGCGGAAGAGTGAATCCTCGGTGGTGTTGTTGGGCCAGGTGTCCTGCGACAGCGTGTCGGGGTCACGCCACTTCGGCACGTAGAACTCGTGGTTGCCGATCGCCCAGGCCACGTCACGCGGGTGGGAGTGGCGCTCCAGTTCCGTGCGGACCTGCGCGTACTCGGCGTCGTAGCCGCGCGGTGTGATGTCGCCCGCGACGGCGAGCCCCGCGCTGCGCGGGTTGACGGCCGCCATATCGTCCAGGGCCCGGCCGAAGTCGCGTAGGTCCCCTTGGATGTCGCTGATGACGTTGAACCGTACGGTGTCCCGACCGCGCTCCCGCCCAAGGGCCCCGGCCGGGGTGGCGTGGGCCTGGGAGGAGCCGGCGGCGGCCGCCAAGGCGACTCCGCCGACGGCGAGCAGGGATCTGCGGTCCATGTGCGACTCCGTGTCCGTGAGGCGAATGGGCTGTCACTGTGCAGTGGGCACAGCGCCCTTGGCGAACATCACGGCGCCGGGTGCACTCGGTCCTAAGGTGAGTGGGCGCGTGCGTGTGCAAGGCGTGAACAAGCGCGTGGAGTAGCACGGAGGGCAAGCTACCGAGCAGTTGAATGTTTGGGCGAAAGGCGGCGTTGCGGCCGCGCGGGCGAGGTACGGCCGTTGGCCGGGCCGGGCGGCCCGGCGGCGTTCTGCCTAGACGGTCCAGGGCGGCACGGTCTTGTCGGCGCTGCCGGGAACAGACGCGGACGCGCCCGGTGGGGCGGCGACCACGGCGGCGAAGCCCTCCTGCGGATCGGCGCTGATGCGCCGTGGCGCCGCGGCGGGCATGACGAGGGTGTCCCCCGGCTCCACGAGGAGTCTCTCATCGGCGAGTTCGACGGTCGCGCGGCCGCCCACAACGGTCCACACCTGCTCGGCGTCGAAGGCGTGGAGGGGCCCCGTGGCGCCGGGCCGCATGTCGACGCGCCATACGGCGTGCCCGGCGCCGCCCAGGGTCGGCGAGGCGAGTGTGGTCATGACGGCGTTGGGTGTTTCGGTACGGCGACTCTCGGCGCGGCGGATGACAGACATCGTGGGAACCCCTAAACTCGACAACATGGTTGTCGAGATAGTGAACCTGGTTGTCTACCGTGTCAAGTGACCCCTCGCCCGGATTCGAGCTGCCGCTGCGACTGTTCCTGGCCTTCCGCACCCTCATCGAGGGTCTCCACGACGAACTGGCGCGCCAAGGACATCCCGACGTCCGTCCGATGCACGGCTTCGTCTTCCAGGCGATCGGCCCCACCGGCACCACCGCCGCGGACCTCGGCCGCCGGCTCGGCGTCTCCAAACAGGCCGCCGGCAAGACGATCGACGCGCTGGAGCGCCTCGGCTACGTGGAGCGCGGCACGGATCCGCGCGATGCGCGGCGTAAGACCGTACGGCTCACGGAGCGCGGCACGGACTGTCTGGACCGATCGGCGCGCATCTTCGACCGCCTCCGGGCCGACTGGGCCGGAGTTCTTGGTGAGGACCGCCTCCGTGCCCTGGAGGGCGACCTCCGCAGCATGACGTCCGCCGAGCCTTTCCTGCTCGACGTGCCGGGCTGGTTCGGCGGCGCTTAGCGGGCCGGACAGGGATCGCGTATTTGAGGGGCGCTTATACGTCGGCCCGCCAAGTATGCCCCTATGGGAGGTGGCTTCAGGGGGCGTTGCTCCTTCTTGTCCGGAGGGCGCCCCAGAGGGCTACGTAAAACACCGACCAGTCGGATAAACCATATGCGGCGCCAATACACCCATATGCTAATTAAATTAACACTTCCCACAAGCCCTCAATAAATGGACATGGATGGCGAATCAGCGTAACTTCGGTTCAAATCCACTACCGCCCGCACTCTCCTACACATGGTGCTGGCGCCAACCGAAGGATCGGACGAATGGTCAACGAACCCGTCCGTAGGACACCGGCCTCGCCGGGCGACACCCGCCGCAGTCCCGCACACCGGCACCGGCTCTGGCCGGACGGCCCGGCAGCGGCTTACGGGGCCTTCTCCCCCGCGTACGGCCCGGCGGCCGACGGCACGCCCGCCGGGGAACTCCGTTTCACCGGGCAGTACGGGGCAGCTTCCGGGGCTGGGGCGCGCGCTTTCCATGGATGCTGAAACGCTGACGGCCGAGTCCGACTTCTTCGCTCCACGCGCAGCCATCGACGACCTTCTGTGTGCGTTCCTCACGGAAAAGGCCCACACCGCTTCGGTGCCCGGCCACTCGGCTCTCGCCCTCCTGCTGCGTGACTTCCTCGACGGGGGCAAGCGGATCCGCCCGCTGCTGAGCGTGACCGGATGGCACGCCGCGGGAGGGCAGGGAGACCCCGCGCCGGCCTTCAGGCTGGCCGCCTCGATCGAATTGGCCCATGCGTGCGCCCTCATTCACGACGACATCATGGACGCGGCCGACAGCCGCCGCGGCCGTCCCACGGTCCACCGGCTGCTGACCAAGCACCATCATCTGCCGTCACTGGCGGAGTGGTTCGGTATCAGCGGAGCCATTCTCGTGGGTGACCTCGCCCTCGTCTGGTCCGACGAGCTGCTGCACACCACGCCCATGCCAGACGCCCGGCGCGTCGCCGTGCTGCGCTGCGTCGACATGGCGCGGAGCGAGCTGATCGCCGGGCAGCACCTGGACCTGCTCACCACCAGCGACCTCGACGTGAGCATCGAGACGACGCTGACCGTCGTCCGCTACAAGACGGCCAAGTACACCGTCGAACGCCCCTTGCAGGTGGGGGCCGCGCTCGCCGGTGCGGGCCGGCAGGTCATGGATGCCTGTAGCGCCTACGGCGTGCCGCTCGGCGAAGCGTTCCAACTGCGGGACGACGTGCTCGGAGTGTTCGGCGACCCGGGTGTGATGGGCAAGTCGCATCTGGAGGACCTGCGCGAAGGCAAGTGCACCAGCCTCATCGCCCACGCACTGCGTGCCGCCACTCCCGCCCAGGCCGTCCGCCTGCGCACGCTCATCGGTGACCCCCAACTGGGGGAACGGGAAGCCGCCGAGATCCGCGACATCCTCACGAGCACCGGGGCCCGCGCCGCGGTCGAGCGGATGATCGAGGAAAGGTACCGGCAGGCCCTGGACGCGCTGTCGGCGGCGCCCCTCGCGCCCGGCGCGGTCCGCACTCTGAAGACCGTCGCGGAGGCGGCCGTCCACCGGACGGCGTGAGCCCGGGGGACCACCCACCGGGCGGTACGAAGAGATGAGCGGACCGTGAGCTGTCGGCCCGAGGAGTACGGAACCTACTGATGACGACCATGACGACGAGCGCCCCCGCGGCGCTGCTGCAGACCGTCTGGCGGGAGATCCGCCTGAGCTGGCTGTTCATTCGCGTCGACCGCTGGACCACGGTCTTCCCAGGCACCTGCTTCGTCGCGGCGGCCGCCGTCCACGCGCGGCTGGCCCCGCGTGAGGCGGCGGTCATCGTGGCGCTCGGTGCGGTGTACTTCTGGCTGTTCATCTACGAGCACACCCTCGCCAACCAACTGGTCGGCGTCGAGGAGGACCGCCTCAACAAGCCCTTCCGACCGCTGGTCACGGGCGAGAGCACCATCCGGGGCGCGCGGCTGCGGCTGATCGCCGTACGCATCGCCTTCCCCGCGTACGGCTACTGCCTGGGCGTCCTGAAGTGGGCACTCATGTGGCAGATCCTCTCGCTGCTCCAGCACGAGTACGGCTGGGGACGCCACTGGCTGGGCAGGAACCTGTACGCCGGGATCGGGGTCATCGCCCAGTTGGCCGCCGCGTGGCAGATCGTCACCGTGCTCACGCCGGACGCCTGGCGCTGGATCTGGACGCTGACGATCACGGTGACCTTCCTCATGTCCGTCCAGGACCTGCGTGACATGCACGGCGACCGCGTGGTCCGCCGCTCCACCATGCCCCTGGTCTTCGGCGAGCTGCCCACCCGGATCTTCCTGTGCGCCGGCTTCGCCGTCGGCCCCGTGTTCATCCACTCCTTCCTGATGGCGCCCGCCGGCCCGCACTGGTGGCTGGTCACCACCGACGTGTTCCTGTGCGGTCTGAGCCTGCTGCTGGCGGCCCGGGTGCTGCTCCTGCACGGCCCCGAGCACGACCAGCGCAGCTACCGCCTGGTGGAGCAGTGGTACACCCTCGCCCTCGCCGCCTCCATCTACACACTTCGCTGACACAGTCGGTAGTGCTGACGAAAGGGCCCGATGTGCCGCCAGAGGCAACGCAACGGCAGTCACGGTTGCGGATCAGCGGCGTGTGGAAGTCGTACGGCCGCAGACAGGTCTTGTGTGGTGCCGACCTCGACGTACCCCCGGGGGCCCTGGTCGGTGTCGTCGGCGAGAACGGCGCGGGCAAGAGCACGCTGCTGCGCATCGCGGTGGGGCAGCTGACCCCCGACCGGGGCACGGTGGCGCGTACCGGCGCGGTGGGGTACTGCCCGCAGCACGCCGTGCTGAACGACTCGTTCACCGTCATGCAGCACCTGCGGCTGTTCCAGGTGGCCTACCGGCTGCCGACGCTGGCGCGGGCCCACGAGCTGATGGAACTGCTGGCGTTCGCCGACTGCGGGCGGCAGCGGACCGGGGAGCTGAGCGGAGGGACGCGGCAGAAGCTGAATCTGCTGGTCGCCTTGATGCACGATCCGCAGTTGCTGGTGCTGGACGAGCCGTACCAGGGGTTCGACTGGGACACCCATCAACGCTTCTGGGCGCTGGCCGCCCGCCTGCGCGACGCGGGCCGGTCGATCGTCGTGGTCTCGCACCTGCTGCACGACCTGCACCATTTCGACGCGATCGGCCACTTGCGCGAGGGCCGCCTGGACGTCGAGGAGACGGTCCGGTGAGGCCGCACCCGGCGGCGTTCGCCGAGATGCTGCGCTGCACGCTGCTCGGCCAGCTGCGCAACCGTATGGCGCTGCTCCTGGCGGTCGCCTTCATCCCCGCGTGGATCGCCGTGGCCCGCGTGTGCGCTTCGGGCCAGGTGGTGCGTTTCCCTCTGGGCTCCCTCGGCACGGACGCCGCCTCACGGGCGAGCGACGTCAGCCAGGTCGTCAACGCGCTCGCCGCCGTCACCCTGGTCATCGGGTTCGTGACGTTCATGGAGACGTACAAGGCCGGGAACATGGACCGCCGGCTGCTGCTGGCCGGTTACCCACGGGTCCCGATGCTGCTGGCGAAGGTCGCCGGGGTCGCCCTGATCGCCACGCTGCTGGCCCTGTACACCGTGGCCGTGCTGTGGGTCTCCGTGCCCGTACGGCAGTGGGGCCCGCTGACCCTCGGCCTTTTCGGCGCCGGTCTCGCGTACGGCGGTATCGGCCTCCTGCTGGGGTCGCTGGTCCGTGGCGAGCTGGAGGGCTTCTTCCTCGTCATCATGCTCAGCCTGGTCGACACCGGTCTGCAGAACCCGGTCCTCACCGTGGTCGACCTGTCCGGCCCCGAAGCGCTGCCCCTGTACGGCGCGAACCAGTTGGCGCTGGCCGCGGCGTTCACCTCCAGCACCCCCTGGACGTACGGCCTGTTCTCGCTCGCCTGGTCCGCCGCGGCCAGCGCCCTGGCCCTGCTCGTCTTCCAGGTCCGCACGCGCTCCCACTGCGCGGGCGGCGCCGCCGCGGCCACCGGCGTTCCCGCACCGGTGACCGCGGCCGAGCCGTAGGCGGGCGTGCGGACCGCGGGCGTGCGGACCGCGGTCCCGCGGTGCGCGTCAGCGGGGCGGCACGGCTCCGAGACCCTGGTGCTGGACGTAGCGGCCCAGCGCCGTCAGCGGGAAGACGTGCCGGTAGTACTCATACTGCAAGGCCACGACCCGGGGGATGCCCGTGCCGGTGAACTGCGGCTCCTCCCAGGTGCCGTCGTCGGCCTGCCGTCCGGTCAGCCAGCGGACCCCGGACCGTACCGCGGCACTGTCGCGTTCTCCCGCGGCGAGCAGCGCGATCAGCGCCCAGGCGGTCTGTGAAGGGGTGGACGCGCTGCGTCCCGCGCACCCCGGGTCGGCGTACGCGTGCCAGTGCTCGCCCCAGCCGCCGTCCGGCTGCTGTACGGACGTCAGCCAGTCGACGGCCCGCCGGACGGCCACATGGCCGCTGGGGACACCGGCGGCGGCGAGGGCCGGCAGGGCACAGCCGGTGCCGTAGACGTAGTTCACTCCCCAGCGCCCGAACCAGGCACCGCTGTCCTCCTGCTGCGCCAGCAGCCAGCGGACCCCGCGCCGGCTACGTGGGTCGTCACGCAGCCCGAGGGCGGCCAGCGCCTCCACCACATGGGCGGTGATGTCCGAGGTGGGAGGGTCGACGCAGTACTCGCCGACGTCGAAGAAGGGGAGTTTGCCGGGCAGTGTGCCGGTGTTGTCGGCGTCGAAGGCCGCCCACCCGCCGTTACCGCTCTGCATGCCGAGGAGCCACCGGGCTCCCCGGCTGATCGCGTCGTCGGCCTTCGCCTGGTCGGGGTGGGCGACGCGGCACAGCGCGAGAGCCACCGCCGAGGTGTCGTCGGTGTCGGGGTAGTTCTGGTTGTAGGCCTGGAACGGCCAGGCGCCGGGGGCGAGGCCGGGGCGCTGCACGGCCCAGTCGCCGGGCCGGTCGGTCTGCCGGGAGAGCAGCCAGTCGGCGGCCCTGACCAGTGCCGGGTGGCCGGGAGCCAGGCCGGCGTCGACGAGTGCGATGGTGGTCAACGCGGTGTCCCAGACCGGGCTCTGCACAGTCTGCAGCTTGCGCAGGCCGTCCTCCGTCCAGACGACGCAGTCTTCCAGGAAGCGGAGGCCGGCCTTGAGCACCGGATGGTCCTTCGAGTAGCCCTCCAGGCGCAGGGCCAGGAGCACGAAGGTGGTCGCCGGGGTGCACGGCCCCCAGCTGCCGTCCGTCTCCTGGTGTTCGAGGATCCAGCGGACACACCGGTTCGTGGCGGCCCGGCGTACGGAGCGGGGGCCGATCCCGCGGCAGGCGCGCACCGTGGCGTTCAGGCGGTGGAAGACGCCCTCCCGGCTGTTGATCGGCGGCGGTGTCCGGTCGGGGGTGCCGGAGGTGGCGAAGAGCTCGCCGATGCCGAAGGGCGCCGGATGCACCGGCCGGTGCGCGCTGATGACGCACAGCGCCACGAGTGACGGGCGGACGATGGCGCTGAAGGAGTAGATGCTCAGCGGCGCCTTCCTGGGCAGGGCGATGATCTCCGGCGGGATCTCGGGGAGGTCGTCCCAGCTCCACCAGCCGAACATGGCGAGCCACACACGGGCCGTCAGCTGGGCGGCCTCGACGCCGCCCTGCTCGCGTACCCATGCCGCGCACCGGAGCATGTGCTCCTCGTCCGGGCGGTCGCCGGCGAGCCGGAGTGCGACGTAGCACTGCACGGTGCTTCCCAGGTGGCCCGCGTCGCCGAAGGCCAGCGGCCAGGAGCCGTCCGCGCTCTGGTTGGCCCGGATCCACCGGCCGGTCGCCTCGGTCACGCGCTCGTCCACGATCCCCAGGAGGTGCCGCAGGAACAGGTTGTGCGCGTCGTAGCTCATGTCGGACTGGAAGAAGCCCTTCCACCAGCCCTCCTCGTGCTGCCGGGCCAGCAGGTGGTCCGTGGCCCGCAGCACCGCGCGCTGAGCCGCTTCCTCGGTCTCGTCGGACGGGGGAAAGGCGAACGTGACGCCCGCGTCCCCTGCCGGGAGCGGGCTCGTGCTCCTTGGCGCGTCGTCGGCTGTCGTCGTCATGGGGCTCCTGCACCTCGCTGGTGGTCCGGAATCGTGTGCGCCGCATCGGCGGTCGCCGCCCACGGCGGAGAGCCGCGGGACCGGAATGACGCAGGTACCCACGGCGGAAAACAGCCTCAAGGGCCGAATGCCGCAAAACTATCCGAGGCCATGGGCGGCCGCACCCGGGCACGCGAAATATCACCTGTCTGCCCCGCGCTTTTCCCCCCGTCCAGAGAGGGAGAGGTGACGGCCGCCGTGTCCGGGTCAGCCGAGCGTCCGGTTCGCCGTCCGTCACGGCGTCTTCGTGGCGACGTTCAACTACCGCTGGGATTTGAGGGGTTCGGCGCCGGTGGCCAGGTGGTGGAGTTCGGTGGCGATGGTGGGCCAGGCCGGGGCCGGGAGCTCGTGGCCGGTGGCGGGCAGCAGGACGAGGCGGGCGCCGGGGACGCGGCGGGCGATCGTCCGTGCGGCGGTGGGCTTGATCAGGGGATCGTCCGCACCGTGCAGGACCAGCGTGGGGCAGGCGACGGCGCTGATCGGCGGACCGTGCCACTGGGCGCCGATCTGGCGGCTCTGCGCCTGCGCGTCGTGCAGACCGCGGTCGGCGTTGCGGGCAGCGGTACGGCGGGCAGCCTGTTCGTCGAACGGGCGGGCCGGTGAGGCCAGAAGGCGGGTGACGGCGACGCCTGCCGCGACCGTGCCTTCGGGGGTGTCGGGGAACTTCAGGCGGGCGAATTTCGCGAGCGTTCCCAGCCTCACGTAGCGCAGCGTGCCCAGTCCCGCGGCGTCGCCCGGCACGGCCGCCATCGACGTCAGCGTGCGGACCCGGCCGGGATGGCGCAGGGCGAGGCGTTGGGCGACGGCGCCGCCGAGCGACACGCCGAACAGGTGCGCCGACCGCCACCCCAACGCGTCCAGCACGGCCGCCGCGTCATCCGCCACGTCCTCGGCCGTGTACGCCTCGCCGCGCCGGGCGAACAAGGCGGTGAGCGGGTTGCGGACAGGCGCTGGAGGCAGGTGCGTGGAGGCGCCGCCGTCGCGCGGGTCGTAGCGGGCCACGGCGAAACCCTGGGCGGCGAGCAGGCGGCACAGGCCGTCGGGGAACCAGAGGCGGCCGGCGCCCAGCCCCGTCATCAGCAGCAGCGGTTCACTGTCCGGCGGCGCCGGCAACTGGTCGACGGCCAGCCGTATCCGCCCGTTGCGGGCCCAGCGGACCGGGTTCCACGGGAGCTCCGGGGTGATGGGTGTGGGTTCGGACATGTTCGTGCCCTTTCGGATGGCTGGACGCGGGGCCCGCTCGGCGTCGGCTGCGGGCGCCGCCATTCCACGACTGCCTGGCGGCCACCGCGAACGAAACTGCGATCGGCGTTCGCGGTTTAGGATACGGAGGAACGTACGGGATGCAAAGAGAGCAAGGAGATCGGGCATGGCGGAGCGGGAAGCCGTGAATGTCTGGACGCGGCCCGAACGGGGGACGCGCGGGCCGGCGCCCGAGTACAGCCGCGCCCGCCTGACCGCCGCCGCGGTGGAACTGGCCGACGAGCACGGGCTGGCGGCAGTCTCCATGCGGAAGGTTGCCGAGGCGCTGGGCACCGGGCCCGCGTCCCTGTACCGCTACCTGGCGTGCCGGGACGACCTCGTCGACCTGATGGCGGACGCGGTGACCGGCGACATCGATCTCCGCGTCGCCCTCACCGGCGACCCCGTGGAGGACCTGGTCGCACTGGCACTGCGGACCAAGTCCGTGCATCTGTGTCACCCCTGGCTCGCCGACGTACCGCCCGAGCGGCTGCGCATAGGCCCGAACGGCCTGGACTACCTGGAGTACGCCCTGCGCGCCATGGCTCCCGTGGCGCTGCCGGGGCGGGCCAAGACGGAGGCGGTGGCCCTGATGAGTGCCGTAGTGACGCTCTTCGCCCGCAACGAACTGCACGACAGGCACACATCCGACAACCGCCGGCAGGCGCAGGCCGCCTATCTGCTCGAAGCCGCCGCCCGCGGACGGCACCCACACCTCGCCGCGGCACTCCAGGAGCCGCACGGCACGACGGCGGACTCGACGGCGGACGCAACGTCGGTGGCGGATACGCAAGACCAGTTCGCGGGCCTGATACGCCGCGTCCTCCACGGACTCCTCACCCCCGAGCCCTCGCCGGGCGCATGACTCCCGCACCAACCTCTCCCATCGATTGTTTTTCGATAGGAACCTATTGATAATCGATACATGCATCGCTTCTTCATAGCCGCACTCCGGGCCGTCATCGCCGTAGCGATCCTGATCGGCCTCTTCGGCCAGGCAGTCGTCATCCCCGCGACGGCAGCCGACGAGGTCGACCGCTTCCCGCCGTACGCGCCGTTCGCCGTGCCTTACGCGGCGGTGGCGATCGCCGGCGTCGCCTGTGTCCAAGTCGCGCTCGCGGCCGTGTGGATGCTGCTCACCATGGTCCAGCGCGACGCGATCTTCACCCCGCGGGCCTTTCGGTGGGTAGACACCGTCATCGGTGCCGCGATCGTCGCGACGCTGCTGGCCATCGGCGTCACCGGGCACCTGGCCGTGGCCGAGATCCCCTCCCCCGACGACGGCATGGACGTCGTCAGCGCGCTGGGCGCAGCGACCGCGAGCGTCGGCGTGGGAGCGGCGTTCGTGATGCTCGTCGTCGTCATGCGGAGCCTCTTGCGCAAGGCGACGGAGTTGCAGACCGAGATGGCCGAGGTGGTCTGATGGCCATCGTCGTCGAACTCGACCTCCAACTCGCCCGACGCGGCCTGTCGGTGGGCGAGTTCGCCGAGGCCGTCGGCATCACGCCCGCCAACATCGCCGTACTGAAGAACGGCCGCGCGAAGGCGGTGCGGTTCACGACGCTCGACGCGATCTGCCGCACACTCGGCTGCCAGCCCGGTGACGTGCTGCGTTGGGTGCCTGACGAGGGTACGGACGAAGGCCGGAGCCCTGACAGCCGGTAGCCGCGGGCCACCCGGGTGCCTCGGACGGAATGCGGGCTCCGGCAAGAGCGGGTGTGCTGGTAAGCCCAGGATGTCTGTTTCGGAGGAGTGATGAGCATGCGCGTACGTCTCGCCTTGGCCGGTGCGGCCTTGGCTGCCGCCACGGTTGTTCCCGTAGCAACCGCCGCCGAAGCCGTGGACGGCCCCGCGGGCGCATCGAAGAGCGACGCCAAGGCCGATACCAAGGCCGATACGCCAGGCTCGGACTTCGCCGCGGTCCCCCAAGCCAATCGCGAGCTTGTCGGCCGCATCATGACCGGCCTCGCCTGACCCCACTGCACTCCGCCCGCCACCGGCTAGCAGGAGTTGGAGCCGGTGGCGTCCGCGGGGGTGGTGTGGGGCTTCGGGGCCGGGGCCAGGACCAGGGGGAGGTACACGTTGTCGACGATGTCGGTGACGGTGTCCTCCCCGACGGGAGCCCCGAACAGCAGGAACTCGTTGCGCAGCAGGTCGGTGGCGACGGTCGCCCGCCGGGAGCCGAGGACCCACGGCTCGACCTCGCCGCGCTCGACGGCCCGCCGCAGGATGATCCGGATCACCGCGGGGCCGACCTTGTGGACGTGTTCGCGGATCAGCCTGGCCAGCTCGGGGTCGCGGGACATCTCGGCGAGCAGGCCGCGCAGGATGCCGCCGATCGGGCTGGCCATCTTCGCCGACATCTGCCGCAGCAGGGCGATCGTGTCGGTGCGCAGCGATCCGGTGTCGGGGAGGTCGACCTCGGAGAAGCCCCGCACCTTGCAGGCGTCCAGGACGAGTTCGGCGCGGCCGGGCCAGCGGCGGTAGAGGGCGGCCTTGCTCGTACGGGCCCGGGCGGCCACCCGTTCCATGGTCAGCGCGGCGTACCCCACCTCGGTGAGTTCTTCCAGGGTCGCCGCGCGGATGGCGTTTTCCAGTTCCTCGCCTCGGCGGCGGGGGCCTTTGCGGTGGTCAGCGGCCGTTTCCGCGATTCGGTCGTCGCTCGGTGACTGCATGACTCCTCAAAGTTTGCCGAGAGGACGTTGCGTTCTCTAGGGGGGCAGCCTAGCCTGCCAGTTAGAGAACTGACCGTTCTTTAAGTGTCAGCGCCTTCAAGGGGATCCATGACCGAGACCGCTGCAACACTCCACGCACACGACACTCCCGCCTTCCCGAGCAACCGCACCTGCCCCTACCAACTGCCCGCGCAGTACGCCGAATTACGAGACAAGCAAGGCTCGTTGCACAAGGTGAGCCTCTTCGACGGCCGCCAGGCATGGGTGGTCACCAAGCACGAAACGGCACGCAAACTGCTGGCCGACCCCCGGCTGTCGTCCGACCGCAGGCACGCCGGCTTCCCCCTCACCTCGCCGCGCTTGCAGGGTCTGCGCAACCGGCGCCCCGCGTTCATCGGCATGGACCCGCCGGAGCACGGGGCCCGACGGCGCATGACCATCAGCGAGTTCACCGTCAAGCGCATCAAGGGGATGCGCACCGACATCGAACGCATCGTGCACGGCTTCATCGACGAGATGCTCGCCGCCGGCCCACCGGCCGACCTGGTCAGCCGGTTCGCGCTGCCGGTGCCCTCCATGGTGATCTGCCAACTGCTCGGCGTGCCCTACGCCGACCACGACTTCTTCCAGGACGCCAGCAGGCGCCTGGTGCAGTCGACGTCCGCCGCCGAGGCGACCGGAGCGCGCGACGACATGGAGCGCTACTTCGACGAGCTGATCACCAAGCTGGAGGCCGAACCCGGCTCGGGACTGCTCGGCAGCCTGGTCACCCGGCAGCTGGCGGACGGCGCGATCGACCGCGAGGAACTCATCTCGAACGCGCTGCTGCTGCTCGTCGCCGGCCACGAGACCACGGCCTCGATGACCTCGCTCAGCGTGATCACCCTGCTGGAACACCCCGACCAGCACGCGGCCCTGCGGGCCGATCCCGGCCTGGTACCCGGCGCGGTGGAAGAACTGCTGCGCTACCTCGCCATCGCCGACATCGCGGGCTCCCGCTTCGCCACGGCCGACATCGAGATCGACGGGCAGCTCATCCGGGCGGGCGAAGGGGTGATCGTCACCCATTCCATCGCCAACCGCGACCCCTCGGTCTTCGCCGACCCGGACACCTTCGACGTGCGCCGCTCGGCCCGCCACCACCTCGCCTTCGGCTACGGCGTCCACCAGTGCCTCGGCCAGAACCTGGCCCGCCTGGAAATCGAAATCATCCTCACCGCACTGTTCGACCGCATTCCGACGCTGCGGCTGGCCGTACCGGTCGACGAGCTGACGCTGCGCCCCGGCACCACCATCCAAGGCGTCAACGAACTCCCGGTCACCTGGTGACCGCGGCGAAGGGAGCGACCATGCGGGTGACCGCCGACCGGACCGTGTGCGTCGGCGCGGGCATGTGCGCGCTGACCGCACCCGAAGTCTTCGACCAGGACGACGAAGGTCTCGTCACGGTCCTCGTGTCCGAACCGGACGAGGAGGACCGCGAGGCCGTGCGGGACGCCGGCGCCCTGTGCCCTTCCGGGGCGGTACGGGTATCCGAGTAGGGGCGGCGCGGGCCGGTCCCGGGTGCCTGTCAGCGCGGCTCAGAATTGGCAGAAGGCATACAGGTTTCCGGCGGGCGGGAACCCGCCGTCCGCCGGAAGCGGGCTGATGACGACCCGAGCCTCCTCGTTACTGTGGTACGAGCACGGCTCCGTGCCCTGGCCCAGTAGCAGCGCATTGCCGCCGCGGCGCCAGCCCGTATACCGATGCTGCCCGCCGGGGAGGTCCGGGTCCCTGACGACGGTGTCCAGCTCGGGCGGTCCCAGCAGCGTACGGAACCGGCCGGCGGCATCCGCGAAATGCGCGTCGTACTCCGCGCGGCCGGCGCCCTTCCGGCTGGTCCAGCCCGGCAGGCCGCCCCAGGAGTCCTCGGTGAACGCGCAGTCCGGGCCGACCTCGTACAGCTCGGTGAACGGCATCAGGAAGGCGTGGTCGCCGTCGTAGACGTGGTGGCCGGTCCCGGTGACGAAGCGCGCCATGAACGACAGCTCGGTCTCCGCGTCGTCCCTCCAGCCCAAGGCGCGCATCGCCGCCTCGCCGGCCTCCCAGGCGCCCTCCCCGTGCCACCGAAGATCCGCCAGGTTCACGATCTGCCGGGCCAGCTCCGGGGTGACCGGGCAGACGGCCACGTAGCGCGCGGCTGCGTCCTCGCTGCCGTTTCCGCTCTCGCCGGAGGCCTCGGCGCCGGTGCGGTCCTCTCCCCGTTCCAGCACGATGTCGTTTTCCGTCCCCTGTGACTGCTGATGCTGATGCTGATCGGCACCTTACGTTCCTGATCACGTGAAGTCCGAAACGGGCTACACGGTGGCCGGGTGCCGGTGGGGCACGGCGTCAGACGGGGCGGAACAGCTCCCAGGTGTCGACGGCGTAGTCGAGGGTCATGCCGTGCCGTTCGTACAGTGCGAGTGCGCCGCTGCCGTTGCCGGTGTCCACGCCGAGGCCGATCCGGTCGCGGCCCAGCGCCGCATAGCTCGCGAAGGCGTGGCGCAGGAGATGGCTGCCCAGCCCCTGGCCCCGGGCCTGGCTCAGGACGCCGAGCCGGCTGATCCAGGCCATGGCCTCGCGGTCGTTCCGGCTGTACAGCGCGGCGACGTCGCCGAGTCCCCCGACGTGGGCAAGCCACATCAGTGACCAGTCGGCGCGGTCGGCGTCGATGTCTTGAGGTGCAGGTGGACGACCGCTCGCGCCGCCCCGTTGGTGGCTGCTCGCTCCATGGCCCGCGCTTCCATCAGGTCGAACAAGTGGAGGGCGCCCAGCGGCCGGCCGGGCAGGGTGTAGTGGTCCATGTCGATCCGCTCGCCGCCGGACTCGTCCCACAAGAGGCCGTACGCGATGAGCCGGTCGCCCTCGAACATCAGCCAGGAGTCGTGTTCGAGGTCCGCCTCCGGATGCTTCAGGTCGCTCTGGACGAGGCGCAGGTCGGTGTCCGGGCGGCCTATTTCCAGCAGGTCGACCTCGTTGAGCAGCGCACACACCGCCGCCGCGTCCTCAAGCGCCGCCGGGCGCACGGTCAGGCCGGGCGGCGGGGTCATGGGCTGGGTCATGGAAGAACTGTCCGGCGCGGACGGGCCGGCCCGCAACGGGCTTTTCGCGGTGGAAGAGTTCGCGCGCGGGCGTCGGCAAGGACGCCCGCGCGCCGGGGAGTTACGGGCGGGCGGAGTGGGCGGAGCCGAGTCGGGTGAGGTCCACCGAGTCGGCGCCCTGATGTGGTGCGGGGAGGAGGACGCAGGCACCCGCTATGACTGCCAGTGCGGCCGCGAGGGAGGCCATGCCCGTACGTCCGCGGGCCCAGCGGGCCTTGAAGCGTATGGGGTCCTCGACGAGTGTCTTGGAAAGGAAGCCGACGGCCAGCGAGAGGGTCACGAGGACCGCCGTACGGGCCCAGCCACCGAAGCCGAGGCGTTCTTCAGAGAGGAACAAGTAGATCGGCCAGTGCCATAGGTAGAGGCTGTACGAGGCGCCGCCCAGTGAGCGCAGTGGCGTGCTGCCCAGGAGGCGGCCCGCCGGGCTGGACGGTGCGTGCGCGAGCAGCGCGATGAGCAGGGCGGCGGCCAGGGAGTGGAGGAAGAGTCCGCCACGGAACAGCAACGGCGCGTTCGGTCCGTCGGTGAGGAACCAGTACGCTCCGATCCCGCAGGCCAGGACGGCGCAGAGCGCGCCGGCCAGCCGGGCGCTGGTCTTCGACAGTGCCCGGCGGACCGGGTCGGTGGCCATCAGTGCGCCCAGCAGCAGCGAGAAGGCGCGGGTGTCGGTGCCCTCGTACACGCGGGTGGTGTCCGGCCCTTGGGTGAGGGCGATCATCAGCGCCAGGGACGCGAGGGCACCGGCGGCGGCGACCACGGGTACGAGCCGGCGCGTGGTCCGCCTTCGGACGAGGGCGGCGACCACCAGTGGCCAGACCGCGTAGAACTGCCACTCGACGCCGATGCTCCACAGGTGACTGAAGACGCGGGTGTCGGCATCGTTCCAGTAGCCGACCTGCTCGCTGACGAAGTGCCAGTTCGCCGCCTGGAGCGCTGCCCACGGGCCGTCCTCCAGGGCGAAGGCGAGGAGGTACGGTGGCCCCACCGCCCACGCCAGGAGCAGCGTGACGACGATCAGCACCGTCACCGCGGGCAGCAGGCGGCGTGCCCGGCGTTGCCAGAACGCGGTGAGACCGATGGCACCGCGCCGGTCCGCCGCTTCCTTGAGCAGCAGGCCGGTAATCAGGAAGCCGGAGAGGACGAAGAACAGATCGACGCCGAGGAACCCGCCGCCGAAGTGTCCCGCGTGGAAGAACAGGACACCGAGTACGGCGAGGCCGCGGAGGCCGTCCAGTGGCGTGATGTGACGGCCGCCCGCGCGCGGACGGCCGTGCCCGCGGCGACGGGCGGGCGGCGCGGTTCCGGACGGCGTGGAGGCCGGTGAGGTCACGGGCATCGCGGTGTCAGCCGCACTTGAGCTGGTTGTAGACCTTGTCCCCGGTCCAGGAGCCCTTCGCCCACTGGTCCGCGGGCGCAGGCGTGAAGGCGTAGTACCGGCTCAACCGGCCGCCGAACCAGTTGGCGAAGGCTGCCGAGCCCTGCTGGCAGGAGTGGATGCCGTCCTTGCTGCGCTGGGCCTTGGCCGCGGCGCTGTCGGTGCCCCACAGCTCGGAGGCGTCGAGGAAGCGGACCCGGTCCGCGTTCTTGTCCGCGATCTCCTTGGCCGCCTTCGGGGCGGACGCGACGGCGGCCTCGTGTCCCTTGTAGAACTCGTCGATCTTGAAGGGCGGCGCGGAGACGAGGACGAGTTCGGCGCCCGCGTCCTCGGCGGCCTTGGCGAGCCGTGCGTAGGAGTCCCTCTGCTGGGCCTGGGTGCCCCAGTCGTAGGTGGTGACCTGGTAGGCGATGACGTCGGGGTGGAAGGAGTCGACCGCCTTGGCCAGGTCCTTGAACGTATCCTCGGCGAACGTGCCGGTGGGGCCGTCGCCCTTGACGACCGTGCCACCGCCGGCGGAGGCGACGGACGTGAACTCCACACCGCTCGCCTTCATGGCGGCGCCGAGCGCCGGGGCCTCGGCCTCGGCGATCGAGTCGCCCATCCAGAGCATCTTCGACAGTTTCTTGCCGTCGGCCTTTCCTGCCGGCGGGGTCGCGGCGGAGGCGTCGTCGCCGGACGCCGACTGGCCGCACCCGGAGAGGGCGAGCGCGGCCGTACCCGCGGCCAGGACGGCGACGAAGGCCGTCATCGGGGCGCTGCGCCGCCCGGGGCGGCGGGCCGGGGCCGCGGACGTGGTGACGTGGTCGGCCTGGGGGGCGAGGGGCGGAACGTTCCCGCTGTTCGTGCTGTGCATGGTGTCGAGGTAAACACGGTGCACGGGCCGTTTCGGGCCTCGTCATCTGCCGCTCACAGACCGGGGAAACCGCCGTCATACAGCGCGCACAAGGTGATCGAACATCCGGTCACGGGGCCGCCTGGCCGCCCGCGGCGCGCCGCCCCTCCCCTGGCCCGCTCCTTCCCCGGCCCGCTCCTCCCCCGGCCCGCCCCGGCCTCGGCTACGCGCCGACCGATCCGGCCGCGTGGTGTTCGGCGGCCCGCTGGGCCAGTTGTGACCAGCTGTCCGAGCAGTCCCTGGCCAGTTGGGCGATGACGCTCCGGCAGTTCTGCGGTATACCGGCCGAGATCTTGTCCCACTCCTCGGTGCTGATCGCGTGGATGCCGAGCAGCCGCAGCAGGGTGCGGCCGGTGTCGCTGTACCGCAGGGTCGGGTCGCCCTTGAGCCGGTTGACGACCTCCTTCCGGTCCGGCACGGGCAGCCGCCCGTAAGCCGCCACCCGGTCGGCCGCCCGGGGCGGCACCGCGGCCCGGTCCGTCGCACTTCCTCGCCGGCCGGGACCGGTTCCCCCACCGCGCCGCTCCCGCACGTCCCGCTCCTGGAGCAGAGGGTCCTCGCCGCGGCGGACCCGGTTGCGTACGTCGCGGGCGGTTTCGGGGGAGATGCCCGCCGCGCGGGCGATCTGCCGGAGCGAGAGGCCCGGGTCCGCCGCGATGAGGTCACCGGCGAGCCTGCGGCCCTCGGCGCCGTCGAGCGGCCGGAACCGGCCGTCCTGGCCGACCCGGCCACGCCTGCCGTTCCCGGTGGTCGCGGCGCTGGGCAGCTGCCGGCGGATCTTGGCCACCGTCGCCGGGGCCATGCCGACGGTCGAGGCGATCATCCGGTTCGACCACACGGGGTGCGAGCCGATGATGCGTGCGGCCGCGGCCTTGCGGTCCGCCTTGGTGAGCGGCAGGCCGTGGGCGGCGTTGGACTCGACGGCGAGGACGAAGGCGTCCGCCTCGTCGCCGTCGAAGAATCTGACGCCTATGGTGCACTGGCCGCGCCGTTCCGCCGCGCGCAGCCGGTGCATGCCGTCGATCACCCGCAGCGTGTCCCGGTGGGCGATGATGGGCGGCAGCGGCGTGTCCGTCACCGCCAGCATCTCGACGTGGTCCTGATTCGCCCCTGCCACCCTCGGGGAATCACTGACCGACAACGCGCCGACCTCGACCTCGACGATCCTTCGCATATCGACCTGCGCCTGCTCAGGTTCCATCCCCGCTCCCCCGCTTCGGCGCGCTCGGCGCGGCGGGCCGGGAGCCACCGGTCCGTCCCCACGCCCGGTGGCTCCGCCACACCGCCACAGCCGGCCGCTGCCGGGTGACTGTGGTCGTACGGCATTCCGCCCGGATCACGGTGGGCTTGGTCGGCCCTGTGTATGTGGCGTGCAGATGCCGTCGTGTTGCGATGTTGAGGCGGTGCGCCGGACCTGGGAAGAGGCCCCTTGTCCAGGACTTGTCCGGGACTTGTCCGGCCTGCTCAGCCCGGGGGACCGAGTCAAATCCGAACAATGGCGAACAGGTTGGCCGGGGGAAGCGGGACGAGCCGGGCCGGCCGTTCCGGACGGTCCGGCTCGTCCCGCTTCCCCCGCCCGTCCGCTACCGCGCGCCGAACACCTGGGTCCACGTCGGCCCGCCGGGGCCGTCGTGGGCGCCGACGCCGGTCTCCTTGAAGGCGCAGTTGAGGATGTTCGCCCGGTGGCCGGGACTGTTCATCCAGCTCTTCATGACGTCGGCGGGCGTGCGCTGGCCCCTGGCGATGTTCTCGCCGTACGTACTCCACTGGTATCCGGCGGCCTTGATCCGGGCGCCGGGGTCCGTGCCGTCCGGGCTGGTGTGGTCGAAGTAGTTCCGGGCGTCCATGTCCTGGGAATGGCGCGCGGCGGCCGTGTCGAGCTGGGAGTTTTCGCTCACGGGCCCGCAGCCCTGTTTGGCGCGTTCGGTATTGACCAGCGCGGTGACCTGCTGGGCGAAGGACGAGTGGCCGCCTGCGGAACCCGAGGCCGGGGCGGGGTCGGCCGAGGAGGGGCGCGGCGCCGGACGGGTCGGCTCGGTGGGCGCCTTCTTCTTGCGCGGGGTGTGCGGCTCCTTGGAGGGCGACGCCGAGGGGGTGGGGGTCGGGCTCTGGCTGGTCCGGGAGGGCGAAGGGCTCGCCGGGGGCGTGTTCGCCGGGTGGCCCGCCAGGGGTGCCGACTCGGGCTCGGTGGCGGCCCGGGTGGCGCCCGGCTCGTCCTCGGGCCCTGACCCGATCAGCGGGAGTACGCCACCCACCGTCGCCAGGGCGGCCGCGGCCACGGCTGCCGCGGTGACGGCGCGACGGCGGCGGACACGGCGGTCCTGCCGCAGCGCGTCGCGGGCCTGGGCCCGTCCGCCCGCGGAAGAGGAGGCGCCGCCCACCACGGGTCCGCCCGCGGAGCGGGATATCCCGCTCGTCGCGGGGGTCACGGCGGGCTGCTGGGCGGCCGCGAGCACCGGGCTCTCCACGGTGTCCGGGGTGAGCGCCGCGGCCAGCGGCACCAGGGCCAGGCCGACGAGCAGCCGGTCGGCGGGCACCAGCCCGGACGAGAACGCGGAGCAGACCGTGCACTCGCGGGCGTGCCGCGCGATGCGCTTGCGCCACAGCGCGGACGGCGCCCCGTCCCACTGCTCGACCACCGATTCCAGCAGCACGCACCGCGGCTGTGCCGACAGCGCGCGCACCACCACGCGGGAGGCCTCCAGCTGGGACTTCATCCGCTGTACCCGTACGGCCGTGTGCTGGGGCGTCAGCTCCAGGGCCGCGGCGACCTCGGCCCTGGTCAGTTCGCCGGCCGCCTCCAGCCACCACAGGGACAGCAGCTCGCGGTCGGCCTCGTCGAGCCAGCGGGTGGCTTCGGCGACCTCCTTGCGCTGTCCCGACAGACCGAGGCGGACGATGGTCAGCCCGACGAAGTCGGCACGGGGGTCGGGTACGTCGTACGCGTCGTCCAGGCCGCCGTCCACGGGTACGGCCCGGTCCTGCCGCCAGTGGGTCCGTATCTGGTTCATCGTGATGGCCACCAGCCACGACCGGAATCCGGCCGGGTCCCGCAGGTCACCGAGGCTGTTGATGGCCCGGAGCATGGTCTCCTGCGCCACGTCGTCCACGTCCGCGTGGCCGTGCAGCGCCCGCCCCACGATGTTGTACACCAGGGGCATGGACTCGGTGACGAGCCGGTCCCTGGCCCGACCGTCCCCCGCCTGTGCGGCCGTAATCACCGCAGGGTCGAGTTCGCTGCTCACGCTCTGTCCACTCTCTCTCGACTCGGGCCTGTTCCGTCCCACACTCAGGAGATGCAGCGGGGGCCGGGCCGATAACAGAAATCGAGCAATCATCCGTCGGATTCGCTCATGAGAGCGAAACGATACGGGGTGGCGGGCGACGTCACGCAGGCGGCACAGGGTGCACGGACGGGCCTTACAGGCCGGTGACCAGGCAGGCCGGGGCCGAAGAGGCGCTCCCCGTCCCCCTCCCGGCCCACAGCCCTCGGGACACGTGCAAAATCTCTCCGGCGGGGCGCGCATCCATCGGTGCGCCTCCTGCGTCTCACGAGCGAGCCACTTCCCCATGTGGCCGCACTTCAGGGGCATTTGGAGAAAACACGTTGAAAACACGTATTAAGGGCGTGCGTCGTCTGTCCGCGACTGCCGTCACCGCCGCGGGAGCCGTCCTGATGACCGGGGCGTTCGCCGCTCCGGCGCAGGCCGCGGCCCCCAAGGCACCCGCGATCACCGCTCCGGGCGGTTTCGTGATGAACAACGGCACCGGCAAGGCCCTGTTCACCAAGGCGGCGGACGCCCGCCGTTCGATCGGCTCCACCACCAAGATCATGACCGCTCAGGTGGTGCTGACGCAGAAGAAGCTCAACCTGGACACGAAGGTCACCGTCGACAAGGCGTACAGCGACTACATCGTCGCCAAGACCGCCTCCTCGGCGCGCCTCATCGTCGGGGACAAGGTCACCGTCCGCCAGCTCCTGTACGGGCTGATGCTCCCGTCCGGCTGCGACGCGGCGTACGCGCTCGCCGACAAGTTCGGCACCGGGTCCACCCGGGCGGCGCGCGTGAAGTCGTTCATCGGCCAGATGAACACCTCGGCCAAGAACCTGGGTCTGAAGAACACGCACTTCGATTCCTTCGACGGCATCGGCAACGGCGCGAACTACTCGACGCCGCGCGATCTGACGAAGCTGGCCTCCAGCGCGTTGAAGAACCCCACGTTCCGTACGGTCGTGCAGACGAAGGCGACCAAGCAGAAGGTCACCACGAAGAGCGGCGGCTACCGCTACATGTCGTGGACCAACACCAACAACCTGCTCGGCAGCTACCAGGGCACCATCGGCGTCAAGACCGGCTCGGGCCCGGAGGCCAAGTACTGCCTGGTCTTCGCCGCCACCCGGAACGGCAAGACGGTCATCGGCACGGTCCTGGCCTCGTCTTCGGCGGCCAACCGCACCGCCGACGCCAAGAAGCTGCTGGACTACGGCTTCAAGGCGTAGCGGATCGCGAGGGCCTGCCCGTGGCATCCGGTCGCGGGCAGGCCCTTCCTGCTGTCTTGTGCGGTACGGCGGATGCGCTACGGGCGCGTTCGCCGCCTTCCTCGCGCCGGCCGGTGACTACGCCCGGAGTTGGAAACGGGGGTCGGTCCACACGTCGGGAAGCGGCTTCTTCCAGTGCTGGGCCTGCGGGAAGAGCGCGTCGAAACGGTCACGTACCTTGCGGGCGAAGAACACCGGCAGCCAGGACCCGTCGTTGAATCCCAACTGGTAATGGCCCTTCGAGTGGTCCTTGCAATCGCGGACCCAGACCAGTTCCTGTGGCGTGCAACGCCAGCCCGGTTCCGGACGCAGCACCGCGTTCTTGCCCAGCCCGTGCTCGGATCCCAGGTAGACGAGCTGAGCACGGCGGTCGGTCATCAGCAGGATCTTGTGGGCGACCGGGCCGAGCGGCCGCAGGCCCCGCAGCAGGCCGCCGGCGAGACTGTCCCAAGGCCCCCAGAACGGTTCCTTCTTCTGCAGGGCCTTCTGGCGCCGCGCCGGGTCGCCGTAGTCTCCGCGCGGCGGATCACTCACACCGAGAAAGCCGAAGACGGCGCTGAACACGCGGTCCGACACGGAATCCCCCTGCCATGCGGGCACGCCGAACACGGGAATGTCCAGTTCCTTCGGCGGCCGGTCTTCGCGGAGCCGTCAGGGCCTGCCGGCGCGGGCCGGGCGTCCGGCGAAGGCCGGTCGGCCAACCTACCCGGTTTCCTGCCGGACCGAAGCGGCGGGGTGCGCGGGGGCCGGGGGGCTGCCCGAGGGCGAGGGCGTCCCGGATGCGGCGGAATACGTCGAGGTCGTAGGGGCGGCGGGGTGGCCGGGGGCCGCGCAACCGCCGGAGGGGGTACGGACCGTACGGCTGCCGGAGGCGCCGGGCAGGCCGGCGGACGCGGACGCCGCGGTGGCAGCGGTTTTCATCCGTTCCTCGTCGTAATCCTTCCAGTCCGCGGGCGGCCACGTCGCCCCGGGCGCCGCCAGTGCCTTGTCGATTGCCTCCCGCAGACCCTCTCCGAAGAATTCGGCGACTTGTCGTACCAATTTCAGCGCCTCGATGGTGCCCGAGCTGAGGGGCCTGGCCATTCGATCGGCACCACCGGGCACGCTGCGCGGGGTGAAATGCGCGATTCGGGTCGCCCGGAGAGCCTGCGGGTGCAGACCGGCGCAGGCATAGCCGATCGCCA
Source organism: Streptomyces sp. NPDC017529 (assembly GCF_044329785.1). NCBI lineage: Bacteria > Bacillati > Actinomycetota > Actinomycetes > Kitasatosporales > Streptomycetaceae > Streptomyces > Streptomyces sp. NPDC017529. The sequence continues at coordinate 130,376 of NZ_JBIRJY010000013.1, forward strand.
GGGCGATCCGCCGTACCGCGTCGTCCGCTCCGCGTGTCAACTCCCCGGCTCCGAGAAGCGTCTGATTGGGGCTGCCGGGCCCTTCGTTCCCGTCGGACGTCCGAGGCGGCAGCTTTTTCTCCTCGGCCACGAGCAGTCGGTGCGCCCGTTCCATGACGGCCGCAACAAAAGCCAGTTCTTCCAGGTCGATGGACTGGGTCATCGCGATCCTCCCCTGCCGTGTGCGTACAACGGCACCGTAGGATCGCCCGGCCCCATACAGGACCCGATCCGGCGGAAGCAGACCCATTGGAGTTAAGGACGGACCTTGTTTCCGGGCATCAGTGCGCGATGGCGTCGATGAGTTCGCGCGCGCCTGGGCGTGGCAGCGCGACGGCGGCGGAGGTGGCGCGCTGACGACGTCAATCGTGGCGCCGGAGCCGCGCGGCGAAGCGTGTTCACCCGGCCGTGAGGCGCTGTCCCCCCGTTCGCCCGTCCCGGCGTGCGGACCGGCGGGGGCTGGGTCAAGGTCATCTCGTCAGCTCCACTACATGATCTACAGGAGAGTCACATGCTTCGTAACGTCGCGATCACCCTCGCCGGTGTGACGGCGGCCGGTTTCCTGGCCGCCGGGCCCGCTGCCGCCGACTCGGGCGGCGGCGGCGCCGCGGGCGGCACGTACGCCTCCGGCGGCTACTCGTCCCAGAACACGCTCGCCGGCTACCGGCACCACAACGTCGGCGGCCCCTCCGGCGTCACCTCCACGGGTGCCGCGTACGCCCACAGCAAGGCGAGCGGTTCGTTCGACTACGGCCACTACTTCCGGGCCGTCTGGCACTGAGTCCGGTCCCGATCGCGTCGGCACACCCGACCGCCGCGCCCCGCGTCCGTCGCACGGCGCGGGGGCGCGTCCACACCGTACGGGTTCCTGCTGACGGACCCCGTGGCATCGTCCGGCCGCCCTTCCCCTTCACGTTCAGACGCCTCGACGGCGGACGCTGCCACACGCACGCTTGCCCCACGGGTTCCAGCACTCCGTGGCGGATGACGGAACGCACGGACAACGGCCCTCTGCCCGGGGAACTCCCGCGCAGAGGGCCGTTCGGCGTGCTCGTCCGGAACCGAGCGGGGAGCGGGCAAGGGGCCGGGGTGACGGCCTGGCCCCTTGCCGCCCGTGCGGGTGATTCCGCCGGTACGCACCGGCTCTCCTCAGCTGTGGCTCTGCTCCGGGGGCTCCAGGACGAAGACGGGGATCTCGCGGTCGGTCTTCTGCTGGTAGTCGGCATAGTCGGGATACGCCTCGACCGCGCGTCCCCACCACAGGGCCTTCTCCTCGCCCGTCACCTCACGGGCCACCAGGTCCTGGCGCACGGGGCCGTCCTGTAGCTCGACGCGCGGATCCGCCACGACGTTGTGGTACCAGACGGGGTGCTTGGGCGCGCCGCCCAGGGAGGCGACCACGGCGTAGGTGCCCTCGTGTTCCACCCTCATCAGCGGCGACTTGCGAATCTTGCCGCTCTTGGCGCCTCTGGTCGTCAGCACGACGACCGGCAGACCCTTTATCGTCGTCCCCTCGGTGCCGCCGCTGCTCTCGTACAGCTCGACCTGGTCGCGTACCCACTGTTCCGGGCTCGGTTCGTATTCGCCCTCAAGTGGCATGGCATCCGTCCCATCGTCGCTCGTGCGTTCGGTGTCGTTTCGCACGGCCCCGTCGCGGCCCGTCGGCCACCCGTGAACGACCTGACCTTGTCGCAACACCGGGGGCCCGCGCAATCATCCCGCCGGGTGTCGTGGCGGGGAGCGCAGGAAGCCGTCGGGCGGGGCTGCTGCGGCCCGAACGGCTGCCCATCGGCTACCGGCGGCCGCTCCCGTCCCTACGCCACCGGTGCTCCCGCGCCTCCCATGGCGGCCTTGCGCTGACGGCCCGCCAGGCGGGAACCGGACTCGCGGCGCGTCGTCCTGCGGAGCAGCGGTACGGCGAGGAGGAAGCCGAGAACGACCCAGGCGGTGAGGACCAGGGCGACCATGGGCAGTTCCCAGGAACCCGCGGCCTCGGCGGCGAGGGCGCTGTCCGGCAGCAGCGCCGACCGCAGGCCCTGTGCCATCCACTTGAGCGGGAAGAGCGCGGCTATCTGCTGCACGATCTGGGGCATCCGGGTGCTCGGGAACATCGTTCCCGAGATCACCAGCAGCACCATGGAGGGCAGCATGATCAGCGCGAGCGCCTCGCGCGGGTTGGGCAGGACGGCGCCGATGGCCGCGCCGAGCGGGACGACCGCGAGCAGTCCGAGGCCGGCGACCCAGACCAGGGTCAGCCACTGTGCGGGGCCGGCCGGCAGCGGGCCGTCGGCCAGCAGGGCGCCGGCGGTGAGCAGGAGCACCAGGGTGCCGACGGCCATGCCCACGATCAGCAACGCCTTGGCGACGAGGTAGGCGGTTATGCCGCCCGGCGTGGCCCGCAGTCGCAGCAGGGCGCCCTCTTCGCGCTCGGTGACCAGCATCTGCGGGATGTTCAGCATGCCGAGCTGGAAGAGCAGGTAGGCGGAGAACCCGGCGATCATCAAGTGCCCCATGGGCAGCTCGGTCCCGGGGACGGAGTCCTTGACGGTCACGGCGAGCACGATCGCCACCAGGACGTTCACCAGGTGGCCGCCCATCTCCTTGCGGCTGCGCAGCAGCTGGCGGAGCTCGATGACCCCGCGCCGGATACCCGCGCGCAGGTACCTCCGCGTTTCCGTCCCCCTCATGCGGCACTGTCCTCTCGGTTCTCGGTGTTCACCATGTGCAGGTAGGTGTCCTCCAGGGTCGGGCGGCGCACCTCCAGGTCGGCTATCGGTCCGCCGGTGTCGCGGTGCAGCTCCCACACCAGCCGGGAGGGGTCGTCGGTGCGCTCCCGCCGCGGGGTCCCGTCGTCTGCCGTCCAGCGCACCTCGGCACGGGCGGCGGCCTGCCGGGCCAGTTCGGCGGGGGTGCCGCAGACCCGTATGCGCCCCTTGACCAGTACGGCGATGCGGTCGGCGAGCCGTTCGGCCTCGACGAGGTCGTGGGTGGTGAGCAGGACGGTGACGCCCTCGTCTCGGGCGAGCTTCTCCACGAGCGCGTGGAAGTCGTAGCGCGCCTCCGGGTCGAAGCCGGTGGTGGGTTCGTCGAGGAAGAGGAGTTCGGGGCGGCCGACGATGCCGAGGGCGACGTCGAGGCGGCGGCGCTGCCCGCCGGAGAGCCTGTTGACCTGCTGGTCCGCCTGGGCGGTCAGGCCGACCAGGTCGAGCAGCCCGGCCGGGTCGCGCGGGTCGGGGTAGTACTCGGCGAAGTGCCCCAGCAGCTCGCCCACCCGCCAGCGGGCGTGGTCGCGCCAGGACTGCAGAACGAGTCCGAGCCGTCCGCGCCACGCGTCGCCGCCGCGCACCGGGTCCGTGCCGAGCACGTGCACGTCACCGGACGAGCGCCGGCGGAAGCCTTCGAGTATCTCCACGGTGGTCGTCTTGCCGGCGCCGTTCGGTCCGAGCAGGGCGAAGATCTCGCCGCGGTGGATGTCCAGGTCGACACCTCGCAGCACTTCGGTGGAGCCGTAGGTCATGCGCAGGTCTCGGACGTGGACGACGGTTTCGGTCGTGTTCATCGGCGGGCCTCCGTACGCGTCGGGCTCGCGGCGGCGCCTTCGACGATCGCGCGCAGCGCCGCCACGTGTCCTTCGAACGCGGTCCGCCCCTGTGCGGTGAGCCGGACCTTGGTGCGGCGCTTGCGCCCGCCGCCTTCCTTCTGGATTTCCAGGTAGTGGGCCTCCTCCAGCGTGTGGAGCTGTTTGGAGAGCGCCGAGTCGCTGAGCGAGAGGCTGTCCCGGATGAAGGGGAAGTCGGCCCATTCGGTGGCGGCGAGCAGCGCGACCACCGAGAGCCGGGTGGAGGGGTGGATCAGTTCGTCGAATCCCGCGGGGGTGCTCATCGCCGGCTCCCGTCGCGGCTGCGCACCGGGGCGAGGGCCCATCGGTTGGCGGGCGCCGTGACCAGCAGGAAGAGGCCGGAGCACACCGTGGCCTGGACAAGGCTGCCGTACGACAGCCGGGCCCACTCCACCAGCCAGCCGCTGAGCCCTATGCTGGCCGCGCTCACCACGGCGGCGGCGACGAAGACGACCGACGAACGCCATGTGTAGTGCGAACGGTGCAGCCGCATACGGGACTTGCGGCTTGCCTGTACGGCCATGGCACCAAGCGCGGCCATGTAGGCCGCCGTCACCCCCCAGGTCCCCCACCTGGGCAGGTCGAGACCGCTGACGGCCAGGTAGAGCCACATGGCGGCGGCGATCGGCAGATACGCCCGCCGCCCGTTTCCCGCGCAGCGCTCCAACTCGTCGTAGACCCGCTCCTGCGGGACCCGGATTCGCTGGAGGTCCGCCCAAGCGCGCTCGGCGTCCACGGGTGTGGTCATGCACATCGCCTCCCCAAGACGTTGACGTGCCGAATCTTCGGCAGTCGGCACCCATGCCGCCGACTTTCCCAGTAGGAAAGTTACCGCCGACTTTCCCGCTGGGCAAGTAAAAAATACGGGAGCCGCACATCCGCCCGGCGCGGGGCGGATGCGCGGCTCCGCACGGGCTGTCAGGCGATCCAGTGCGTGCGCCGGGGCGTGGACGCGGGGGTGAGGCCGTCGGCGAGGGCGGTGGCCATGCGGTGTACGGCATCGCGGAGGGTGTCGGCGGGGGTGGTGTACGGGATGCGCAGGCGGTGTTCGAAGACGCCGGGGTCGGCGGCGAAGCAGGCGCCGCCCTCGATGCGTACCCCGTAGTCGAGCGCCCGGCCGGCCAGTGCCGAGGAGAGGGGGCGGCCCAGGTCCACCCACAGGGACAGGCCGCCGGGGGGCAGTCGCCAGGACCACTGCGGTAGCCGCTCGGACAGGGCCGCGGCCAGGGCGGCACGCTGCCGGCGTAGCTCTGCCAGGCGGGGCGGCAGCAGTTCCCCGGCCCGGTCCAGGAGTTCGAGGGCCAGCAACTGGTCCAGGACCGAGCCGCCCATATCGATGGCGACCCGCTGGCCGGCGAGTTCGGTGACCAGCCTGGCGGGCGCGCGCAGCCAGCCGATGCGCAGGCCCGCCCAGTGGGTCTTGCTCATCGAACCGGTGGTGATGACCTGGGCGGCCGCTTCCGGCGTGGCGTGGGAGGCGAAGGGCGCCGGGCCGGGGACGTCGAGGGCGAGGTCGGCCAGGGTCTCGTCGACGACCAGCCAGGTGCCGGAGCGTTGTGCGGCGCGCAGCACGCGGGCGCGCTGCGGTCCGGGCATGAGGCAGCCGGTCGGGTTGTGGAAGTCGGGGATCAGGTAGGCCAGCCGTGGCACGGCCTGACGCAGGGCCGCTTCCATGATCTCGGTGTCCCAGCCGCTGTCGGTCACGGGGACGGTCACCGTACGCAGGCGGGCGCGCCGCAGCGCCTCCAGGGCGTTCGGATAGGACGGGTTCTCGGTCAGGACCCGGTCGCCGGGGCGGCACAGCAGTCCCAGGACGAGTGTGAGCGCGTGCTGGGCGCCGGAGGTCACCAGGATCTGTTCGGGCACGGTGGCCAGGCCCCGGCGGGTGAACCGTTCGGCGATGGCGGCGCGCAGTTCCGGGAGGCCGTAAGGGTGGTAGCCGGGTGTGTGGACGTGCTCGGCCAGCTGTGGGGCGATCCGGGCGAGGGCGTCGGCGAGCGCCTGGTGCGGCAGTCCGGGGGCGGCCCTGGCCAGGTCGATGGCGGTGTCCCGGGACCTGAGGAGCCGGGTGACGCCGTGGGGGGTACGGCCCTCGGGCAGGGCCGTCCAGGTGCCGGAGCCCTGGCGGCTGTGCGCGTACCCGCCTTCGCGCAGCAGGTCGTACACGGCGGTGACGGTGGCGCGGCTGGTGCCCAGGGCTGCGGCCAGTTCCCGTTCGGCGGGGAGTTTGACGTGCAACGCGATCCGCCCGTCGAGGATCAGCTCGCTGATCGCCCCGGCCAGGTGGCGGTAGGCGGGCCTGGCTGCCGACGGGTCGGGCAGCAGCGCGGCGAGCTGCCGGCTCCCCATGGTGCGGCTCGCCCTGCCCACGGGCGGAAGCGCTTCATTGTGGGCCATGCCACTCCCCCGGAATTGGCCATGTCTTGCAGACCATTCAGCGTACAGAGCCGGTAATTTCCGTACGTCGATGATCAACAGGCCGGGCCGCCCTCGCGCGGCCCGGCACACCTTCAGGAGAGCGACATGAGCGACAATCCCACCATGCGCGCGATCACCCAGGACTCCTTCGGCGGCCCCGAGGTGCTACACCTCACCCAGGTGTCCCGGCCCGAGCCGCTGCCCACCGAGGTGCTGGTGCGGGTGCGCTCGGCCGGGGTGAACCCGATCGACTGGAAGACCCGTTCGGGCGGCGGTATGGCGGGCGTTCTCGGGGACCCGCCGTTCACCGTGGGCTGGGACGTCAGCGGGGTCGTCGAGGAGGTCGGCTTTGGCGTGCACACGGTCGAGGTGGGCGACGAGGTGTACGGGATGCCGTGGTTCCCGCGGCAGGCCGGCGCGTACGGCGAGTACGTGACCGCCCCGGCCCGGCAGTTCGCGCGCAAGCCCGCGGCGCTCGACCACGATCACGCGGCCGCCGTGCCGCTGGCCGCGCTCACCGCCTGGCAGTCGCTGGTGGACGCGGCCCGCGTCGAGGCGGGGCAGCGGGTCCTGGTCCACGCGGCGGCGGGCGGCGTCGGCCATTTCGCGGTGCAGTTCGCCAAGCACCTGGGCGCGCACGTCATCGGTACCGCCCGGACGGCCAAGCACGACTGGCTGCGCTCGCTCGGTGCCGACGAGCTGGTCGACTACACCGAGGAGCGCTTCGAGGACGCGGTCCGCGACGTCGACGTGGTCATCGACCTGGTCGGGGACGAGCACGAGCGGACCAGCACCCGCTCCCTGCGCACGCTGCGGCCGGGCGGCACGCTCATCGCCGTCCCCTCCGGGGTCTCGCCCGACCTGGTGGAGGCGGCCCGCGCACAGGGCGTGCGGGCGAGCGGCTTCCTGGTGGAGCCGGACGGCGCGGCGCTCGCCCGTATCGGCGGGCTCGTCGACGCGGGGGCGGTGACGGTCGAGGTCGAGGACGTACTGCCGCTCGCCGAGGCCGCACAGGCCCACCGCCGCGGCGAGGAAGGCCGCACCCGCGGGAAGCTGGTGCTGCGGGTGGCCTCCTGAACGGGTGCCCGGAATTCCGGGCGGAATTCGCGGGCCGCCCGACGTACTGACGAAAGTACGGCGGCCCGATTCGCCGGTGTTCGTACGGCAGCGGGCGCGGCGCCGGTAACGGCCGACCGCGGCACGCGTGTCCGGCCGGGGTCACCCCACGGCCGCGCGCGCCCGCAAACCGATGCCGATGGTTATGCGTCGACCCATTCGTGGGACTGGGCCTGCTTCAGAAGGCGCTGGCGGGCCTGGAGGATCTGCTCGCCCGTCATGCTCGGCACGCCGGAGACCAGCACTTCGGTCACCTCGTCCAGGAACTCCTGGGCGGAGAGCGTGTCGCACAGGACGCCGTCCTCCAGATTCCCGTCGTGGCCCGCGCCGTGGGCGCGGTGCATACCACCGGACCGGCTGGGAGCGGCCTCCAGGAAGCGCACCTCCGAAGCCTTGGGACCCCGGTCCCCTTCGTCCACCAGGAATTCGACCTTGACGCCCGGGGCCATCAGGCCCTTGTCGAATTCGAGGTCGTTCACGTGCACGAAGACGTCTTCTCCACCGTCGTCGGGGACGACGAATCCGTAGCCGCGCACCTCGTCAAACCGAATAACCTTGCCCGAAACCATCACGGTGCCCCAAACCCCAATTCCACAACTGCCCGCACTTTTCGCATACACCCGCCGCCGGTCCCGGCGGCGCCGTTCCCGCCTGGCGCCCGGCAAAGGCAATCGCCGGAGGCGGGGACGATTCGGTGGATGTCCCGCCCATACTATTGCCGAGCGACGGCGGAACGTCCAGCCCGGCGGCCCGCCTTGCACGCTCACGGCGTACGCGGGCGGGCCGCGGGGCGCGCGACCGGGTCAGTCAGCGGCCAGGGCGGCTCGCACCTCCTCGGCGAGCAGCCGTACGTATGCGCCGGTCCAGCCCTCGATCGTGCCGTGCTCCCACAGGTCGGTCGAGTATTCGACGTATCCGGCCAGCGCGTCGCCCGCCGGGACGAGCCCGAGGTTGAACTCCGCGCGGGAGGCCGGGACGGCCAGGTCCTCGACCGCGGTGTCCAGGCCGGGCAGCTCGATGTCCGTCTTCAGCGAGTTCTGGTACTGGAATCCGCACGGCACGCGGTCCGGTATGCGGGCCCCCGCCTCCTCGCGCAGCGCTTTGGCGAGCCGCCGCAGCGGCACGATGTGGTCGACGGCCTCGGTCGACGCGTACGCGACCTGGCGGACGAGCCGGGTGAAGGTCCCGGCCTCGTCGAGCCGGATCCGCAGCGGGAAGCCCGCGGCCGTGCAGGCCACCAGCGACTCGAAGGCCTGGCGCTCCCGGTTGGCGTAGGACACGTTAAGGACGACTTCCGGCTTTCCGGAGAGCTTGGCCATCAGCTGCCCCAGGGCTGCGACGGTGACCGCGTACGGGGTCGTGTCGCACTTCCTGGCCAGCCGTTCCACGTCGGCCCTTACGTCCGCGCCCACCGTGAAGAGCACGGCGCGGCCCTGTCCGCTCAGGGTTTCCGGGCGCGGCCGGTCCAGGGGCAGCGCGTGCTGGAAGGGGGCTCCGTCCAGTTGGCGGGCCCAGTACTCGAGGACGCGCTTCTCGGGCTTCTCCCGGACGCTGTCCCGCTGCCAGAGCGCGTACTCGGTCGGCTGCGGCACCGTGTCGTCCAGCTCGTGGGGCGTTCCGGTCGCGGCGGCCGTGTAGAGGGCGGCGAAGTCGCTCAGCAGGATGCTGACGGCCCAGCCGTCGCAGACGGAGTGGTGGAGGAGGACCAGCAGCACCCAGGCCGACGGGCCGGTGCGCAGCAGGCGGTACTTCGGTGCCACCCCTTCGGCGAGGTCGAACCGGGTGCCGGCGACCTCCGCGCTGATGCGTTCGACCTCGGCGCCGTCCGCGTCTCCCGTCAGGTCCTCGGCCCGGAGGTCCACCGGCCGCGGCCGGAACACCTCCTGCCACCAGTCCTCGCCGTCCTTCACGTAGCGGGTGCGCAGCGATTCGTGGCGGGCCGCGAGTTGGGTGAGCGCGGTGCGCAGGGCCGGTGTGTCGAGGTGACCTGTCAGGGTGATGCGCAGAGCGATGTTGTAGACCTGCGGCAGCGCGTGGCGGTGGTGCTGGTCGATGAACGCCCGCTGCTGGAGGGTGACCGGGGCCCGGGCGGCCACGTCGGTGGCGCCGTCCGCCGGTTCGTCCGCTCCCCCGTCCTCCGCCGGCCCGTCGCCCGCCAGGTAGTCCGCCATGGCCCGTACCGTCGGCTCCTGGTAGAAGCGCACCATCGGGTATTCCCGCCCGAACACCTCACGGGCGCGGTTGACCAGCCGGATCGCGGCGATCGAGTGACCGCCGAGGTCGAAGAAGGAGGTGTCGGGGCCGATGACGTCGGCCGTGAGATCGAATGCGTCGGCCCAGAGGGCACGCAGGCGGCGCTCCAGGTCGGTCCGGGCGGCGGTGGTCTGCGCGGGGGCGGTCTCCGGCCGGCGGGGGTGTTCCGCGCTGCGGCCCGGGTGCACGGCGGTGACGGTCTCGGGGGCCGGGAGCGCGGCGCGGTCCAGCTTCCCGTTGCCCGCGAGGGGCAGTTCGGTGAGGACCGCCCAGGCCCGTGGTACGAGGTACTCGGGCAGCCGGGCCGTGAGGTCGCGGGCCAGGCGGTCGGCGAACGCCTGGCGGCCGGCCGCCGTGAGGGCTTCCGCGCCGGGGTCGGCCGGTACGGCGTAGGCGGCGAGGTACGCCTCGTCCCGGCTGTCACGGCGGGCCAGCACGGCCGCTTCGCGCACTCCGTCCAGGCCGCTGAGCACGCGGGCGGTCTCTTCCGGTTCGACCCGGTACCCGCGGATCTTCACCTGGTCGTCGACCCGGCCCCGGAACTCCAGCGCCCCGTCCTCGGTCCACCGCACCAGGTCACCGGTGCGGTAGTACAACGGGCCGGCCGCCGGTTCGTGCGCGCCGGGCTCCAGCGGATCCGGTACGAAACGTTCCGCGGTCGGCGCCGGGGCGCCCAGGTAGCCGCGGGCCACGCCCGGCCCCCCGACGTACAGCTCCCCCACCCCGCCGCGCGGCACCGGCGCGCCCGACGCGTCGAGGACCCGCAGCCACACGTTGTCGACCGGGCGGCCGATCGGAATCGGCGCGGAGCCGTCCTCCGGCGTGCGCGGGCCGACGGACTGCGCGGTGCACAGCACGGTGATCTCGGTGGGCCCGTACACGTTGACCGTCTCGTACGCCACGTCCGGGTGCGGCCGGGTGCGCAGCACGTCGCCGCCCAGCAGCAGGTGGCGCAGCGGCGGCTGTTCGGCGGGCGGCAGCGCGAGCAGCGTCTCGCCCAGAGCGGTGGGCAGGATCGAGAAGGTCACCTGCTCCCGCGCGTACCAGCGGGCCAGCGCGAGCGGGTCCGTGCGGACCGTGTCGTCGGCGATGGCGACGGACGCCCCCGCGGTCAGCGCGGGCCAGATCTCCAGGACCGAGGCGTCGAAGCTCTGGCTGCACACCAGGGCGCTGCGGTCGGCCGAGGTGAATGCGAAGCGCTTGTGGTGCCACTGGCAGAGGTCGACGACGCTGCGGTGGGGCACCGCGACGCCCTTGGGCGCGCCCGTGCTGCCGGAGGTGTAGATGACGTAGCACAGGGACTCGGGCCCCGCGCCGGCCTGCAGAGTCCTCCTCGCGCGGGTGGTCGCGGCGTTCTCCCTGTCGTCGAGGCCGGCGACGTCGATGACGGTCAGGCCGTCGGGAAGGGTGAGGTGGTCGGCCCGGGAGCCGCTGGTCAGCAGGAGGCGGGCGCCGCACTCCGCGAGCACCGCGGCGGCCCTGGCACGGCCCAGAGACGGGTCCAGCGGCACGTACGCCCGGCCGGACTTCAGCACCGCGAGCATCGCCACGACCAGGTCGGTGGAGCGCGGCAGCCACAGGGCCACCACGTCGTCCGTCCCACTGCCCGGCGCGGACCGCTCCCGGATGACGTCGGCCAGTTGCCCGGCCCTGGCCTCCAGTTGGCGGTAGCTGAGCCGGTCGTCTCCGCAGAGGACGGCGGTGCGGTACGGGGCCTGGGCCGCGCGCCGGGCGACCATGCCGTGGAGGGTGGCGCGCGACACCGGCCGGATCGGGCCGTGGAGCCACGCGGCGGGCACCGGTTCCCCGGAGCGCGCGGCACCGGCGTCGCGGGCCGCTGTGGTACCGAGGCGTGACAGCGGGGTCTCCGGTGCCGCCACGGCCGCTTCGAGGAGGTCGCGGAAGGTACGGAAGAACCCGTCCACGGTGCCCGCGTCGAACAGGTCGGTGTTGTACTCCAGGTGGCAGCGGATGCCCTCGGGCTGGTCCGTGAAGTACACACCGAGGTCCGTGAGGGCCTTGTCCGGGCCCGCGTCGATCACGGTGGCCCGGACGCCGGGCAGGTCGAAGCGGAACGGGTCGCTGCTCTCGAACTCCGCGAGCACCTGGAAGACCGGCGTGCGGTCGGCGGTGCGCGCCGGGGCCAGCTCCCGTACGACCGTCTCGAAGGGAACGTCCGCGTGGTCGTACGCGTCCAGGGCGACGCCCCGCACCCGGTCGAGGAACGTGGTGAACCCCGGGTCCCCGGACAGGTCGAAGCGGAGCGCGAGGGTGTTGACGAAGAAGCCGAGCAGGTCCTCGGCGCCCTGGGGGCGGTCGGACATCGGGGTGCCGACGACGATGTCCCGCTGCCCGGTGACCCGGTGCAGCATCGCGGTGAAGCCGGCGAGCAGGGTCATGAAGAGGGTGCCGCGCCGCCGCCTGCTCAGGTCCCGCAGCCGCGCGGACAGCTCCGGGCCGAGCCGGTGGAACACGGCGCGCCCGTTGGAGGTCATCTCCGCGGGCCGCGGGCGGTCGCAGGGCAGGTCCAGCACGGGCAGTTCGCCGCCGAGCGCGCCGAGCCAGTACTTCAGGTCCGCGGCGCTCCCGGGTTCGTCCAGCGTACGGAGCCGGTCGCGGGCGTGGTCGGCGTACGTGCGGGTGAGGACGGGCAGGCCGGCGTCGGAGCCGTCCCGGGCGGCGCGGTAGAGCGCGGACAGGTCGCGGGCCAGGACGGTGGCGGAAGCCGCGTCCACGACGATGTGGTGCAGGGAGAAGACCAGGACGTGCCGCTCCGGGCCCAGCTCCACCAGCCGGGTGACGAACAGCGGCCCGTTGACGAGGTCGAAGCGCCGCGCGCTCTCCTCCTCCAGGACGGCGCGGACCGCGGCGTCCTCGCCGGCCGCGCCCGCGTCCGTGCGGTCGAGCACCGCGAAGTCCGGCTCGGACGGCGGCCGTACGAGCTGGCAGGGCTCGTCGTCGATCTCGCGGAAGACGGTGCGCAGTCCCTCGTGCCGGGCCACCAGCCCGCACAGCGCCGTACGCAGCGCGGACACGTCCAGCGGGCCGTCCAGGCGGATGGCCTTGGTCTCGTTGTAGGCGGTGCGGCCCGGGAGCATCCGTTCGAGGAACCAGATGCGCTGCTGTCCGGGTGAGAGCGGCGCCGCGCTGTCCCGGGCGGGTTCGGGAGGCGCCGTACGGGCGGGCGGCGCGGACGCGCGGACGCTCCGCGCAGGCTCGTGGTACCGGCGGCGCAGCGCGTCGACGTGGGTCAGGCCGTCCCGCAGCGCGTCCGGGGCGACGCCGAAGTCGACGAGTGAGACGATCTCGTCGGCGCCCGCGTCGCGCACCGCGTCCACCACGGAGGCGACGGTGTCGGCCGTGCCGATGAGCGCCCGCTGGTCGCAGTAGCGGTCGTAGGCGCGGCGGAAGAGCACGTCGAGGTCGTCCTCGGTGAGCGTGGACAGGTCGACGTGGTGGCCGAGGCTGTTGGCGACGTTGCCGAACAGGGAGAGCGAGGCGCGCATGTAGCGCGACAGCGGCTCGTACGCCTCGGCGCGCGCGGTCCGGTGGTCGGCCGCGAGGTAGGTATGCAGGAGGACGGCCACCCGCCCGGCGTCCGGGTCGAGGCCGTGCTCGGCCCGGGTGCGGCGGTAGAGGGCGACGTTCTCGGCGAGCTGCTCGACGCTCTGGGTCATCAGGTTGGTGACCACGCCGACGTCGTTCCGTGCGGCGGCCGCGTACGAAGCGGGGTTGCCCACCACCGCCGTGAACACGGGCGGGGAGTCCTGGACGGGGCGCGGGAAGAGCCGTACGTCGGTCTCGCCGTCGCCGCCGGTGCGCCGCACCGCCTCCCCGCGCCAGAGCCGGCGCACCTGCTCCAGCTGCTCGTACATCATCTCCTTGTGCCGGCCGAAGCGCTCGGGGAAGAAGACGAAGTCGTTGGCGTGCCAGCCGCCGGCGCAGCCGATGCCGACGCGGCCGCCGGAGAGGTTGTCGGCCATCGACCACTCCTCCGCGACCCGGACCGGGTCGTGCAGGGGCAGGACGACCGAGCCCGCGTTGAGCCGGATGCGCCGCGTCTCGCGGGCGAGGGCGGCGGCGAGCACGACGGGGTTGGGGAACAGGCCGCCGAAGGAGTGGAAGTGCCGTTCGGGCATCCAGAGCGCGTGGAAGCCGTGCTGGTCGGCGAAGCGGGCGGTCTCCAGGATGTGGTCGTACTTGCCCGCGGACGGCGCGGCGGTGCCGTCGGAAGCGGTTTCGTCCTGGGGGTAGTCGCCGAAGAAATAGATGCTGAAGTCGGGGGCGCGGCGGGTGGTCGGGGCCTTGGCGGCGCGCGCAGCGACCGTGTTCAGGGCCACGCCGGGGGTCTTCTCCGGCACGCCGGGGGCGGCATCCGTCTCCCGGGCGACCGGCTTCGGCACCGCCACCGGTACCGGCTTGGGTGCCGGCTTCGGGCCGCCCGGGAAGAACCCCGCGCCACGCAGCTCACGGAGCGAGCCGCGGACCGCGTCGGCGACGAACTCGACGTCTTCGTCGGAGTGGGCGGTCGACAGGAAGAAGTTGCGCCATTCCCAGACGTGCACCCCGCGCAGCATGAGGTGGTGGTACAGCAGCTCCATGTCCGCGCGGTGTTCGAAGCGGAACTGGGAGCCGAAGTGGCTCACCCGCAGGGGGAACTCCTCGTCCTCGAAGAAACGGTTCAGCGTGCCCGCCAGTTGGTCGGTACGGGCGTTGAGCCGCTCTTGGAGCCGGGGACTGTGCTCCTTCAGGTGCGTCAGGACCGCACGGGCGGCGACCATCGACACGGGGTGCTGGATGTACGTACCGCCGAAGAACGTGGTGTCGGCGGGCGGGTAGCTGGCGTCCCCGTACTGCCAGTAGCCGCCGTCCACGCCGTCCATGATGTCCGCGCGGCCCGCGATGGCGCCGATGGGGAAGCCGCCGCCGAGCAGCTTCCCGTACGTGGCGAGGTCGGGGCTGACGCCGTACAGCTCCTGGGCGCCGCGGAGCGCCGGGCGGAATCCCGTCAGCATCTCGTCGAACATCAAGACGATGCCGTGGCGGCGGGTGACCTCGCGCAGCTGCCGTACGAAGTCGACGGGGCGCAGCGACGGGTGCCGGCTCTGCACGGGTTCGACGACGACCGCGGCGATGTCGTCCGCGTGCGCGGTGATGGCCTCCAGGCTGGCGGTGCTGCCGTAGTCGAGCACCATCAGGTCGGCGACGCTGTTGTGCGGGATGCCGGTGGAGACGGGGACGGTGGCCCGGTCGGCGCCGGTGCCGGTGGAGCGGCCCAGGACGTTGTCGGCGTGGCCGTGGTAGGCGCCGTGGAAGGTGACGATGCGGCGGCGGCCGGTGGCGGCGCGGGCCAGGCGGATCGCGGCGGAGTTGGCCTCCGTGCCGGAGTTGGCGAACGCCACCCGCTGCATGCCCGTCAGCTCCGCCAGCAGCTCGGCGGCCTCACCGGTCTCGACGTTGCGGGGGCCGAGCTGGATGCCCCGGGACAGGTGCTCGCGGACGGCCTCGCTGACGAACTCCGGCTCGTGGCCGAAGAGGAGGACGCCGAAACCCATGGTGATGTCGACATAGCGATTTCCGTCGACGTCCTCCAGGCGGGAGCCGCTCGCCCGGCGCCCGGCGATCGGGTACAGCATCTCCTTGGTCTTGCTGCGGAAGCCGACGACGGCGCGGCTGTCGGCCAGCACGCGGCGGTAGCGCTGGGCGATCTCCTTGGACGTGGCGGTCTTGGCCGTGTACCGGCGTACCAGGTCGTCGAGGTGCGCCTGCTGCGACGCGGACGCGGAGCCGCCCACCATGCCCGAGCCGCGCGAGACGGTCACCCGGGGGCCGTGCACGGCCTGCTGCCGCTCGGCCGCCGGCCGCTCTTCCCGCGGCGCCGCCGACCCGTCCGGAGCGGCGGCCGCGATCCGCTGCGCGACACGCCGTGAGAGGTCGGCCATGGCCGCCAGGTCCTGGTCCACCGCCGCTGCCGCGGCGCTCAGCCCGGTCACTTGCCACCCGCCTTTCCGTTGGGCACCACAGCGCCGCCGGCCAGCAGCCGGGACAGCTGCTCCATCTGGGACATCATCTGGAGCTGGAGCTGCGAGAGCTGCCGCACCTGGCGGGTGAGGTCGGCCAGCTCCGCGCGCGTCACCTGGCCCGGCTCGTCCGCCGCGGGCTCCGGTGCCGGTACGGGCTCGGCGGGAGCCGGAGCCGGAGCTGACTCGGCGGGCGCCGGTGCCGGTACGGGCTCGGCGGGCGCCGCGGGCGCGGCCGGGTCGCCCGCCATCCGCCCCACGATCAGCTCCGCGAGCTGCCGGGAGGTGCTCGCCTCCTCGAACAGCTCCCGCATCGCGACCTTGACCCGGTGTTCCTGCTCCAGCTCGCGCAGCACGCTGATCATCTGCAGGGAGTCCGCGCCGAGGTCGAAGAAGGACGTGTCCCCGGTGATCACGCCCGCGTCGTGGCCGAGGTGCTTGGCGACCAACTCGATGACGCGCCCGAGTACCCGCTCGAACACTGCCTCGTCCTGTGCCACGTCTTCCTCTTCTCTCGCTGATGCGTGTGCTGTCCCGCCGGCCCGGACCGCCCGGACGGCGGTCGGTTCCGGCCCCAACCAGTAGTTCTCGTGCTGGAAGCGGTAGCCGGGCAGGCTGGTCGTGCGGCCCTGGCAGCCCTCCGTCAGCGCGGGCCAGGCGATCTCCGCCCCGGCGCAGTGGAGGTGCGCCACCGCGTCCCACAGGGGAGCCGGCCCGGCGCCGCGCCGCAGCGTCGGCACCGCCCGCACGCCGGGCAGCGCCGCGCGGGCGAGTCCGCTGAGGGTGGTGTGCGGGCCGATCTCCACGAGCGCTGCGGTGCCCGTCTCCCCGAGCGTGCGCAGCACCGCGTCGAACCGCACCGGTGCCCGTGTCTGCCGTACGAAGTAGCCGGCGTCCGGCACCCAGCCCGGCTCGTGGCGGCGGCCGTCGAGGCAGCTCACGAAGCCGGTCGTGACGGGACGGAACGTGATGCCGTCGAGCAGGTCCCTGAACTTGTCCAGGACCGGGTCCACCAGCGCGGTGTGGAAGGCGCGCGTCACCGGCAGCCGTTGCGCGGTGATGCCGCGCTCCGCCGGCAGTGCCAGGAGCCGGTCCACGGCGGTGACGGGCCCGGCGAGTACCTGCCGCTGCTCCCCGTTGACGACGGCGAGTTCGAGGCCGGTGATCTCGGCGGTGAGCCGCAGGGCGGTCGGCAGGTCCGCCGACACGGCGGCCATGGCGCCCGGCGCGCAGTGGTCCTGCATCAGCCGGCCGCGCTCGGCGGTGATCCGCAGGCCGTCCGCGGCGGTCAGCGCGCCGGCCGCGCACAGGGCCGCGTACTCGCCCACGCTGTGCCCGGCCACGACGTCCGGCACGATGCCCAGGTGACGCCAGAGGCCGGTGAGCGCGTACTGCAGGGCGAAGAGAGCCGGTTGCGCGATCCGGGTGTCCTCCGCCGCGGCGCGGTCGGCCTCGGGGTCGAGCAGCACTTCCAGGAGGGATGTTCCGTAGAGCTCCTGGTGGTGGCGCTCGCAGGTGTCGAGCAGGTCCCGTACGACGCCGTAGCGCTCGTACAGGGGCTGGGCCATGCCGGGGTACGGGCTGCCCTGGCCGGTGAACAGGAACCCGGTGTTCACCCTGCCGTCCCGGGGTAACGCCCCCGTCGTCACGGCCGGGGCCGCGGTTCCCGCGCCGCCGGCGCCGGTGAGCCAGCCGTCGAGGGCGGCGGCGAGGGCGGCCGGGGACCCGCCCCTGGCCGCCAGCCGGTGGCGGTGGTGGACGCGTCCCGCCGCGGTGGTCACCAGGTCCGCGAGGTCCGCGTCGGGGTGCCGTTCGAGGTGGTCGCGTAACGCGCGGGTGTTCGCGGTGAGGGCTGCTGCACAGTGGCCGGACAGTACGAGGACGTCCGGCGGGGCCGGCGCTGCGGTGCGGGGAGCGGGCTCGGGGGCCTGCTCCAGGATGATGTGCACGTTCGTGCCGCCGACGCCCAGCGAGGTGACCCCGGCCCGGCGCGGCGTGTCGCCCTGCGGCCAGGGACGTGCGGACTCGGGGATGTAGAAGGGGCTCCGGTCCAGGTCGAGCGCGGGGTTGGGCCGGCTGAAGTTGGCCATCGGCGGGATGACGCCGTGCTTGAGCACCAGCAGGGCCTTGATGAGGCTCGCCAGGCCCGAGCAGACGTCCAGGTGGCCGATGTTGGCCTTGGTCGAGCCGATCGCGCAGTAGCCGGTCCGGTCGGTGTCGGCGCGGTACGCGGAGGTGGCGCCGTCGAACTCGATCGGGTCGCCCTTCAGCGTGCCCGTACCGTGCGTTTCGAGGTAGCCGACGGTGTCCGCGCCGATCCCGGCGTGCCGCAGCGCGCGGCGGATGGCGCCGCGCTGCCCCGCCGCGCTCGGCGCGGTGTACGTGGTCTTGTCCGCGCCGTCGTTGGTGACGCCCCAGCCGCGGATGACGCCGTGCACGGTGTCGCCGTCGGCGAGCGCCCGGTCCAGGCGCTTGAGGACCACGGCGGCGACGCCCGTGCCGCCCACCGTGCCGTCCGCTCCGGCGTCGAAGGCGCGCAGGGTGCCGCTCTTGGAGAGGATCGAGCCCTTCACGTACCGGTAGCCGACCACCTGCGGCACGTGTACGGCAGTGGCGCCGGCCAGCGCGATGTCGCTGTCGCCGACGAGCACCGACTGCGCGGCGAGCTGCACGGCGACCAGGGAGCTGGAGCAGGCGGTCTGGACGCTGACGGCCGGCCCGGTCAGGTCGAGGCGGAAGGCCGTGCGGGTGGCGGTGAAGTCGGTGACGTTGCCGACCAGGGCCTGCATCTTGGCGGGCCAGTCGTCGCCGACGTGGTCCTTGAGGATGTTGTTGAGGAAGTAGTTCTCGAAGGTGTACAGGTGGTAGCCGGTGCTGGCGAAGACCCCGGTGCGCAGCCCGTCCCGCTCGCGCGGGTATCCGGAGTCCTCCAGCGCGTGGTAGGCGCACTCCAGGAACATCCGGTGCTGCGGGTCGGTGAGCCGCGCCTCCCGGCCGCTCATCCCGAAGAACGCGGCGTCGAACCCGGCGATGTCCTCCAGGATGCCGCCGGCGCCGACGAAGTCCGCCGCCCGGTATTTCTCCGCGGGGATGCCCGCGGCGGCCAGTTCCCCGTCGGTGAACCGCCGTACGCAGTCCCGTCCGTCGCGGATGACGCGCCAGAACTCCTCGGGGGTGTCCGCCCCGGGGAAGCGGAAGGCCATGCCGATGACCGCCACGTGCGAGCCGGCCGGTGCGTTCACGAGGTGCCGCCCTCCGCGGCGGAGACCTCCCGGCCGGGCGCCGGGCCGCCGCTCTCCCGGGCCGGTCGTGCGTGCGGCGACCGCGCACGCCTTTGGGACAGCACGACGAGCAGGACGGCGCACAGGACGATGGCCAGCCCCTGGAAAGCGCCGACCACGTGGAGGGGCGAGTAGCGCTCCAGCAGGGCCGCGCTCACGATCATTCCCAGGCCGAAGCCGGCGTTCTCCGCGGAGGCGGAGAGGCCGAAGAGCCGGCCGCGCTGGTCGTCGGGGGCGGCCTGCAGCCGGGAGACGTACGCGATCTCGGTGAAACCGTCGGCCATGCCGGCGACGAGCGCGGCGATGGCGGCGGGGACCGCCGGCAGCCCGCTGAAGACCACGATGAACGCCGCCGACATCACGCACGAGCCGATCGCGAAGGCGCGCTCCCCCGGTGAGCGCCCGGTCTTGCCCGTACGGCGCGAGCACACCTGCTGCGCCACGATGTTGCCGATCGCCCAGGTCGCCCAGAACTGGCTGACGAAGGCGGCCGGGTGCGACGGGTCCAGGGCGCTGGAGTAGACGGGCAGGGCCACGTTGTGCGAGGAGGAGCCGAGGCCGTCGGCCGCGCGGACGGCGACCATGACCGCCAGCAGCGGAGCGGCCCGCAACAGTGCGAGCGAGGCCCAGCGGCCGGGTCCCGCGGCGTCCGCGGCGCCCCCGTCCTGGTCCTCCGACGCGGCGCGGGTGCGGATGGGCAGCAGGAACAGGATGGTCGCCGAGATCGCGAAGGTGGCGGCGTCCAGGGCGAAGGCCGTGGTGTAGCCGAACCGCGCGACGACCACGCCCGCCGAGGCGAAACCGGCGATCATGGCCAGCGAACGGCCGGTCACCAGCAGGCCGTTGGCCCGGGTCCGCAGGCCGGCGCCGACGATCTCCGGGACGCTGCTGCGCAGCGCCACCTGGGAGAGCGTCGAACAGGCCCCGGTGCCCACCGCCAGCGCGAAGAGCAGCGGGACCCGCGCGCCGTCGGGCGCGAGCAGCAGCAGGACCAGGGCCACCGCCTGGGCCAGGTCCGCGCACACCATCAGCCGCTTGCGGTCGCGGCGCGACACCAGCCGGCCGCTGACGAACCCGGACAGCACGCTGGTGATCAGGCGTACGGCCATGAACAGGCCCGCGGCCAGCGCGCTGCCCGTCACCTGGTAGACGAACACGTTCAGCGCCACCATGTTCAGGTAACTGCCGTACGCGGAGATGGCGTTGCCGACGACGAGCAGCCGGAAGTGCCCCACCCCTGTTCCCCCCTAGCGCCCGAGCCGGCCTGCGGGCCGCCGCACGTCGGCGGCGGACGTCTTTACAGTCACCCGGTTCGCGGGGCGCCTGGAGACGCGACATCCGGTGACTTGACCCGCGCTTTACCCGACATGTAGGGGTCGCACCGGTCCGGCCGCCGCCTCCTTGCGTTTTGCGGCGTCCATGGTTAGATCAATCCGCATGTCACAGGGGATGTGCGGCCTCTGGGACACCGTCGGCAGTTCTGCTCCGTACGCGCGGGAGGGCGCACCATGGCCGGTCCTTCGCAGGCCGTTCCCGGCGCCGGGCCGACGGGTCCGCGAGCATCCCGCAGCGTGGCGGCCGCACCACGGCCGCGCCCCGCTCCGCCCGCGCCGCCGGACCGATCGTCCTGACACCGCGGGCCGCCGAACACTCCCTGCTCCACCGTCACCCCTTTTGGAGAAGAGATGCCGGATCACAGCGCGCACACCATGACGCCGGTGCTGTCCCCCCGCGAGCGTGAGGTGCTGTCGCACATCGCCGACGGCCTGACGTACGACCAGACGGCCAGGCGCCTCGGCATAAGCGTCCACACGGTCAGTACGTACCTGCGCCGGATCCGCGCCAAGCACCCGGCTCCGACCCTCGCTCATCTGGTGCGGCTCCAGCTGGCGCAGAACAGCGGCTGACGGCTCCGCCGTTCCGCGAAACCGGTGCCGGTGCGTCCGCTTTGGCTGATTCGCGCCCTGCCGACGACCGGTATCCGGACAACATCACGTAGCCGGAAACCGCGCCCCCGACGACTGCCGGAGACCGTGGCGGGTACTCACGCCGGACCCGGCGGTCGCCGCCCCCGTACCACGCGGCGGGATCCGATATCGCCCGAACAGACCAGGCACGGCCGTGGCGCCCCGGCGCCGCGCGGGCGCCGTGGTGGACTGCGGACCCGGACAGCGTGCGCCGGCGCCCAGCGGACGGTCGACGGAAGGACGCGTGATGCGCCGTACGACGAAGGCCGTACCCGGCCCCACCGATCATGTCGTCGTCATCGGCGCGGGCCTGTCCGGGCTGTCCGCCGCGCTGCACCTGCTCGGCGCCGGACGGCGGGTGACCGTCGTCGAGCGCGCGCACCAGCCCGGCGGCCGGTGCGGCAGGTGGGAGCGGAACGGCTACCTGCTCGACACCGGGCCGACCGTGCTGACCATGCCGGACCTCGTCGAGGAGGCGTTCGCCGCAGTCGGCACCGCGCTTGCGGGACGCCTCGTACTCCTGCCGCTGCACCCCGCCTACCACGCCCGGTTCGCCGACGGCAGCACGCTCGCCGTGCACACCGGCGCCGAGGCCATGGAAGCCGAGGTCGAACGGTTCGCCGGGGCGCGGGAGGCCGCGGGCTACCGGCGGTTGCGCTCCTGGCTCGGCCGCCTGTACGCGGTCCAGATGCGGCGCTTCATCGACGCCAACTTCGACTCGCCGCTGCAACTGCTGAACCCCGACCTCGCGCGGCTCGCGGCGCTCGGCGGCTTCGGGCGCCTGGACGCCCGCATCGGCCGGTTCCTGGCCGACGAGCGGCTGCGCCGCGTCTTCTCCTTCCAGTCGCTGTACGCGGGCGTGCCGCCGGCCCGCGCTCTCGCCGCGTACGCCGTGATCGCCTACATGGACACGGTGGCCGGCGTGTACTTCCCGCGCGGCGGGATGCACGCCCTGCCGCGCGCCATGGCCGACGCCGCGGCGGAGGCGGGGGCGGAGTTCCGCTACGGGCGGGAGGTACGCGTGCTGGAACGTTCTTGCGGCCGGGTCACCGCCGTCGTCACCGAAGCGGAACGCATCCCGTGCGACGCGGTGGTGCTCACCGCCGACCTGCCCGAGGCGTACCGCCTGCTCGGCCGCCGCCCGCTGCGGCCGCTGCCGCTGCGCCACTCCCCCTCGGCGGTCGTCCTGCACGCGGGCACCACCACGACCTGGCCCGAACCGGGCCACCACACCCTCTCGTTCGGCACCGCCTGGCACCGCACCTTCGACGAACTCACCCGCACCGGGGCCCTGATGAGCGACCCTTCGCTGCTGCTGACCCGGCCGACCGCCACCGACCCGTCGCTGGCACCGCCCGGCCGCCACCTGCACTACGTCCTGGCGCCCTGCCCCAACACCGACGTCGGCCCCGGCGTCCGGGCCTGGCACGACCTCGGCCCCCGGTACCGCACCGCGCTCCGCGCCGAGCTCGCACGGCGCGGCTTCACCGGCCCCGACGCGGCGGCCGAGGAAGAGTGCCTGGTCACCCCGGCCGACTGGAGCCGCCAGGGGCACGGCGCCGGCACGCCGTTCTCCGCCGCCCACACCTTCGCGCAGACCGGCCCGTTCCGCCCCCGCAACCTGGTGCGCGGCACCGAGAACGCCGTGCTGGCCGGGTGCGGCACCACCCCGGGCGTCGGGGTGCCCACCGTGCTGGTCTCGGGCAAGCTCGCCGCCGCCCGGGTGACCGGATCCGGAACGGCACGGCCCGCCAAGGTGATCGGCTCCGGCGCCCGCCGTCCCGCCCGCGCGCCGGAGGGCACCTCGTGACGGTCAGGGAACTGGATGCCGCGGGCATCACCGAACCCGCGCTGCGCGCCGCCTACGCCCACTGCCGCCGGCTCAACGCACGCCACGGCAAGACCTATTTCCTGGCCACCCGGCTGCTGCCGGTGGCCCGCCGGCCCGCCGTACACGCCTTGTACGGCTTCGCCCGCTGGGCCGACGACATCGTCGACAGCCTGGACGCCGCCACTCCCCGGGAACGCGCCACGGCGCTGCGCGCTCTGGAGGAGCAGCTCGAGGCCGGGCTCGCCCGGGGCGGCGGCGAGGAGCCGGTGGTGCGGGCGCTGGCACACACCACCGCCGTCTACGGCATCGACCCGGCCTACTTCACCGCCTTCATGGCCTCCATGCGCGCCGACCTGGAGGTGACCGACTACCCGACCTACGCCGACCTGTGCGGCTACATGTACGGCTCGGCCGCGGTGATCGGCCTCCAGATGCTGCCCGTCCTCGGCACGGTGACGCCGCGCGAGGAGGCCGCCCCGCACGCCGCCGCGCTCGGTATCGCCTTCCAGCTGACCAACTTCCTCCGGGACGTCGGCGAGGACCTGGACCGGGGCCGGGTGTACCTGCCCGCCGATCTGCTGGCCGCGCACGGCGTGGACCGGGAGATGCTGCGCTGGAGCCGGCTGACCGGCGCGGGGGACGCGCGGATCACCGCGGCACTGCGGGCCGCCGCCGACCTCACGCGCGGCGTCTACCGCGAGGCCGCTCCCGGCGTCGCCATGCTCGCCCCGGCCTCCCGGCCGTGCATCCGCACCGCGTTCATCCTCTACCGCGGCATCCTGGACGCCGTGGAGGCCGACGGCTACGCGGTCCTGCACCGCCGCGCCGTCGTGTCGCGCCCGGTCCGCGCGACCGTGGCCCTGGACGGGCTGGTACGGGTCACCGCGGCGCGCACCCGTGCCAGGGGCGGTCGCGCGGCGTCGGCGCCCGCGCGTACGCCGGGGGCAGCGGAGCCCGAGCGCCCCTCGACCTCACTGCGAGCCGGAGGTAGCACCGTGCACGCTCCCCGCCCGTCCGACCAGGGCCGCTACCCGCTGCGGGTGCGGCGGCGCCCCGTGCCGTGGGAGTGCCAGCGGCCCACCTGGCGGGAGGCCGCGCCCGCCGTCATCGCGGGGGCGCTCGCCCGTGCCAAGGCCCGGCCGTCCGGCAACTGGTACGCCGTGGGCGCCTCACGGGACGTCGGCCGGGACCGGCCCCTGGGCCGCACGGTCGCCGGGACGGAGGTCGTGCTCTGGCGCGCCGCCGACGGGCGGCTGCGGGGCGGCCCCGGCGCCTGCCCGCACCTGGGGGCGCCGCTCCGGGACAGCCCCGTGCGGTGCGGCACGCTCATCTGCCACTGGCACGGACTCGCCCTGGACGGCGGCCCGGCCGCCGGGTGGGAGCCGTATCCGGTGTACGACGACGGGGTGCTGGTCTGGGTGCGGCTGGACCGGGCGGGCGGCGAGGAACCGCTGGACCGGCCCCGGGTGCCGGAGCGCCCGCGGCCGGCCGGCGCCGTCGCGGCCGTCCACACCGGGGCCGGGCGCTGCGAGCCGGAGGACGTGGTCGCCAACCGCCTCGACCCGTGGCACGGCGGGTGGTTCCACCCGTACTCCTTCGTGGACCTGACCGTGACGGACACGCCGGCGGGCGGGGCGGACGCGTTCACGGTGGACGTCTCGTTCAAGGCCGCGGGGCGGCTGGTCGTCCCGGTCCGCGCGGAGTTCACCGCTCCGGGGCCGCGCACCGTGGTCATGCGCATCACCGAGGGCGAGGGGGTGGGGTCCGTGGTGGAGACCCACGCGACGCCGCTCGGCACCGACGCGGCAGGGCGTCCGCGTACCGCCGTCGTCGAAGCGGTCGTCGCCGTCTCCGCCCGCCCGGGGTTCGCGGTGGCCCGCGCGGCGGCACCCCTGCTGCGGCCCCTGATGCGGGCCGCGGCGGGGCGGTTGTGGCGGGACGACATGGCGTACGCGGAGCGCCGCTGGGAGCTGCGGAGCACGGGGCGCTTCCCCGGCTGAGGTGATGCGCGGCGCCCCGCCGGGATCAGGTGCCCGCCACCTTGGCCAGCGCGCGCAGCACCGCCGACCGGCCGCGGTCCGGCACCGTCCACAGCGTCTGGCCGCGTACGCCCCACCGTGCCAGCAGCGCGTTCGCGGCGAGGAAGCCCGTCGTGGCCGCCCGCTCCATCAACGCGACCGGCAGGTCGGTGCGCACCAGGTCGCCCGCGGCCACCACCGCCGGGTCGCCGGTGTGCACGGTGGGGCGGTCGCGGTAGCCGCCGACCGGGAACAGCGGGCAGTCGGCGCGCCATTCGTGCCGCGCGTCGACCGCCTCGGCCTCCGAGGTCTCCGGATAGACGCGGTGCAACTGGTCCAGCAGCCGATCCTGCTGCGCCTCCCGGCCGGTGTCCGCGCCGAGCGCGTACGCGTGCAGTTCGACCACCGAGCCGCCGGTACGGGAGGCCCAGCGCGCCGCTTCCCCTTCCCAGCGTTCCAGCACGCTGACGTTGTCCAGCGGGCCGAAGCCGCTGGTCCCGAGGAAGCCCGGCCGGCCGGGCGCCACCGGGCGGTCGAGCCACAGCCGGGAGACGAGGAACGGCGGCGCGGTCCGCAGCCGCAGTGCCCGCTCGCGCCAGTCCCGGCCGCCCAGCCCCGGCGAGGCGGCGGCCAGGCGGCGCAGCCCGCCGGCGTCGAGGGCGAGCACCACCGCGTCGTGGCGCGCCGCGCCGTGCCCGCCCCGCACGGTCACTCCGCCCCCGGGCGCGCCCGTCTCCACGGCCTCTACCGCGCAGCCGGTGTGCAGGGCGACGCCGTGCCCGGTCAGGTAGCGTTCCAGCGGCTCCCACAGCGCCTGCGGGAACGGTTCGCCGGTGACGTCGAACAGCAGACCCTCGCTGGAGCCGAGGAAGTAGATGTGGAACATCAACGCCATCTCGGCGGCGGACAGTTCCGCCGGGTCGGCGAAGAAGCTGCGGGAGAACACCTCGAACGCCAGGTGGTTCGCCGCTTCGGGGAACCGGATGCGGTCCAGCAGGTGCCGTGCGCTGATGCCGTCCAGGCGCTCGTACACGTCCGGCACCCGTACGTCGAACAGCGGCAGCGCGGCGCGCGGATTCATCCGAGCCAGGTCCCGGAGGGTGAAGGAGGGGCTGAGCGCGGCGAAGCCGGCCGCGCTCCACGGCGGCGTGCGCGGGACGCGCGCGAAGCTGTCGTGCAGGCCGCTGCTGTGGCGCAACGGGTAGTCGGGCAGGCCGGTGAGCGCGCCCAGCGCCGGATCGGCCCGGCGCAGCAGGCCCCGCAGGTTGTAGTACTGCCGGAAGAACGCGTGGAAGCCGCGGGTCATGGTCGCCCGTGAACCGTCGGCGAGCCGGATCCGGCGGCCGGCGAGGCGGCCGCCGAGCACCGGTTCCCGCTCGTACAGCGTGACCCGTACGCCTCGTTCGGCCAGCGCGGTGGCCGCGGCGAGCCCGGCGATGCCGCCGCCGAGCACCGCGGCGTCCGGTGCCTCGCCGGTGATCCGGGGCCGCCCGGGAGGCGGCGCGAGGACGCGGGCCAGCCGGTCCCGGCCCCGGCGCGGTACGCCGGAGCGGGCGGCGCGCCCGGCGGCGGCCGGTGGTGCGGTGTCGCGCGGCAGCGTCATCGGGCGGTCTCTTCCTGTCCGGGGCGGGCGCGGCGCAGCCTCGGCAGTTCGGCGACGGTGCGCAGCATGGGCAGTACGGGGGTGTGCAGGCCGATCGACAGGTCCTCGCGCAGGCGGGTGCCGCCGTCCAGGAAGCGCAGCAGCCGCTCCATCGGCACGCCGCGGAACAGCCCGGTGAAGAAGTCGGCGCCGTCGATCCGCCCGCTGTCCAGAGCGCGGAGCAGGACCGCGTCCATCAGCCGCGAGCGCGCGGAGTGCGCGGGGGGCGGAACGGGGGTGCGGCCGCGGTGGAAGGCGGCGGCGATGGCCCGGCTCTGGCGCTGGACGGCGGCGAAGGTGTAGCCGGTCGACGGCCGGGTGGCGCCGCCGGCGGTCCCGATGCGGAAGACCCGGGCGCCGGCCCGGCGGGGGAAGCGCGCGTCGGTCATCGGGATGGCGCCCTGTTCGGAGGCGGTGACACGGTACGGGCCCAGGGCGCGTACCTCGGACAGGTAGTGGCGCAGCGCCCGGTGGTAGGCGGCCTCGTCGAGCGGGGCGGCGGAGAACTCGGTGTACTCGACCAGCGCTTCGTGCGCGTTGAGCGGCAGGACGTAGCCGAACGACAGCCCGTGGTGCGGCTGCGGGGTGCGGAAGTCCATCAGGTCGGCGGTCGCGGGGTCGAACTCGGGGCGCTCGGTCCGCACCAACCAGCCGTGGAAGTGCTGGAGCAGCGTGGTGCGCGCCGGCGGCAGCGCGGGCAGCGGCCGGGAGTCGAAGACCCAGCGGGCCCGCAGCCGCACCGGTTCGCCCCGCGCGCTCACGCCGCGGACCTCGGCGCCGTGCGGGAGCCCGCGCACGTCCTGTACGGCGGCCGTCACCCGGCGCGCGCCCGGGGCCGCCGCGAGGCGTTCGCCCACCAGCCGCTCGAACGCGCCGGAGCGCATCATCTTGTACCGCAGCGGTCCCGGGTCCCCCGTCAGCGCGGAGCCGTCGGCTCCGTGCACGCGCAGCCGGTCCCACGAGGCCGCCAGTACGCCGTCGAACTCGCCGCCCGGCCCTTCCCAGTAGCACCAGGTGCGCTCGGGGGGCCTGAGCGGTCCCGGTGGCGCGTCGACGACGGTCACCTCGGGGCAGGGCGTGCCGGGCGGCGGGGCGCAGAGCCGGTAGGCGAGGGACAGTCCCGCGGCGCCGCCGCCCACGACGGCCACGTCCGTGTCGTACACGCCGGCTTCCTCCCGTCCCGCCGAGCACCGCGTCCGGTCACACCGGCGGCGCGCCCGTGTCTCGTCTGCCCACCGGAGCGGGTTCTACGGGCCGGGGGAACGCCGGTTTTGCGGACAGATCGCCGCCATGGCCATTACTACGCCGGTCACCGGGCGAGGACACCCGATCGGTTGCCGACACGCGCGGGAGAAACACAGAAAGCCCCGGCCAGACGGGGGGAGCTGGCCGGGGCGGTCCGTCCACGGGCGTGGCGGCCCGCCACCTGTAGGTGTAGGGTCCACGAGGCCCGTGATCAATTGAACGATAAACCACCGAACGGCCTTCCGTCAAACCGGTTCGATGTGATGCATATCGCTACGCATCACCCGGGCCGCGTTCCGCCGCTCAGCGTCCCCGGCGCCGGGCCTTCGCCTTGGCCCGGTACGGCCGCCCGGAGAACGGCGGACGGCCGCCGCGGGAGGGGTACCGGCCCCACCCGCGACGGCCGCCGGGAGGTCAGGAGACCGGGGCGAGCTGTGCGACCAGGCCGTTGCGCCACAGGGCGTCCACCCGGGCGCGCTCCTGCGCGTTCGGGTTGGTGTTCTGGCAGGACGGGCCGGGGCCGCCGCCCGACATCAGCTCGCTGCACGGGCCCGAGTAGTGGTCGGGCAGGCCGAGGACGTGGCCCGTCTCGTGGGCCGTCACGCGCGTGGAGTTGTACTGCTGGTTCTGCCGGTAGTCGAGGAAGATGTAACCCCGGCCGTGCCCGTCGGTGCTCGCGTACGAGCCGCGGGAGTCGTTGCCCTCGTAGTACCGGAAGTCGGCGTTGGAGCCTTCCTGCAGCTTCACGTTGTTCACGGAGCTGTTCCAGATCTGGGTGCTGCGCGCTATCTGGCTGCGGAAGGTGGGTGCGCTGGAGGCGTTGTAGACGACCGTGACCGCCTTCAGGCCGGGGTTGGCCGCGCGCTTGGCGGCGGCCGACTTCATGACCGCCTGGAAGAACGCCTTGTTGGCCGCCGCGTCTTCGGCCGAACCGGCGTACTTGGCTATGGAGGCCGGCGTGGAGACGCTCGCGCCGGAGGGGGCGGCGGGAGCGGCGGTCGCCGGGACAGCGGTACCGAGGGCGGCGGCCAGGCCGAGGCCGAGCACGGCGGACAGAGCCGTACGGGTGGGTCTCATGGGGGACCTCTTCATCCGTGGGAGGGATTTGGTACCGGGATTGTGGAGGAACCAAGGACCCCGTGGATGAAAGCAATTGGCGATAGCACCGGGACATCGCCCCGGCCGCCCACTCGTTCCTCAGGCCGCAACTCCCCGGTTCCGGCCGGACGAAGGCGGTGTGAACGACGCCGTTCACACCGGTGGCATGGGAATGTGGCACCTGCCCGCGTCATCACCGCCTACGTCAGAAGACGTAGTCCACCCGCGATCAACGCAGGTGAGGGCGCCGACACGGGCCGTGCCGTCAGCGGGGCAGCGGGCGCGCCCGGTTGAGGTTGAGCAGCGGCGCGAGCAGGTCGCCGTGGCGCTCACGGCGCGCGGCGACGTCCTCGAAGAGGAACGCGAGCTGCTCCGGTTCCGTACACGCCTCGACCTCGTCCCAGGTCACGGGCGCCGAGACGGTGGGCAGCTCACGGGCGCGCACCGTGTAGGGCGCGGCGGTGGTCTTGGAGGCGGAGTTCTGCGAGAAGTCGATGAAGACCTTGCCCGGGCGCAGCGCCTTGGTCATCCGGTGCACGACGTGCCCCGGCAGGGTCCGCTCGGCCTCGACGGCGATGTTCCTGGCGTACGCGGTGACGTCGTCCGAGGGAGTCGGCTCGATGGGGACGAGGATGTGCAGGCCCTTGGAGCCGCTGGTCTTGGCGTAGACGTTCAGCCCGTCGGCCGCCAGGCGCTCGCGCAGCCACCGGGCCACGCCGCAGCACTCCACGATCGTCGCCGGGGCGCCGGGGTCGAGATCGAGGACGAGGCGGTCGGCGACGCGCGGCGCGTCGGCGGTCCACTGCGGTGTGTGCAGTTCCACGACGAGGTTCGCGGCCCACATCAGGGTCGGTACGTCGCGCACCAGCACCTGCTGCCGGGACTTCGCCGTGCTGCCGGGCACCTCGGTGGTCTTCACCCAGGCGGGCGTCCCGGGCGGAACATTCTTGGTGAAGAACGTCTGCCCGCCGGGCCCGTCGGGATACCGCAGGAAGGAGACGGGCCGGTCGTGGATGTGGGCGAGGAGCGCGCCCGCGGTGGTGGCGTAGTAGTGCAGCAGCTCGCCCTTGGTGGTGCCGGTCCGCGGATACAGGACCTTGTCCAGGTTGGTGAGCGACAGGCGCCGCCCCTCCACGACGGTGATTGGCGACATACCATGACAATCCCATAGATAACGCTATGCGAGGGGATGAGACATGCGCTCTGTTTGGAACGGTTCCATTTCGTTCGGGCTGGTCAGCATCCCCGTGAAGACCTACAGCGCGACCGAGCGCACGGCCTCGGTCTCGTTCGTCCGGATCCACGAGAAGGACGGCGGCCGGATCCACTACCGGAAGGTCTGCGAGCTGGACGGGGAGGAGGTCCCCAACGAGGAGGTCGGCAAGGGCTACCAGGCAGCGGACGACACGATCGTGCCGATCACCGACGAGGACCTGGCCAAGCTGCCCCTGCCGACGACCAAGACGCTGACCATCCTGGCCTTCGTGGGCGCGGACGAGATCGACCCGCTCCAGCTGGACAAGTCCTACTTCCTGGGGCCCAACGGCGTCGCGGCGGCCAAGCCGTACACCCTGCTGCGGGAGGCACTGGAACACCAGGAGAAGGTCGCGATCGGCAAGGTGGCCATGCACGGGCGGGAGACCCTGGCCATGCTGCGGGCGCACGACGGGGCGATCGCCATGCACACGCTGCTGTGGCCGGACCAGATCCGCTCGGCGAGCGGGGTGGCCCCCCGCGACAAGGTCGAGATCCGGGAGAACGAGCTGACGCTCGCCGAGACCCTGATGGACTCGCTCGGCGACCTGGACGAGTCCGAGCTGCACGACGACTACCGGGAGGCCGTCGAGGAACTGGTCACCGCGAAGCTGGAGGGCGGCGAGCCGACCGCGCCCAGGGCGGCGCCCGGCTCCGGCGGCAAGGTCATCGACCTCATGGCCGCGCTGGAGAACAGCGTCCGCGCGGCGCGGGAGGCGCGCGGGGAAGGCGGCGGGGAGGAAACGGAGGAGCAGGACGAGGAGTCGGCCTCGGTCACGCCGATCCGGGGCCGCAAGCCGGCGAAGAAGGCCGCGGCGAAGACCGGCTCCGGCGGCGGCGCGAAGAAGACGGCGCCGGCGCGGAAGGCGTCCGGGTCCGCCAAGAAGTCCGCTTCGGGCAAGGCGTCGGGGGGCACGGGCGCGAAGAAGACCGCGTCCGGCGGGTCGGGCGGCAAGAAGACGGCGGCGAAGACGTCCGCGGCCAAGTCCGCCGCGAAGAAGACCACGGCGAAGCGGACCGGCAAGAAGGCGTCGGCCTGAGGACGCGGGGCCTTAGAGTCGTGCCATGGCTTCAGACGAGGGAACGGTTCGCGTCGACAGCTGGATCTGGTCCGTCCGGCTGACCAAGACGCGTTCGATGGCCGCGACGGCCTGCCGGGGCGGGCACGTACGGGTCAACGGTGAACGGGTGAAGGCCGCCCAGGCGGTGCGTGCGGGTGACGAGGTACGGCTGCGGCACGCCGGGCGCGAGCGCGTCGTCGTGGTCAAGCGTCTGGTGCGCAAGCGGGTCGGCGCCGCGGTCGCCGCGGAGTGCTTCGTCGACAACAGCCCTCCGCCGCCGCCCCGCGAGGAGATCGCCGCGGTGGGCCACCGCGACCGTGGTGCCGGACGGCCGACCAAGCGCGACCGGCGCGAGCTGGAGCAGCTGCGCGGCCGCTGAGAGCCGGTGCCCGAGGCGACGGGGCGGCCGCCGTGGTGACGTGCGGCCGCCCGGCGCGCTCACAGCTCGCCCAGGTACACCCAGACGCCCTCGTCCCGCACGAAGCGGCTGTGCTCCTCCTGCACGCCGGGCTCGCCGTCCAGCGTGTAGTGCGCCCGGAACCGCACCGTGCCCTCGCTGTGGAAGGCGCTGCCGCCCGTCGTCGTGACGATCTCCAGGCCCGTCCACCGCTGCGCCGGCTCGAATTCCAGGTGCGGGGGCCGGGTCACCCGGTGCCAGGTGCGCAGCAGGTACGGCGCGTCGCCGGCCGCGAAGGCGCTGTAGCGCGAGCGCATCAGCCGTTCGGGCGTCGGTGCGGCTGCCTGGCCCTGGTGGAAGCGGGCGCAGCACTCCCCGTAGGTCGCTTCCAGCCCGCAGGGGCAGGGGGACGTGGAACTGATCGCCGGCCGCCGGCGCGCGTTGTTTCTCGACACCCCTAGATTGTGACGGCTACGGGAGCGCGCCCGTCAGGTGGCCCCCGTGGGGCCGTCACCGCTCCCCCGTCAGCCTGTGGCGCCCTTCAGCCAGCCGTCGACCGCCGCCGTCACGGCGCG
The DNA here is from genome assembly GCF_044329785.1 of Streptomyces sp. NPDC017529. Classification (NCBI taxonomy): domain Bacteria; kingdom Bacillati; phylum Actinomycetota; class Actinomycetes; order Kitasatosporales; family Streptomycetaceae; genus Streptomyces; species Streptomyces sp. NPDC017529. Next base: position 162,210 of record NZ_JBIRJY010000013.1, read on the forward strand.
GGCGAAGCGGACGATGCCCGGCGACCGTACGGGGCACGGGCGGGGCGTGCTGGTCGTCGGCGCCAGGCAGAAGTGCAGGGCGTCGTCGGCGCGGTGCAGGTCGGTGGTGCCGCCGCCGGGGGCCGGGTGGGTGCAGTACGCGGGGTGGGCACGTTCGTAGGCGTCGCACGGGAGCCGGCGGGTCCACCGGTGGCGGTCCCCGTCGGGGCTCAGCGTACGGCCCGCGTCCGCGTACAGGTCGCCGGTCGCGGCGGCCTGCGCCGCGTAGATGCCGTTCACCCGGCGTACCCGGTCCGGGTGGAAGGCGTCGGGCGCCTGGGACGCCCAGACGATCTTCGGCCGGGGGAGGCCGGCGTCGCGCGCCGCCGCGGTGATCTCCCGGGTCAGCCGCCGCGCGTCGGCCGCGTACCGGTCGTAGTAGTCCGCCGCCCCGTACGTGGCTCCGGCCATGCACGGCGTGTAGCCCCAGGCATTCCCCCAGAACTGGAGGATCACGACGCGCGGGCGCACCGTCCGTACCAGCGTGGCCGCCTTGTCCCTGGCGGGGACCAGCGACTTTCCCCGCCAGGCCGCCAGGTAGTCGCACAAGGTCGTGCCGGAGTACGGCGCGGTGTGCAGCTTCGCCCGGCCGGTGGCGTCGATCCACTGGGCCAGTACGTCCTGGTTCTCCATGGCCAGGGAGTCGCCGAGGTAGAGCGCTGGTACGGGCCGGCCGGGAGCCTTGGCCCTGCGTTCCGGTTCCGGCTCTCCGGATCCGGTCGTCGGGGCGGTCGCCGCCGGGGGCCGTCCCGGCCCCGGCCCGGACGGCGCGTCGGTGGGGTCGGAGGCGAAGACCACGCTCCAGCCGAGGACCCCGACCAGGGCCAGGGCCGCGACCGCGAGCAGCGGTACCACCCAGCGTTGGGTCATCGGGCCGCCCCTGGTCGTGTGTACGGCCGGTGGCTCATGTCAGGCGCATCTCACACCGGCACGGGCAGACCAGGGAAGCACACCCCGGCCCCGCTGAGAAGACCGCGCCACGACGCGGGCGCGCACCGGGTGTCGCCGTGCGGCGGTGCCGGACCGGCCCCATCATGGAAGCAGCGGAGGCACTGCCGGCCCGGCGGGACTCTCCGGACCCGAGCGATCTTTCGGGAGGCGCCATGGGCAAGGACAGCAGTCCGGATTCCGAGGACGGCCGCACGGCGAGGCGGCGGGAGCTGTACACGGGCGGTGAGCGCCCGTTCGATCCGGAGGACCTGGTCATGGCCAGGGGTCTGGACGTGACGCCGGAACGCGTCGAGGAGGCCCGCAGGCTCATCGAGGAGAAGGGGCCGGCGGCGATCGAACGCTACTTGCCGTAGCGGTCCGCGATGCGCTTGCGATACGCCGCGCTGTCCGCCTCGCTCAGCGGCAGCCGGCCGTCGCCGGCCAGGTGCGAGGGCAGGTAGGTCGCCTGCTTGACGGCCTGGTACAGCGGGCCGGGCAGGTTCAGGAGAAGCTGGCCCTGCTCGGCGGTCTCGATGACCATCCACGAGCCGGAACCACGGTCGTCCGGGCCGGTGGGCTCGATGGTGCTCACCGCCGTCACGGTGAGGGTGGCGGGTATGTCGGTGTGGGTGTCGTTCTCCGTACTCATGTTCCCTCCCTAACAACCGGCTCCGGGTACTGGCCAGCCGCACCCGCCGAGTCGTGTCTCACAGCGGGCCGGGGAATGCGGGCGCGGGCGCCGCGAAAGGAGAGGTGACCGACGGAGATGGGCCGTAGAAGAGACTTGGCCAAGGTGACCGCAGTGACACGTCCGGCACGCGCCGAAGGGGCCAGATCGTCGACCATGGCCGGTATGAACGAGGACACCCACACCGGTCCGGGACCGGACGCGGCGCGCCGCGCCCACGACCGGGAGCGCCGGCGGGCGCGGCTGGTCCTGGCCGGCCGCGCCGAGAGCGCGGAGGACCTGGCGATGCTGATCGACGCGCTGGGGCTGGACCCGGGGCAGGACCACTCCCCGCCGGTGCGGGGCGGGTGACGGGCCGTCACTCCGCCAGCGCCGCGGCGATCACCGGCCCGATCCGGTCCAGGGCGCGCGGTTGCATCATGTGGCCGTGTTCGCAGTGTGCGTCGTGGGTGAGGACGGCGCCGGAGACGTACGGCTGCCACGCCTCCGCCGGCCAGTGCGGCTCGCCGCGCTCCGGCTCCGCCTTGAACAGCAGCAGGTCGCCTGTGAAGACGCCGGGCCTGAAGGTGTACCAGCGCAGGCGGGTGTTGTCGGTCAGGGTCTCCGCGACGGCGGTGACGAGGGGTTCTTCCAGGAGGGCGGCCAGCGCGCTGCCCTGGCCGCGCAAGATCCCGGCCGCTTCGGCGGGGCCGAGGCCGGTCGGCGTGCCGCGGCCTGACCGGCCCACCGCGTCGACGAACAGGTCGGCCACGTCCTGCGCGGTATGGCTCGGGAGGACGCGGGCGGGGTCGATCCGGCCGGGCGCCGAGTCGAGCAGCGCCAGCAGCGCGACCCGCTCGCCCTGCTCTTGCAGCCGGGTGGCCATCACGTGGGCCACGGCGCCGCCGAAGGACCAGCCGAGCAGGTGGTACGGACCGGTCGGCTGGACACTGCGGATCTGCGCCAGGTAGTCGGCCGCCATGTCCGCGATGGTGGCCGGGCGGGCGCCGGGCTCGGTCAGGCCGCGCGCCTGGAGTCCGTAGACCGGGCGGTCGCCGAGGTGGCGCATCAGTCCCGCGTACGGCCAGCTGATGCCCGAGGCGGGGTGGACGCAGAACAGCGGCGGGCGGCTGCCGCGCGGGCGCAGCGGGAGCAGGACGTCCAGCGCACCGGCCGCTCCGGCCGCCCCCGCGCCGCCCGCGTCCAGCCTGCTCACCAGACCGGCCGGTGACTGGGCTTCGAACAGGGCGCGGATGCCCGGGTCGGCGCCGAAGACCGCACGGACGCGGCTGACGAGCCGGGCCGCCAGCAGCGAGTCGCCGCCGAGGTCGAAGAAGCCGTCGTCGGCGCCGACCGAGGGCAGGCCGAGGACCTCGGCGAAGAGCGCGCTCATCATCTCCTCGGGCGGGGTGCCGGGGGCACGCGCGCCTTCTTCGGCGGTGAAGACGGGCGCGGGCAGTGCGCGCCGGTCCAGCTTGCCGTTGGCGGTCAGCGGCAGCCGGTCCAGGGTGACGACGGCGGCCGGGACCATGAACCGGGGCAGCCTTTCCCGCAGGAACCGCCGGACCCGCGCGGCGTGGGGCTCGGTGCCGGGCGCGGCGGCGACGTACGCGACGAGCTGTCTGCGACCGGGGGTGTCCTCGCGCACGGCCACCGCCGCGCGGTCGACGTCCGGGTGGGCGAGCAGCGCGGCCTGCACCTCGCCCAGTTCGATGCGTACGCCGTGGATCTTGACCTGGTCGTCCACCCGGCCGAGGTACTCCAGCACGCCGTCGGGGCGCTGCCGTCCCAGGTCGCCGGTGCGGTACATCCGCTCGCCCGGCGCGCCGTAGGGGTCGGCGACGAAGCGCTCGGCGGTCAGGGCCGGGCGGCGCAGGTAGCCGCGGGCCAGCCCGGTGCCGGTCAGGTAGATCTCGCCCGGCACACCGGGCGGCACCGGCCGCAGCATGGCGTCCAGGACGTGCGCGTGGGTGTTCCAGATGGGCCGCCCCGCTGCCACGTCCGGGCCGTGCGCGACGGCGTGCAGACTGTCGCCGCTGGCTTCGGACGCGCCGTAGAAATTGACCAGGCGGGCGCCGGGAAGGGCCGCGGCGAACCGCTCGGAGAGGGCGGGCGGCAGGGTTTCGCCGCTGCTCACCCACAAGGCGCAGGTGGTGAGCAGTCCGGTGTCGCCGTCCAGGAGTGCGGCCAGCAGGCTGGGCACGACGGTGATGCGGGTGGCACGGTGCCGGGCGAGGAGGGCGGCCAGTTCCGCTGGGCTGCGGGCGGTGAAGGAGTCGGCGAGGACCACGGTCGCGCCGTGCAGCAGGGCGCCGAGCAGTTCGGTGGTGCCGTCGATGAAGCTCAGTGTGGTCTTGGCGAGCACCGGCTGCCCGGCGTGCCAGGGGTAGGCGCGGGCGCACCACAGCAGGCGGTTGACGCAGCCCCGGTGCAGGCCGACGACTCCCTTGGGGATGCCGGTGGAGCCGGAGGTGTAGATGACGTACGCCGGGTGCAGCGGCTTGAGGGGGGCGGCCCGGTCGGCGTCGGTGAGGTCGGTGCCGGTGAGGTCGGTGCCGATGCCGTCCGCCGGTCCGCCGGCGCGGTCGCCGTCCGCCGCGTCCAGGACGAGGCGCGGGACGTCCGCGGCCGGGAGCGCCGGTGCGGTCGCCCGGTCCGTGACCAGCAGGACGGGGCGGGTGTCGCCGAGCATGAAGGCGAGGCGTTCGGCGGGGTAGTCGGGGTCGAGGAACAGGTACGCGGCGCCTGCCTTGAGGACGGCGAGTACGGCGGTGACCATGCCCGGCGTGCGCGGCAGCGCCAGCCCGACGACGCTCTCGGGCCCGGCTCCCCGGGCGACCAGTCGGCGGGCCAGGCGGTTCGCCGCGGCGTTCAGCTGCGCGTAGGTGAGGGTGCGGCCGGCGGACACCAGGGCGGTGGCACCGGGTGTCGCGGCGGCCTGGTCCTCGAAGAGGCGCGGCAGGACCAGGTCGGGCACGCCGTGCGCGGTGTCGTTCAGCTCGCGCAGGGTGTGCCGTTCGCGGGCGGTGAGAAGGTCGGCCCGGCCGATCCGCAGGCCGGGGTCGGCCGTCGCGGCCTCGGTGAACCGCTGTAGCCGCGCCACGAACGCCGCGACGGTGGGGCGGTCGAACAGGTCGGTGCTGAACTCGACCATCGCCTCGACACCGGCGGGGGTACCGTCCGGCGCCCGGTGTTCGATGGCGTTGATCTCCATGTCGAGCCGTGCGGTGCCGGTGTCGGCGGGCAGCGGCGTGACGGTGAGGCCGGGCAGCTCCAGTTCCCTTCCTGCGGCGGACTGCCAGGTCAGCATCGTCTGGAAGAGCGGGTGGCGGGCCGCCGTGCGGGGCGGGTTGAGCGCTTCCACCAGGCGTTCGAAGGGAACGTCCTGGTGGGCGTACGCGGCGAGGTTCACCTCCCGCACCCGGGCGACGAGTTCGCGGAACGTGGGGTCGCCCGAGGTGTCGGTGCGCAGCACGAGCGTGTTGACGAAGAAGCCGACGACGTCGTCCAGCGCCTCGTCGGTGCGGCCGGCGGCCGGGGTGCCGACGGGGATGTCGGTGCCGGCGCCCAGCCGGGTCAGCAGCGCGGCCAGCGCGGCCTGTACGACCATGAACACGCTCGCCCCGCAGTCCCGGGCGAGCGCGGCGAGCCGCTGGTGTGCCGCCGCGTCCCAGGAGAAGGCCAGCACTCCGCCGCGGCCTCCGGGCTCCGCGGGGCGGGCCCGGTCGGTGGGCAGCGTCAGCTGGTCGGGCAGGTCGCGCAGGTGCCGGGTCCAGTACCCGAGCTGTTCGGCGAGGAGGCTGTCGGGGTCGTCCGGGTCGCCCAGGAGTTCGTGCTGCCACAGGGCGTAGTCGGCGTACTGGACGGGCGGTGGCGGCAGGTTGGGCGGGCGGTCCGCGCGGCGGGCGGTGTAGGCGGCGGCCAGGTCCCGCCACAGGGGGCCGAGGGACCAGCCGTCGGCGGCGATGTGGTGGACGACGAGCACCAGGACGTGTTCCTCGGGGCCGAGGACGAGCACTTCGGCGCGGACGGGGAGTTCCCGGGTCAGGTCGAAGAGCCTGCGGGCCGCCGCGCCGGTCCGCGCGGTCACCTCGGCCGCGCCCGCGCCGGTCACGTCCGTGACCGTCACGACGGCACGCGCGGCGTCCGGGCCGAGCACCGTCTGCCGCGGCACACCGTCGGTCTCGGGCAGTACCGTACGCAGCACTTCGTGCCGTTCCATCACGTCCACCAGCGCCGCGCGCAGCGCCCGCGCGTCCAGGGCACCGGTCAGCCGCATGGCCAGGGGGATGTTGTAGGTGGCGCTCGGGCCTTCCATGCGGTGCAGGAACCACAGGCGGCGCTGCGCGTGGGACAGCGGCACCGTGTCCGGGCGGGGCACCGGGCGCAGCGCGGGCCGGGCCCGGCGGGCGGTGCGCAGCCGCCCGGCCGTACCGGCGACGGTCGGTGCGGCGAACAGGTCACGCAGGTCGAGTTCGGTGCCGAGGACGGCTCTGACGCGTCCGGCCAGCCTGGTGGCCAGCAGGGAGTCGCCGCCGAGGTCGAAGAAGCCGTCGTCGACTCCTACGGTGGGCAGTCGCAGCACCTCGGCGAACAGGCCGCACAGCACCTCTTCCGCGGCCGTGCGAGGCGCGCGTCCCGCCGGCGTGCGGGAGAAGCCGGGGTCGGGCAGGGCGGGGCGGTCCAGCTTGCCGCCGACGGTCACCGGCAGGGTGTCCATTGGAACGACGGTGGCCGGGACCAGGTGTTCCGGCAGCCGCGCGCGCAGGAAGTCACGTACCGCGCCGGGTTCCGGATCGGCGCATTCCGGTTTGCCGACCACGTAGCCGACGAGCCGCGCGGTGCCCGACGCGTCCGTACGGACGGCGGCCGCCGCGCGGGCGACGGCGGGGTGGGCCGCGAGCCCGGCCTCCACCTCGCCGAGTTCGATGCGGAACCCCCGCACCTTCACCTGGTCGTCCGCCCGCCCCACGTACTCCAACTGCCCGTCGGCCCGCCACCGCACCAGATCGCCCGTCCGGTACATCCGCTCCCCCTGCACCCCGTACGGACACGCCACGAACCGCTCCGCAGTCAGCCCGGCCCGCCCCACATAACCCCGAGCCAGCCCGGCACCCGCCAAGTACAACTCCCCCAGGGCGCCCGGCGGCACCGGCCGCAGCGCCGCGTCCAGCACGTAGGCCCGGCTGTGGGTCACGGGGGCGCCGATCGGCGGGGTACCGGTGCCGTGCAGCGGCTCGCTGAGGGTCGCGCAGATCGTCGCCTCCGTCGGCCCGTACGCGTTGACCATGCGGCGGCCCGCCGACCAGCTGGCCACCAGTTCGCCGGTGCCCGCCTCGCCGCCGATGACCAGGGTCTCCAACTCGGGCAGCGCGCACGGCGGAACGCTGGCCAGCACCGTCGGGGGAATCAGGCAGTGGGTGATCCGCCCTTCGGCCAGGACGTCCGCGAGCGCCTCGCCACCCAGTGGGCCGGGCGGCGGAACGACCAGCGCGGCGCCCGCCGCGAACGCCATGAGCGTCTCCATCACCGACGCGTCGAAGCTGGGCGAGGAGAGCTGGAGCACCCGGCTGCCGGCACGCAGGCCGAAGCGGGCCACCTGGGCGGCGGCGAGGGCGTGCACGCCGGTGTGGGTGACGGCGACGCCCTTCGGCGTGCCCGTGGAGCCCGAGGTGTGGATGACGTACGCGGGGTGCGACGGCAGGAGCGGGGCGCGCCGGTCCGCGTCGGTGGGGTTGTGGTCCGGCTGTCCCGCCAGAGAGCGGGCCGTGTCGTCGGCGTCCAGGACGAGGCGCGGCGGACCGTCCGGCGGCAGCCTGTGGGCGGCGTCGGCGGTGGTCACGACGAGTACGGGCGCGGCGTCGCCGAGCAGGAACGCGATCCGCGCGTCCGGCAGGGCGGGGTCGGCCGGCAGGTGGGCGGCGCCGGTCTTGGCCACGGCGAGGGCGGCGCGGACGGCCGCGCCGGAACGCGGCAGGCACAGCGCCACGATGCGCTCGGGCCCGGCGCCGCGCGCGATCAGGAGGTGGGCGAGGCGGTTGGCCTCGGCGTTCGTCTGCGCGTACGTCGCCTCGCGCGCCCCTTCGACGAGGGCGGGCGCGTCGGGCTCCCGGGCGGCCCGGTTCTCGAACAGCTCGGGCAGCAGGCCCGTCGGCAGGCCGGACGCCGGGCCGCTCCACGTGTGCAGCAGCAGGCGGCGCTCGTCCGCATCGAGGATCTCGGCCCGGCCGATGGGCTGGTCGGGCCGGGCGAGCACCGCTTCCAGGAGGCGGCGCAGTCGTACGGTCAGCGTCTCGACCGTACTGCGGTCGAACAGGCCGGTGGCGAATTCGACCGATCCGTCGATCCCGCCGGGCAGCCCGCCGGGCGCCCGCTGTTCGGTGAGGCGGAAGGAGAGGTCGAACTTGGCGGTGCCGGTGTGCGCCTCCTGCCTCTCGACCGTGACACCGGGGAGGGACAGCTCGTCCCCGGACGGCGTGTCCACGGCCAGTGCGATCTGGAAGAGCGGGTTGCGGTCCGCGGAGCGCTCCGGATTCAACGCCTCCACCAACCGCTCGAACGGCACATCCTGATGCGCATA